>JBBRLM010000009.1:0-142061 GCA_038231335.1 Mycobacteriales bacterium
CGGGCCTGCGCCCACGCGATCACCTTCTCCCACGTCCCGATCCGCTCCACCCGGTCGAACGCATCCGCCGCGGGCGGGATCTCGTCCAGCATCATCACCAGGTTCGGATCCACGTCCTGACCGGTCCACGACAACGACCGCAACTCCTCATCGGAGAGCGCATCCAGTGTGAACATATGTTCGACTATACTCACAGAACCGTTGCAGTGCAAGCAAAGGGAAGGATCTGCCGGGCCGGAATCCGCCCACGGCAGCCGGCTGTACGACATGGCTTCGGTGCTCGGTCACTTGCGGCGGCTCGCTCGTTCAGCGAGCCTCACACAGGCCGCCATCGCGTCACACACGCCGCCCCGAACGGCGCCGCCCCGAGCAGCGCCCCCGCTTCGTCGGCACGGACACTGTGGGCGTGGTCCTGTCCGTCCGCCCGCGCACCGACGCCGATCTTCCCGCCTGCGTCGAGGTGCTCCGCGCCGTCCACTCCTCCGACGCCTACCCGATGCGCTGGCCCGAGGACCCGGCCGACTGGATCACCCCGCCCGGGCTCACAGCGGCCTGGGTGGCGGAGCGGAAGTCCCGCATCGTCGGTCACGTCTGTGTCGTGGGCGTGACCGTCTCCCGGCTGTTCGCCGACCCCGTCGCCCGCGGGCTCGGGTGCGGGGCGGTCCTGCTGGAGGCCGCGCAGTCCCATGCGGCGAGGGAGGGCCTGTCCCTGGTGCTCGACGTCGTCGACGACGGGGGAGCGGCGGTCGCGCTCTACGAGCGTCTGGGATGGCGGCTGGTGGAGCGGCGGCTCGCGGACTGGTCCGCTCCGGACGGCCGGCGACCGGTGGTGCGGATCTACGCCGCCCCCGTCTGACGGCGGGTCAGTGCTGCGAGTCGGCCAGGCGCTTGCGGGATGCGGCGATCTCCGCTTCGGCGGCCACGCGACCCTCCCACGACGCCCCTTCGACGCTCTTGCCCGGCTCGAGGTCCTTGTAGATCTCGAAGAAGTGCTGGATCTCGGCGCGGTGGAACTCCGGGAGGTGGTGGATGTCGCGCAGGTGGTCGAGGCGGGGGTCGGTGGCGGGGACGCACAGGAGCTTGTCGTCGCCGCCGGCCTCGTCGGTCATCCGGAACATGCCGATGGTGCGGCACAGCACGAGGACGCCGGGGAACAGCGGGTCGCCGACGGTGACGAGCAGCGCGTCGAGCGGGTCGCCGTCCTCGCCGAGGGTGTTCTCGACGAAGCCGTAGTCGCCGGGGTACTGGGTGGCCGTGAACAGCGTGCGGTCGAGCCGGATCCGGCCGCTCTCGTGGTCGACCTCGTACTTGTTGCGACTGCCACGGGGGATCTCGATGAGCACGTCGAACTCGATGGGGTTGGCCACGACCAGAAACCTACAGGGACCGCGTCGCGTGGCGGAGGGCCGCTTCCGCCTCGCGGGCGATCTGTTCGACGACCTCGGCGGCCGGTCGCAGGTCGGTGATGAGGTCGACGGCCTCGCCCGCCCACACCGCGACGTGATCGAGATCCCCGCGGGCGACGGCCTCCTGGTGGGCCGTGCGAGCCACCCCGTCCCTGCGCAGTTCCTCCGAGCGGCCCTGCCACTCGTCGACGAACCGGTTGCGCAGCGCGCGCCCGGTCCACTGCGACGGCCACGCGGAGTCGCGGCCGATGTCGAGCAGCGTGCTGCGGTCGGTGCGGTCGCCCGTCGCCGCGACGATGGCCTTGCCGACCTCGGGTGCTTCGAGGGCCTCGAAGGTGGCCTGGAAACGGGTGCCGACGAGCACCCCGGCCGCGCCGAGGGTCAGAGCGGCGGCGAGGCCGCGGCCGTCGGCGATGCCCCCGGCAGCGAGCACGGGCACGTCACCCGCGATGTCGACGACGGCCGGGACGAACGGCAGCGTCGCACGCCCGCCGCCGTGCCCACCGGCCTCGGTGCCCTGCGCCACAACGACATCGGCGCCGATGTCGAACGCCCGGCGGGCCTCCTCGAGGTCGGTGACCATGACGATCAGCGGCACGCCGGCGGCCACTACCGGCGCGGCCAACACCGCAGGGTCACCGAAGGACAGCAGCACCGCCGACGGGCCGTACTCCAGCGCCCGCGAGGCGGCGTCCACATCCGCGGCCCAGCACAGGAATCCGACGCCCCAGGGATCTGGCGTTCCGGCGACGATCGCCAGCTCACGGTCGAGCCACGCGGTGTTCCCGGCGCCGGCGCCGACCAGCCCCAACCCGCCCCCCGACGACACCGCCGCGGCCAGCGCACCCCCGGCGGAACCGGCCATCGCAGCCGACGCGATCGGGTGCCGGATGCCGAACAGCTCGGTGAACGCCGTTCTCACGTGAGCAGCGCCGCCATGCGCTCCCGCAGGAGCGTGGCGGCGGAGTAGGGCCGGACCAGGACCGTCAGCTCGGTGAGCTGATCACCGGAACCACGCAGGATGTCGACGCCCTGCAGATCCCGGTCCCCGACCCGGCACGCGAACTCCAGGACGTGGCCCGACCCACCCTCGTAGGACCCCGTGTAGCGGAAGTCCTCGAACACCACCATCACGGCGGACAGGATGGCGTGCAACGCCTCCCGCCCGACGTAGGGCTTGTGCACGACGGGGGAGTGGAAGACGACGTCGGGCGCGAACAGCGCTACCGCCGCGTCCACGTCCTTGGCCTCGACCGCCGCCCGGAACTCGGAGTACATGAGGCCATCACACCACGGCCGGAGAAACCGCCTCGGACAGCAACTCGTACGACCGGATCCGGTCCTCGGCACCGTGCGTGCTCGTGGTGACCATCAGCTCCTGCACCCCGGTGCGCTGCACCAGCTCCCGGACGCCGTCGCGCACCGTCTCCGGCGAGCCGATGATCTGGCCGCCCAGCCGGTCCTCGACGAACGCCCGCTCCTGCGATGAGTACGGGTAGGTCTCGGCCTCCTCGACCGTGGGCACCAGACCAGGGTTGCCCATCCGCAGGCGCAGGAACTGCAGCGCGCCCGGCATCGCGAGACGTCGGGCCTCGGCATCCGACTCAGCGGCGAGCACCGCCGTACAGATCATCGAGTACGGCGACTCCAGCACCCCTGGCCGGAAGGTGTCCCGGTAGAGCGCCAGCGCGGCCAGGGTGTTCTCGCCGCTGAAGTGGTGGGCGAACGCGAAGGGCAGCCCGAGCAGGCCGGCGACCTGGGCGCTGTACCCGCTGGAGCCGAGCAGCCACATATCGGGCTTCTGGCCGTGCGCCGGGACGGCCACGACCGGGCCCTCGCCGCGGAAGTAGGAGGCCAGCTCCTGCAGGTGCTCGGGGAAGTCGTCGGCGCCCAGCGCGTCGGTGCCGCGGCGCAGCGCGCGGGCCGTGCGCGGGTCGGTGCCCGGGGCACGCCCGATGCCGAGGTCGATGCGGCCGGGGTGCAGGGCGTCGAGCATGCCGAACTGCTCGGCGATCACGAGCGGCTGGTGGTTGGGCAGCATGACCCCGCCCGATCCGACGCGGATCGTGGACGTGGCGCCCGCCAGGTGCGCGATCAGAACGGCGGGCGACGAGCTGGCGATGCCCGGCATGCCGTGGTGCTCGGCCACCCAGTAGCGGTGGTAGCCGAGCTCCTCGACGCGCCGGATCAGGGCGGTACTGGAGGCCAACGCCGCGGTGGGCGTCGAGCCGGAGCCGATGGGGACGAGGTCGAGCACGGAGAGAGGCACCACGACCGGTCCAACCCGGGAAGGTACGGGCTTCTTCCCGCTCGGCCGTACGGGTGCATCGGCATTGCTCCCGTGCGGCAGAGGAGGCTGTCGGGCCCCGACCCGAGGAGGTACCCGTGGCCGTCGAGCTCGACGCTGTCGTGGCCGAACTGGTGGCCCGCAGTGGCGCGCAGGCCGCGCGTCTCGTCGACGCCCGGACGGGCAGCGTCCTGTCCAGCGCGGGCACCGTGGCCGGTGAGGAGGTCGCCACCCTCGTGCGCATGGCCCGTGACGCCGCACCGATGGCCATGGCCGGAGGCGGAATGGAGGACCTCGTGCTGGCCACCCGCGACGCCGTGCACGTCCTGCGTTCGGTCACCGGCGCGTTCGTGCACGTCCGGGTCGACGCGGGCCACGACGTCGCCGCCGCCCGGCGCGAGCTCGCCTCGCCCGCCCTGCACCGGGCCCTGGACCGGGCGCTCGTCCCCACGTCGATCCCGGCCCTGCCCCGGCCCCGTGCGTCCACCGACGCCCCCGCACTGGCGGTTCTCGGGGCACCCGTCGCCCCGTCGGCCCGGCCCGGTGCGCTCGCCGTACTGGCGCTGTCGCCCGACGCGGCCCCGCCTCTGCCGCGGCGGGAGCAGCCCGTGCCGGTCCGCACGGTGCTCAACCAGAACTGGGCGCTCGACGTCGGGACCATGCAGCGGCTCGTCGTGGGGCTGCACCGCCTGAACTGAGTGAAACCTCGTCGCGGGTCACCTCTAGCATCGGGGGGGTCAGTTCCGATGCGACCCTTTCCTGGAGGCACCCCGTGTCCGCGCCCGCAGCCAGCCCTCCGTCCGCCCCCGTCCGGGTGCCGGTCGGGACGACGGCGGGTGCCGCCGTCCGTGAGGCGGGCCTGCCCACCAGCGGTCCGAGCGCGGTCGTCGTCGTGCGGGACGCCGCCGGGGTCCTCAAGGACCTCGCCTGGATCCCCGACGTCGACGCCGTCGTCGAGGCCGTCGGCGCCGACACCGAGGACGGCCGCAGCGTCATCCGCCACTCCGCGGCGCACGTGCTCGCGCAGGCCGTCCAGCAGCTGTTCCCCGAGGCCAAGCTCGGTATCGGCCCGCCCATCACCGACGGCTTCTACTACGACTTCGACGTCGCCCGGCCGTTCACCCCCGAGGACCTCACCAAGATCGAGTCGGCGATGAAGAAGATCGTCAAGGCCGGGCAGCGGTTCGTGCGGCGCTCGTACGACTCGCTCGACGACGCCCGCAAGGAGCTCGCCGACCAGCCGTACAAGCTGGAGCTGATCGACATCAAGGGGGCCCCGGAGGAAGGGGTCATGGAGGTCGACGCCTCCGGCGAGCTCACCGCCTACGACAACGTGCACGCCCACACCGGCGAGGTCGTGTGGTCGGACCTGTGCCGCGGCCCGCACATCCCCACCACGAAGTACATCCCGGCCTTCAGGATCACGCGCAGCGCTGCGGCGTACTGGCGCGGGGACCAGAAGAACCAGCAGCTGCAGCGCATCTACGGCACGGCATGGGAGTCGGCCGAAGCCCTCGACGCCCACCTCACCCGCCTGGCCGAGGCCGAACGTCGCGACCACCGGCGTATCGGCGCGGAGCTCGACCTCTTCTCGTTCCCCGACGAGCTGGGCTCGGGCCTGCCGGTCTTCCACCCGAAGGGCGGGATCATCCGGCGCGAGCTGGAGGCCTACTCCCGCGAGCGGCACGAGGCGGCGGGGTACGAGTTCGTCAACACCCCGCACATCACCAAAGCCGACCTCTTCTACACCTCCGGTCACCTGCCGTACTACGCCGACACCATGTTCCCGCCCATGGACCTCGAGGGCGCGCAGTACTACCTCAAGGCCATGAACTGCCCGATGCACAACCTGATCTTCCGGTCGCGGGGCCGGTCGTACCGGGAGCTGCCGCTGCGGCTGTTCGAGTTCGGCACCGTCTACCGCTACGAGAAGTCCGGCGTGGTGCACGGGCTCACCCGCGTCCGCGGGCTGACCATGGACGATTCGCACATCTACTGCACGCCGGAGCAGATGCCCGGTGAGCTGCGGAGCCTGCTGGCGTTCATCCTCGACCTGCTGCGCGACTACGGTCTCGACGACTTCTACCTGGAGCTGTCCACCCGGGGCGACTCGGACAAGTTCATCGGGTCCGAGCAGGAGTGGGAGCAGGCCACCGAGGTGCTGCGCCAGGCCGCCGAGGACTCCGGGCTGGACCTCGTGCCGGATCCGGGCGGTGCGGCGTTCTACGGCCCCAAGATCTCCGTGCAGGCCAAGGACGCGATCGGCCGGTCGTGGCAGATGTCCACCATCCAGCTCGACTTCAACCAGAACAAGCGCTTCGAGCTGGAGTACACCGCCGCCGACGGCTCGCGGCAGACCCCGGTGATGATCCACCGCGCGCTGTTCGGCTCCATCGAGCGCTTCTTCGGCGTGCTCACCGAGCACTACGCGGGCGCCTTCCCGGCGTGGCTGGCGCCCGTCCAGGTGGTGGCGATCCCGGTCACCGACGAGCAGGTCGGTGCGGCCGACGAGATCGCGGCCCTTCTGAGGAGCCATCGCGTGCGCGTCGACGTGGACGCCGGCGACGACCGCATGCAGAAGAAGATCCGCACCCACACGCTGCAGAAGGTGCCGTTCATGCTCCTCATCGGCGCCCGTGACGTCGAGGCGGGCGCCGTGAGCTTCCGGTTCCGCGACGGCACCCAGCGCAACGGCGTTCCCGTGGCCGAGGCCGCGGCGACGATCGTCGACTGGATCGCGAGCCGCAACAACGCCAGCCCCACGGCAGAGCTCTAGTGCCGACGTACACGAGCACCGTCGTCTCCCCGCTGCACGTCGGGGTGGCGGCGGTGTTCGCCGTGGCCGCCGTCGTGGCCGCGTCGCTCGACGGGCAGTGGTGGATCGGGGTGCCCGTCGCGCTGGTGATCCTGCTGATCGGGGTCCACGTGGGTGTGGTGCAGCTGACCGTCGGGCCCGAGGAGGTACGGGCCGGGCAGGGCCCGTGGGGCGGCGGCCGGCGGATCCCGCTCGGGGAGGTCGCGGACGCGGAGGCCAGCGAACTGACGTTCGGTCAGGTGCTCGGCGTCAACCTGCCCACCGGTGCGAAGCCGGGCCGACCCACGCCCCAGCGGCCCACGAGCCGTCTCACGGTCCGGCCCGGGCCCACCCTGCTGCTCGTGCTCGACACCCGGGAACGCCTCTGGATCAGCACGGCCGACCCGGCCGCGGCCGCCCGCCTGCTCCGTACCTAGGATCGTCTCCCATGAGCGGGGCACCGGTTCTGGAGCCGATGGACGGGGTGGGGACCCCCGACGGGTTCCGCAGGCTCTGGACGCCGCACCGGATGGCCTACATCAAGGACACGGCCGACGAGGGCTGCCCGTTCTGCCGCATCCCGTCGCTGCCCGACGAGGACGGCCTCGTCGTGGCCCGCGGCGAGTCCGTCTACGCCGTCCTCAACCTGCACCCCTACAACCCCGGCCACCTCATGGTGCTGCCCTACCGGCACGTCGCCGAGCTGGAGGAGCTCACCCCGGCCGAGTCGGCCGAGCTGATGGCGTTCACCCAGCGGGCCGTGCGCACGATGAAGCAGGTAGCGGCCCCGCACGCGTTCAACGTCGGGCTCAACCTGGGCACCGTCGCGGGCGGGTCGCTCGCCGACCATCTCCACCAGCACGTCGTGCCGCGCTGGGGCGGGGACGCCAACTTCATCGCCGTCGTCGGCCAGACGAAGGTCATCCCGCAGCTGCTGGCGGAGACCCGCGCGTTGCTCGCGGAGGCGTGGCCGGGGTCCGCAACCACCGCCGACTAGTCTGGACGTGTCGGTACCACCCGCGGCAGACCAAGCAGGAGTCCATGCTCAACGTCTTCGCCCGCGTGCACGTCAACCGCGTGGCCGATCCGCTCGCGCGCCGGCTGCTGGCCCTGGGCGTCACCCCCGACGCCGTCACGGTGGCGGGCACCGTCGGTAGCGTCGCCGCTGCGGTGTGGTTCCTGCCGCGGGACCAGCTGTTCGTCGGCACGCTGGTGATCTGGTTCTTCGTCATGTTCGATCTCGTCGACGGCGCCATGGCCCGGGCCCGCGGCCACAGCACGCCCTTCGGCGCCGTGCTCGACTCGGTGTGCGACCGCGCCGCCGACGGAGCCCTGTTCGCCGCTCTGGCCTGGTGGTGCCTGGGCGTCGGCCAGAACCGGCTGCTCGGCATCGCCGCGCTCGTGTGCCTCGTCTCCGGGCAGCTGGTCTCCTACGTCAAGGCGCGCGCGGAGGGACTGGGGCTCTCGGCCGACGGCGGTCTCGTCGAACGGGCCGAGCGGCTGATCCTCGCCCTCGTCGGCACCGGCCTGCACGGGCTCGGGGTGCCCTACGCCCTCGACGTCGCGTTGTGGCTGCTCGCGGCCGGGTCACTGTGGACGGTCGGGCAGCGGATCCGCTCGGTGTACCGCAGCGCGCAGGCCCTCCCGCCGCCCCCTCCGGTGCCGTGAGTCCCCTCTCGGAGCGCCTGGTCGACATCGAGTACGCGGCCGCATGGCGTCTCGTGCGGGCCCTGCCCGAGCCGGTGGCGCTCGGTGCGTTCCGGCTCGGCGCCGATCTCGCCGCCCGACGCGGCGGGGTCGGGGCCCGGCAGCTGCGGGTCAACCTGGCCCGCGCGGCTCCCGATGCCGACCTGGACCTCCTCGTCCGCGACGGCCTGCGCAGCTACGCGCGCTACTGGTGCGAGGCGTTCCGGCTGCCGTCGATGGACCCCGCCGACGTCCACGCCCGCACGCGCGTCAGCGGGTTCGGGCCGTTCGCCGAGGCCCTCGACGACCGCCGCGGCGTCGTGCTGGCGTTGCCGCACAGCGGCAACTGGGACGCGGCGGGCGTGTGGCTCGTCGAGATGCTGCGCCGGCGCGGGCTCGAGCCGTCGTTCACGACGGTGGCGCAGCGGCTGCACCCGGAGTCGGTCTACCGCCGGTTCGTGGCCTACCGCGAGGCCCTCGGGTTCGAGGTGGTGGCCGCCGAGGGCGGATCCGCCACCCACCGCGCGCTCACGTCGCGGCTGCGCGCCGGCGGGGTGGTGTGTCTCCTCGCCGACCGCGACGTGACGGGCACCGGCGCCGAGGTGTCGTTCCTGGGCACGCCGGCCCGGATGCCGACCGGACCCGCCCGGCTCGCCGCGTTGACCGGGGCGCTGCTGCTGCCCACCCACGCCTGCTTCACCCCGGACGGCTGGTCGCTCGACTTCGCCGACCCGGTGCCCGTGCCCGGCCCCGCCGACGTCGGCAAGGCCACCCAGGCGCTGGCCGACACGTTCGGGACGCTCGTCGCCCGCGCCCCCGCCGACTGGCACGTGCTGCAGCCGATAGGGATCGACTCGTGACCCGGCCGGTGGGGGAGGGCCCGGCATGACCCCGCTCCGGATCGGGATGGTCTGTCCCTACTCGCTCGACGTCCCCGGCGGGGTGCAGACGCACGTACTCGGCCTCGCCCGCGCCCTGATCGCCCGGGGCCACGACGTGAACGTGCTGGCGCCGTCGGTCGGAGCCGCCTCGCTGCCGGACTTCGTGACCCCGGCCGGGCGCGCGCTGGCGGTGCCCTACAACGGGTCGGTGGCGCGGGTCGCGGTCGGTCCGCGGTCGTACACGCGGGTGCGCCGCTGGCTCGCCGAGCACCGCTTCGACGTCCTGCACCTGCACGAGCCCACCACCCCGAGCCTGTCGGTGCTCGCGCTGCAGCTGGCCGACGGCCCGGTCGTCGTCACGTTCCACACCGCCACCGAGCGCTCGCGGGCACTCAGCGCGTTCGGCGGGATGCTGCGGCCGTTGATGGAGAAGGTCACCGCCCGGATCGCGGTGTCGCCGCTCGCGCGCCGCGTGCAGGTCGAGCACCTGGGCGGGGATGCGGTGGAGATCCCCAATGGCGTCGACCTCGCACAGCACGCGGACGGGCCCCCGCTGCCCGGGCACCTCGGCGGCGAGACCGTGGGCTTCCTCGGGCGCTTCGACGAGCCGCGCAAGGGCATGGCCGTCCTGCTCGACGCCGTACGCACGCTCGCGCCGGACCGTCCCGACCTGCGCGTGCTCGTGGTGGGCCGCGGAGACGCCGACGCGCTGCGTCACCGGGCCGCGCCGGTCGCCGACCGCCTCGACGTCCTCGGGCCGGTCGACGACCCCACCAAGGCGGCGGCGCTGCGCACGATGGACGTCCTGTGCGCCCCCAACACCGGGGGCGAGAGCTTCGGCATGGTGCTCACCGAGGCGATGGCGGCCGGGACATCGGTACTCGCGAGCGACCTGGACGCGTTCCGCGCCGTGCTCGGTGACGCCGGCGAGGTGTTCGCCCCGGGCGATCTCGCGCTGCGGCTGGCGGCGCTGCTCGACGATCCGGCTCGCCGGACGGCGTATGCGGAGGCGGGGCGGGCCCGGGCGGCCGGGTTCGCGTGGCCGGTGGTGGCCGCGTCGGTCGAACGGGTCTACCGCGCCGCGGTGGCCGCCGACCCGCGCGGTGCCCATCCCTTCAGCACGGCGCCCCCGAGGGTCTCGTGATGATCGGGGCGCTCGCGACCGCGGGCACACTGTTACTGGCCTGGGTCGTGCTGGTGTGCGTGACGCGGGTGCGCCGGCTCGACCGCCTGCACGTGCGCATGGACGCCGCCCGCGCCGGGCTCGCCCTCGCGCTGGAACGGCGCCGGGCGGCGGCCGAACCGGCCCTGGCGGCGGCGGTGGCCGCGGCGCGCGGCGCCCGCCCGCCCGAGCGCGAGGCGGCGGAGAACGCGCTCGGCCGGGCGCTCGCGGCGCTGGACCGCTCCGCGCTGCCCGGAGCCACGCGGCACGAGCTGGCCGAGGCCGAGCAGGCCGTCGCGCTCGCCCGGCGCGTCCACAACGACGCGGTGCGCGACACCCTCGCCCTGCGCTCCCGGCGGCTGGTGCGCTGGCTGCACCTCGCGGGCACCGCACCGATGCCGGTCTACTTCGAGATCGTCGACCCCGCGGGTGTGACGGGGCCCGCAGCCGTGCAGCTGAACAGGGCCGGGCCACCGCGCTGACGTAGGATCGGGCGTCTGTTCTCCCCCGACTGTTCACCCGACCGAGAGGTTACCGCCGTGTCGCCCGACCAGCCCGTATCCACCGACGCAGGCCCCCAGCAGGGCACCGCGCGCGTCAAGCGCGGGATGGCCGAGATGCTCAAGGGCGGCGTCATCATGGACGTCGTCGACGCCACCCAGGCCAAGATCGCCGAGGACGCCGGCGCCGTCGCCGTCATGGCGCTGGAGCGAGTGCCCGCCGACATCCGCGCGCAGGGCGGGGTCGCCCGGATGAGCGACCCGGACATGATCCAGGGCATCATCGACGCCGTCTCCATCCCCGTCATGGCGAAGGCGCGCATCGGCCACTTCGTCGAGGCCCAGGTGCTGCAGTCGCTGGGCGTCGACTACATCGACGAGTCCGAGGTGCTCACCCCGGCCGACGAGGCCAACCACATCGACAAGTGGCCCTTCACCGTCCCGTTCGTGTGTGGTGCCACCAACCTGGGCGAGGCGCTGCGCCGGCTCGCCGAGGGCGCGGCCATGATCCGCTCGAAGGGCGAGGCCGGCACCGGCAACGTCGTCGAGGCCACGCGGCACATGCGCTCCATCCGCGGCGAGATCCGCCGGCTCGGCACGTTGGACGCCAACGAGCTCTACGTCGCGGCCAAGGAGCTGCAGGCTCCGTACGAGATCGTCGCGGAGGTCGCCCGCGCCGGGAAGCTGCCCGTCACGCTGTTCACCGCCGGCGGCATCGCCACCCCGGCCGACGCCGCGATGATGATGCAGCTCGGTGCCGAGGGGGTGTTCGTGGGCTCGGGCATCTTCAAGTCCGGCGACCCGGCCCAGCGAGCCGAGGCCATCGTCAAGGCCACCACGTTCTTCGACGACCCCGACGTGATCGCCAAGGTCTCCCGCGGGCTGGGGGAGGCCATGGTCGGTATCAACATCGCCGACCTCCCGGCGGAGCAGCGCTACGCCGGCCGGGGCTGGTAGCTCCGCGTCACTCGAACGGCCCACTCGTACAACCGTTCGACCGTTCATCGCTCCACTCATCGCCGCCGGATGCCCGATCATCGCGATCAGGTCCGGCGGCGATGACGTTGAGTTAATCCGATGGTGCCCCGTTGCCCTCCCGTTAGGGTGACACGGCCGACTTCTGTAACGAACCCTGCTTAGTGTCCTGCCCTGTTGAGGATGTGACGTGAGTGGCAGGGGAGCTTGATGAGGCGGTACGTGACCATCGGGGGCATCGTCGTGGCGACGGTGCTCGTCGGCTCGGCAGCGGCCTATGCGGGGCCGGAGGACCTGGCCCCACGGGCCGTGTCCGTGGTGTCCGCCGACCAGCCCGACCCGACCGGATCATCGGCCCCGACCTCCGCGGCCGCGGCCCCGTCGTCGGCTGCTCCGCCCGCGGCAGCGGCGCCGTGCCCGCCCGCTGCGGCGGTGCCGCCGTCGGCCGGTGTCGCCCCGCCGATCGCGCCCACGTCGGCGCCGACCGTCGCGCCGACTGCGGTGCCCGTCGCCCCGACTCCTGGGCCCACCACCGAACCGGCCCCGTCCGCCCTGCCCGCGCCCCCGGCCCCGACGGGCGGGGCGTTCCAGGCGGCCCCGGCCAAGGCGGTCCCCGACGTGCCCGCGGCAGGAGGCGGTTCGACCGAGGGCACTGCTGATGCGCAGGGCAGCCACCACAACGGGCCGGGCGACGGGAAGTCCGGCCACAACAACAAGGGTTCGAACAAGACCGGCTCGAACAAGCAGGATTCGGCCGGCCAGAAATCGGGAACCCAGGACCCGAGCGCGCAGAAGCCCGGCGAGCAGAGCGGTTCCGGCATGAACGGTTCGAATACCCAGCAGGCCACCCCCGCCCCGTCCACTTCTGCTCCGGCCACCCCTGCTCCGGCCACCCCTGCTCCGGCCACCCCTGCCCCGGCCACCCCTGCTCCGGCCACTTCCGCGCAGCCGACCGCGGCCCCGGCCGCACCCGCTCCGGGTGACTGCGCGCCGCCCACCGGCACCCCGGCCACCCCCGACACGAGCGCCGCGACCACGTACAGCTGGGGCACCCCGACCCGGGTCGACAACTTCGACGGCCCGCTGGGCAGCAGCTGGGGTGTCTACAACGGCCCCGGTCACAACGGGGCGGGCCGCCGCACCCCGGACGCCATCACGGTCGCGAACGGACTGATGACGATGACCGGCGACGAGCAGGGCAACAGCGGCGGCATGGCCTGGCAGCCCGGCCAGCGCTACGGCCGGTGGGAGGCGCGTGTGCGCTCACACGCCGGTGACCCGAACTACCACGCGGTGATGCTGCTGTGGCCGGACGCGGAGAACTGGCCGGTCGGCGGCGAGGTCGACTTCATGGAGATCTCCGACCCCACCCGCCAGAACACGCAGATGTTCCTGCACTACGGCCAGAACAATCAGCAGGTGCAGGGCTCTGTCGACGTCGACGCCACCCAGTGGCACGACTGGGCCGTCGAGTGGGCGCCCACCGGCGTCACCGCCTACGTCGACGGCAAGGTGTGGTGGAGCACGAAGGACACCAGCATCCTCCCGCCCGGCCCCATGCACCTGTGCATCCAGCTCGACAACTTCGGCGGCACGGGCATGAAGAAGACCTCGATGGACGTCGACTGGGTCAAGGAGTACAAACTCAGCCCGGCCGCCGACGCGGGGAAGACCGCCGAAGGTGCGCTCGACACGGCCGGCTCCGCCGCGGGCGGGCTCGTCGAGGGCGCGGCCGACGCGGTCGGGCAGGCCACCCGCCCGCTGACCGAGGGTGCCCCCGACCCGATTCCGGCCGTCACCGGCCTCGTGCCGAACGCGGTTCGCGGCTGACCACAGACCAGGGGCGGGCGCAGAGCTGGGGAGCGACTGCGCCCGCCTCCACCCCATCGTGGTGCGGTGATCACCCTCCACCGCACGACATCGCCCGCCGAGGACCACGCCGTACGGTCTGCCGCGATCTACATGACCATGCCGCCGGTGACGTTGATCGCCTGGCCGGTGAGGTAGTCCGCGTCGTCGGACGCGAGGAACAGCGCGGTGCGGGCCACGTCGGCGGTCTCGCCGAGGCGGCCCAGCGGCGAGCGGCTCGTCCACTCGGCCACCTGCTCCGGGGTGCGGGTCGCGGCGCCCATCTCGGTGAGGACGAACCCGGGGCACAGGCAGTTGACGCGGATCCCGTGGCCGCCCAGCTCCAGCGCCGACACCCTGGTCAGAGCCACGACAGCCGCCTTCGCCGCCGCGTAGTGCCCCTGCCCGGCCCCGCCGGTCTTCGCCGCCATGCTCGCCATGTTCACGATCGCACCGCCGCCACCTGCGGCGATCATGGCCCGGGCGGCGACCTGGGTGGCGACCAGCACCGGGCGCAGGGTGACGGCGAACATGTCGTCCCAATCGTCCGCCCCGATCTCCAGCAACGGTGCCTTGCGGAGCACCCCGGCGTTGTTGACCAGCATGTCGACACCGCCGAGAGCCGCGATCGCCTCGCCCAGAACCCTTCGGGTGGCGGCGACGTCGCGCAGGTCGACCACGTGCGCGGTGCCCCCCACCTCGGCCGCGACCTGCGCGGAGCCCTCGGCCGAGACGTCCACCACAGCGACCGAGGCCCCCTCCGCCGCGAAGGTCCGCGCGATCTCCGCGCCGATCCCGCGCGCCGCCCCGGTGACGATCGCGCGGCGCCCGGCGAGCCGGCCGGTCATGCCGAGTGCTCCCCGGCTGGTGAGGCGGCCGGGGCGGGGGCCGTGATGATGGTCGTCAGGATCATGCTGCTCCCCGCTCGAACGGCACACCACGTCCCGGTCGTCGTGGTCGAACAGCCATCACGTGCCGCTCGACCGCGGTCCTGCGCATCGTCATGACCCGGACGCTACGGAGAAGGCGTTTCCGGCGCGTCACATCACCCTGCTAGAACGCGGGGGTGCTGATCGTGAGCGGGGCCGAGCTGGTGTGGACCGGGGTCGAGGAGGTGCCGGGAGGCGTCGTCGCGTGCGACGGGGGGCGGGTCGTCCTCGACGCCGGCCGGGCCGAGACGCTCGACGTGTCGGGGTGCGTCGTCACTCCTGGCCTGGTCAACGCCCACCATCACCTGCTGCAGACCGCGTTCCGGACGTTACCTGGCACCCGCGGCGTGCCCATGCGCGAGTGGCTGCCGCGGATGGCGGCCGCGTACGCCGCCGTCGGGGTGGACGACGAGCTCGCGCACGCCGCCGCGTCGGCCGGGCTGGCGGAGGCGCTGCTGTGCGGCGTGACCACCGTGGCCGATCACCACCTGACCTGGCCCGCCGGTGACGGGGTGCCGATCGCCCGCGCGGTAGCAGCGGCGGCGGTGGAGCTGGGGGCTCGGCTGGTCTTCGTGCGGGGCAGCGCGCGCGACGATCCCGAGCAGGCCGCGGCGTCGGCCGACGCGATCGCCGCCGCCCTGGCCGGGGATCCCATGGTGCAGGTCGCGGTCGGTCCCGCGGGAGTGCACAGCGACTCCGAGGAGACGTTCCGGCTGCTCGGTGAGGTCGCGGCGAAGCACGGCCTGCGGCGGCGCACCCAGGCGAATGAGCAGGTGGACGTCGAGGCCGCGGCGCAGCGCTACGGACGCCGGCCACTCGAGCTGCTCGCCGAATGGGGCTGGCTCGCCCCGGACGTCACGATCGCGCACCTCTGCGGCGTGACGGACGCGGAGATCGCGACGGTCGCCGCGTCGGGGGCGAGCGCCACCCACGCCCCCGGCTGCGACCTGCCGATGGGCTGGGGTGTCGCCCCCGCGGCGGCTCTGGCCGACGCCGGGATCGCCGTCGGTCTGGGCACCAGCGGCGGCGGCAGCAACGACGCCGGCCACCTCCTCGCCGACGCGCGCCTCGCCATGCAGGTGGCGCCGCTCGCCGGGCGTCCGGTGGCTGCGCGGGAGGTTCTGGGCTGGGCGACAGCCGGCTCCGCGACGGGCCTGGGTCGTCCCGACCTGGGCGTGCTCGTGCCCGGCGCAGCGGCCGACCTCGTGTGCTGGGACGTCACCGGCGTCGCCGACGCGGGCGTGGCCGACCCTCTGGCGGGCCTGCTGTGGGCCGCGCCCGGCCGTCGCCCGAAGCACGTGGTGGTGGCGGGCCAGGTGGTCGTGCGCGACGGGAGCCTGGTGCGGCGCCCGGAACGCGAGATCGCCGACCTCCTTCGTCGCCGGCTCGGAGCGCCTACTGGGGGAGGCCGATGGACTTGTCGATGAACTGGTTCGTCACGAGGTCCGCGGCCTTCAGGCCCGTCTTCACCGGCGTGCCCTGACCGGCGAAGATCGGGGTATCGATGTCGATCGTCTTCTGGACGCGGTCCATGTCGAAGTCACCGATGTAGGCGTTGGTGCCGTTGCTGACCAGCTTCAGGTCGAGCTGCTGTTTGACCGAGAAGTCCGCCACGCCCCGCGAGTACACCCAGCCTGTGTCGAACTGCTTGACGAGGTCGAGGATCAGGGTGTTCACCGCCTGCGGCTTCGCCATGTAGTCGACCTGCGCCTTCTGCATGATCGGCACGAGCTTGGTGAAGCAGTTGGTGAGCGGCGCGAGCTGGTCGGCCTTCGCGGCAAGCACCGACTGGTAGTACGGATAGCCGGCGTCGTTGATCAGCTGGAAGGTCACCGGCTTGCCCCACTGGGACACCTCGTGCTGGTAGATGTACGGCTCGGCGCTCGCGAAGCCCTGCTGGGCGTCCTTGCCCGCGGCGGCCACGAAGTTCGCGGGGGTGCCGTCGTAGCTGCCGTCCACCTGGCCCTTCTGCAGGATGCCCGCGCCGGTGAAGTAGGCCATGTAGGCCGAGCTGTCGAAGTAGCGGATCTTCGTACCCGCCTTGCCGAGGTCGGCGATCGTCGTGACGTTCGGGTAGGTCGCGGGATCCCACATGATCATCAGCGGCGACTTGTCCAGCGGCGCCATCACACCCACCGTCGGCTGCTTGGCCGAGAGCTGCGCGGCCTCGTCGGTCTGGACGTAGCCCAGAGTGATCGTCGGGTCGGCGTAGAGCTGCGAGGTGACCGTCTGGAAGCCGATGGCGGGGCCGCCGGACCGCACCTCGAGGTTGACGCCCGTGGACGCGCCGGTCGAGTCGACCAGCGGGCCGGAGACGCGCTTCTTGCTGGCGTCGATCGTGGGGTTGGCGCCGAGCATCTGGTAGAGCCCGCCGTGTTCGGACTCGGGGTTCCAGTCGGTCTGGATGACCACCGTGGCGGGGCAGCCGGCGGCCTTCAGGTCGACGCCGGTGGCGGCCGTGGAGGCCGCCGGGGTGGTGGCGCCGCTGCCGCAGGCCGCAAGGCTGATCGCGGCTACGGCGAGGACGAGCGCGGAACGGGACCTTCGCAAGGACGGACTCCTTCTCGAGGGGAGGGGGTGGTGCACTTTCAGCTGCGCTCGGTCACGTACCAGGCCCCGACCACACGCTTGCCGAGCCAGCCGAAGAACCAGAAGACGACGACGCCCAGCAGGGAGGCCAGGATGATCGCCATGAACAGTTGGGGCGACTGCAGTCGCGCCCGGTAGTTGTCGATCAGGATGCCGAGCCCGGGGTCGCCCTGCTTGAAGAACAGGTCGCCGACGATCGCGCCGATCACCGACAGCCCCGCGGAGATCCGCAGGCCGGCGAAGATGGCGGGCAGTGCGGCGGGGAGCTCGAGCTTGCGCAGCCGCGTCCAGCGCGAGGCGCCGTGCAGCGTGAACAGGTCGTGGTGGCCGCGGTCCACCGACTGCAGCCCGAACAGCGTGTTCGACACGATCGGGAACAGCGAGATCAGCACGCAGACGATCACCCGCGACACGAACCCGAAGTCGAACCAGAAGCCGATCAGCGGCACCAGCGCGAGGATCGGGATGCACTGCAGGATCACGGCGTACGGGAACAGCGAACGCTCCACCCAGCGGGCCTGGCTCATCGCGATCGCCCAGGCGAGCCCGATGATGATCGCGATCCCGAGCCCGGTGAACGCCACCTGTACCGAGCGCCCGAGTGCCACGATCATGCGTTCCATGACCACGGGGTCGAGCAGCGCGTCGGTGATCACCTGGTGCGGCGGGGGCATGAGGAAGCGGCGCTGCGCATCGAGCACGACGTAGCTGATGACGTACCAGATGGCCATGAGCAGCGCGAACACCGCGAGCGGGGGCAGCCAGCCGCGGATCCTGGAGCTGCGCCGCGCCGGGGCCGGCGTGCCGGTGGGGAGGGTGAGTGCCGGCTCCTCGGTGATCGTCACGAGTGCGCTCCTCTCAGGGCAGCGGAGACCTCGCCGCACAGGGCGGCGAACTCCGGGGTGAAGCGCACCTCGGGCCCGCGGGGATAGCCGAAGGGCACCTCGTAGCGGCCGACGATCTGCCCCGGACGGCCGGACATGACGAGGACGTGCGTGGACAGGTAGACCGCCTCGCTCACCGAGTGCGTGATGAACAGCGCACCGAATCGCTGCGAGGCGAACAGCCCGATCAGCTCGTCGTTGAGGCGCTCGCGCGTGATCTCGTCCAGGGCGCCGAACGGCTCGTCGAACAGGAAGAGGCCGGGGGAGAGCGTCAGCGAGCGGGCCAGCGACACCCGCATCCGCATGCCGCCCGACAGCGCGCGCGGCAGGTGGTCCTCGAAGCCGTTCAGCCCGACCAGTTCGATCGCCGCGGCGGCGGCCGCCGCGCGCTCGGCCTTGGCGACCCCGCTCAGCTCCGCGAGCAGCTCGACGTTCTGGCGCACCGTGCGCCAGGGCAGCAGTGTGGCGTCCTGGAAGACGTAGCCGATGCGCTCGGCGTCGATGTCCATGGTGCCGGCCGTAGCCGGCTCCAGTCCCGAGGCGATGCGCAGCAGCGTGCTCTTGCCGCACCCGGACGGCCCCACGACGGTGACGAAGTCCCCGGCCGCGACCTCGAGGTCCACGTGCTGCAGCGCGGTGGTGCCGTCGGGGTAGGTCTTGCCCAGGTCGTGGAAACCGAGCACGCTCGTCGTCGCGTGTCCTGCCGCTGTCGGCGCAGCCATACCCACCTCGTGATCGCCTCGGGTGTCCGGTCAGCGCTCACGGTGCGTCGCGTTCGTTACGGGTTCGTGCCGCGTCGATGAACGCTGGCGACACTCGGACACGATCAGGCCACACCTTCGGCCTTATGGACCAGTGGCCCCGAGGGCCCGGCCGATCGTGGCCATGGCGCGGGCGGTGCGCTCCTCGCGTCCCGGGCCGGGTACGGCGGAGAGATCCACACCGCGGACGCCGGGCACGGCCAGCAGTTCCTGCGCGAGCGTCACGGCGGCGTCGATGCCGGCGACGTGCGGGTCGGGGGCGTCGAGGATTCCGGCCAGGAACCCCGGCGGCAGGACGAACCCGGTGAATCCGGCGATGAGTCCGGCCTGCTCGCGGTCGAGGATCACCGGGACGCACGCGACGTAGGGCACGTCCGGTCCGGCCGCGACGAAGTCCGCCACCGGCTCCGCGCCGCCCGCGTGGTTGACGAAGCACACCTGCGCCCCGGCCCGCACCTTCTCCGTCAGCCGCGCCGGGCGCCGCTCCGCCGGTGGGCCCGTCGGGGTCTCACCGACGGACACGAGCAGGCCCGCGGCGCGGGCGAGGGACGCGAGCTGGGTGGAGTCGAGGTCGAACACGGGTGCGGCGTCGGGGCGGTGGCCGACGGCGGGGTGGTCGCCGGTGACACAGTGCACGGCGGCCGCGCCCGCATCGGCGGGGCGGCGAGCTCTCCCTCGAGGGCGACCCGGTTGCGGTCGCGGCAGTTCACCCCGGCCCAGACCGCGAGCCCGGAGTCGCGCAGCAGCAGGGCCCGGTAGGACGGCGGGAACTGGACGCGCGCGCCGCCGTGGTCACCGGTCAGCGCCGCGTCGACGGACCCGGCGAGCAGGTCGGCGGCGCGCAGCAGGGCGTCACGGTCCAGGGCGCGGGTGGGGAGGTCGGCCACGACGACCGGGCGGGACGCCATGAGATCGAGCATGCGGTGGGCGCCCGGACCGGGGGCGGCGAGCCCGTCCCACGTGGTGGTGGGCAGCGCCACCCACGGGCACGGCAGCGGCGCCACCTCGCACCCGCCGTCCGGGTCCACGCCCCCGCACGGCCCGTGGGTCATGTGCTTCGGGCAGTCGGATTGCAGCAGAGCCACGTTCACGCCATCTCGTTGCGGCAAAGTGGCTTTGCTGCAATTCGGGGCCGTCACACGTACTCCATCACCAGGACCGCGGCCGAGCCCGGAGCCAGCGCTTCGTACGTGTGCGGGCGGTCCGCCGGGAAGCGGATGTAGTCGCCCGGCTCCAGCTCCACCGCCGCGTCCACCGGGCCCGCCCGCCACTTCCCCGCCGTCACCACGACGTGCTCGGTGGTGCCGGGGATGTGCGAATAGGCCTCGCGGGCCGCGCCCGGCTCGGCCGACATCAGGTGCAGATCGCGGCGGGCCCCGGGCGGGCACGCCGAGAGCAGGGCCGCGGCGAACGGTGAGTTCTCGGCGCGGATGGCCATCCCGTCCCCGGCGCGGACGACGTGCACGGGCTCCACCTGGGGGTCCACGATCCGGCTGAACGGCACGTCCAGGGCGACGGCCAGCGCCCACAGCGTCTCGACCCCGGGGTTGCCCGTGCCCGCCTCGAGTTGCGAGAGCGTGGACTTCGCGATGCCGGCACGACGGGCCAGCTCGGCCAGCGAGATACCGTGGCGCTCGCGTTCGCGGCGCAGCGAGGACGCGATGGCCGTCTGCAGCATCGTTCGATCCATCGGTCTCCTCGTTCGACTTGACGAACGCGCGTGCGGGGTTCACTGTGGCGGTCATGCGTTCGCTGTACCGAACGATAGACCGTTCCGACCTCCGTGACGCGCTGGCCCTGGCCGCGGCGCTCGCGGTGGTCGGCGTGTCCTTCGGAGCCCTGTCGACGGCCGCCGGTGTCCCGAAGCCGATGACCCTGGCGTTGTCACTGCTCGTGTTCGCCGGAGGGTCGCAGTTCCTGGTGGTGGCCGTCGCGGCGGCCGGGGGCAGTCCCGTCGCCGCCGTCGTGGGCGGCCTGCTGCTCAACGCCCGCCTGCTGCCCTACGGCCTGGCGATGGGCGGGATCGTCGGCGACCGGCTGCCGGCCCGCCTGCTCGGTGCCCACATTCTCATCGACGAGTCGACGGCGTTCGCCCGCGCCCGGGGCAACGGCCCCCGAGCCCGCGTCGCGTTCTGGCTCAGCGGCTCCCTGGCGTTCGTGTTCTGGAACTGCGGCGCGGCGCTGGGGATGCTGGCCGGCGGTGCCGTGCCCGACCCCGACGTCCTCGGCGTGGACGCCGCGTTCCCCGCCGCGCTGTTCGCCCTGCTCCTGCCGTCGCTGGGGAAAGCGGACGCGCGCCGCGTCGGGCTCGGGGCTGCGGCCGTCGCGCTGATGGCCACACCCTTCCTGCCCGCGGGCCTTCCTGTGCTGGTGGGTCTGCTCGGGCTCACGGTGGCGGGTCGGAGATGAACTGGACCGCTCTGCTCGCCCTCGCCGCCGGCACCTACCTGCTGCGCCTCATCGGAGTGCTGCTGCGTGGCCGGGTCGCCATGCCCGACCGGGTGCAGCGCTACCTCGACCTCGGCGCCACCGCGCTGCTCGTCTCGCTGGCCGCGACGGCGGCGTTGGTTCAGGACGGCGGGTTCGCGGGCTGGGCCCGGCCCGCGGGCGTGCTGGTCGGCGTGGTGCTGGCGTGGCGGAAGGTGCCGTTCGTGCTGGTCGTGGTGCTGGCGGCGGCGTCGACCGCCGGGCTGCGCTGGGCCGGGGTGCCCTGACAGGCCTCGTGAGCGGAAATCGTCGCGGGAACAGCGTTATCCGCGCACGGGCGGCGGAGCCGCGCCGGATGGGGGAGGCTCCAGGGGTGCACTGTCTCGTGATCGGGGCTACCGGCTACGTCGGAGCCCGACTCGTCCCCCGCCTCCTCGACGAGGGCCACACGGTCCGCTGCCTGGTGCGCAACAAGGCGAAGCTGGCCCGGCACACGTGGGCCGACCGCGTCGAGGTCCGCCACGGGGACGTCAACGACTCCGGCGCCGTGCGCGATGCCTGCGCCGCCGTCGACGCCGTGTTCTACCTGGTGCACTCCATGGACGGTCCCGACTTCGCCGACCGCGACCGCCGCGCCGCGGCCGTCCTCGCCGACGCGGCCCACGAGGCCGGGGTACGACGCATCGTCTACCTCGGCGGCCTCCAGCCCACCGGCGACGAGAACTCCGAGCACCTGGCGTCGCGCCGGGAGGTCGGGGAGATCCTCATGGCGTCGCACGTGCCCACCGCGGTGCTGCAGGCCGGGATCGTGGTCGGAGCGGGCTCGGCCAGCTACGAGATGATCCGCCACCTCACCGAGGCCTCCCCACTGCTGCCGATGCCCGACAACGCCTGGAATGCGGTGCAGCCCATCGGCATCGACGACGTCCTGTACCACCTCGTCGCGTGCCTGGACCTGCCGTCGAGCGTCAACCGCACGTTCGACATCGGTGGCCCCGACGTCCTGAGCTTCCGGGAGCTGATCCTCGGTTACGCGGAGGTGGCTGGGCTGACCCGGCCGTTCACGGTGCCCGTTCCGCTGTCGGCGCCCAGGATGATCTCCCGGGCCGTGCAGGCGCTCACGCCCGTGGACCGGCACCTGGCCAAGCCGCTGGTCGAGTCGATGGCGCACGACCTGGTGGCCCACGGCGACCCGCCGGCCGGTCCGCCCCCGGGCGGCGCCACCCCGTATGCCGAGGCCGTGCGCCGTGCCGTCGCGGAGGAGGGTGCCGCCGGGCGCGGGCCCACCGACCTGCACGGCGTCGAGCTGGTCAGCGAGCAGACCGAGCGGGTCCAGGCTCCTGCGGCCGTCCTGTGGGAGGTCATCAGCACCATCGGCGGCGACAACGGCTGGTACAACGTTCCCGGCATCTGGGCCCTGCGCGGTGGCATCGACCGGCTCTTCGGCGGCGTCGGCGCGCGACGCGGCCGGCCGGAGAAGCTCGTGCCCGGGGCGGAGCTGGACTGGTGGATCGTCGAGGCCATCGAGGAGGGCCGATCGCTGACCCTGCGCGCCGAGACCAGGATGCCCGGCACCGCCCGGCTGACCCTGCGGGCCGAACCCGACGGCGACGGCTCCCGCTACGTCCAGCGCGTGACGTTCACGCCTCGCGGGATCGCCGGCCGCGCCTACTGGGACGCGGAGCTGCCCGCCCACGACTTCGTCTTCGCGGTCATGGCCCGCACGATCGCCGGCGTCGCGCGTACCCGGGCTCGGAGGCCATCGCCTCCAGCGGGGATCGATCCGGCACGGGCACCGGCCCGGCGGAGTTGATCCCGGCGCCGGCCCGTCGGTCGCCGTGCGGTGTGGTCAGGGGTCGGAGGGGGTGTCCGGGGACTCCGGCAGCCGGTCGTGCTGGCCCGTGGGCAGGACGGTGTCCCGGTTGTGCAGGGCCAGGGCGCGTGAGTACCGGCGGGCGATGTCGGGCATCCCGCTGTCGGACCCGCCGACCCCGAACACGGTGCCCGCGTAGTCCAGTGGGCCCATCAGTTCCCGGATGGCCTCCCGGTCGCCGGGCGCGACGAGCTGCGCCGGGTCACCGCCGGCGAACCAGCCCATCGGCACGGTCGTCCCGGCCGGCACGACGGTGTTGACGTGCACGACCGCGTGGAACTCGATCTCCGCTCCGACCTCGACCCGGGCCCCGTTGAACACCACCGCACCGGTCGCGATCCGGGTGTCCCCCTCGATCACGCATCCGGTCAGCGTGGCGTGCGGCCCGACGAGCACGTGGTCGCCCAGCCGGGTCGGATGCCGTGGCACCCCTCGGACCACGGCGTTCTCCATGATCACGCACTGCGCGCCGATCACCACGGGACCGCCCTCGGCGGTGATCACCGCTCCGAACAGGACCCGGCTGTGCGGGCCGACCGTGACATCCCCGCACAACACGGCCGTCGGCGCGATGTAGGCGGACTCGGCCACGCGCGGGCTCTTCGTGCGGTGCCGGACGAACAGGGCATCACGGCCGACCGCCTGCGGCGGTGTGGCGTACTCCGTAGCCCTCGGGCGTGCGGCCGCCCTCCGTGCAACGTGGTCACCGGTGACCATGGTCCACCTCTGACGCATCAGTCGTGCTGTGACACCGCCGGGGTCCGGGGCAGCCTGCCTCTGCACCGGACCATAGCCCTGGTGAGCGAGGCGGACCCTGATTTCACCGGCCGATCCGTGAACGGCGCGGATCGGTCAGGTCCGCCCGACCAGACGCCGCGACGGGGGGAGCATGAGCGCGGCAGCCACCACGGCCGTCACGATCGCGAGCACCGTCAACGGCTCGAGGAAGTGGCCGCCGCCGGTCACCGACAGCAGCAGCGGCACCCCGAAGCCGAGGTAGGCACACGCGTAGAACGTGCCGGTCAGGGCGCCGCGGTGCCGGGCCGAGGCGAGCTCGCCCACCATCGTCAGGCCGGCGGCGAGGCACAACCCGTAGCCGACGCCCAGCAGCAGCGCCACGGGGATCAGCAGCGGCCAGGCGTCGAGACCCACCCCGACCAGTGAGAGCCCGAACCCGACCGCGCCGATCGCCAGGCCCACCGGCCCGGCCGTCACGGCGCCGAGGCGGCGGCCCAGCGGTTGGGCGAACACCCCGGTCAGCAGCGTCACGCCCGCGACGAACCCGGTGATGGCCACGGCGATCTGCGGCATCGTCGGGGTGAGCAGCAACGGCAGCACCGTCACCGCCGTCGAGGGGAACGTGAACACCCCGACGGCCACGGGCAGCACCACCAGCGCGAACGGCCACCGCGCAGCCGCAGGCACGCCGAGGTTGAGCCACGCACCCACCCGCCGGTTCTCCGTGGTGAGCGTCTCCGGGACGCGCGGGAGCACCGTCAGCCCGACGATCATCAGTGCGACGTGCACGAGATACGGCAGCACGGTCGGCCAGGGCGCCCACTGCGCCAGCACCCCGGACACCAGCGGCCCGATGGCCCAGCCACCCCCGAGCGCGGCGGTGGTGAGCCGGGCCGCGCGAGCGGGGCCGTCCACCAGCTCCCCGAGCCATGCCGTCCCCACGCTGAACACCACCCCCGACACGGCTCCCTGCAGGAACCGGCACAGGAACAGGAGCCCGACGGACGAACCCGCGCCCACGAACAGCAGCGAGGTGAGGGCCGACAGCACCACGAACGGGATCACCACGGGCCGGCGCCCGAAACGGTCCGACGCCGGGCCGGCCAGCAGCAGCGCGGGCACGAGCCCTGCGGCGTAGACGGCGAACGCACCGGTCAGCGCGGTGGAGCTCAGGCCCAGCTCGGTGCGGTAGACGAGCAGCAGCGGCGTGGGGACGTTGGTGCCGAAGGCGACGACGAAGATCGCGGTCCACAGGGCGGCCACCGTGCGTCCTCGCATCGGCGCACGTTACCCCGCGCTGTCCGAAACCCCCCGGTGTCCGACTATTCGGTCGAGGTGTCGTACCGGACGAAACGTCGGGTGAAACCAGCCGCTCCGCTGGTCATGGCGCGCAGGTCCACGGCGTAGCGCAGCAGCTCGACCACCGGCACCTCGGCGCGCACCACCGAGCGCCCGGAACCCGCGGCGTCGGTGCCCAGGACCCGGCCGCGCCGGCCGGAGAGGTCGCCGAGCACCGCGCCCAGGTGCTCGTCCGGGACGCGGACGGTCACCTCGTCGAACGGTTCCAGCAGCACGACGCCGCACGCCTCGGCCGCCTCGCGCAGGGCGAGCGCGCCGGCGGTCTGGAACGCGGCGTCGGACGAGTCGACGCTGTGCGCCTTGCCGTCCACGAGGGTGGCCCGGATGTCGATCACCGCGTGGTGATCGTCGGTGACACCGCGCTCGACCTGCGCCCGGATGCCCTTCTCCACGCTCGGGACGAACTGCGTCGGGACCGACCCACCGACCACCTTCGAGACGAACTCGACGCCCGATCCGCGCGGCAGCGGCTCGAACTCGACGTGACACACGGCGTACTGGCCGTGCCCGCCCGACTGCTTCACGTGCCGCCCCGTCACCCGCGCCGGCCCGGCCAGCGTCGCGCGCATCGGCACCCGCACCGGCTCGGTGTCCACCTCGGTGCCGCCGGCGCGCAGCCGGGACAGCACGACGTCGGCGTGGGCCTCGCCCATGCACCACAGCACGGTCTGGTGGGTCTCGGCGTTGCGTTCCAGGCGCAGCGTCGGGTCGGCCGCGACGAGCTTGGCCAGCGTCGTGACCAGCGCGTCCTCGTCGCCGCGGGCGTGGGCCGCGACGGCGACGGGCAGCAGCGGCTCGGGCAGGTCCCAGCAGGCGAGCAGCAGGGGATGGTCGACCGCGGAGACCGTGTCGCCGGTCTCGGCCGAGCCGATCTTGGTCAGGGCGCAGATGTCGCCGGCCCCGCACTCGTCCACCTCGCGCAGGGTGGCGCCGAGCGGTGAGTAGAGATGCGCTAATTTTTCGTCGGTGTCGTGACCCATCCGGCCGCCGGAACTCAAGTGGTGATCGTGCCCGGTGCGTTGCGCAGGCACGGGGGGATGACCGCTCACGTGCACCGTCGTGTCGCGGCGCAGGGTCCCCGAGAACACCCGCACCAGCGACACGCGCCCGACGTAGGCGTCGGCCGACGTGCGGACGACCTCGGCGGCCAGGGGCCCGTCGGGGTCGGTGGTCAGCGCCGTCTGCCCAGCACCGTTGAGGGAGTGGACGTCGGGCAGCGGGTGCTCGAGCGGCGACGGGAAGCCGCCCACCAGCACCTCGAGCACGGCGTCGAGCCCGATCCCGCTCGTGGCGCACACCGGGATCACCGGATGGAACGTGCCACGGGCCACGGCGGTCTCGAGGTCGTCGATCAGGGTGGCTACGTCGAGGATCTCCCCGTCGAGGTAGCGCTCCATCAGCGTCTCGTCCTCGGACTGCTCGATGATCCCCTCGATCAGCTCGCCGCGGGCGTCGTCGGCGCCGTCGGGGGCCCGTCCTGCGGGGGTCTGGGACAGCAGCCCGTAGAGATCGGTCAACGACGAACCGTCCAGGATCGGCAGGTAGAGGGGCGCCACCCCGGACCCGAACGTCTCGCGCGCGGTGGTGACGGTGGCGGCGACGTCGGCGCGGGCGTGATCGCACCGGGTCACCACGATCGCCCGCGGCATCCCGACGGCGGCGCACTCCTCCCACTGCGCGAGCGTGGCGGGATCCGGGCCGCCGTCGCGGCGCTGCGACGCGGGCACGACGAACAGGGCGGCGTCGGCGGCGCGCAGCCCCGCGCGCAGCTCGCCGACGAAGTCCCCGTAGCCGGGGGTGTCGATCAGGTTGATCTTGTGGCCGGCGTGGTGCAGGGGAGCGACGGCCAGCCCCACCGAACGCTGCTGGCGGACGGCGGCCGGATCGTGGTCGCAGACCGTGGTGCCCTCGGGCACGGCACCGGCCCGGGGGATCGCGGCCGTGTGGGCGAGCAGGGCCTCCACGAGCGTCGTCTTGCCCGCCCCCGACGGCCCGACGAGCACGACGTTGCGGATGCGGGCCGGGTCGGTGACACCGGCGTCGGCCCTGGTAGCTGATCTGACCGTCATGACATGACCACCTCCGTGTGGTCCATCTCACACCTGGGTGACTCGTGGCCACAACCCCCGGACACAACGACCAGAACCACGGACGTCCGCACGCCCGGGCGTAGGGTTCCGCCGTGCCAGTTCCCGGACCCGGATATGCCATCACCGCGCGGGTCGAGGTACCCGCCTCCGCCAGTGCCGCGGGCGACCTCGCCGTGGCCGTCGGCCGCGTCGGCGGCGTCGTCACGGCGTTCGACGTCGTCGAGGCGCAGTCACAACAGGCTCGGCCGGCCTCGCTCGTCGTCGACATCAGCTGCAACGCGCGCGACGAGGCCCACGCCAGCGAGATCACCGCGGCGCTGGAGGCGCTGCCCGGCGTGAGCGTCCGCAAGGTCTCCGACCGGACGTTCCTGCTGCACCTCGGCGGCAAGATCGAGGTCACCTCGAAGGTCAGCCTCCGCAACCGCGACGACCTCTCCCGCGCCTACACCCCCGGCGTGGCACGGGTCTGCCAGGCGATCGCGGCCAACCCCGCCGACGCCCGCCGGCTGACGATCAAGCGCAACACCGTCGCCGTCGTCACGGACGGCTCGGCCGTGCTCGGGCTGGGCAACCTCGGCGCAGCCGCGGCGATGCCGGTGATGGAGGGCAAGGCGGCGCTGTTCAAGCGGTTCGGCAACGTCGACGCCTGGCCGGTGTGCCTGGACACCCAGGATACCGAGGAGATCATCCGGACCGTCCAGATCCTCGCGCCGGCCTACGGCGGCATCAACCTCGAGGACATCGCGGCCCCGCGCTGCTTCGAGATCGAGGCGCGGCTGCGCGAGATGCTCGACATCCCCGTCTTCCACGACGACCAGCACGGCACCGCGATCGTCGTGCTCGGCGCGCTGCGCAACGCTCTCCGCGTCGTGGGGAAGAAGCTGACCGACTGCAGGATCGTCGTCTGCGGCGTCGGCGCGGCGGGCTCGGCGATCATCCGGCTTCTGCAGTCCGGCCACCCGGGCGACGTGCTGGCCGTCGACATCGACGGGATCGTGCACCGCGACCGCCCCGGTCTCGACGACAACCTGGTCAACATCGCCGGGCAGACCAACGCCGACGGGATCTCCGGCACGCTCGCGGACGCCCTGGTCGGCGCCGACGTGTTCATCGGCGTCTCCGCGCCGAACCTCTTCGGCGCCGAGGAGCTGGCCACGATGGCCGACGACGCCATCGTGTTCGCGCTGGCCAACCCCGACCCGGAGATCGACCCGGCCGTGGCGCTGCAGCACGCCGCCGTCGTGGCCACCGGCCGCTCGGACTACCCGAACCAGATCAACAACGTGCTCGCGTTCCCGGGGGTCTTCCGCGGCCTGCTCGACGCGCAGGCCCGCGACATCACCGACGCCATGCTGCTGGCGGCCTCGGCTGCGATCGCCGACGTCGTCACCGAGCCGAACGCGAGCTTCATCGTGCCCAGTGTCTTCGACGCGACGGTGGCCCCCGCGGTGGCGGAGGCGGTGCGCCAGGCCACGTCCAAGAAGGACGTCGCTCCCGTCTGAAACGTCCCGCGAGTCGGGGTGTGCGCGCGAGTCGGGCTCCGGGTGCGCGATTAGGCTGGCTGGCGTGGTTCCCGTGATCGGTGTGCTGGCCCTGCAGGGCGACGTCCGCGAGCATCTGGCCGCCGTCGAGGCGTGCGGTGCGCGGGGTGTCCCCGTGCGCCGTGCGTGCGAGCTCGACGCCGTCGACGCGATCGTGCTGCCCGGTGGGGAGTCCACCACGATGAGCCGGCTGCTCGGCACGTTCGAGCTGCTGGAGCCGTTGCGCGCCCGCATCGCGGCCGGCATGCCCACCTACGGTTCGTGCGCGGGCATGATCCTGCTGGCCCGCGAGGTGCTCGACGGCCGTCCCGACCAGGAGCAGCTCGGCGGCCTCGACGTGGTGGTGCGGCGCAACGCGTTCGGCCGTCAGGTCGACTCGTTCGAGACCGACCTGACCTTCGGCGGCATCCCCGGCGAGCCCGTGCACGCGGTGTTCATCCGCGCGCCGTGGGTGGAGTCGGCGGGGGCGTGCGTCGAGGTGCTGGCGAGCGTCCCCCACGTCGGCGAGGCGGGGGCTGCCGCGGGCCGTGCGGTGGCGGTGCGGCAGGGCGCGGTCTTGGCCACGGCCTTCCACCCGGAGCTGACCGGCGACCTGCGGGTGCACGCCCTGTTCTGCGAGATGGTCGAGGCGACGGCCCACGCGGCATGATCCGTTCATGATCGGGTCGCGTCGCACCTTGCGGTCCCGTCGAGGGCCCTGCCGTACGGATCCCAGCGGTCATGGGTGGGGGTGATCGTCGCGAATCGCACCTCAGTGCCCTGGCTGGGGCGATCCGGTCCGGACGGCGACGATCACTAGTCCATCCCGCGCCGACCGGGCGTCCAGTACGGCTTCGTACGGACGTCACGCCGATTCCAGCCGCGCTCGGACACCAGGTGTGCACGGACGGCCTGGATGGTGCGGGCCTCGCCCCCGAGGTAGGCGACGCCGGGGAGGTCGGGCAGGTCGAGCGCGCGCACCGCGTCGACCAGCACCGTCGGCGCGCCGTGCCGCTCGACGCGGGTCAGCGGCCGGGCGAGTGGGAGCTGGTCGGCGCCGCTGTCCGCCTCGACGGCCCCGTGCACGACGGCGTCCGCCGGCATCGCGCGCAGCATGGCGGCGAACGTGACCGAGGCCGTCTCCTCGCCCGCGAACAGGTGGTAGGGAGCGTCGGGCCGGACGGTGAAGTCGCCCTGCGGCCGCATGAACGCCACCTCGACACCGACCGTGACGGTTGCCGCCCACTGCGCCCCCGGCCCGTCGCCCCCGCTGTGGCGGAACACGACGAGATCGAGTGTGCCCGTGCCGGGGTCGGCGTCGAAGATCGAGTAGGTGCGTAGGGCGTCCTGCGGGGAGAGCCGCCGCAGTGCCGTGGCGATGTCGACCACCTGCAGCCGCACGTGCTGACCCGGCGTCCAGGACAGCCCGAGCAGACGCGGCCCCGCGATCCGGACCCGACGCATCCGCGGGGTCAGGTCCGAGACCTCGGTGACCGCACCGGTCAGGAACAACCGGTCCCGGACGAACCGGGTCGGGGCCGAGATGATGCTGGGTGACATGCGCCAAGTGAACCGGGTCGACCGGCACGTGGCTACGATGGACCGGATCTGTGCACGGAGAAGGGAACACGATGAGCGGGCATTCCAAGTGGGCGACGACGAAGCACCAGAAGGCCGTCGTCGACGCCCGGCGCGGCAAGATGTTCGCAAAACTGATCAAGAACATCGAGGTCGCGGCGCGGATGGGCGGCGGTGATCTCGACGGCAACCCCACGCTCTTCGACGCCGTGCAGAAGGCGAAGAAGAGCTCGGTTCCCAATGACAACATCGACCGCGCGGTCAAGCGCGGCTCGGGCGTCGACACGGGCGGAGCCGACTACCAGACGATCACCTACGAGGGCTACGGCCCCAGCGGCGTCGCGATGCTGATCGAGTGCCTCACCGACAACCGCAACCGCGCCGCCACCGAGGTGCGCACGGCCATGACCCGCAACGGCGGCGCGATGGCCGACCCCGGCTCGGTCGCCTACCTGTTCGCCCGCAAGGGCGTGGTGATCGTCCCGAAAGGCGAGCTGAGCGAGGACGACCTGCTGCTCGCCGTCCTGGACGCCGGCGCGGAGGAGGTCAACGACCTCGGCGAGAGCTTCGAGGTGGTCTCCGAGCCCACCGACCTCGTCCCGGTCCGTACCGCGTTGCAGGAGGCCGGCATCGACTACAACTCGGCCGACCAGAACTTCATCCCGTCGATGCAGATCGAGCTCGACGCGGAGGGTGCGAAGAAGGTGTTCCGCCTGATCGACGCGCTGGAGGACAGCGACGAGGTCCAGAACGTCTACGCCAACTTCGACGTGAGCGACGCGGTCATGGCCGAGGTCGACTGACTCTCCTGACGAACGGCACCTTCGTCGCACAGGTCGTGACGAAAGTGCCGTTCGTCAGCTCGGGTTCTGCACGGCGCTGATCGCGTCCTCGGCCACCTCCGTCGGCAGCTTCGGGGGCGAGGGACGCAGTCCCTGCACGACACGCGCGTAGAACGCGTCCACCGCGTCATTGACGCTGGGGATGAACGCCTTCTTCAGGCCGTTGCGCCGGGTGCCCATCGGGGCCGACATCGTCAGCCGGAAGGCCCTCACCTCCGCGGCCGGGTCCGGGAGCAGCGCGGCCGCGTTCTCACGGACGTCCTTGAGCAGCTCGCACGACGTCTGCTCGCGGCGCGCGAAGAGCACCTCGACGATCAGCGTGTCCGGTGCGGCGGCGAGCTGCCGCAGGATCCACTTCACCCGGCGGGCGCCTCCCCCCTCGCGGGGTGCCTCCACCTCGATCGAGGTGCGCACCTGGCCGGTGCGGAGATCGGCGGTCACGGCGAGCGGTGCGGCGGCTCCGGGGATCCGCAGTGTCGCAGCCAGCGTGCCGTCGTCGGCGAGCCGGGCCGCGGCGGCCTGGGCACGTGTGGTCGGGTCGGCCGCGAACCGCCGGGGGAGTACCTGGGTCACCGTGACGCCGAGCTGGCCGGTCAATCGCAGGCCCAGATGGCGGACGAGCTTCTCCCAGGACGTCGTCACTGCGCCGATCTTCCGGTCGGCCGCGCGCAGGGTGCCGGCGGCGACGGCCTCCCGGACCGGGACCCACGCCATGCCCATGTCGTCGAACCCGGCCGCACCGGATCGGGGGTGTTCGAGGTAGCGGATGAGCTCGGCCAGCATCCAGGCCTGCAGCCGATCGTCGACACCCCGGTGGTCGAGTTGCATCTGGGCCTCGTGGAGCACCTCCGACCAGGAGATGTGGTGCAGCGCGACCTTGCGCAGCTTCCGTCCGTCGACGGGCACGGGGTGGGCGCCGCCGACGGGCGCGAGGTCGTTGGAGAGTGTGATCACCGCGTCGTACCCCTGTTGCCGGGCCAGGTCGAGGTAGCGGTCGACCTGCTCCTGGCGGAGCGGGCTCGCGCCCGTCTTGACCTCGAGCAGCGCGGTCCAGATCCGTCCCGCTCGGGCGACCCGCAGGACACCGTCGGGGATGGAGGTCCGTTCACCGATCTTGAACGGCACCTCGAGGTAGGTCTCGATGGTGCCCGCGGGGCCTCCGAAGCGGGAGACGAGTGCCCGTCCGAAGTCCCGGACGGCCATCATCGTCGAGAGCAACGTCGAGGTGGCGCGCTTCTCCTGCTCCTCGGCGTTGCCCACCCCGGAGATCGAGAACAGACGAGCCGGCTGCCAGCTCGGGTCGACCGCAAGCGTCAACGGCGGCAGTGTGGCGGCGGTGGTGCGCTTCTTGCGCGTGCGGACGCCCTGGCGCTGTGCCCGCGCGGGCACACCGGCCGGATCCGGCTCCGCTGCCACCTCGACGAGATCTGCGGGCGACCCGACGTCTGCGGGAAGCTCCTCCACGACCGGGTCGGCGAGGTGGTCCTCCGCCGGATCGTCCTGCACCGTGATGCCGTAGTCGGTGGCGAGGCCGGCCAGGCCAGAGTCCCAGCCCTGCCCGACGGCGCGGAACTTCCACTCCTCGCCGCGCAGGTACAGCTCACCGAGCACCATCGCGGTCTCGGTGCCGGCGTCGGCGACGTCGAACCGCGCGGTGGGCTGCCCGGCCGAGTCGAGAAGCACGAGCCCGAGCTCGCGGACGTCGCCGAAACCCGATCCGGTGTCGAGGCTCGCGGCGATCACGATGGTCTCGACCTCGGACGGCAGTGACTCCAGATCCACCGACACGCGGTCCTCGCCGGCCTCCTCGTCGGCCCGCTTGCCCAGCAACCGCACCGATCCGTCACCGCCGGCCGGGGCGTTGTAGAACACGAAGTCGTCGTCCGAGCGAACGCGTCCGTGGCTGCCCAGCAGGAGTGCGGAGACGTCGATGTCGGCGGTACCGAGCGGATCCGACCACCGCACCACGGCCTGCAACCGTCCCCCTTCCACATCGGCTCGTCGCAGTACGGAGACGTTCGCGCCCTTGAACAGCGCCTGATCGGTCACGAGTCCTCCTTCGCTCACCGCGGCCGTGGAGTTACTCCGCGCCACATCAGACGAACGGCACTTTCGTCGCACAGGTTGCGACGACAGTGCCGTTCGTCAGGGTTGGTGGCGGTGCACGGTCACCTGGGCGGGGCGGATGCCGCGGCCTCCCACTTCCAGGCCCGGTGCGCTGAGCGCTGCCACCGTTCTGTCCTCGGCCGCGTCCGTCGTCGCCACCACCTCGACCGCCTCCATCGTCGCGCTGCTGAACGGCTCGCCTGGCCGCGGAGCCACCACCTGCCCGCCGCGGCCGTTCATCAGCCGCTCCAGGCCCGCGGCCGTGGCCTCGAAGGCGGCTCGTTCGCGGCGGGAGCGGGCGGTGGCGGCGCAGGCCAGGGCGTCGACGCGCAGGGCGTGCAGTTCCACCAGCAGGGGGACGTCGGGGGCGGTGGTGCGGCCTTGCGGGTCGGCCAGTTCGCCCAGGGTGGTGCTCTGCCGGGCCAGCATCCGACTCACGTCGTCGATCTTGTCGGCGATGTCGGCGAGTGTCGGGTCCGTCACCCGGGCAGGGTAGCTACGCTCGCGCCGTGGCCGTCCACGGTATCGATCTCGGCACCACGAACTCCGCCATCGCGCGCACCGGCCCCGACGGGCGACCGCAGGTGCTCGCGGGGCTGTCGGGGGAGCCCACCACGCCGTCCGTCGTGCTGTTCGCGTCACCGGGCGAGCACGTCGTCGGGGAGGGCGCGCGGCGTGAGGCGCGCCTGGACCCCGAGCACGTGTGCACCCTGGTCAAACGCCGGATGGGCGACGCCGAGTGGCGGTTCGTGGCGCACGGGAAGGCGTGGTCGGCGCCCGCGGTGTCGGCGCTGATCCTGCGCAGCCTGGTGGCCGACGCCGCCTTCGCCACCGGCGATGAGCCGACCGCCGCGGTGATCACCGTGCCCGCCTACTTCGGCGACGAGGAGCGCCGCGCCACGATGCTGGCCGGCACCTACGCCGGGCTCGACGTCCTCGACGTGCTGTCGGAGCCGATCGCGGCCGCGCTGTCCTACGGGTTCGGCCGGCTCGACGGCTCGCCCGAGCTGTCGACGGGGGCCACCCACGAGACGGTCCTCGTCTACGACCTCGGCGGCGGCACGTTCGACGCCACCGTGATCGAGCTGGCCGACCGCCGCATCTCCGTGCTCGCCGTGGAGGGCGACCACCAGCTGGGCGGCGCCGACTGGGACGAGCGCGTCGCCGTCGCCCTCTCCCGCCGCTTCTGCGCCGACAACCCCGACGCCGAGGATCCGCTCGACGACTCCGCGGGCGCCCAGGCCCTCGTCCTCGCCGCGGAGCGGGCCAAGCACCAGCTCACCGACTCCGAGCGCACCGACGTCGTCGTCGCCCACGACGGCGCCCGCTCGACGATCACGCTCAGCCGCGCCGAGCTGGAGGAGATGACGGCGCCCCTGCTGCGCCGCACGATCGACCTCACCCGCGCCTGCCTGGCCGAGGCCGCCCGCCGCGGCGTGGAGAAGGTCGACCGTGTGCTGCTCGTCGGCGGCTCCTCCCGGATGCCCGCCGTGGCCGGGACGCTGCGCCGGGAGCTCGACCTCGACCCCCGCCTGCACGACCCCGACCTCGCCGTCGCCCGCGGCGCCGCGCTCTACGGGGAGAAGAAGGAGCTCGAGCGCATGGTGGTCGCCGACCTGCGCACGCGCGGGCGCCTGCGCGACGGGGAGCCCTTGGACACAGCGGCGGCCTCCGATGTCGACGACGCCTGCCGCCGCGTCGCCGACGCGTTCCGGGTGCCGCTCGCGCAGGTGCGCCGGGCCGTCGACGTCCAGGTCGACACGGTGGTCTCCCGCGGGTTCGGCGTGCTCGCCGTCAACTCCGCGGCCGGCCGGCTCGAACCGTCGTGGCTGGTGCACCGCAACGACCGGCTCCCGATCCGCACCAGCCGCAGCTACGGCACGATGCGTGCCGACCAGACCGAGATCGAGGTGACGGTCGTCGAGCAGCAGGGGCAGGCGGAGTCGTCGCGCCCCGAGGACGCCAAGGTGCTGATCGTCGGCCAGATCAGCGGCATCCCGCCCGGCCACGACGAGGGGAGCGAGGTGCGCGTGACCTTCGAGATGGGCTTCGACGGGGTCCTGCACGTCACGGCGTTCCACGTCGGGGCGGGCGTACCGCTCACGCTCATCGCCACCACCGGCGCCACGCTGAGCCAGGCCGAGGTCGCCCGCGAGCGTGATCAACTCGGAAAGACCAGGCGTCGTGAATGAGTGGGGTGAGTGAGTTCGACCCCGACGACTACCGCAAGCGCGTGCTCGCGGCCGTCGAGAAGCGGGGTGGCCCTGACACCTCCGACCCGTTCGAGCTCTACGACCTTCCGCTGGACGACGAGCTGACCGACGCCGAGGTCGCCGCCCGGGTCGGCGAGGTGTGGGGTTTCTGGCAGCGCCAGCGCGACCACCCCAAGTACCGCGTGCTCGTCGCACTGCTCGTGGCCACCCACGACGAGCGCAGCGCCGAGCTGCTCGACGCCCGACGCCGCGCGCTCGCCGCCATCAGCGTGCGGGCCTGGCGCGAGCAGCGCGACTCCGCCCGCTACGCGCTGCTGGACTCCGCGATCTCCCGGCTCGTGGCCCGGCACGGTGGGGTGCCGCGCGACAAGGTCGCGGGTCTCGACGAGGTGGGGGCGCTGGCCGGCCTGACGCCCGCCGAGGTCGCCGCGCGGATGCGCCGGCACCGGATCATCGACCCGGCCCGGCCCACCGACCGCGGACGCCAGGTGCGGGCCCTGCTCGACGAGTTCGGGCGGCTCACCGGCGGCGAGAGCCCGGCCACGCTGCTCGTCCTGATGGGTCTGGAGCCCTCCGCGTCCGAGGAACAGGTGCGGGCGGGCGGCGCGGCCTGGCGCTCGCGGGCCCGGGAGCTGCCGGCCGGGCGGCTGCGCGCCGTCGTCGACGAGCTGCTCGTGCACGTCGCGGACCTGCTCGAACCCGGCCGCGACGCCGTCGAGCGCTACCTCGACACGGTGGCGGCGGAGGTCGCGGAGCGGTTGCGCCCGCGCGTGCGGGCCGCCGTGCTGGTGGAGGACCGGCTCGTGGCCGAGGACCACGCGTTCCTGCTCGACGAGGCCATGGTGCAGGGGCTGGACCGGCGCCGCGCCACGGCCGTGATCGCCGGACTGGCCGCCGAGTTGCAGGCCCCGATCGAGACCGGGCAGGCCCCGCCGCCGCCGGAACGCCCCTCCGCCCGCGACTCCGCCCACGACTGGGAGGAACCGCTGCGCGAGGCCCGGGCGGCGTTGCGGGCGGGGCGCCCGGTGGAGGCGCGACGGCGGGTCGAGCAGGCCCGGCGGGTGGCGGGGACCGACGGCGCCACGCCGGTGCGGGCCGTCGCCGACGAGATCACCGCGGTGCTCGACGAGGCCGACACCCGACGCCTGGCCGCGGCCGCAGCGGTCTCCGCGCGTCGCTGGGTGGAGGCGATGGAGCACCTGGAGCACCTGGAGCGCACCGCCGCGGACGTGCCCGGGCATCCCGCCGACGACCTCTCGACCGCCCGCCGGGAGGTCGGGCACGCGGACGTCGCCGTCGCCGCCGCCCTCGCCGGCCCGCAGGCCGCGCGCGCCACGGCGTTGGCCGCTGTACTGGAGCGCTGTCCGGGTCATCCGGCCGCGGCTGCCGCGCTCGCGGAGGTCCCCCTGGCTGCGCCGGGGTGGGTGAGCGCCACCCGCGACGCCCGCGGGCATGTCGTCGTGCTGTGGGAACCGACCACCGACAATGCCGGCTACCGCGTCCGCCGCCGCTGCGCGGACGGCACCTGGCAGGTCGTCGGCCGGGTCGCCGACGCCGCCGTCGAGGACGGCGGGGCACCGGTCATCGGCACCCCCGTCTACGCGGTGAGCGCGGTCGTGGGCGGGCGGACCTCGGCGGAGACCCGCTCCGACGCGGCGCCTGTGCCGGCCGCCCCGGCGGGCCCCGCGGCGCCGTGCGACGTCCGGGCCGTGCGGGCCGGGAACGGCTCCGTACGTGTGACCTGGAGCGGGACCGGCGACGTCGAGTACCGCGTGCGCAGCCGGGACGTCCGGGGGAGCTGGCGGGTGGTCGGGCGCACCCGCGCCACCGCGCTGGAGGACGGCGGGGCCGGCCCCGGGCCGCTGCCGATGTACGCCGTGAGCGCGGCGTCGGGTGGCGTGCGATCCGCGGAGGCGATGTCGCCTCCGGAGTGACGGGGACGGCCCTCACCCCATGCGGGCGACATTTCCGGGCACACTGGACGAGTGGCCCGAACCGGGCACTCCCCGGAGTGGGATCACCGGGGACTACGGTGGACGCCGCGTCCGCATTGCGAAGTATGTGCAGCCACGTGAAACAGGAACAGGGGACATGAACCTTCGGATTTTCGGCTGGTCCTATGCGGTGACGATCGTTGCTCTGATCGTCGCGTTCGTCTATGGCGGCTGGGAGGCGTTGATCCTCTGCGTGATCCTGGGCATCCTGGAGATCTCGCTGTCGTTCGACAACGCGGTGGTCAACGCGACCGTGCTGGAGCGGATGGACCCGTTCTGGCAACGCATCTTCCTGACCATCGGCATCGTGATCGCCGTGTTCGGCATGCGGCTGGTGTTCCCGCTGGTGATCGTGGCGGTGACGGCCGGGCTCAACCCGGTGGAGGCCCTGACGCTGGCGCTCGAGAAGCGGCCGGAGACCGACCCCACCAGCTACGCCTACCTGCTCAACGAGGCCTACCCGCAGATCGCCGCGTTCGGCGGCATGTTCCTGCTGATGCTGTTCCTGGACTGGACGTTCGAGGACCGCGACATCAAGTGGCTCGTGTGGCTGGAGAAGCCGCTCGCGAAGATCGGTCAGCTCTCGCGGCTCTCGATCGTGCTCGCGCTCGTCATCCTCGTGGTGCTGGCCGAGACGCTCGCAGGGGAACCCGCGGTCGTGCTGCTCGCCGGCTCGCTGGGTCTGGTCACGTACCTGCTGGTCAACGGCCTGGGTGACTTCTTCGACCAGCCGGGGGAGGGCGAGGAGTCGAGCTCGGGCCCGTCGCAGCTCGCCAAGGCCACCGGCAAGGCGGGGTTCTTCCTGTTCCTCTACCTCGAGGTCCTCGACGCCGCGTTCTCCTTCGACGGCGTCATCGGTGCGTTCGCCATCACCACCGACCCGATCATCATCGCGCTTGGCCTCGGTCTGATCGGTGCGATGTTCGTCCGGTCGCTCACGGTGTTCCTGGTCCGCAAGGGCACGCTGGCCGACTACGTCTACCTCGAGCACGGCGCCCACTGGGCGATCGGCGCGCTCTCGGTGATCCTGCTGGTGGGCATCGGATTCCACGTCAACGAGGTGGTCACCGGGCTGATCGGGGTCGCGTTCATCGGCGCGGCGTTCCTCTCGAGCATCCTGCGCAACCGCAAGCTCGCCGCCCAGGGCGTCGAGACACACAAGACAGCCGAGGAGTTGGCAAGCACGTGACCGTCTCACTGGAGAAGGGCCAGAAGGTCTCGCTCGCCAAGCGCGGCGGCGGCAGCCTGTCGGTCGTGCGGATGGGGCTGGGCTGGGACGCGGTGAAGAAGCGCGGCCTGTTCGGGTCCAGGTCGCAGTCCATCGATCTCGACGCGTCGGCGCTGCTGTTCGACGCCGCGGGCACGCTGGTGGACGCCGTCTGGTTCCGCCAGCTGCGCAGCCAGGACGGCGCCGTGCAGCACACCGGCGACAACCTCACCGGGGCCGGGGAGGGCGACGACGAGTCGGTCATCGTCGATCTGGCGCGGCTGGCGCCGGCCGTCACGCAGATCGTGTTCACGGTCAACTCGTTCACCGGCCAGGACTTCTCCCAGATCGAGAACGCGTTCTGCCGGCTCGTCGACGAGACCACGAACGAGGAGCTGGCCCGCTACGAGCTGACCGGGTCGGGGCGCCACAACGCCCAGATCATGGCCAAGGTCAGCCGGGACGGCGGCGGCTGGACGATGACCGCTATCGGGGCGATCGCGAACGGCCGCACGTTCCAGGACCTGCTGCCCGACACGGTGGCGCATCTGTAAGGGTGCCCGCATGACCGACTCCAAGGCCATGCTGCTGCACTACCTGCAGGCGAGCCGCGACGCGATGGTGGGCAAGGTCGACGGGCTGTCGGAGTACGACGCCCGTCGACCGCTCACCCCCACCGGCACCAACCTGCTGGGGCTGGTCATGCACCTGGCGGGCGTCGAGATGGGATATTTCGGGGCCACGTTCGACCGGCCCGTCGCGGATCCGCCCCACTGGCTGGTGGACGGCACGTGGGACACCGATCCGATGGTCGACATGCTGGCCGGCGCGGACGAGTCACGCGAGGACATCGTCGGGCTCTACCGCCGCGCCTGGGTACATGCCGACGCGACCGTGGCGGCCCTGGCGCTGGACGCCGTCGGGCACGTAGCGCACTGGGAACCGCCCCGTGACGAGGTGACGCTGCACCACGTGCTCGTACACGTCATCGCGGAGACCGCCCGGCACGCCGGGCAGGCCGATATCATCCGCGAAGACCTCGACGGGGTGGCCGGCCTCCGGGCGCCGGGCGACAACATGCCCACCGATGACGCGACGTGGTGGTCGGCGCATGTGGCGCGCGTCGAGGCGGCAGCGCGGGAGGCCTGAAAGGGTCGTGCGCGGATATCGCTGCCAGGGCAGCGATATCCGCGCACAGGCGGCGGAGCCGCCTACAGGTCGAAGTCGGCCGGCGGGATGCCGACGGCCTGGCAGGCCTCCCGCACGGCCTGCTGCTCGTCCTTGTCGAAATCGCCGTCGGCGCCGCCGACGATGATGCCGACCTGGATGACGGCGCGGGCGGCCTCGGGCTTGCTCTTCAGCTTGCCGATGGTGGCGATGGCCTCCACCTTGCCGAAGTCGTAGTCCCGCTCCAGCTTCGAGGAGTAGAACTCGAAGTGCTGCTGCAGCTCGGCCGGGTCGAACACCGAGAGCGCGTCGTTGCTGCCGATGAACTGTGCGGTCTTGCGGCGCTCGTCGGCGGTGATGGTGCCGTCAGCGGCGGCGATGAGCGCGCACATCGCCATGCTCGCCTTCGCGAAGTCCTTGCTCTGGAACTTCGCGACCTGCGTCTTCGTCGTCGAGGTCATGTCGGTGAGCTTGCTCTTGAGCTGGTCCCACAGCGCCATTGCGCGCGTTCCTTCCGGTTGTCATGCGTACGTCTCAAGACTGCCAGAAACGGACATACGGGCGGCGACGGCACGCTCGTGCAGCCACCCCAGCAGTTCCTCTCCGGCCCGTACCCCGGTCGCCGTCGTGACGGCCAGGTGGTCGAGGGTGAATCCAGAATCTGCGAGCTCGCCGTGGTTGGGGCGGATCGCGGCGTCGGCGAAGCTGAGCAGGTCGGCGTCGAGCAGGGAGTCGCCGGCGGCGAGCACGGGGCCGCCGCCGCAGCGCTCGCGGACCTCGGCGGCCGCGGCCGACTTCGTCAACGGTCGCGGCACCCCGTAGACCTTGCGCCCCTGCAGCGACACCGTCCAGCCGCGGGGATCGCACCAGGCGGCGAGCTCGTCGACCCAGCCGTCGGGCAGCGCGGCGCGGTCCACCACGGCGTAGACGAACAGGTCGCTCGCCACGCGCTGGTTCAGGACGAACTCCCCGCCGCGCTTCCGCATCCGGGCTTCGACGTCGGCAGGCGATGCGCACTCGACGAGCCGCGAGCGGACGGTGGCCGACCAGGCGGCGTCCGGCACGGCGTCCACCAGCAGATGGCCGCCGTTGCTCGCGATCGCGTAGCGCGTGGGTGGGCCGGGCAGGTGGACGCGGGCGAGCTGTTCGGGGGTCCGGGTGGTGGTCGGGACGACGGTGGCGACCGACTGCAACTCCTCCAGCAGCGCCGCCGCGCCCTCCGTCATGAACGACAGCGGCGCGCTCCGGTAGAGCTCCACGCACAGCAGCCGGGGGGCGTCGGCGTCGGGCATGTCGAGGGCGAGTGCGGCGGCCGAGTAGATGACGGTGCGGTCGAGGTCCAGGCAGATGATCATCGAACGGCCGACAGACCGTCCGCGCCCGTGGCACCGCGGGTGAACCGGGGATGGATCAACCCGACGCAGCTGTAGGGCAGCCCCGCCACCTCCTCCACCGGCACCCCGCGCCGCGCGGCCAGCAGCCGGACGTGCCCGAGGTCCGCGGCCGGCGCGCCCACCCGCACGAGCACCTTCCACGGCACCCGCCGCAGCAGCACGCGCGTGGTCTCGCCGACGCCCGGTTTGACGAGGTTGGCGTCGCCGATGCCGTAGTCCCCGACGATCCGGTCGACCGCGGCCCACCCGGCGAAGTCCGGGGTGCGCTGGATGGGTGCCGTGGTGTCGGTGACGCCGGCGAACTCCGCGGTCACGGCGTCGAGGAACGCGTTCGAGACGTCCGTGCCCGCGAGCTCCGCGTAGAACTTGGCCGCGTGGTACCGGTCGGGGCCGATCAGCGCGTCGTTGAGCACGGTGCGCGACACCAGCCCGGACACCGTCGAGTTGAGGCAGGCGGAGGCGATGAGCCAGTCGTCGCGGGTGCCGAACGTGCGCACGCAGCGGCCGGGGTCGGCCAGCACCGCGAGATCGGGGTCGAATCCGGTGCCGTCGAGGGCCGCGGCCAGCTCGCGGGCGATCGCCCCTTTCCCCGTCCAACCGTCGACGAACACGATCTGCGCCGGGTCGTGGTGCTCGGCGAGGTGGCGCAGGGCGAGCTGGTCGATGCCCCGGCCGCGCACGATCGACACGGCGTAGTGCGGCAGGTCCAGGCCGTGGCGCTGCTGGGCCCACCGCCGCAGCAGGACGCCGACGGGGGTGCCGGCGCGGGCCAGGGAGACCAGCACGATCTCCCGCCCGCGCTCGGCCAGCACCAGCTCCGCGACCGTGCCGACGGCCTGGGCGAGCCGCGGTGCCGACGCCGCCAGCGCGGAGCGGTAGAGCTCGAGGTAGGCGTCGTCGGGCTGGTACTCCTGCGGCAACGACTCGGCGTAGTGCGCGCCGCCGTTCTGCACGGCCTCCTCGCGCTCCTCGGTGGGCGCCTCCAGGGCCACACCCGACAGGTCGGTGAGCAGCCACCGCACGTCGTCGGGGGCGTAGCTGCCGAAGCTGGGTCCGCGCAGTGGATTCGGGGTCGTCACGGCGTCACCACCAGGCAGAGTCGACGGGTGTGCGTGCGCAGCTCGGCGAGCAGCCCCGAGTACAGGAGCGGGGTGTCGGCCGGAGGATCGACCACGACGACGACGTGATCCCAGTCCTGGGCCACGTTGTAGGCGAACCGCGGGCCCGGCCCGTCGGCCGGATCGTCGTGGGCGGGGAAGGTGATGCCGCTGCGCAGCGCGTAACCCGGCTCGTCGACCACCACGGCGGGGGAGCGCGTGGTGGTGGAGAACAGGATGTCGTGGCCCGCATCGGCCAGGGTCTGGGCCAGCCGCAGCGGCAGCGCCATCAGCTCCTCGGTGCCCAGCACCAGCGTGCGGTCCCCCGGCCGGAGATCGACGGCCGCGGCCAGCGACGGCAGCGCGGCGGCGAGGGCGATGTGGTCGGCGGGCGAGAAGCCGTGGCGCCCGCCCGCGGGGCACCCCGGGTCCGCCAGCACCACCCGCGAGTCGGGCTCTCCGTGCGAGCGGGTCGGGGTCTCCGCGTGTGCCGCATCGAGCTCGGCGCGGATCGCCGCCGCCCGCGCGATGACGTCACGCGGGAGCCCGACGACACCGCGCGCCAGTGACACGACGTCCAGCCGCGCCCCCAGCGCCGCCACTCCGTCGACGAGGTGCGCGTCGTCGGTCCGGACGTCCACCAGCGCGGCCACGACATAGCGCTCCCGCGGGGCCATCCGGTGCAGTGCCGCGATGGTGTTGAGGACGGTGCGGCCGGTGCTCAGCTCGTCGTCGACGAGGACGAGCGGACGCGTATCGGTGAGCAGAGCCTGGTCGTGGGGCAGCAGCAGGTGCTCGGTGGCGTGCGAGTGCTCCTCGCTGAACCCGCCCGCGATGGCGACGCCCGACACCCGGCGGCGCGTCGAGTGCAGGTAGGGCGCCCCGCCGAGCCCTTCGGCGACGCAGTGGCCCAGGGCCGTGGCGGTCTCGGCGAACCCGAGCACCACCGCGTCGACCTCGTCCAGGGCGCCCCGGGGCAGCGCCGCGGCGGCGTCGCGGTCGCCGGCCACCGCCCGGTGCAGCAGAGCGGTGGGCAGTGGGCGCGGGGGACGGTCGGCCAGCGCGTCCGCGACGAGTCGGCCCAGCAGCAGTCCGCCCGCGCGCACCAGCCGCGGGTCGGTGGGCACGTGCTTGCCCAGCACGCGCGAGACCAGCAGCTGCGCGCGTCGGGGGTTGCGGCGCAACGCCACGCCCAGCAGGGCGGCCGCGTCACCGGACACCTGCACGCCGAGCCGGTCGACGACCGGGACAGTAGTGGTCATCGGGGCAGGCTCGCGGCCAGCAGGTCGACGAAGGACACGTCATCGGCCGCCACGCCGAACACGCGGCCGCGCTGCACCGTGCGGTGCGCCCACGCCGTGTGCGGGCGGATCTCGTTCATCTTGTTGCGCCGCCCCGACGCCATCACGCCGCTGCGGCTCCCGGCGGTCAGCACGTCGGTGGCGTCGCGGTGCTCCTCCGACGACACCACCGACAGCGCGTTGACGACCGCGACGTGCGTGGGGTGGATCGTGGTCTTGCCCGTCAGGCCGTTGGCCTGGTCGAGCTGCACCTCGCGGATGAGCCCGTCGATGGCCCGCGACACGAGCCGTCCGCGCAGCTCGGGCTCGTTGTGCTCGTCGAACGGGGAGCGCCGCAGCTGCGGCTTGAAGATGCGCTCGTGGCCCGAGTAGTACTCCCACACCGGCCCGGACACCGTGAACCCGGTGCCGTCCGCCCGGCCCAGCACGTTGACGACGTCGGCGATGAGGTCCGCGACCACCTTGATGTCGTAGATCGACAGGTCGGGAGAGCGGCGCAGGCCGTAGAGCGCGCAGAGGTCGGTGGCGCCGATCCGGACCGCGAGGATGCGGTGCCGGTCGCGGTGCAGCACCGCACGCAGGCGGGTCAGCTCGTGGACGCGGGTCTCGGCGTAGAGCACGGCCCCGGACTCGATCACCGGCATGGCCAGGAGCGAGGTGCCTGCGACGCGGTCGGCCTCGTCCAGCGCGCGCAGGTAGTCGGTGGCGGTGCCGGCCGTGAACTTCGGGAGCACGAACCCGTCGAGCACCGCGACGCTGCGCCCGAACCGGCGCACCAGCGCCGGGATCTGCTCGGGCGAACGGACCCGGACGAACATCAACGGCATGCCCGCCTGCTCGTCGTGCAGGATGCGCAGCGCGTCAACGAGGTTGTCCTCGGCGTAGGACACCTGCTCGTCGGCGATGGCGTCCTCGAGGCAGGCCACCACGGAGGTGACCCCGGCGGCGGCCTGCTTGGCGATGTCGGCAGCCAGCGACGGCCGGTCGGCCGGCATGTACAGGGTGGCGCCGAGCGCCACCGAGAGCAGCTCCGGCCCGCTGTCGCGGTGGAGCCGCTCCGGTGGACGTTCGAACAGGGTCGTCGTGTCGGATGCGCTCAGATGACGGAAATGACGCACGGCTTCCTGGACCTCTCGTCGTGCGTCACTCCGCCCTGAACGACGCCGTGACACATCACTTACGACCGCGCGCCCACTCCATCCCCCAGTTGTAGGCACGGTCGACGTCGGCCTGGCCGCCGCGGATGTACTCCACCTCGCGACGGACTGTCAGCTCGCCGCCCTTGTTCTCCAGCAGGGCGATGACACAGGTCGGGGCCCCGGAGGCGGCCTCGTCGAGCCGGACCTCGATCTCCGGGCCCGACGCCGGGAACAGGGTCACGACGCCGTCGGCGGCCGCCCAGTTCGGCACACCCTCGTAGATGAACGCGAAGACGAGGATGCGCTTGATCTCGCTGACCCGCGACAGGTCGATGAACATGTTCTCGCCGCCGACAACTGCGCCGGAGCGGTCGTCACCGTCGAGCCGGATGATCGGCGCGCCCTTGTAGGGGGCCTGGAACGCGTTGCCCAGGGCCTGGACCACGCCCTTGGTGCCGTCGGTGAACTCCCACAGGCAGGCGAGGTCGAGGTCGATGCCCGCGGGCGCGCCCGCCAGCTTGGCGAGGAACCCCTTCCTCGCGGGCGCCGCGCCGGTGCTCCACTGCAGGTTGACCCGCAGCTGACCGCCTGCGCCACCGCGCTTGGTGAGCGAGACGCTGGGCGCCGACTTCGTCAGCGTGACCTTCGAGAGCGAGACGGCCGGCTGTGCTGCCGCGGCCGGAGCTGCCGCGGCCGGTTCCGCCGCCTTCGAGGGACGCTTGTTGTAGTCGATGGCCATCAGCGCGGACTCAGACGTTGACGCCGAAGTCGCGGGCGATGCCCGCGAGGCCCGACGCGTAACCCTGGCCGACCGCGCGGAACTTCCAGTCGGCGCCGCTGCGGTAGAGCTCGCCGAAGACCATGGCCGTCTCGGTGGAGGCGTCCTCGGTGAGGTCGTAGCGGGCGAGCTCCTTCTGGTCAGCAGCGTTGACCACGCGGATGAACGCGTTGCGCACCTGACCGAAGCTCTGCGAGCGGGTGTCGGCGTCGTAGATGCTGACCGGGAAGACGACCTTGTCGACGTCGGCGGCCATGCCCGCCAGGTTGACCTTGACGGCTTCGTCGTCGCCCTCGCCCTCGCCCGTGAGGTTGTCACCGGTGTGCTCGACGGTGCCGTCGGGGCTGGTGAGGTTGTTGAAGAAGATGAAGTGCTTGTCGGAGATGGACTTGCCCTCGGCGTTGAGCACGATGGCCGAGGCATCGAGGTCGAAGTCGGTGCCCGTCGTGCTGCGGACGTCCCAGCCGAGCCCGACGAGCACGTTCGTGAGGCCCGGGGCCTCCTTGGTGAGGCTGACGTTTCCACCCTTGGTGAGGCTGACGCTCAACGTACTGCTCCACATCTGTCGTGGGGGGCTCGTTCCCCCCGGATTCGAGCTGGCCCGGCCGAGCCTAACGGGAGGAATCGGACGGGCACTCGCGGTGTGAACGGGCGAGTATGCCCCTGCGTTCCCGGACACGTGAAGGAACTGTCGGTGGCCGGTCCTAGACTCGCCGTCGATGAGCCCCGCAGCCCGCACTCCCGTGTCCAGAGCCTCAGGCGCCCCCAAGCCCGCCGCCCCCTCGTCCACGGGCAAACGGCTGCTCCTCCTCGACGGCCACTCGCTGGCCTACCGGGCGTTCTTCGCGCTGCCTGCGGAGAACTTCCGCACGGGCACGGGGCAGACGACGAACGCCGTCTACGGCTTCACGTCGATGCTCATCAACCTGCTGCGCGACGAGGTGCCCACCCACCTCGCGGTGGCGTTCGACGTCTCCCGCAAGACGTTCCGGTCGGAGCGGTTCACCGAGTACAAGGCCAACCGCACCACCACCCCGGACGATTTCCGCGGCCAGGTCGACCTCATCAAGGAGGTCCTCACCGCGCTCGCCATCCCGTTCTTCGCGGTCGACAACTTCGAGGCCGACGACGTCATCGCCACGCTCGCCACCCAGGCCGAGGACGACGGGTTCGAGGTGCTCATCACCACGGGCGACCGCGACGCGTTCCAGCTGGTCAGCGACAACGTCATGGTGCTCTACCCCAAGCGCGGGGTGTCGGATCTGGGCCGCATCGACCCCGCCGAGGTCATGGAGCGCTACGGGCTGACCCCCACGCAGTACCCGGATTTCGCGGCGCTGCGCGGCGACCCCAGCGACAACCTGCCCAACATCCCCGGTGTCGGGGAGAAGACCGCGGCCAAGTGGGTGCGCGAGTTCGGCTCGCTGGGCGATCTGGTCGACCGCGTCGACGAGGTCAAGGGCAAGGCCGGTGACGCGCTGCGCGCGCATCTGGCCGGGGTGCTGCTCAACCGGCAGCTCACCGAGCTGGTGCGCGACGTGCCGCTCGACGCCGTGCCGTCACAGCTCGAGGTGCGGCCGTGGGACCGCGACGCGGTGCACCGGCTGTTCGACGAGCTGGAGTTCCGGGTGCTGCGCGAGCGGCTGTTCGCCACGTTGCAGAGCGCCGAGCCCGAGGCCGAGGGCGGCATCGAGGTGCAGGGCGGCGCACTGGAGCCCGGCACCGTCCGGGCCTGGCTGGAGGCCAACGCGAGCGACGGGCGCCGGGTCGGGCTGTCGTTCCACGGTCTCACCGGGCTGGCCACCGGCAGCGATCTCGTCGGCATCGGGCTGGCGGCGGGCGAGCCCACCGTCGAGGCGCGGGCGGCCGGGGCCGACGCAGGCGTGCCACAGGCCGCCTACCTCGACGTCACCACGCTCACCCCCGACGACGAGAAGGCCCTGGGGGCGTGGCTCGCCGACGTGGTCGTCCCGAAGGCCGCCCACGACGCCAAGGCCGCCCTGCACGCGCTGCGCGAGCGCGGCTGGAGCCTGGCCGGGCTCACCAGCGACACCGCACTCGCCGCGTACCTCTCGCGGCCCGGGCAGCGCACGTTCGACCTCGCCGATCTCGCCCTGCGCCACCTGCGCCGGGAGCTGCGGGTCGACGGGGCCGAGGAGACCGGACAGCTCTCACTCCTGGGTGGCGAGGAGGAGGCCGACTCCCAGCTGGCGAGCGCGCAGATGGTGTCGGCGTCCGCGATCTCCGAGCTGGCCGACGCGCTCGACGTCGAGCTGGCGGAGAAGGCCGCGGGCGGGTTGCTGGCCGATCTGGAGCTGCCGCTGGAGTACGTGCTCGCCGACCTGGAGGCGGCCGGCATCGCCGTCGACGGCGAGATGCTCTCGGGGCTGGAGTCGGAGTTCGGCGCCCAGGTGCAGCAGGCCGCGCAGGACGCCTACACGGTGATCGGCAAGGAGATCAACCTCGGCTCGCCCAAGCAGCTGCAGGTGGTGCTGTTCGACGAGCTCAACATGCCGAAGACCAAGCGCACCAAGACCGGCTACACCACCGACGCCGACGCCCTGCAGACGCTGTTCGAGCAGACCGGCCACGAGTTCCTCTCGCACCTGCTGCTGCACCGTGACGCCATGCGGCTGCGGGTCACCGTCGAGGGGTTGCTCAAGTCGGTGGCCGACGACGGGCGCATCCACACCACCTACAGCCAGACCATCGCGGCCACCGGGCGGCTGAGCTCCACCGAGCCCAACCTGCAGAACGTGCCCATCCGCACTGCGGCGGGGCGGCGTATCCGCGAGACGTTCGTGGTCGGGTCCGGGTACTCCGAGCTGATGACGGCGGACTACAGCCAGATCGAGATGCGGATCATGGCGCACCTGTCGGAGGACACCGCGCTGATCGAGGCGTTCCGCTCGCAGCACGACTTCCACGCCGAGACGGCGGCACGCGTGTTCGGCGTCGAGCCTATGGAGGTCACGGCCGCCCAGCGGGCCAAGATCAAGGCGATGAACTACGGCCTGGCCTACGGGCTGTCGGCGTTCGGCCTGTCCAACCAGCTTCGGATCCCCACCGAGGAGGCCCGCGGCCTCATGGACGACTACTTCGAGGGCTTCGGCGGGGTCCGCGAGTACCTCGGTGGGGTCGTCGACCAGGCCCGCAAGGACGGCTACACCGCCACCATCATGGGCCGCCGCCGCTACCTGCCCGATCTCACCAGCGACAACCGCCAGCGTCGCGAGATGGCCGAGCGGATGGCGCTCAACGCCCCCATCCAGGGCAGCGCCGCCGACATCATCAAGGTCGCCATGCTCGGCGTGCACCGCGCGCTGCAGGACGAGAAGCTGCGCAGCCGCATGCTCCTGCAGGTGCACGACGAGCTCGTGCTCGAGGTGGCCGAGGGTGAGCGGGAGGTCGTCGAGACGCTCGTGCGGCGCGAGATGGCGGCGGCGGCGGCGTTGAGCGTGCCGCTGGAGGTCTCGGTCGGTTACGGGCGCAGCTGGGACGACGCGGCCCACTGAGAGGCGCGGAACCGTCGCCGGGGGGCGCCAGCATGATCGGTGCAGGCCGCGCGCCGGCGCCCGCTCGGGTGGGTCGCGGTGATCACCGTCCGGGCCGGACCCTCCGGCGGCTAACCTCCGCCGATGGCCACGGACCGATCACCTGCCGGGCTGGATGTCCGGCCGTTCGTCGCCACCCGCTACCGGGATCCCGCCCAGCTGCCGCACCTCACCTCACCGGCCTACGACCTGATCCCTCCCGACGAGCGGGAGCGGCTCGCGGAGGCCGACGAGCACAGCATCGTGCACCTGACCCTGCCGACGTTCGGCGCCGCCGACGCCGCGCGGAGGCTCACTCTGTGGCGCCGCGACGGCACCCTCGTCGTCGACGACCGGCCCGCGCTGTTCGTCTACGACCTGGCCGAGGAGGGCCTGGTCTCCACACGCGGGTGGGTGGCGGCGGTCGGGCTGCCCGCCGCGGGGGTGGTGTCGCCGCACGAGGCCACCGTTGCGGCCGCCGTCGCCGACCGGTTGGCGTTGCGGGCGGCCACGCGCGCCGATCTCGAACCGATCGTGCTCACCCACGACGGTGGGCCGGGCGCCGCCGACGAGCTGGCCCACCGGGTCGTCGCGCAAGAGGCGCCGCTGCTCGACCTCACCGACGACGGTGGTGTGCGGCACCGGCTGTGGCGGGTGGCCGATCCGGACGAGACCGGGGCGGTCCGCGCCGACTTCGCCGGCAGGCGGGCCGTGATCGCCGACGGGCACCACCGGTGGGCGAGCTCGCTGCAGCACCAGGCGCAGACGACCGGGGCCGGGCCGTGGGACCGCGGCCTCGCGCTGCTCGTGCCCACCGTCCCGCACGGGCCGCGGGTGGAGTCGATCCACCGCGTCGTGCCCGGCCTGGCCCTCGACCAGGCGGTCGAGGCTGTGGCGGACGCGTTCCGGGCCGAGCCGGTCGACCCGCCCGCCGACGCGTGGCGCCTGCTCGCAGCCTCCGCGGAGAGCCTCGTGCTGCTGAGCGACGGGACCCGCTGGGTGCGGCTGACCGATCCCGACAGGGACCAGCTGCTCCGCGCGGCCCCGCCCGGCTGGCACGACCTCGACGTCGCGCTGGTGGACGCAGGTGTCGTCGAGGCGCGGTGGCATGCCGCCGACTCGGTGCTGCTGCGGCACTCGGTGGGCTCGGCGCTCACCGCGGCCCGCGAGTCGTCGGGGGTCGCCGTCCTCGTGCGGCCGACCCCGGCCGCCACCGTGCTGGACCTCGCCGCACGCGGGGTGCTGATGCCACGCAAGTCCACCCTGTTCGTGCCCAAACCGCGAACCGGCCTGGTCCTGCGCTGCTTCGCGGACGAACCGGCGGGTTGATCCGCCGCCGACCCGGGCACACGGAGCCGCCTGACTACGGCGCCGCCTGACTACGGCGACGGCCCGAGGACCCGCAGGTCCGCAGGCCCGAGCCGCAGCCACCCGTCGTCCAGCGGCTCGCAGCGCACCCCGCCCCGGCCGCGCAGCGCCTTCCACGCCCCGGGGGCGATCACCACGTCCATCCAGCGGCACGGCTGCGCGGGGCGGTGGGCCCGGAACCGCACCGGGCCGTCGCCGCTGTCGATGCTGAAGTCGCGGCCCACGAGGTCGTCGACACGGGAGCCGCGCAGGACGATGTTGCGGCGGGTCAGCGTCGCGTCGGGAGTGGCGGGCAGGCCCAGCTCCGCGGCGACGTGCTCGAGCGACTCGGCCGCGAACACCGTGACCGCGGCGCGGCGATGGGCCGGGTGGGCGAAGTAGCGGTCGCCGACCAGACCGAGCCCGACCCGCACCTCCACCCGCTGGCGCGCCACCGCGACGGGATCGGGGCGGGGGCCGTCGGCGGGCCGGCCCTCGAACGCGTGCACGGGCGAGACGAGCAGCGCCTCGATCACCACCTCCACGATCACCGACGCTACGGGAGGGCATCATCGCCGGATGGACCATGTGCTGGTCGAGCCGCCTGGCCGTCCGCGTTGCGGCGTGCTGGTGCTGGCCGGATCCAGCGGTCGCATCGAGGAGGCCCGGGTCCGCCTGCTCGCCGCCCACGGGGCGGTGGCGCTGTCGATCCGCTGGTTCGGCGACACCGGGCAGCCTCCGGGCATCCGTGAGGTGCCCCTGGAGACGTTCACCCCGGCGCTGGACCGGCTCGCGACCCTCAGCGACCACCTCGCCGTGATCGGCACCTCCAAGGGGGCCGAGGCCGCACTGCTGCTCGCCGCCCGTGATCCCCGGATCCGGGCGGTGGCCGCGTTCTCGCCGTCGCCGGTGGTGTGGGCGAACATCGGACCGGGCCACGACGGGGCCGAGCGGCCGCAGCGTTCCTGCTGGACGGCCGGCGGAGTGCCGCTGCCGTTCGTGCCCTACGACGACGGCTGGACGCCGCCACCCGGCGACGGGCCGATCGCGTTCCGAGGCCTGTACGAGCGGAGCCTCGCCGCCGGCGCCGAGATCCCCGTCGAGCGCATCGCCGGACGGGTGCTGGTCACCGGCGGCACCGACGACCAGGTGTGGCCGTCGGACCGGTTCGCCGTCGCGGTGGCGGAGCGCCGGGCCCGGTTCGGTCTGGCGACCGACGTGCTGGGTGGGCGAGGGGGCGGGGCACCGCGTGGTGCTGCCCGGCGAGACCGCCCCGCCGACGGCCGGGGCGCGGATGGCCTACGGCGGCACCCCCGACGCCGACGACGCACTCGGGCGGCGCGTCTGGCCGGTGCTGCAGAACCTGCTCGACGGGGCGGCACGTCGCGCCCGATGATGCCGCTGTGCCGCTGCTCGGAGCCGCCGACCCGCTTCCGGTCCGGCCGAGGCGCGTCCTCGTCACCGGGAACTCGGGCTCGGGCAAGTCCACCCTGGCCGCGGCGCTGGCGGACCGGCTCGGCGTGCCCTACCACGAGCTCGACGCGCTGCACCACGGCCCGAACTGGGTGCCGCGTCCGGAGTTCGCCGCCGAGGTGGCCGCGTTCGCCGCGACCGACGCGTGGGTCACCGAGTGGCAGTACGACGCCGCGCGCCCGCTGCTGCTCGCCCGCGCCGAGCTGCTGGTCTGGTTGGACCTGAGTCGCCCCCGGGTCGCGCGCCAGCTCGTGCCGCGCACCGTGGTCCGGCGCCTGCGCCGCACGGAGCTGTGGAACGGCAACGTCGAGCCGCCGCTCTGGACCGTGTTCACCGACAGCGGCCACCTCCTGCGCTGGGCGTGGCGCGTGCACCCGCGCACCGGGATCCGCGTCCGGGAGGTGCTCGCCGGGCCCGCCGGCCCGCCGGTCGTGCGGCTCCGCGGCCGCCGCGACGTCCGGGCCTGGCTGGCCGGCCCGGCCGCATCCGTGTGAGGCGTCGGCGCGCCCCCGCGGGGCGTCCGCTGCCCGCCGGTAGCCTTCCTCCTCGAACGGCTGTTCGCGGAGGGGAGTGCGTGTGCGGGTGCTCGGCGTCGACCCGGGGTTGACCCGGTGCGGGCTCGGTGTGGTCGATTCCCCGGGAGGGCGGCAGGTGCAGTGCGTCGCGGTCGACGTCGTGCGCACCCCGGCCGACGCGCCGCTGGAACGGCGGCTGCTCGCGCTCGGTGCGGAGGTGGAGCGCTGGATCGCGCTGCACCGGCCTGACGTCGTCGCCATCGAGCGGGTGTTCAGCCAGCACAACGTGCGCACCGTGATGGGAACCGCCCAGGCCAGCGGGGTGGTGGCGCTGCTCGCCGCCCGCGCGGGGCTGCCGGTGGCGTTCCACACCCCCAGCGAGGTGAAGGCGGCCGTCACCGGCGAGGGCCGGGCGGGCAAGGAGCAGGTCACCACCATGGTCACCCGCCTGCTGCGGCTGGCGGAGGCCCCGCGTCCCGCCGACGCGGCCGACGCGCTGGCCCTGGCGATCTGTCACTGCTGGAGAGCCCCGATGATGGACCGGATGGCGGAGGCGAAGGCCCGCGCCGACGAACTGGCGAAGATCCACAAGGCGCGGCTGGCCGCGGCGGCGAGGGAGGTGGCGGGTCGATGATCTCCTCGGTGCGCGGTGAGGTGCTGCAGATCGGGCTCGACCACGCGGTCGTCGAGGTCGGGGGGGTGGGCCTGGCGGTGTTCGCCACGCCGAACACCCTTGCCGGCCTGCGCCGGGGGGAGCAGGGCCGGCTCGCCACGGCGCTGGTGGTGCGCGAGGACTCGCTCACGCTCTTCGGCTTCGCCGACGACGAGCAGCGCGACGTGTTCGGGCTGCTGCAGTCCGTCGCGGGCATCGGGCCGCGGATGGCGCTGGCCACCCTCGCCGTCCTCGCCCCCGACGACCTGAGCCGCGCGCTCACCGAGGGCGACGTCAAGACGCTCACGAGGGTGCCCGGGATCGGTCCCAAGGTGGCGCAGCGGATGGTGCTGGAGCTCAAGGACAAGGTCGCGCTCCCGGCGGCGACCCCGTCGCAGCTCCCGATGACCGTGAGCGGCAACCCTCGCCGCGACCAGGTCGTGGAGGCGCTGGTGGGCCTGGGCTTCACGGCGAAACCGGCCGAGACGGCGGTGGACAAGGCCCTCGCGAACCACCCCGACGCCGCGGCGGCGGTCCTGCTGCGCACGGCCCTGTCCACCCTGGGCCGCTCATGACCCCGCCCCTCGTGACCCCGCCCCCCGTGACCCCGCCCCACAGGAGGCCGCCCCACTGCGCCACAGGGTCCCTCATGGCTGTTCGGGGGCCCGCTTCGACAGCCATCGGTGACCATGTGGCGGTTGGGGGGTGTGGCGGTGGGTGAGCTGAGCCCGGAATCCGAGGCCGACGACCTGCTCGTCGACGCCACCCTGCGGCCGCGGAACCTGCGCGAGTTCATCGGGCAGGCGCGGGTGCGGGAGCAGCTGGAACTGGTGCTGGAGGGGGCGCGGCGGCGCGGCGACCCGCCCGACCACATCCTGCTGTCGGGCCCGCCGGGGCTGGGCAAGACGAGCCTGTCGCTGATCGTGGCCACCGAGATGGGGGCGCAGATCAGGATGACGTCCGGTCCCGCGCTGGAGCGGGCCGGTGACCTCGCGTCCATCCTCACCACGCTCATGCCCGGCGAGGTGCTGTTCATCGACGAGATCCACCGCATCGCCCGCCCGGCCGAGGAGCTGCTCTACCTCGCGATGGAGGACTTCCGCGTCGACGTCATGGTGGGCAAGGGGCCCGGCGCCACCTCGATCCCGCTCGACATCAACCCGTTCACGCTGGTGGGGGCCACCACCCGATCGGGGTCGCTGACCGGGCCGCTGCGCGACCGCTTCGGGTTCACCGCGCACATGGAGTTCTACGAGCCCGACGAGCTGGAGCTCGTGCTGCGCCGCGCCGCCCCCATCCTGGGTGTCGACCTGCACCCCGACGGGGCGGAGGAGATCGCCGGGCGCTCCCGCGGCACACCCCGCATCGCGAACCGCCTGCTGCGCCGGGTGCGTGACTTCGCGGAGGTGCGCGCGGACGGCGCCGTCACCCGTCAGGTGGCCCGCGACGCCCTCGCCATCTACGACGTGGACGAGCTCGGCCTCGACCGCCTCGACCGGGCCGTGCTGAGCGCGCTGGTGCGGTCGTTCGGGGGTGGGCCGGTGGGGGTGTCCACGCTGGCCGTGGCGGTGGGTGAGGAGGCGGGTACCGTCGAGGAGGTCTGCGAGCCCTACCTGGTACGCGCCGGAATGCTGGCGCGCACGCCGCGGGGCCGGGTGGCCACAGCGGCGGCCTGGGCCCATCTGGGCGTCGCGGCGCCACCCGACGTCACCCCGGGCGGCCCCTCGGCGTTGTTCTGAAGCGGGGACTGGCAGACTCGGGTGGCCCTCGACTTGCGGAGTTACGGAGACCATGGACCTCTCGCTGATCTTCCCCTTCATCATCCTGCTGCTGTTCATCCCGATCTTCCTGTCCAGCAGGAAGCAGAAGCGGGTGGTCGCGGAGATGCAGGCACTGCAGGCTTCGCTGGAGCCCGGTGACGTCGTCACCACCACGTCGGGGCTCCGGGGCACCGTGGTCGACGCGTCCTACGAGGACACCATCGACCTGGAGATCGCCGACGGGGTCGTCACCACCTGGGTGCGCGCCGCGGTGAAGGACAAGGTCGCCCTCGACGACGCCATCGACGGGGATCACTACACGGCGGACGACGCCGCCGACTCCACCGACGCGCCGATCGAGCCGTCCCCGTCGCTGGAGAAGGCCCCGTCGCCGGACGCTCCGTCGCTGGACAAGGCCCCGGCGGTCGACGACACCGGCAACGGCACCGCGCGCAGCTGACCCACCCCCTCCGCCGCAGGCCCACCTCGGGTCGCGGTGACGTCAGGAAGAGAACCTCTGCAGTGGCAACCACCCCGGGGCAGATCCGCCCCGCGCGCTACCTCGCGGCCTTCGCCGGCGTCGTGGTCGTGCTCTACGCGCTGGTGTTCTTCACCGGCGACGGCAAGCCCGCTCCCAAGCTGGGCATCGACCTGCAGGGCGGCACCCGCGTCACGTTGGTGGCGCGCACCGAGTCCGGGGCCGTGCCGCCGCGGGACCAGCTCGTGCAGGCCCAGCAGATCATCGAGCAGCGGGTCAACGGGCTCGGGGTCAACAACGCCGAGGTCGTGCTCGACGGCAACAACCTGACGATCACCGTCCCGGGCGACGCGGGGGAGCAGGCCCGCTCGCTGGGCCAGACCGCCCAGTTGCGGTTCCGCGAGGTCACCGGCGGCCCGGTCTCGGCCGCCCCGGCCACGGGCGCACCCGCCACGGGTGCTCCCGCCAGCGGGGCCCCGGCCGCCACCCCCGCCCCAGCCGCTCCCGCCGCTCCGGCCACGAACAAGCCGCAGGGGGCCGCGGATCCGTCCGCGCCCGTCCAGCGCGCCGTCGCGCCCGTCGCGTTCTCCCAGCCGCTGCAGGCTCCTGCACCGACTCCCGCCCCGACCCCCGCAACAGCACCGGCACCGGCACCCACCGCCCCGGGTACCGGCACCCAGGCCGATCCGGCCGACCCGCAGGTCGCCGGCGCCATCGAGGCCGCGCGCCAGCTGCGTCAGAGCGCGGACCCCACCACCCAGCAGGCGGCGCTCGCGTCGCTGAACTGTGCGGCCCAGGACCCACTGCGCGGCTACGACGACCCGACGAAGCCGCTCGTCGCGTGCAGCCAGGACGGCACGGAGAAGTACGTGCTCGGCCCGTCGTTCCTCGAGGGCACGCAGATCGCGACGGCCGCGGCCGCCCCGAACGCGCAGGGCGCCGGCTACATCATCAACCTGACCTTCAAGAGTGAGGGCCAGGCGACCTGGGGCCAGTACACGTCGACGCACATCGGCAAGCAGGTGGCGTTCACTCTCGACGGTGAGGTCGTCTCGGCCCCGAGCATCAACAGTGCCATCTACGGCCAGACCGAGATCTCCGGGCAGTTCAACCAGGCCTCGGCCAGCAACCTGGCCGGGGTGCTGCGCTACGGCTCGCTGCCGCTGTCGTTCGAGTCCTCCGAGGCCCAGACGGTGTCGGCCACACTCGGCCTCGCCTCGCTGGAGGCCGGGCTCATCGCGGGCGGCGTCGGGCTGCTGCTCGTCTTCGTCTACTGCCTGTTCTACTACCGCGTCCTGGGCCTGCTGACGATCCTGTCGCTGGTGCTGTCGGGCGCCATCGTCTTCGCGGTGCTGGTGCTGCTGGGCCGCTGGATCGGGTTCACGCTCGACCTCGCCGGCGTCGCCGGGTTCATCGTCGCCATCGGCATCACGGCCGACTCGTTCGTGATCTTCTTCGAACGGTTGAAGGACGAGATGCGGGAGGGCAGATCGTTCCGGTCCGCCGTGCCGCGGGGCTGGGTGCGGGCCCGCCGCACGATCCTCTCCGCCGACGCCGTCAGCTTCCTCGCCTCCGCCGTGCTCTACATCCTGGCGGTCGGGCAGGTGAGGGGCTTCGCGTTCACGCTCGGCCTGTCCACGGTGCTCGACCTCGTGGTCGTGTTCCTGGTGACGCACCCGCTGGTGGCGCTCGCGTCGAACTCGCGGGTGTTCTCGAGCCCGACCCTGTCCGGTCTGGGCGCCGTCGCGCGCATCGGGGCCGACCGCAAGAAGGCCGCCGCCACGGCAGCCGTCTCCGTCACGAAGGGGGCCTGACATGGCCACGTCAGGCGTGCTCTCGCGGCTCTACACCGGCACCGGTGCGTTCAACATCGTCGGCAGGCGGAAGACCTGGTACATCTCGTTCGGCCTGCTCGTGGTCGTCTGCCTGGTGTCGATCGTGTTCCGCGGCTTCAACCTCGGCATCGACTTCACCGGTGGCACCCAGGTGCAGTTCCCGACGTCGGGCACGTCGGCGCCCGCCAGCACCGAGACCGTGCGCCCGGTGGTCGAGAAGGCGATCGGTGCACCCGCTGAGTCCGTCCAGACCGCGGGCACCGGCGCCTCGCAGTCGGTGCTCATCCGCACGAACTCGCTGACGCCCGCCCAGACGGTCGCGCTCAAGCAGGCGCTGTTCGACACGTTCAAGCCCCGGGGCACCGACGGCACACCGTCGCTTCAGGTCATCAGCGACAGTGCGGTGAGCGGCAGCTGGGGAGGCCAGATCACCCAGCAGGCGATCATCGCGCTCGCGGTGTTCCTCGTGCTGGTCACGCTGTTCCTGGCGTTCTACTTCGAGCGTGCGATGGCCGTGGCGGCGCTGGTGGCGCTGGTCCACGACGTCGTCGTCACCGCCGGCATCTACTCGATCGTCGGTTTCGAGGTCACCCCGTCCACTGTCATCGGCCTGCTCACCATCCTGGGTTTCTCGCTCTACGACACGGTCGTGGTGTTCGACAAGGTCAAGGAGAACGGCCGCGGCCTGCTCGGGCTCACCCGCCGCACCTACGGCGAGGCCGCCAACCTGGCGCTCAACCAGACGCTCATGCGCTCGATCAACACCTCGCTCATCGCGGTGCTGCCGGTCATCGGGCTGATGATCGTCGGTGTCAGGGTGCTCGGTGTCGGCACGCTGGCCGACCTCGCGCTCGTGCAGATGGTCGGCATCCTGGCCGGCGCCCTGTCGTCGCTGATGCTGGCCACGCCGATCCTCGTCGACCTCAAGATGCGCGACCCCCGCTACCAGCAGCAGGCCAAGCGCGTCGCGGCCCGGCGTGCCCGGGCATCGGCCGCCCCGGCCGCTGATCCCGACGGCGACGTGCCGGACCTCGCTGACGACGCCGTGCTCGCCACCGAGCTCCGTCGCGAGAAGGCCATGGCGGCGGCGTCGGCCGCACCGGCGCGGCCCGGCAAGTCGGCCCGCCCCTCCGGGAAGTCGTCGCGCCCGACCGGCAAGCGCAGCCGTTGAGCAGTGCCGCCGAGCCGGACCTCGCCCACGTCCTCGGGCTGGTCCGCGACGTTCCCGACCACCCGCAACCCGGGGTCCTGTTCCGCGACATCACGCCCGTACTGGCCGACGCCGAGGCATTCGCCACCATCGCCACCGAGTTGGCGTCCCTGGTGGGGGAGGCCGACGTCGTGGTCGGGGTGGAGGCGCGCGGATTCCTGCTCGGCGCCGCCGTCGCGCTCGTGGCGGGCACCGGCATCGTGCCCGTGCGCAAGGCCGGCAAGCTGCCACGCGTCGCCGGGTCACGCACCTACGAGCTGGAGTACGGCACGGCCACCCTCGAGCTGCCCGCGGACGTCATCGCCCCGGGCACGCGTGCGTTCGTCGTCGACGACGTGCTGGCCACCGGCGGTACGGCGGCGGCGGCGTGCGCGCTGCTCGCCGACGCCGGGGTCGACGTCGTCGGGTTCGGGACGCTGCTGGAGCTGACCGCGCTGGGCGGCCGGGAAGCCCTCGCCCCGATCCCGGTGCACGCCCTGCTCACGGTGTGACCGGTCCGGGACTATCCTTCTCGAGGTGACCGACGCCTCGCCCGCTGCCCCGGTGTCCGATGCCGAGGCCGACGGGGCGAGCTCGCGGCCCTCGGCCACCCGGAGGGTCCGCGCCCGCATCGCGCGGCGGATGACACCGCAGCGCGTGGGCCCCGTCGCGCCCGTCCTCGAGCCGCTGGCCAGCGTGCACCGGGCGATGCACCCCAAGGCCGACCTGGCGTTGCTGCAGCGCGCCTACGACGTGGCCGAGGAGAAGCACGAGGGGCAGAAGCGCAAGTCCGGCGACCCCTACATCACCCACCCCCTGGCCGTCTCCACGATCCTGGCCGAGCTGGGCATGGACACCACCACGCTGGTCGCGGCGCTGCTGCACGACACGGTGGAGGACACCGACTACTCGCTCGACCGGCTGCGCGGCGAGTTCGGCGAGGAGGTGGCGCACCTCGTCGACGGCGTCACCAAGCTCGACCGGGTGGAGCTGGGCAGCGCGGCGGAGGCCGAGACCATCCGCAAGATGGTGGTCGCCATGGCGCAGGACCCCCGCGTCCTGGTGATCAAGCTGTCGGACCGGCTGCACAACATGCGCACCATGCGGTTCCTGCCGCCGGAGAAGCAGGCCAAGAAGGCCCGCGAGACCCTCGAGGTGCTGGCGCCGCTGGCCCACCGCCTCGGCATGGCCACGGTCAAGTGGGAGCTTGAGGACCTGTCGTTCGCGATCCTGCACCCGAAGAAGTACTCGGAGATCGTGCGGCTCGTGGCCACCCGCGCGCCGTCGCGCGACACCTACCTCAAGCAGGTGATCAGCGAGGTCTCCACGCAGCTCGACAGCGCGCGGGTCAACGCGAAGGTCGAGGGCAGGCCCAAGCACTACTACTCGATCTACCAGAAGATGATCGTCAAGGGCAAGGACTTCGACGACATCCACGACCTGGTCGGCGTGCGCGTGCTCGTCGACGAGGTGCGCGACTGCTACGCCGCGATGGGCATGGTCCACGCGCTGTGGCAGCCGATGCCGGGGCGGTTCAAGGACTACATCGCCCAGCCGCGGTTCGGGGTCTACCAGTCGTTGCACACCACTGTCATCGGGCCGGACGGCAAGCCGCTCGAGGTGCAGATCCGCACCCACGAGATGCACCACACGGCCGAGTACGGCATCGCCGCGCACTGGCGTTACAAGGAGATCGTGCGGGGCCAGACGGGTGGCAGTGGCGTCGAGCTCGACGACATGTCGTGGATGCGCCAGCTGCTCGACTGGCAGCGGGAGGCCGCGGACCCGGGCGACTTCCTGGAGTCGCTGCGCTTCGATCTGGGCACCAAGGAGATCTTCGTCTTCACGCCCAAGGGCGACGTGATCACGCTGCCGTCCGGGTCGACGCCCGTGGACCTGGCCTTCGCCGTGCACACCGAGGTGGGCAACCGCTGCATCGGCTCCCGGGTCAACGGCCGGCTGGTGGCCCTGGAGCGCAAGCTCGAGTCCGGCGACGTCGTCGAGATCTTCACGTCCAAGGCCGAGGGGGCGGGTCCGAGTCGCGACTGGCTGGCGTTCGCCGCGTCCCCGCGGGCCAAGACGAAGATCAAGCAGTGGTTCGCGAAGGAGCGCCGCGAGGAGGCCATCGAGGCGGGCAAGGAGGCCATCACGCGTGAGGCGCGGCGCACGTCGATGCCGTTGCAGCGGCTCGTCTCGGCCGACGCGATGGCCGCCCTCTCGCACGAGCTGCACTTTCCCGACCTCTCGGGTCTGTACGCCGCCGTCGGCGAGGGCCACGCGAGCGCCCGGCACGTCGTCCAGCGGCTCGTCGCGCTGCTCGGGGGCGAGGAGCAGGCCGAGGAGGACCTCGCCGAGCGCGCCACCCCGTCCACCGTGCGGCTGCGGCGGGCCGCGGGGGAGGCCGGCGTGGTGGTCCGCGACGGCGAGGCCGACATCGGGGAGCTCTACACGAAGCTCGCCCGCTGCTGCACGCCCGTCCCCGGCGACGACATCCTCGGGTTCGTCACCCGCGGCGGCGGCATCTCCGTGCACCGCACCGACTGCACCAACGCCCAGGAGCTGCAGAACCGCGCCGAGCGGATCGTCGACGTGGCGTGGTCGGTGTCGCCCGGCTCGGTGTTCCTCGTCGCCATCCAGGCCGAGGCACTCGACCGCCACCGGCTGCTCTCCGACATCACCAAGGTGCTGGCCGACGAGAAGGTCAACATCCTGTCGGCGTCGGTCACGACGTCGCGCGACCGGGTGGCCGTCTCGCGCTTCAGCTTCGAGATGGGCGACCCCAAGCACCTCGGCCACGTGCTCGGTGCGGTGCGTAACGTCGAGGGCGTCTACGACGTGTACCGGGTGACGAGCGCGAGCTAGGGCCCTCCTACGCGCGGACAAGCCTCTCGACCGTGGTGACGGCGCCCGCGGCGCCGTCCTCCTCGGCGATCCGGGCGGCCACGCTCTCGGCGGCGGCCCGGTGGCCGGGATCGCCGAGCGCGGTGTCGAGGGCGCGGGCGAGCCGGTCAGCGGTGAGCGAGGGCCGGGGCAGCGTCGCCGCGCTGACCCCGAGATCGCGCAGGCGCCGCGCCCAGAACGGCTGGTCGCCACCGGGAGACGGCACGGCGACGGCGGGCAGCCCGGCCCGCAGGCCCGCCGCCGTGGTGCCGGCTCCGCACGAGTGCACGACCGCGGCGACCCGTTCGAACAACCAGTCGTGGGGCACCGTGCCGACGGTGACGACGTCGGTGCCGGTGATGGCGAGCCCGGCCCCGCCGGCCTGGACCACTCCGCGCGCGCCGACCTTCCGCAACGCCTCCTGCACGAGGTCCGAGATCCGGGCGGACTCGGCCCTCGACACCATGAGGCTGCCCAGACCCAGGAAGACCGGGGGAGGGCCCTCGTCGAGAAAGGCCACCAGCTCGCGCGACGGCTCCCAGGTGGCGGGCCGGCGGGGCCACCAGTAGCCCACCATCTCCAGTCCGGGCCGCCAGTCGCGGGGACGCGGGACCACGGCGGGCGAGACGCCGTGCAGGATCGGCCAACCGGCGTGGGTGCGCTCCCGTCGCAGGGATCTCTGGGACCGTTCGGGCAGGCCCAGCCGGTCCCGGAAGTCCTGCACGGTCCGGCCGTACACCTGGCCGAGCGCCGCGGTGGCGAGCCGGCCCGCACCGCGGTTGAGCGCCGGTCCTCCCGACCACGCGCCCATCAGCGACGGCGGGAACGCGGCGGTGGCCGACATCGGCTGCAGGCGCACACCGATGCTGGGGATCTTCCGGGCCTCCGCGAGCGGATGGCCGGCGAGCTCGGCAAACGGTGAGAGCAGCAGGACGTCGGCAGGCTCGTCGTGCAGCGCCGCCAGCAGGTTCTCGCCGAGGGTTCGCATCCCTGCGGGGAGCACGAACTGCAGGGCCGCCCTCAGCGGATGCCCGTCGTCGAGGTCGTGGTCACCCTTGAGCTCGACGGCGACCGGCCGGGTCTGCAGCCCGCAGGCGGTGACCTCGTCGACGAGGTCCGGCGGGGCGGTCAGGACGACGTGGTGACCGGCATCCTGGAATCGCCGGCCGACGTCGGTGAACGGGAGCACGTCCCCTCGCGTGCCGAACGCCGCTATCACGATGCGGGCCATGGCGGTCCCTTCCTGGTGGCGAGGCAGAACGCTGTCACCAGGTCCTCGCCGTAGGCGCGGATGTCGAAGTCCGGATCGCTGGTGGACGTGAGGAGGGCACTACCGATCGCGCCACGAACGGCGAGCGCCATCGAATCCGGCGAGAGCGCACGGAACTCGCCGGTCCCGAGGCCGAACCTGAAGATCGCTTCAAGCTCGATCGCGGCCAGGTCGGCCAGCTGCGAGGGGTCGAGTTCCGGGATCATCTCGTTGAGGCGTTTCCCGGTTCGGCTGCGGTGGTTCGAGGCGATCTCAGTCAGGGCGAGCTGGTGCGAGCGGTGGGTCGCGATGTATCCCGCGTGAGCCCGGATGTGGGCCGCGAGCCTGCCGCCGGCCGTCACCTCGGCGTCGACGACGGGCCGCATGATCTCTATCAGCGACCGGTACAGCTCCGCGACGATGGCCGCCACGAGGTCGTCCTTGTTCCCGAAGTGGTAGAGCACCACGCTCATCGCCACGCCGACCCGGTCGGCGATCCGTCGGACCGACGCCCGGCCGTAGCCGAGCTCGGCGATCGTCTCGATGGCGCACTCGACGATCTGTGCGCGGCGCGCGGTCTCGGTGAAGGTCGCCTCGCCCAACTTAGATCGCATGCTCGAACTATAGAGCAGCTGATCTGTTTGAGCGTGCATCCGGCGCTCCGGCGTCGAGCTCGGCTGATGGAACGAGGTTCCATTCCGATGGATTCAGTGGAGCGTTCCCCGACGTCGCGGAACGCCTCGCGATCACGCCGCCGAGCAGGAGTGGAACGCCGCACTGGCCACCGTTCCCGCGCGCCCCCGGCCCGAGGCCCTGGACGTCCTCGCCGAGCTGGTGGACTGCGGTGCCGTCACGGCGGTGGTGTGGGTGGCGAGCACCGAGGCCGTGCGCGCGGACCTCTACGCGTCGGGGATGGCGGGGCTGTTCGGGCAGGTGGCGGGTGTCGACGACAACGCCCGGCACCTCGCGACGCTGCGGCACCACCGGGAACGGGCGTTCTACGTGGGCGACACCGAGTACGACGTCACCTCCGCCCTCACGGCAGGGTTCGCGTGCGACTCGTGACGATCACTGCCGCCACTGCGCCCGGTCAGACGGTGGTGTCCGGGCACGACGGTACAACCGGGACCGCGCGTACGATCTCGGTCGGACCGTTCGCGTTCAGAACGGCGGTGCGTCGTCGTCGGTTGTGGTCGGCGGGCCGGCCGACCGACGTGAGCCGGACAGGTCGGGTCCGCGGGGAAAGATCGGGCCGTCGTAGCGTCGTCCACAGTGGGCGTCGTCGTGATCGTTGCCCGGCAACGGATCGGGTAGGTCGGGGGCGATGGGGTCGCCGCGGGTGCGGTAGGTCTGCCGTAGTGGGCTGCACCAGACGAACCGGCCCGGTCCGGGCTGGGCGAGGCTCCATCCGCCGTCGTGTTTCATGAGGTGGTGGCGTTCGCAGAGTGGTGCGAGATTGGCGCGCACGGTGGCGCCGCCGAGGATGTGGTCGCGGGTGTGGTCCTGGTCGGCCTTCCGTGCCGGCCGACGGCAGCCGGGTGCGACGCAGGTGCGGTCGCGGAGGCGGACGTGGCGGCGTAGCCCGAGATGGGGGAGCCGTGCGCGGGGTTGCTCGTCGAGGCACGCATCACGGTCGCCGGGGCGGGCTCGCCATGTGGCGTGGCGGCGGGCGAGATCGGCGACGAACGGCGCCCAGCCAGGGGGTAGGTCCGGGGAATCGGCGAGCGCAGCCAGTCGGGACTCGGAGATGTGGATCTCGACGGCGCCGCCCTGGCAGGCCCCGATGGTCGCGGTGCGCGGCCGGGTGCGGGTGATGCCGCCGTGGAGGAGGTAGCCGTCGGTGTCGGTGATCGCGAAGCACCATTCGGCGGTGTGTTGGCGGTGGACGAGCAGGCGGGCGTCCTGGGCGAGGACGGGGCCCCAGCCGGGGAGTTCGGCGGGGTGCTGGTCGAGGCCGAGCAGGGTGGTGAGCCCGATGCGGATCTCGACGCCGTGCCGCAGGCCCTCGGTGGGCGCCTCGGGGCCCTCCTCGTCGTCGTGATCCCGGGACTCCGAGCCACTGTCTGAACCGCCGCCTGTGTTGCCCTCAACCTCAGTGCCCGTGCCGCCGTCCGGGTCGCTGCCGTCGGGCGCGTGAAGGTCCGCGGGTTCGCAGGGGGTTCCGATGTCGTCGTCGGCGGAATCGCGCTGGTCGGTGGGCTCGGTGGACGGGGTGTGCTTGGTGGATTCTACGAAGCCGTCGGCGAGCATGGCGGCGACGATCTGGTCGGTGGTGAAGCCGTTGTAGCGCCCGTCGAGCAGCCGGATGAACAGGTCGGCGCGGATCTGGTGGATCGTGTCGGGATGCCCGGCCCGGCGGACGGCGGCGGCCAGCGCGTCGAGCCGGCCGGCAGCCGCCGCGGCTTCGGTCGGCGTGAGGCCGTGGGCGGTGATGGTGGCTGTGCCGTCGGGGGCGAGGAAGCCGCTGACTCCCCGTTCGGCGACGGCGCGTTGGTAGCGGCGGCGGGTGTGGTGGTGGTCGACCGCGGCCACCTCGCGCAGCAGCCGGTGGGCAAGTTGCCCGGTGGTCCAGCCCGGGGCCAGGGGAAGCAGCCGGCCGCAGATCAACGCGATCTGGGCGTCGGTGAGGTCGGCGAGGTACTCGGCGAACACCCGGGCCTTGTGGTGGTCGATCGCGCCGGAGCGCAGGGCTTCGAGCACGAGAGGGAGTCGTTCGACGAGGGTGCGGGCGAAGGTGTGCTCGTAGTCGGCGCGCCTGCCGGTGAAGGTGAGCGCGGCCTCGATCTCGCATGCCGCCCTCGTGGGATCGGACCGATTTCCGACCTCAGTCATCGCCTCCAGGTACTCGGAGTACGCGTGTGACACCTGTCGCCAGCTCGCGCGCAGGGCTGCGACGGCCTCGTCATCGGACAGCGCGGGACGGGGTGTCGTCCCGTTCACCTCCGCTTCTCCTGACATGGCTCGAACATACCTTCGACCACTGACAATTTCGGTACGTCACTTACGTCGGAACAACCCGCGTGAGCGCACGTCGTCGCGCTGTGACCGGTCGAGCTCCCCGCGGAGGAAAGATCGGTCTAGGCTACCCGCACAGTGAGGCGGGTCGTCCCGACGCACTCACTGGGATCCTCCGGGCCTGAGCGTCAGCGACCCCACAGACTGCAGTGGTGCTCCGCGGCCATATCCGCAGCCGGGCGGGCGGCCATGGTCGTCGCGCCGATGGACAGCACCTGGCCGGAGCTGGTCCAGCGGGGCCAGGTGAGGCCGCCCCCGCCCGGATCGCCCACGGTCACGAACCGCGCCCACGCGCCCACCATCCGGTCGGCCTGCGCCTGCTGGGCGGGGGTGAACGTCGGCTGGCCGGGCACGAGATCGAACAGGTAGGCCATCTCGGCGCCGTGCGTGACACCGTCGGCCAACGCCTGCGGCATCCCGATGAACGTCGCCGGGGCACCTGGGTCGTCGAACTCGTAGGCGTACAGCGGAGCCGTCGCCTGGTCGTAGCCCGTCAGCGCGGGGCAGGTGTAGGCCCGGTCGGTGACGACGTCGGCCCAGGCCCGGCTCGGTGAGCGGTCGAGGGCAGGGTAGGCACCACCGGCCGCGGCGGGGTCCGGGGCGACCGCCGCGAGCATCGAGCGGAAGCGGTCGACGGTGAGCGGGGCGCCGGAGTTGTCGTAGAACGCGGCGGTGAACAGCGTGCCCTCGTCGCGGTCGGTGCCCGCCAGTGTCGGCATCGGGCGCGGGTCCACCGGCCGGGCGGGCAGCGTCGGAGTGCCGACCGCGGGGCTCCAGTACACCCCCGCCCCGTCGACGAGCCGCGCGACGGGCAACGCCCGCAGGCAGGCCAGGGCCGTCGCGGGATCGGGGCAGCCCAGGCGCGCGGCCGCCGCCACCCCGTTCTGTGCCACCTGGTCCACGGGCTTCCAGGTGGCGCTCACCGGGCCGGCGGCCGGGACGACGACGCGGTAGAGGTCGGCCGCGCCGCATTCCCCGCTCTGGACGATCGCCTGCCGGAACAGCCCGGCCGCCGTAGGCGACACCCTCTGCGAGCACACGCTGTCGGCGCCCGCGGACTCCCCGCCCAGCGTCACCGCGGCCGGGTCCCCGCCGAACGCGGCGATGTTGCGCTGCACCCAGCGCAGTGCCGCCTGCTGGTCGAGGATCCCGAAGTCACCGGAGCCGTCGAGTTCGGGCAGACCCAGGTAGCCGAGCATCCCGAGCCGGTAGTTCGCGGTGACCACGACCATCGGCCCTGCCTCGGCCAGACGCCTCGGGTCGACGTCACCGCCCGCACCCGCGCTGAACGCGCCGCCGTGCAGCCACACCAGCACGGGCAGCTTCGAGGTGGCCGTGGTGCCCACGGGCACGGTGACGTCGACGGTCAGGCAGTCCTCGGTGGCGCTCGCGGCGGTCAGGTGCGGGGTGCCGGGCGCAGCGGCGGGCTGGGGGCAGCGGGCTGCGGGTCGCGTGTGGTCGCGGGTGCCGGTCCACGCCGCCGGTGGCTGGGGCGGCGCCCAGCGCAGCGGTCCCACGGGCGGGGCGGCGTAGGGCAGGCCGCGGTAGCGCAGGACGTCACCGTCGGCGAGGCCCGTGACCACACCCTGCTCGACGGTCACGGCGGGCCCGATCGCGGGTGCAGCCGGGCCCGGGGCCGAGCAGGCGGCCAGCAGGGCGGTGCCGAGGGCGACCGCCAGCAGCCGCCGGCCCGGCACCGCTCAGCCGACCGTCGCGGTCTGGATGGTGACCGGCTCGATCGGCTTGCCGCCGCCGGCCTGGGCGTCGAACGAGCCGTCCTGGCCCTTCTTCGCGATCGTGTCGAGAACCTGCAGGCCGGGAGCGCTGATCGAGCCGAACACCGTGTACTGCGGGGGAAGCTGTCCGTCGCCGTAGATCATGAAGAACTGGCTGCCGCCCGTGTTGGGCTGGCCGGTGTTGGCCATCGCGAGCAGGCCGCGACCGTACTTGAGCGCGGGGAAGACCTCGTCGGGGATCGTGTAGCCGGGCCCGCCGGAGCCCTGGCCGGTCGGGTCGCCGCACTGCAGCACCTGCAGTCCCGGGTCGGTGGTGAGGCGGTGGCACGGGGTGTTGTTGAAGTAGCCCTGCTGCGCGAGGCTCACGAAGCTGTTGACCGTGCAGGGTGCAAGGGCGCGGTCGAGCGTCAGGGGGATGGCGCCGGCGCTGGTCGTCAAGGTGGTGGCGACGGTGCCCTGCGCGTTGATGGCGGTGCCGCCGGGCGCCTTCGCCGGCTTCGCGGCCGCGCCCGCCGCCGGGTAGCTGCAGCTCACGGTGGCGGGGAACGGCGTGGGCCGGGTCGGGAGCGGCACCACGGCGGTGGGGATGGAGGCAGGCGTCTTCGCCGCTGCAGCGGTGGAGGTGGGAGCGGCCGTGTCGGAGGGCGCGGCCGCGGTGGTGCTGCCCTTGGGCAGCGTCGTGAGCAGCACCACGCCCACCACCACGACGACGACCACCGCGACGGAGGTGATCACGGCGATCCGCCGGCGTCGCTTCGACTGCTGCACGCGTCGCTCCTGCTGGCGGGCGAGCTTGCGCTTCGCCGCCTCACGCCGCATCTGGTTCGTCGCCACCGACACATCTCCCTCGCTCGCCCGATCCGGCGCAGGATAACGATCGATCCTGAGAGAACCCCGTCGACCTCGATGTCTAGGCTGATCCCGTGCTTGTCGCAGGTTTCCCGGCCGGGTCGTTCCAGACCAACTGCTACGTGGTGGCGTCCGCCGCGGGGGAGGCGTGCGTGGTGGTCGACCCCGGCCAGGACGCCGTCGAACCCCTCGAGGCGCTGCTCGCCGAGCACCGGTTGACGCCGGTGGCGGTGCTGCTCACCCACGGCCACTTCGACCACACGTTCTCCGTCGCCCCGGTCTGCGACGGCCACGACATCCCCGCCTGGATCCACCCGGACGACAAGGACATGCTCGCCGACCCGATGAAGGGCATGTCCACTCAGGCGTCCGCCTTCTTCGGCGGGAGGATCGAGCTGCGGGAGCCGAAGGAGGTCCGCACGCTCGACGACGGCGGTTCGCTGGAGCTGGCCGGTCTGACGCTCGGCGTCGCCCACACCCCCGGCCACACCGAGGGCTCGGTGATCTTCACCCTGCCCACCGAGGAGGGCGTCGAGGTGATCATCGCGGGCGACACGCTGTTCGCGGGTTCGATCGGGCGCACCGACCTGCCTGGCGGCGACTTCGCGAAGATGCAGGCCAGCCTGCGCGACAGGATCCTCACCCTCGACGACAGTGGCGTGGTGCTGCCCGGCCACGGCCCCACCACCACGATCGGCCGCGAGCGTGCGTCCAACCCGTACCTGCAGGACCTCGGCACGCCGGCTCCCGGGCGTGGGATGTGAGCACGTTCGCCGCCCCCAAGGGCATCCCGGAGTACTACCCGCCGGAGTCGGCCGGGTTCGAGCACATCCGCAGCACCCTGCTCACCGCCGCCGACCGCGCGGGCTACGGGCTCATCGAGCTGCCCGTCTTCGAGGACACCGGGCTCTACGCGCGCGGCGTCGGGGAGTCCACCGACGTCGTGTCCAAGGAGATGTACACGTTCGCCGACCGCGGCGAGCGCTCGGTCACGCTGCGGCCCGAGGGCACCGCGGGCGTCGTCCGGTCGGTGATCGAGCACGGCCTCGACCGCGCCGGGCTGCCGGTCAAGCTGCGTTACGCCGGGCCGTTCTTCCGCTACGAGCGCCCCCAGGCCGGCCGCTACCGGCAGCTGCAGCAGGTGGGCGTCGAGGCCATCGGGGTGGACGACCCCGCGCTCGACGCCGAGGTCATCGCGATCGCCGACGAGGGCTTCCGCGCGCTCGGGCTGACCGGCTACCGGCTGGAGCTCACCTCGCTGGGCGACGCTTCGTGTCGTCCGGCCTACCGGGAGCTGCTGCAGGAGTTCCTGGCCCGCCTCGACCTCGACGAGCCCACCCGCGCCCGCGCCGCGCTCAACCCCCTGCGGGTGCTGGACGACAAGCGCCCCGAGGTGAAGGCGCTGATGGCCGACGCGCCGCTGCTGCTCGACCACCTCTCGCCCGTCTCCGCCGAGCATCACGCCGCCGTGCTCAAGCACCTCGACGCCCTGGGCGTCGCGTACGTCGAGAACCCGCGGATGGTGCGCGGCCTGGACTACTACACGAAGACCACCTTCGAGTTCGTCCACGACGGGCTGGGCGCGCAGTCGGGCATCGGCGGCGGCGGCCGCTACGACGGGTTGATGGCCACGCTCGGCGGGCAGGAGCTCTCGGGCATCGGCTACGGCATCGGTGTCGACCGCACGCTGCTGGCCTGCCGCGCCGAGGGACTGGCGCCCTGGTCGGAGGCCCGTTGCGAGGTGTTCGGGGTGCCGCTCGGTGACGCCGCACAGCAGCGGCTGGTGGTGTTGGCGGGGCAGCTGCGCAACGCTGGGGTGCGCGTCGACCTGTCCTACGGCGGGCGAGGCCTCAAGGGTGCGATGAAGTCGGCCGACCGCTCCGGCGCGCGGTTCGCCCTCGTCCTGGGCGACCGCGACCTGGAGTCCGGCACGGTCGGGGTGAAGGACCTGGTGGCGGGGTCCCAGGAGTCGGTGCCGCTCGACGCGGTGGTGGCGGACCTGCTCACCCGCCTCACGTGACCACGTCGCAGCCCGTGGGGTGTCGTCGCAGCACGCCGGCGTCCTGCGAGGTGGCCGTACCGGCTGCGAGGTGGGGGCGCGGCGGCGACGGCCCGGTCGGGCGTCGTGCGCCCGGTGGGGCCGCCCGACGTGGTGATCGTCGCGCACCGCGCGCCGTCGTCCTGGCGCGGGCGCGGGTGTGCGGTCGACGACGATCACTGGGGGATCGGCAGGCGGTGATCACTGCGGGTCGTACCGCAGCGTCCTGTCCGGGGCGCTGCCGTGCGGTGCGCGACGATCATCGGGTGAGGTGGGCGGGTGGGTGACGAGGACGCCCGCAGGTGGGACGCGCGGCACGCCGCGGTCGACGCCGTGGGTCCGCTGCCGCCCGACGCGCTCCGGGGGCGACTCGAGCTGCTCCCGGCCGGCGGGCTCGCGCTGGACGTCGCCTGCGGGCGCGGCGCCGCGGCGCTGTGGCTGGCGGGGCGCGGGTTCGTCGTCGATGCGGTGGATGTGTCCGGGGTGGGACTCCGCACACTCGACGGTGCCTCCGGTGTGCGCACCGTCCGGTACGACCTCGACCTCGGGCTCCCGCCGGCCTGCGCCGGGCCCTACGACGTGGTCGTCTGCCAGCGGTTCCGCGACCCCGCGCTCTACCCGGCGTTCGTCGAGAGGCTCGCCCCGGGCGGGCTGCTGGTCGTGACGGTGCTGTCCGAGGTCGACGACGAGCCCGGGCCCTTCCGTGCCCCCGCCGGTGAACTCGAAGCGGCCTTCGCCGGCCTCGACGTCCTGCACCGCCACGAAGGCGGCGGCGAGGCCCATCTCGTCGCCCGGCGCGTCCTCGCAGGCCCCGTGTCCTCCGCGCAGGCTCCGTAGAGCCTGCGCGCAGCACAGCAGGTCTGCGAGCACGCGTCAGACGCGCAGGGACTCCTCGGTCTCCCGGCTCGCCACCAGCGCCGCCAGGGCCGTGGTGATCGGCACCGAGACCACCAGCCCGATGCTGCCCACCAGGGTGCGGACCACCTCCGTGGCCACGTCCTGGCTGGTGATCACGTCACCGAGGCCGCGGCCGGACAGCGTGAACAGCAGCAGCAGCGGCAGTGACGCGCCCGCGTAGGCCAGCACCAGGGTGTTCACCGCCGACGAGACGTGGTCGCGGCCGATGCGCATGGCCGAGGTGAACAGGGCCCGGGTGCCCATGGTGGGGTCGGCCCGGCGCAGCTCCCACACGGCGCTGGTCTGCGTGACGGTGACGTCGTCGAGCACGCCCAGCGCGCCGATCACCATCCCCGCGAGCAGCAGGCCGCGGGCGTCCACCGCGGTACCGAGCGACTGGATGAGGGCGCTGGTCTGCTCGTCGAGGCCCGTCAGCTTCGCGACCGCGGAGAAGCCGTAGCTCAGCGCCCCGATCAGCGCGAGGGAGGCGAGCGTGCCCAGCACGGCCGTCGACGTCCGGGCCGACGGGCCGTGGGGCAGGTACAGCACCACGAACATGATCAGGCAGGCGCCGACGATCGCGACGGCGAGCGGGTTGTGGCCCTGCAGGATCGCGGGGAGCACGAAGAGGATCAGCACCACGAAGCTCAGGACGAGCGCCACGAGCGCCGCGAGCCCGCGCCAGCGGCCCAGCACCAGCACCGCGGCGGCGAACAGGCCGGCGAGCCACCAGAGCGAGCCGCCGCGCTGGAAGTCGACCACCGAGTACGAGCCCGGGTCGTCGGCGTTGCCGCCTGACCAGCTCAGCACGACCTCGTCGCCCACCGCGTACCGCGGCGTGGCGGGCTCCACCGGGACGAGCTGCGCCAGGTCGCGGCCGGGCAGCGGCCCGTCGGCCATGTGGACGACGAGTGCGAGGCAGCCGTTGTCGCCGCTGCCCGGGGCACACTCGGAGACCCTGGTGGCGGTGATCTGGCCGTGCACCGGTGTGCCCGATGGTGCGGCAGGGGCGGCCGCGGTGGGCCACAGCACCGCCAGCCCGACGAGCGTGGCGATCGCGCACGGCACGAGCAAGGTGGCGATGAGCAGCCGCACGCGCCGCCCGGCGGGGGCGGCGGGGCCGTGGCCGTGGCCGTGGCCGTGGTCCGGTTCGGGTTCCTTCCGGAGCGCGGCCGGCTTCGACCAGAGCTCCTCGGGTGGCACGACCGGGACGGGCTCGGTGCGGGCCTCGGAGTGCCGGGCCGCGACGTTGCGCGGGGGCTGCGCCGGCATGCCCCCGGGCGGGGTCAGCGGAACCGTGCCCGGGCGGCCGTGACGGTGCCGGCCGGCGTCGTCGGGCGTCGGGGGGACCCCCGGGGCGGTCGGCATCGGCCCATCCTGCCAACCTCGCTGTGCGTCGCGCGCGGGCATCCGCCCGGATGCGGGTCACACGATCGGGGGGTCCCTGCCGGTTCCTCGGCGACGGACAGTGAACCCGTTGCGTCGATGTCGAACGTGTGTTCGACTGGGCGCATGCGGTGGAGCGGGCAACAGGTTCTCGAGGACGGCGTCGGGTCCGACGAGGCCCTGCCGGGGCTGCGCGGGCTGCTGCGCACGGTGCGCACGCCGGAGTTCGCCGGCACGGTGTTCCACGAGGTGGAGGCGCGGTCGGTGCTCAACCGCGTGCCCGGCCCGTCGCAGATGCCGTTCCGGTGGACGGTCAACCCGTATCGCGGCTGCTCCCACGCCTGCGTCTACTGCCTGGCCGGCCCCACCCGGGTGCTGCTCGCCGACGGTGGCACCCGCCCCATCGCGGAGCTGCGGGTGGGAGACGCCGTCATGGGCACCGAGGTGGCCGGCGGCCGGCGCACCTACGTGCCCACCACGGTGCTCGCGCACTGGTCCACCACCAAGCCCGCACACCGCGTGCGGCTCGCGGGCGGCACCGAGATCGTGGCGAGCGGCGAGCACCGGTTCCTCACCGACCGGGGATGGCGGCACGTGGCCGCGGGCTGGTGCCGGTCGGGGCGGCGGCCGCGGCTGGAGCAAGGCAGCGCTCTGCTGGGACCCGGCCCCGTCGCCTCGCCGGCTGCCCGGCCGCACACCCCGGCCTACCGGCACGGCTACCTGGCCGGGCTGGTCCGCGGCGACAGCCTCCACGCGGGCTCGGGGGGCTTCCCGTCCGAGCATGTCGAGCTGGAGGCGCTGGGCCGGGTCCACCACTTCCTGGCCGCCGGACCCCCCGCGTTGCGTAGCCCCGCTGCCGTCGGGGCGTCGGAACCCGGCCGGATCGCGCTGCGGCCGAGGCCGTCCTGGTCGCTCGCCGACGTCGTCCGGCCGCCGCAGCGGCCGGGCACCGACTGGTGCGCGGGCTTCCTCGGCGGCCTGATCGACGCCCGGGGCCGCGTCGAGGCCGGCGAGCTGCTGATCGGCGCGGGGGCCGACGGGCAGCTCGCCGCCGCTGCCGCTGACGCCCTGCACCACCTCGGGTTCGGGTTCGCCGTCGGCCGCCGAGGTGGCGAGCGGGTGGTGCGCCTCGTCGGGGGTCCTGGAGCTCTGGCGCGGCTGGTGCAGGTGGCCGACCCGGCCGTGGGCCGCCACCGGCGTCCCGCCGGGTCCCTCACCGGAGCGGCTGTCACGGGTGGGCCCGACCTGGAGGTGGTCGACGTCCGCCCCCTGGGGCTGACGATGACCATGTACGACATCACCACCGGCACCGGCGACTTCGTGGCCGAGGGCGTCGTCAGCCACAACTGTTTCGCCCGCAACAGCCACACCTACCTCGACATGGACGCCGGTGCCGACTTCGACAGCCAGATCGTCGTCAAGGTCAACGTCGCCCGCGTGCTGGAACGGCAGCTGAAGCGGCCCTCGTGGGAGCGCGAGGCGGTGGCGATGGGCACCAACACCGATCCCTACCAGCGCGCGGAGGGTCGCTACCGGCTGATGCCGGGCGTCATCGGCGCGCTGGCCCGCTGGGGCACCCCGTTCTCGATCCTGACGAAGGGCACCGTGCTCGCCCGCGACCTGCCCGAGCTGACGGCCGCGGCCGCCGACGTGCCGGTCGGGCTGGGGGTGTCGGTCGCGCTGGTCGACCGCGATCTCCAGAGCCGCCTCGAACCCGGTACCCCGTCGCCGGCCGCCCGGCTGGACCTCGTCCGCCGGATCACCGACGCCGGCCTGCCGTGCGGGGTGATGGTGGCCCCGGTGCTGCCGTTGCTCACCGACTCCGCCGAGGCCCTCGACGCCCTGCTCGGGCAGATCGCCGCCGCGGGCGCCACGGGGGCCAGCGTGCTCGCCCTGCACCTGCGCCCGGGCACGCGGGAGTGGTTCCTGGCCTGGCTGGCGCGTGAGCACCCCGGTCTCGTGGAGCGCTACGCGCGGCTCTACCGCCGCGGGGCCTACGTCGACCCGGAGTACCGCCGCGCGCTGGGGGAGCGGGTCACGCCGCTGCTGCGCCGGCACGGCCTGGGTGGGAGCTTCCCGGTGCTGCGCGGCGTGGGCCCACCTGCCGTGGAACCCGGGAAGCCCTCGGGGGAGCAGCTGAGCCTCCTATGACGGCTTGAGCGCTGCGAGCGCCCCGAAGAACACGTCCTTGATCCGGCTCGGATCCGCCGCCACGAAGGACTTCCCGCCCGTGGCGGCGGTGATCTGGTCGAGCTCGGCGGGGTCGACGTCGGGGCCGATGGCCACGCCGATCAGCACCACCGGGCGACCTGGCACCGCCGTGGCCTTCAGCGCATCGAGGAGCTCGGTACGGCTGATGCCGCCGGGGTCGTCGTTGTTGCCGCCGGTCATGACGACCACGAGGTTCAGCCGCCCGGGCTCCCAGTTCGCCTGGGCCTCCCGGTACGCGGCGAGCACCGTGTCGTTGAGCCCCGTGGCCCCGCCGGGCTTCGCGTGGATCGAGCGGAGCGTGTTCAGCGCGCCGTCGGTGAGCAGGTCGCGCACGGGGCTCACCGGGACCACCTCGCGGTAGTCGCGGTCGCCGTCCAGCTTGGTGGAGAACTCCCAGTAGCCCAGCCGGGTGGTGGGCTGGAACAGATGCAGGCCGGCCTCGGCGGCCTGCAGCGTGGCGGTCATCCGGGTGATGCCGAGCGAGGGGATCTTCGCCTCCATCGATCCCGAGACGTCGATCAGCACCCGCACCCGCGCGCTGCGGTTCACCGTGGCCCACCGGGTGAGTACCGCCGTGGCCGCGTCGGACGCCGTCACCGGCACCGCAGGCGGCACGGGTCCCGGAACATGGTGCCGGCCGGGGTGCGGAAGCCGCCGTCAGCGAGGGTGGCCTGCCCGCCGGGGCTCTGCAGGGCACGCAGCAGCTGCTCCGCCGCGTCGCGCTGGTCCGGGCCGGCGGAGTCGAGCACGGCGAACGGGTAGTCCAGCTCGGCGGCGGTGCCGGGATAGGCGGCCGTCAGCGGCTCGTCGGGGCGGGTGACGTTGTGGCGCAGCAGTGCCTGCTCCGACGTCGCGAACGCCGTCACGGGAGAGCCCACCCCGGGGGTGCCGGGCAGTTGCGCGTAGAGGTCGGCGGCGTCCACCGTGGTGTGCGCCGCGAAGCGCCGCAGGGTGGCGGTGAACCCGGCCTCGGAATCAGGGGCCGACCGGCCGTCCGCCTGCGTCGCGAGCAGGGCGGCGAGGCCCACCGAGGTGCGCGTGGGATCGGGCACCCCGACGGTGACGGTGTCGTCGCCGAGCACCGCGGGCCAGGTCGGCCGGACGCCCGGACGGCTCACCCGCTGTGCGACGTCGGTGGACAGCGCCATGACCACCGGCGACCCGGCGATCGATCGTCCGGTGCCCGGCACACCCGTGGCCCTACCGCGCGCGGGCCAGGGCCAGTGACGAGTCGGGGATCCAGACCTGGGCCGGCTCGGAGCCGTCGGCCGGCGCCTGGGCCTGGGCCTCGTCGGTGGAGGCCCGGGGTTGCACGACGAAGGACGTGCAGCCCGCCGAGGACAGGTCCCGGGCCACGCGGTCCACCAGCGGGGCGATGTCGGGGTCGGCGACGACCCGCACGGGGGCCGGGGCGGCGCAGGCCATGCGCCCGGCCACCATCCAGCCGCCGGCTACGAGCATCGCCACCACGGCGGCGAGGACGAGGGCGACGCGCCGCCACCGCGGCCCGAGCGCGACGGCATGGCGCCGTTCCCGCCGCCTCGACGCCGACTCCGAGCAGAGGGGGAGCCCGGCCACGGACCCGCGGACTTTCGTGCCCCCCTCGTCGCATCGTCGACACGCTCCGTAGTCATTTGGCCACGGTCAGCGGCAATCTCCTCCAATCAGACGAACCGTCATCACGCTACGGAGCCAATGACCTGATCGCCTCGAAGGGCGGGACAAACCTGGTGGCCGGGTGCCGGGGGTGCCCGGATAACCTCGCACCGTGATGCGTACCCACCCCGCCGGCAGCCTGCGTGCCGAGAACGTCGGACAGTCCGTGACCCTCGCCGGGTGGGTGGCCCGTCGCCGTGATCACGGCGGCGTGATCTTCATCGATCTCCGCGACGCGTCCGGCTCGGCCCAGGTCGTGTTCCGTGAAGGTGAGATGGCCGAACGCGCGCACCGTCTGCGCTCGGAGTTCTGCGTGCAGATCACCGGTGAGGTCGTCGCCCGGCCGGACGGCAACGAGAACCCCGAGCTGCCCACCGGTGCCATCGAGGTCACCGTCACGGAGCTCACCGTGCTGTCGGAGTCGGCCCCGCTGCCGTTCCCGATCGACGGCCACAGCGAGGTCGGCGAGGAGATCCGCCTCAAGTACCGCTACCTGGACCTGCGCCGCAGCGGCCCCGCCGCGGCCCTGCGCCTGCGCAGCGAGGCCAACCGCGTGGCCCGCACCGTCCTGCACGACCGGGACTTCGTCGAGGTCGAGACACCCACGCTGACGCGCTCCACGCCGGAGGGCGCCCGCGACTTCCTCGTGCCCGCCCGGCTCAAGCCCGGCTCCTGGTACGCGCTGCCGCAGAGCCCCCAGCTGTTCAAGCAGCTGCTCATGGTGGCCGGCACCGAGCGGTACTACCAGATCGCGCGCTGCTACCGCGACGAGGACTTCCGTGCCGACCGCCAGCCGGAGTTCACCCAGCTCGACGTCGAGATGAGCTTCGTCGAGCAGGACGACATCATCGAGCTCGGCGAGACCATCACCGCGGCGCTGTGGAAGGAGCTCGTCGGCTACGAGATCCCGCGGCCCATCGCGCGCCTGACCTACGCCGAGTCGATGGCCCGCTACGGCTCCGACAAGCCCGACCTGCGCTTCGCGATCGAACTCACCGACATGACCGAGTACTTCGCCGACACCCAGTTCCGGGTGTTCCAGAACCCTTACGTCGGGGCCGTGGTGATGCCGGGTGGCGCGTCGCAGCCCCGCCGCACGCTCGACGGCTGGCAGGAGTGGGCCAAGCAGCGCGGCGCCCGCGGGCTGGCCTACGTGCTCATCGGTGACGACGGCACGGTCGACGAGCGCGGCCCCGTCGTCAAGAACCTCTCCGAGGCCGAGCGCGACGGGCTGGCCAAGGCCGTCGGCGCCGCCCCGGGTGACTGCATCTTCTTCGCCGCCGGCCACCCGTCCGACGCGCGTGCGCTCCTGGGTGCGGCGCGCGGCGAGATCGCGCAGCGTTGCGGGCTGGTGGACGAGAGCGCGTGGTCGTTCGTGTGGATCGTCGACGCGCCGATGTTCGAACGCATCCGCGACGACCAGGGCAACGAACTGGGCTGGACGGCGGTGCACCACCCGTTCACCTCGCCCAACGGCGACTGGACGGACCGGTTCGAGGAGGCGCCGGAACAGGCGCTGGCCTACGCCTACGACATCGTCTGCAACGGCAACGAGATCGGCGGCGGGTCCATCCGTATCCACCGCTCCGACGTGCAGGAACGCGTGTTCGCGCTGCTGGGCATGGACGAGGCCGAGCAGCGGGAGAAGTTCGGCTTCCTGCTCGACGCGTTCGCCTACGGGCCGCCCCCGCACGGCGGCATCGCGTTGGGGTGGGACCGCATCTGCATGCTGCTCACCGGCGCCGACTCGCTGCGCGACGTCATCGCGTTCCCGAAGTCGGGCGGCGGCTTCGACCCCCTGACCTCGGCCCCCGCGCCGATCACACCGGAACAGCGCAAGGAGGCGGGGGTGGACGCCAAGCCGGCCGCCCCCAAGCCGGCCGCCCCCAAGCCGCCCACCCCCTGACGCCACAGGGTCACCTGTGGTCGTCCGGAGGCGGTCACCATCAGCCATGAGCCGCCATGTGGCGGTAGGAGCGGGAGGGCGGCGGGGTGCAGCACCTGCGGGTGATCTGCCCGTCCGAGCGCACCAACGACGTGCGGGAGCTCCTGCTCGCCGAGCCCGGCGCCACCCACGTGACGGTGCTGCCGGGTGTCGCGGTGGAGCCCGTCGGTGACGTCGTCGAGGCCGACGTCACGCGGGAGGCCGTCGACGACGTGCTCGGCGGCCTGCGTGGGCTCGGCGTCGACCGCAGTGGTGGGGTCACGCTGGAGACGATCGACACCACGCTGTCCGACCGCGCCGACGCGGCGGAGGAAGCGGTGCCCGGCGACCCGAACGACGCGATCATCTGGGACGAGCTCGTGGCCCGCACCGGGGAGGACTCGCGGCTGTCGATCGGCTACCAGGCGTTCCTGACCATCGCGTGCCTGCTCGCCGCGATCGGCGCGATCACCGACTCGCCCGTGACGGTCGTGGGCGCCATGGTGCTGGGGCCGGAGTTCGGGCCGCTCGCCGCCGTGGCCGTCGGTCTCGTGCTGCGCCGCCGCGACCTCGTGCGCCGGGGGGTGATCGCCCTCGCGGCGGGCTTCCCTCTCGCGATGGTCGTCACGGCGCTGGCCACCGTCCTGTTCGACGCCGTCCGGTTCCTCCAGACGTCGGCGCTGGACAACCTCGACCAGGTCGACTTCATCTACGAGGTGGGGCCGTTCTCGTTCATCGTCGCTCTGCTCGCGGGCGCGGCCGGGATGCTCGCGCTCACCTCGGCGAAGTCGGCGTCGCTGGTGGGTGTCTTCATCTCCGTCACCACCGTGCCGGCTGCGGCGTTCGGGTCCGTCGCGCTGGTCGAGGGCCGCTACGACGAGGCGCTCGGGTCGGCGCTGCAGCTGATCGTCAACGTCGTGGGGATCGTCATCGCGGCGGTGCTGGTCCTGATGTTCTCGCGCCGTCCCGGTGTGCGTGGGAGGGGACGGCGGCTGTCGGCGGGGTAGGGTCGCGGTAATGGACGACGACCTGGGCAGGTTCCCCAGGCCGGTGCTCGCGGCGCTGGCCGCGGCGGAGCGGCTGCTCACCCGCAGAGCCGGGGCCGGCGTCGTCCTGGCCGATCCCGAGGACCTCGGCGGCAGTGACCGGTCGGTCGTCGCCCGGGCCCGCGTGGCCCGCAACCCCTTCTCGCTGCCGCGCACGCTCGTCGTCAAGCACTACCTCGACGACCCCGCGCCGGGGCGCCCGGACCCGTTCCGCTACGAGGTGGCCAGCTGCCAGCTGTTCACGGCGCTGCCCGCCGACGCCCGTCCCAGCCCGATCCTCATCGCCCACGACCCGCAGGCCCGCCTGCTGGTGCTGGAGGACCTGGGCCGCAGCTCCACCCTGGCCGACAAGCTCTTCGGGCCCGATCCGGCCGCCGCGCAACGGTGCCTGCTGAGCTGGGCGCGCGGGCTGGGCCGGATGCAGGCGGCCACCGCCGGCCGCGAGGACGACTTCGGCGCGCTGCTGCGCCGTCTCGGGGAACGCACATGGCGCGACCCGATGGCCGACGACGCGCGCGCCGCGTTCGCCGGGGTGGCCGGCCTGCTCGCGCAGGAGCTGGGAGTGCACGTGCCGGCCGCCGCCACGCAGGAGGCCCACGACACCGTCCGGCTGCTGGGCGGCACCCGCTACCGCGCGTTCAGCCCGTCCGACACCTGCCCGGACAACAACCTCGTCACCAGCAAGGGCGTGCGGTTCGTCGACTTCGAGTGGGGCTGCTTCCGCGACATCTCGCTCGACGCCGCCTACTTCCGCGTGCCGTTCCCGGGCTGCGAGGCGAGCTTCGCGCTGCCTACCGGCATGGCCGAGACGATGCTGGAGGCCTGGCGCAACGAGGTCACCGCGGTCTGGCCCGACCTGGACGTGCCGGGCGTGCTCGAGCAGCGGCTGCTCGACGCCCACGTGCTGTGGGTGTGGCTGTGCACCTGGTGGATGCTGCCGCGGATCCGGGTGAAGGACCTGCCCGTCGGCGCGGATGCCACCCGGTCCCCGCGGATCAGCACGGCGCTGGCGCACTACTGGCGCCAGCTCGCCGTGGCCGCGGAGTCCGCCGACCGTCCGGCCACCGCCGAGCTGGGCACCATGGTGGCCGACGCGCTGGGCAAGCGGTTCCCGGACTCACCCAACGTGCTGCCGGTCTACCCTGCGTTCCGCACCGCCGCGTAAGTTCGCCGATCGGACTTCGACGCGTCATCCCGCGCACACCGGGGGTGAGCCGACGTCGGTGATGGTGGCCGCCGTGACGGCCGTGATCACTTCGCCCTTACCGCAGCTCCCGGTGGCGCGGCGGCGGCCCCGGACGTCGCCGTGGTGTTCGTCGGGATGAACGACACGTTGCGGTCGGACTTCGACCCCGCGTCGATGCGGTCCGACGCCGCCGCGATCGTGTGCGGGCCGCGGGACGCCGGGGCCCACGTCCTGCTGCTGCGCTACCACGACCACACACGGGTGTTCCGGCTGCCGGCCCCGTTGCGGCGGGCGTTGCGGCGTCGGATCGAGGCCCTCGACGGCGTCGTCGACGGGATGGTCGGGCCCGGGTGGACGTGCTGGACATCGACGTCCTGCCGGGCGCCTACGAGCGCTCGGCGTGGGCCGTGGACCGGCTGCATCCCTCGGAGCGGGGGCACCGGATGCTCGCGGCCGGATTCGCGACGCTGCTGGCCGGGGCGGGGTTCGCCGTGCCGCGCCCGGCGGTCTGGAGTGCGCGGGCGGGCGTGACGTGTCGGCCGCGCACCGCGTGGCCTGGTTGGTAGTCAAGGGAGTGCCGTGGCTGGTCTACCGGAGCCGAGACCTCGGCCCGGTGGTCCTGCAGGGGCTGGTGTCGGAGCTGGTCAGGCGGCCTGGTCCAGCTCCCTCACCGTGAAGTCGCCCTTGACGGGCAGGCCGGCCTCGATCAGCCACAACTGCGCGCGGGTGCAGGTGGGGCAGATCCAGGTGACGGTCCTGTCGCGCTCGTGCTGGCTGCTCCAGCTGAGCCCGGCGGCGTCAGCAGTGGTGCGGGCGAGGGCGCAGAGTGGGCATGTGTGGGTCTCCATGCCACCGAAGGGTGGCGGCTGCACTTTGCGGCCCTGTGAACGGCGTGCGAAGGCTGCGGTGCGTTGACCTCCGACTACCGGGCGTCATAGGGACGTCAGGAAGCGATCGATGCGCACCAGCGCCTCTTCCAGCTGGGGCAGCGCGGTGGCGTAGGAGCAACGCACGTGGCCCTCGCCGGACGGCCCGAAGACCCCACCCGGCACCACCGCCACGTGCTCGGCCGCCAGGAGCTTCTCGGCGAACGTCTCCGAGTCCAGGCCCGACGAGCGGATCGACGGGAACGCGTAGAAGGCGCCGCCGGGCTCGGGGCAGTCGAGCCCGATCTCGCGCAGCCCCTTCACGAACACGCGCCGGCGGCGGTCGTAGTCGGCGACCATCGACTCGACGTCGTCGTCGGACCCGGACAGGGCCTCGACCGCGGCGAGCTGGGAGACGTGCGGCGCGCACAGCATCGTGTACTGGTGCACCCGCACGCACAGCTCCGCGACGGCCGCGGGTGCGCAGATCCAGCCCACGCGCCAGCCCGTCATGGCGTGGGCCTTGGAGAACCCGCCCAGCAGCACCGTGCGCTCACGGGCTCCGGGGAGCGTGCCCAGGCACGTGTGCGCGCCGGTGTAGGTGAGCCGGTCGTAGATCTCGTCGGAGATCAGGTAGAGGTCGTGCTGCTCGGCCAGCCGGACCAGGGCCTGCAGCGCGGCCCGGGGCTGCACGGCGCCCGTCGGATTGGCCGGGGAGCCGATGAGGATGGCCTTCGTGTTCGGGGTGATCGCTGCGGCCACCACGTCGGCGTCGATCGCGAAGCCGTCGTCGGCGCGGGTCGGCACGCGCACCGGGGTGCCGCCGGCGAACGCCACGCACGGCTCGTAGGCGACGTAGCAGGGCTCGGGGACGATCACCTCGTCGCCGGGGTTGAGCAGCACCCGCAGTACGAGGTCGAGGCCCTCGGAGACGCCGGTGGTGATCAGGCACTCGTCACCGGGGTCGTACGAGGCGCCGTAGCGAGTGGCCAGATCGGCGCAGATCAGCTCGCGCAGCTTCGGCAGGCCGGCGTTGGACGTGTAGGTGGTGTAACCGTGCTCCAGCGCGTAGATGCCGGCCTCGCGCACGCGCCACGGCGTGACGAAGTCGGGCTCGCCGACGCCGAGGCTGATGACGTCGTCCATCTCGGCGGCGATGTCGAAGAACCGCCGGATCCCGGATGGCGGGCAGGCGGCGATCACCTTGTTGAGCGGCTTCACGGCGTCACCGGCAGGCGGTGGTCGGGCTCGGCCTTCGCGAAGTCGTCACCGTCGCGCTTGTAGGTCTTGAGCACGAAATGCGTGGCCGTGGAGCGCACGCGGTCGATCGTGGAGAGCTTCTGGGACACGAAGTCCGAGACCGCGCGGATGGTGGCGCCGTCCACAGTGCAGCGCAGGTCCTGGCTGCCCGAGACGAGGTAGACGCTGCGCACCTCGGGGAACCGCGAGATCCGCGCGGCCACGTCGTCGAACCCGACGCCGCGCGCGGGGGCGAGCGACACGTCGATGAAGGCGGTGACGGTCTCGCTGGTGGAGTCGCCGTCCACGGCGTCCCAGTCGATCACCGCCTTGTAGCGGCGGATCGCGCCCGAGGCCTCCCAGTCGGAGATCGCCTCGCGTACCCGCTCGACCGGGAGGTCCAGCATCGTCGCGATGGTGTCGGGGGAGAGCTGGGCGTCGCGCTCCAGGAGTTCGAGGATCTGCCGCACGGAGCGACCCTACGTCGCGCTCGCGGCGAGCCGCCGCACCGCCTCGTGGAGGTCGCCCGCCGCGAGGGAGGCGAAGCAGCAGCGCATCGACGACGGTAGGGGGCCACTCCTCGTCCCGGTCACCGCGAAGGCGCTGCCCGGCACGAACGCGACACCGTGCTCCAGCGCCCGGGGCAGCATCGCGGCGGTGTCGGTGCCAGCGGGGAAGGTGAGCCAGCAGAACATGCCGCCGGTGGGCACCGTGCAGCCGACCTGCGGTAGCAGCTCCGCGACGGCGCCGGTGAAAGCCCGGGCGCGGGCGGCTGTGGACGTCCGGACCTGGTTCAGATGCGCGTCGAACCAGGCCGTGTCGGCGAGCAGGTCGGCCGCGATCGCCTGGGTGAGCGACGACGTGCACAGGTCGGCGCACTGCTTGAGCCGCTCGACGGCGGCGCACACCTCGGGTGGGCCGCTCAGCCAGCCCACCCGCAGGGCCGGCGCCAGGATCTTCGACGCGCTGCCCAGCCGCACGATCCGGTCCCCGTAGGCCGCGACCGGCACGGGCGGGGAGCCGTCGAACGCCAGCAGGCCGTAGGGGTCGTCCTCGACGACGAGGAAGCCGTAGCGGTCGGCGAGGGCGGCGAGCTCGTGGCGCCGCGCGTCGGACATGGTGACGCCGCGCGGGTTGTGGAAGCTGCTGACCGTGTGGACGAGCCGGGGCCGCAACCCTGCCGCGAGCCGCTCGGCCAGCACGTCGACCCGTATGCCGTCGCCGTCGAGCGGGACGGTGTGCAGGGCGGCGCCCGCGGCCTGGAACACCTGCAGCGCCCCGACGTAGACGGGGTCCTCCACGACCACCGCGTCGCCGGGGTCGAGCAGGACACGGGCGAGCAGATCCAGGGCCTGCTGGGAGCCGGTGGTGACGACGATTCCGCTGATGGGACGAGCGCATCGCAGCGACTCGTGGGCGGCCAGCACCTCGCGCAGGCGGGCCAGGCCGGCGGTCTCGCCGTACTGGACCGACGCAGGGTCGGTCAGCGCCACCGCGGCGGCCTCGGCGATGCGTTCACGGGGCAGGAGGTCGGCGGCGGGGAGGCCGCCGGCGAGGCTGAGGACTGGCATCTGACCCGCCCGACCCGGGGCGGTGAGGGTGAGCAGGTCGCGGATGGCGGAGCCGCGGACGGCATCCAGCCTGGTGGAAAGGGTGATCACGGGAACCTCGCGGTCGATCGGACGGGGTGGTCACGTCCTGGATCGACAGGGCGGGTGCTGCGCGGGCCGCGGTGGGGCCCGCCGTCGATGATGCCGGGCGATCCCGCAGATCGGAACCGGATTCCCGACATGTGGGATCAGCGGGTGGTGAGGGCGTCCAGGCCGAGGGTGATCGGGTGCCCGGCGACGTCGAGCGTGGCGGTGCCGGTGTGCTCGCCGGAGAGCTCGTAGTGGCCGTCGACGAGGACGTACGCGAGCAGGGTGGTGGGGGAGCCGAGGTCGACGATCCAGTACTGCGGGATACCGGCGTCGGCGTACTCGCTGAACTTCATGATCCGGTCGACCCGGCGGGTGCCCTCGGACAGGATCTCGACGGCGACAAGGATGTCTGAAGTAGTGACTCCCAGTCCGCAAGCGTGAGCTGATGATTGGGCCACGACAGGGTCATTGCGATCTCCCTTCGACGCCTGGAATGTTCCCACAAGCCCCCGGCAGTCATGGGCACTTCCGACAAGTTCGTGCGCCGGTGGCAGGGTGGAGTGGTGACCAGCGAGGCCGACGGCTTGTTCGACATCGACGAGCCCTCGCCGTCCCCTGCCGTCGAGCGGGTCGGCACCACCGCGCCACTGGCCGCGCGCATGCGCCCCCGCACCCTCGACGAGGTGGTGGGCCAGAAGCACCTGCTTCGCCCCGGTGCCCCGCTGCGCCGACTCGTGGAGGGTGGGGCGGCCGCGTCGGTGCTGCTCTACGGCCCGCCCGGCACCGGCAAGACCACGATCGCGCGGTTGCTCTCGCAGGTCGGCTCCCGGCACTTCGTCGCGCTGTCGGCGCTGTCGTCGGGGGTGAAGGAGCTGCGCGAGGTGATCACCGACGCTCGCCGCCGCCGCGACCACCACGACCAGCAGACCGTCCTGTTCATCGACGAGGTCCACCGCTTCTCCAAGACCCAGCAGGACGCCCTGCTCGGCGCCGTCGAGGATCGGCTCGTCCTGCTCGTGGCCGCTACAACCGAGAACCCGTCGTTCTCTGTCGTGTCGCCGCTGTTGTCGCGGTCGCTGGTGCTGCAGCTGCAGTCGCTCACCGAGGACGACATCCGGGAGCTGCTGCGCCGCGCGGTCACCGACCAGCGCGGCCTCAACGGCACGGTCACCCTGGATCAGGAGGCCGAGGACGCGATCGTGCGGCTGGCCGGCGGTGACGGCCGCCGGGCACTGACGGCGCTGGAAGCGGCCGCGGACGGTGTGGTGGGCACCGGTTCCGCCACGATCGACGTCGCCGCGGTGGAACGCGCCGTCACCGAGGCCACCGTCCGCTACGACCGCCAGGGCGACCAGCACTACGACGTCATCAGCGCGTTCATCAAGTCCATCCGCGGCTCCGACCCCGACGCCGCGCTGCACTACCTGGCCCGCATGCTCGTGGCGGGGGAGGACCCGAGGTTCATCGCGCGGCGGCTGATGGTGCACGCGAGCGAGGACATCGGCCTCGCCGACCCCACGGCGCTGCAGGCCGCGACGGCCGCCGCCCAGGTCGTGCAGCTCGTCGGCCTGCCGGAGTGCCGCATCGCACTGGCCCAGGCCACCCTGCACCTGGCCACCGCGCCCAAGTCCAACGCGGTGATCGTCGGCATCGACGAGGCCATGTCCGACGTCCGGGCCGGGGCGGTCGGGGCCGTGCCGCCACACCTGCGCGACGGCCACTACGCGGGCGCGGAGAAGCTGGGCAACGCGGTGGGCTACCGGTACCCGCACAGCGATCCCGCCGGTGTGGTCACGCAGCAGTACCCGCCGGATGCGTTGGTGGGCAAGGACTACTACCGCCCGACCCCCCACGGCGGAGAACGCACGCTGCGCGACCGCCTGGAGAAGCTGAGGCGCGCGATCCGCGGCCACTGAAGCCTTCCCCGCCCCGCCCCGCCCGCCCGACGAACGGCGCTCCCGTCGGAACCTATGCGACGAAAGTGCCGTTCGTCGGGAGGGGTCAGCGCACCAACGCGCTCGCGTCGACGTGGAACTGCATCGCCCGGTACGGCCAGTTCGTGGCGGTGTTCCACTGGCTCACGATGAGGTGCAGGTCGGCCCGCGTGCTCCCGGGCACGATGTAGCCGCCGTAGAGCTGGGCCACCCGGCCGGCCGCGTGGTCCTCGTCCTCCCAGCTGCAGCCGCGCAGCACCGTGGCGCGCGGAGCCGTGTAGAGGTCGGCGGCGGGGGAGTCGAGTGCCATGACGTCCATCGCGTAGTGCTCCTGGTCGAAGAACGCCAACATCCAGCGGCCCTCGACGCGGCGCAGCGACAGCTCCCCGAACTGCCCGGTCAGCGCGACGGTGGGCGGCCGGCCCCAGCCCCAACCGTCGGCCTCGGTGAACCCCCATCCCTCCCAGGCGGTCGTGTCCGCGAGCCGGTCCTCCGGTACACGCTGCAGGATCAGGCCCTTGTCGCGCTGGAAGCCGGTGGACAGTACGTAGACGTAGCCGTCGTCACCGCGTTCCCAGGTGAGCATCTGGAAGAACCCGTCGTGCTGGTCGGCGGCCCAGCGCACACCCGTCGGCCGCCAGGTGACGCCGTTGTCGGTCGAGCGGTGCAGCTCCGTCCAGCGGACGTTGCCCAGCTCGCGGCACACCATGACGTGCAGGTAGATGGTGTCGCCGATCGTGATGAGGTCGGTCGGGAGCACGGTGGTGACACGCCGGACCCGCCGCCCCCACCGCCGGAACGTCTTGTGGACGTAGCGCACGACCTGGCGCGCATACTCGCCGCGGCCCGCGGAGCCGGTCCACTCGATGCCGGTTGTGGCAGTGGCGGGGTCGCCGAACAGCACCACGGGCGCCCGCCACCCCCGGCCGCCGACCCCGGCCCGGGCGAACGTGTCCCCGAATACCGAGACCAGCCGCCCGTCCTGCGCGGTGACGGTGGCACCGAGGTCGGTGCCCCCGATGCCGAACCGGTCGGTGTGCCCGGGCCCGGTGAGGTCGCGCACCTTGGAAGCGAGCCTCACGGAGCACCTGCCGGTGCCAGGAAAGCCACTTTGCTGTCGTCTGATGACAGCACAGTGGCTTTCCTGTCATTCGGGTGGGCTCTCATGCCGGGTCGCGCTGGACCGGGCAGCTCATGCAGCGGGGGCCGCCTCGGCCTCGGCCCAGCTCCCCGCCGGGGATGTCGAGGACCTCTATCCCGTGGCTGCGCAGGAACGTGTTGGTGGTGACGTTGCGCTCGTAGGTGACCACCACCCCGGGCGCGACGGCCAGGGTGTTGCAGCCGTCGTCCCACTGCTCGCGCTCGGCCGCATGCACGTCCTGCTCGGCCGTGAGCACGCGGATCTCGGGCAGGTGCAGCGCCGCGGCGATGGCGGTGTGCATGTCCTCGGGCGCGTGGTCGGTGACGTCGAGCTCCTTGTCGTTGTCGCCCGGCCGCACCGTGTACGCGGGAAGCATCCCGAGCCCGGCGTACTTCGTGAACGTCTCGGGATCGACCATCGTCATCACGGTGTCGAGGTGCATCAGCGCGCGGGTCTCGGGCATCCGCAGCGCGACGATCCGGTCCACCTCCCCGCCCGCGAACAGCCGCCGCGCCAGCCGTTCGACCCCGGCGGCGGTCGTCCGCTCGCTCATCCCGATCAGCACAGCGCCGCCGCCGAGGACGAGCATGTCACCGCCCTCGGTGGTGGCCGGCCCATTGACCGCGCCCTCCGACCACACCTCGAAGTCGGCGTCCGCGAACAGCGGGTGCCAGCGGTAGACGGCCTCGTAGTGCACGGTCTCGCGCATGCGGGCGAGCTTGCGCATGCTGTTGATCGAGACGCCGCCGTGGAGCCAGGCCGAGGTGTCGCGCGTGTAGAGGTGGTTGGGCAGCGGCTCGAGCACGAAGTCGTCGGCGTCGAGCACGTGGAAGGCCACCGAGCGCGGTTCCGGGATGCGGTCGCGCACCTCGCGCTTCGTGATGCCGCCGATCAGGTGCTCGGTGAGGGTGTCGTCGTCCATGGCGTCGAAGCAGTTGCGCAACGCGTCGATCGCCATGGGGCCGTACACGCGCTCGTCGAAGATGCTGTCGAGCACGTACTTCTTGGCCTCGGGCAGCGCGACGGTCTGGCGCAGCAGCTCACCGAACAGATGCACGGTGACGCCGCGCTCCCGCAGCACCTCGGCGAACCGGTCGTGTTCCTCCTGTGCGCGGCCCACCCACAGCACGTCGTCGAAGAGCAGGCGGTCCTTGTTGCCCGGCGTGAGCCGTTTCAGCTCCAGCCCGGGGCGGTGCAGGATGACCTGGCGGAGCTGACCGACCTCGGAATCGACCCTGAAGGAGTTCGCGCTGTACATGGGGAAGATAGTGCCGTGAATCTCGACGGCCTGGACGAACAGATCGTCGCCCTGCTCGTGGACGACGCCCGGCGCAGCTACGCGGACCTCGGTGCGGAGGTCGGGCTGAGCGCATCCGCTGTGAAGCGGCGGGTCGACCGGCTGCGCGCCGGCGGCGCCATCACCGGCTTCACGGTGCGGCTCGACCCGGGCGCACTGGGCTGGTCGGTGGAGGGCTACGTCGAGCTCTACTGCCGCGCCCGCACGGCACCGGAGACGATCCGCGCTGCCGTCAAGCGGTTCCCCGAGGTGGTGGAGGCCAGCACGGTCTCGGGCGAGGCCGACGCGGTGCTGCGCATCCTCGCCGTCGACATGCGGCACTTCGAGCAGGTGCTGGAGAAGATCAGCACGGCGTCGTTCGTCTCCCGGACGAAGTCGGTGCTCGTCCTGAGTCCCCTGCTCCGCCGCCCGGCCGCCCCGCACCATCCGGCGAGCTGACACAACGATCCGTCGTCACTTCGCGCGAACACGCAACGATCGGCCGCGCAGGGACAACATCTGCTGATTGTCCGTCGCGTCGGCGGTTCCTACCGTTGAGTCACCCCGGCATCGAGGCCGCGACCCACCCCGCACTCACCCGTGGAGCGAGCCCGTGACCAGCGTTCTTCCCGTCCCCACCGTCCGGCGCACCGCCACCCGCCGGCACTACCTCATGTGTCGTCCCGAGTACTTCGACGTCACCTACGTGATCAACCCCTGGATGGACGTCACCGTCCCCGTCGACCGCGACCTCGCCGTCCGCCAGTGGGAGACCCTGCGCGCGGTCTACCTCGACCTCGGCCACCACGTCGACCTGCTCGATCCCGTCGCCGGGCTGCCGGACATGGTCTACACGGCCAACGGCGCCACCGTCGTCGGCGGCGTGGTGTTCGGCGCGCGGTTCCACCACGCTGAGAGGGCGGCCGAGGCCGCGTCGCACCTGGCCTGGTTCCGGGGCAACGGGTTCGCGCGCATCGTCGAGCCGGAGTTCGTCAACGAGGGGGAGGGCGACCTGCTCGCGGTCGGCGACCTCGTGCTCGCCGGCACCGGCTTCCGCACCGACCCGCGCGCCCACGCCGAGGCGGCCCGGGTGCTGGGCCGCGAGATCGTGCCGCTGGAGCTCGTCGACCCGTGCTTCTACCACCTCGACACCGCGATCGCGGTGCTGGACGCCACCACCATCGCCTGGCTGCCCGGCGCCTTCTCGCTCGCGTCGCAGGCCGTGCTGCGGTCACGCTTCCCCGACGCCATCGAGGCCGACCCGGCCGACGCCGCCGTCCTCGGCCTCAACGCCGTGAGCGACGGGCGGCACGTCCTGCTGCCCGCCGCAGCGGGTGGCCTGGCCGCCGCGATCGCCGAACGAGGCTTCACCCCCGTCCCCGTCGACCTGTCCGAGCTGCTCAAGGGCGGTGGCGGACCCAAGTGCTGCACCCTGGAGGTTCGGGCATGACCACTACAGAGACCGCGACCGAGCACCACGACCACCTGGTCGAGCAGTACTCGGCGCACAACTACCACCCGCTGCCCGTGGTCGTGGCCCACGCGCGTGGTGCGCGGGTCACCGACGTCGAGGGGCGCGAGTTCCTCGACTGCCTCGCCGGCTACTCGGCGCTGAACTTCGGCCACGGCCACCCGGACCTCCTCGCGGCCGCACACCGCCAGCTCGACCGCGTGACGCTGACGAGCCGCGCGTTCGGCAGCGACCAGCTCGGGCCGTTCTGTGCGGAGCTGAGCTCCCTGCTGGAACGCCCCCACCCCGGTGGGCGGGGGGGACCGTTGATGGTGTTGCCGATGAACACCGGCGCCGAGGCCGTCGAGTCCGGGATCAAGGTCGCCCGCAAGTGGGGCTACGAGGTCAAGGGCGTGCCCGAGGACCGGGCGCAGATCGTCGTCGCGGCCGGCGGGTTCCACGGCCGCACCACCACGATCGTCGGCTTCTCCACCGACCCCGACGCCCGCGGCGGCTTCGGCCCGTTCACCCCCGGCTTCGTCGTGGTGCCCTACGGCGACGCCGCGGCTCTCAAGGCGGCGATCACCCCCGACACCGTCGCCGTGCTGATCGAGCCGATCCAGGGCGAGGCCGGCGTCGTCGTCCCGCCCGCCGGCTACCTGCCGGCCGTCCGGGCGATCTGCGACGCGGCACGCGTGCTCTTCGTCGCCGACGAGGTGCAGTCCGGGCTCGGCCGCACCGGCCACCTGCTCGCCACCCGCGCCACCGGCGTGGACGCCGACGTCTACCTGCTCGGCAAGGCCCTCGGCGGCGGCATCATGCCGCTCTCGGCCGTCGTCGCCGACGCGGACGTGCTCGGGGTACTGCGCCCCGGCCAGCACGGCTCCACGTTCGGCGGCAACCCGCTGGCGTGCGCCGTCGGGCGTGCGGTGATCACCCTGCTCGCCGACGAGGGACCCGACGGCAGGCTCGCCCGCGCCCGCCGCCTCGGCGAGGTGCTGCACCGGCGGCTGGCGACGCTCGTCGGGGACGGCGTCGTCGCGGTGCGGGGGACCGGGCTGTGGGCCGGGGTCGACGTCGACCCCCGGCTGGGCACCGGCCGGGACGTCAGCGAGGCGATGATGCGCCGCGGCGTGCTGGTCAAGGACACCCACGGCTCGACGGTCCGCCTGTCCCCGCCGCTGGTGATCACCGAGCGGGAGCTGCACGAGGCCGTCGACGCCCTGGCCGGCGCCCTGTCCGACCTGCACTGACCCGGCGAGTTCGCCATCTCGCGCAGCGAGTTCGCCGTTCCGACCCGGTGAGTTCGCCGGGTCACCGCCGCCTTCCGCAGTGACGCGACGAAGCCGGCCGCCGTCGCGTCGACGACGAGGTCGTAGCCCGGTCGGGCCTGCGGATAGGCCGCGGTGGCGCCCGCCAGGCGGGGAGCGGGAAGCGGCGTGGTCCAGTCGAGGGCGGCGGCGGCGCCGCCGGCGTAGCGGGCGGTCGGACCCGTCGGCGTCAGGACGAGGTCCTGCGGGGAAGCGTCGGGGCGCACCGTGCCGTCCGGTCGCGCGACGAGGGTGAGGTCCACCGGCACCCAGCCGATGGGTCTCCGTCGATGGAGCGCTGCATGCGGACCGGGCCGCTGGAGAGGGTGACGGTGTGTGTCCCGTCGGCGTGGTGCACGGTCGTGCTGCTGGCCGTCCGTGTCTCGACCACGTCGCCCGGTGTGGCCGCCATGACCGTCATGAGTGCGCCGAGCCCCGCGGCCACGAATCCGTGAATCATGATCGTCAGAGAGAGGGGTGGACCCCGGCCGGTGACAAGACTGCTCAGTCAGGAACCCACAACGGTGGTGGCCGTTCGCCCGTTCGTGGCGACCGTCCACGGTGAGTAGTAGGACGTCCTAGGTCATTGAGCGCGCCGAAACGGCCGTTCGTCGCTGTCTGTCATCAACAGAAGGTCCGGTCGCAGTGATCCGAAGATGACGGTGAGTAACAGTTCGGCGGTCGTCGGCGGAGTCTCGCCGGGCCGGTTGATGCTGCGGAGCAGGAGCAGGTTGACCACCAGGGTGCTCATCTCCAGTGCCGACGGGTAGCGGCGGAGTTCGCCGGTCTCCTGCCCGTGGGCGATCAGCAGGAGCAGGGCCTCCGGGATCGGGGCGACCGTGCGTGGGTCGTCCTCGTCGGCGGGGTCCGCCGAGCCGTCGACGCGGATCGTGTACTCCTGGACGGCCGACCAGAACGCGGCGGTGAGCTTGCGGTACCGGTCCGTGACCCGGCACAGCGCTCTGACCTGGTCCTCCACCGCTTCCACCATCGACCGCCCCGCCGCGATGTCGTTGTGGGCCTGGACGATCAGCGGCTTGACGAGCGGCTGGTAGACGTGCCCGAGCAGGGCGTGCTTGGTGGGGAAGTGGTTGTAGGCGGTGGCGGCACTGACGCCTGCCGCCTGTGCGATGTCCTCCATGCGCGTGCGGGCCCACCCCCGGGAACCGAAGGTCGAGTCGGCGGCGTCGAGAAGGGCACGGCGGGTGCGGTCACGCTTCGTGCGTGCGGCGCGGGCCCTGGGGTCGTCCTCGGGGGACTGGTCGGAGGCAGCCATCGAGCGCAGAGTAACCAATCCGGAGCCAAACTTCTCTTGACTCCAACTGGGGTGTCACCCAATATACGTACTTGAAAGCAAAAATGACGTCGGACAGTCACAGGGCACGGTGACTGCGCGGCGGCACCGAGGGAGCAACGGGGCACCTGCAGTCGGGGGACATCGCAGGTATCCAGCAGGTCCCACGCCTTCTCCTCGGTGCGTACGACGGTACGGCAGCACCACGTGGAATCCGACCCTGTGTACCTGGTCGGGCGTCACGCATCCGTGTGACACCGGCGGAAGGCGCCGGTGCAGGGGAGGGGAACCCAAGGATGTCCGCGTACTCCGGCGACACGATCGCCGCCACCACCACAGGCACCATCACGGCCGTGCACGGATCCACGCGATGAGCGCCCTCGCCTACCCGGAGGCGCAACCGGTTCCGGTTGCCGTCGACCTCGTCGATCCCGTGGGTGACCTTCTGCTCGTCGAGTCGCTCCCGGAGTCCTCCGCGACGGTGGCCGACCCGCCGCCACTGCTGGAGAGCCTCGTGGCCGAGGCCGTAGCAGGTGATCGCGGGGCACGCGATCGGCTGCTGGCCGAGATCCAGCCGCTCGTCCTGCGCTACTGCCGGGGCCGGCTGGGCCGCCAGGAGACCGTGATCGGCTCCGCGGACGACGTCGCGCAGGAGGTCTGCCTCGCCGTGGTCAGTGCACTGCCGAACTACACCATCAAGGGCCTGTCGTTCCGCGCGTTCGTCTACGGCATCGCGGCGCACAAGGTCACCGACGCGTTCCGGGCCATCGGGCGCAACAAGTCGGAGCCCATGGCCGAGCTGCCCGACACCCAGCTCGTGCTCGACGGGCCGGAGCAGCGTGTGCTCGCCGCCGAGCTCGTCGAGCGCCTGGGCGGCCTGCTGCACTGCCTCACCCCCCGTCAGCGCGACGTGCTCGTGCTGCGCATCGCGGTCGGGCTCTCGGCGGAGGAGACGGCCAAGATGGTCGGCTCCACCCCGGGTGCGGTCCGGGTCACGCAGCACCGCGCGCTCAACCGGTTGCGGGGGGTCATCGCGGGTCCGGACGACGTGGAGGTCGATCCCACCGACTACGTGCCCCTCACGGTGGTTCCCGAGGTGTGACCCCGGTCTGGGCCGAGCGGACCGGGGGGTAGCCTGACCGGCGATCATCTCGCGGTCGGCGAGGTGTCGCGGGCAGTAGGTGAGGAGAGCTTCGTGTCGGCTGGCCAGATCGCTGCGTTGGTGGCCGCGGGGGCCTTCGTCGTCCTCGTTCTGCTGTTGGCCATACCCCTGCTCAAGCTGGGGAAGACGCTCGACGAGGCCACGATCGCGATCCGCAAGGCCCACGAGGGCAGCGCGCCGTTGCTGGACAACGCCCAGACCACGTTGCACCAGGTCAACACGCAGCTCGAGCGCGTCGACGGCATCACCTCCAGCGCCCGCACCGTCACGAGCAACGTGTCGGTGCTGACGTCGCTGTTCACGGCCACGATGGGCGGGCCGCTCGTGCGGGCCGCCGCGTTCTCCTACGGCCTGAACAAGGCCGTGAAGGCGCGCCGCGCCGGGAAGGACGCCGGCCAGCACTCGCTGCGCTCGCGCCCGGGCCGTCTGCGTCGGGGGAAGAGAAAGTGAAGCGGCTGTTCTGGCTCGGTGTGGGAGTGGCCGCGGGCGTCTACGGCTCCCGCCGGGCCACCGCCGCCGCGCAGGCGCTGACGCCCGCCGGTATCGGCGCCAACATCGCCGACGGCCTGCGCGAGCTCGGAGCCGGCCTGGGCGCGTTCGGCGCCGAGGTGCGCGCCGGGATGAGCGAGCGCGAGCAGGAGCTCACGCAGCTGGTCGAGCGGCGTACGGGCGACCACGTGCCCACCTACTCCGAGGCGATCGCGGAGAACCGCCCGTCGCCCCGCGCGCGAGCGCCGCGGGCAGGGGCCTGACCGCCCGGCTCCTGCCGTCCCCGCCTCCCACCCGATCCAGCACCCGAAGGCCACTCCCGTGCAGACCCACGAGATCATCCGCCGATTCACCGAACACTTCACGAGCACCGGGCACACCCGCGTGCCCAGCGCGTCGCTGATCCTCGACGACCCCACGCTGCTGTTCGTCAACGCCGGCATGGTGCAGTTCAAGCCCTACTTCCTCGGTGACGCGCCCGCGCCCTACCCGCGCGCCACATCGATCCAGAAGTGCGTGCGCACCGGCGACATCGAGGAGGTCGGCCGCACGACGCGGCACAACACCTTCTTCCAGATGGCCGGCAACTTCTCCTTCGGCGACTACTTCAAGGCCGGGGCGATCGAGCACGCCTGGGAACTGATCACCGGCAGCGCCGACGGTGGGGCCGGCTTCGGGATCGACCCCGACAAGCTCTGGGCCACCGTCTACCGCACCGACGACGAGGCCATCGAGCTCTGGAGGAAGTTCCTGCCCGAGTCGCGCATCCAGCGTCGGGGCGGCAAGGACAACTACTGGGACATGGGCGTGCCCGGTCCCGGCGGCCCCTGCTCGGAGATCTACTTCGACCGCGGCCCGCAGCACGGCCGCGACGGCGGGCCTGAGGCGGACGAAGATCGTTATCTGGAGATCTGGAACCTCGTGTTCATGCAGGACATCCGCGGGGACCTGAGCCCCAAGGAGGAGCACCCACCGATCGGCGTGCTGCCGAAGAAGAACATCGACACCGGCATGGGCGTCGAGCGCGTGGCCACGCTGCTGCAGGGCGTGGACAACGTCTACGAGACCGACCTCGTCCGCCCGGTCATCACTCGCGCCGAGGAGTTCTCCGGCCGCCGCTACGGCGCGTCCGTGGAGGACGACATCCGGTTCCGCGTCATCGCCGACCACGCCCGCTCCGGGGTGATGATCATCGGTGACGGCGTCACGCCGTCCAACGAGGGCCGTGGCTACGTGCTGCGCCGGCTGCTGCGCCGCATCGTGCGCTCCGCGCGTCTGCTGGGCGTGCAGGAGCCGGTGCTGAACTCCTTCGCCGAGGTCGTGCGCGACGCGATGGCGCCGTCCTACCCGGAGATCGCCGCCGACTTCGAGCGCATCTCCGCGGTGGTCGCCGCGGAGGAGGCCTCATTCCTTCTGACGCTCACGGCCGGCTCGCGGATCTTCGACACCGCGGTCACCACCGTGAAGGCGGCCGGGAGCACCCGGCTCCCCGGCGACCAGGCGTTCAAGCTGCACGACACGTTCGGCTTCCCGATCGAGCTCACCCTCGAGATGGCGTCCGAGGCCGGGCTGACCGTCGACGAGCCGGGCTTCCGCACGCTCATGGCCGAGCAGCGCGACCGCGCCAAGGCGGACGCGAAGGCGCACAAGACCGGCCACAGCGACGGCACGGCCTACCGCGCCGTGCTCGACGCCGCCGGGGGCACCGAGTTCCTCGGCTACACCGACGTCAGCGGCGAGTCGCGGGTGGTCGGCCTCATCGTCGACGGCGTGGGCGTGCCCGCGGCCGGGAAGGGCACGGCCGTCGAGGTCGTGCTCGACCGCACCCCGTTCTACGCCGAGGGCGGTGGCCAGCAGGCCGACACCGGCTGGATCCGCGGGGACGGTTTCAGCGTCGAGGTCACCGACGTCCAGTCGCCTGTGGCGGGGCTGTCGGTGCACCGCGGCACGGTCACCGCCGGCGAGGTCACGATCGACGCGCCCGTGCAGGCCGAGGTCGACGTCACCCGGCGCCAGGCCATCTCGCGCGCCCACTCGGCCACGCACCTCGTGCACGCCGGCATGCGCCGGGCGCTGGGCGACTCCGCCGCGCAGGCCGGCTCGCTCAACGCGCCGGGCCGGCTGCGGTTCGACTTCACCTCGCCCGCGGGCGCCGTGCCCGCGTCCGTGCTGGCCGACGTCGAGGACGAGGTGAACGACGTCCTCCTCAACGACCACGAGGTGCGTGCGTTCGTCACCACGCAGGACGAGGCCCGCCGCATCGGGGCCATGGCGCTGTTCGGTGAGAAGTACGGCGATCAGGTGCGCGTCGTCGAGATCGGCGACTACTCCCGCGAGCTCTGCGGTGGCACGCACGTGCACCGCTCCGGGCAGCTGGGTCTGGTCAAGCTGCTGTCGGAGGCCTCCATCGGGTCCGGTGTGCGGCGGGTCGAGGCGCTGGTCGGGCTGGACGCGTTCCGGTTCCTGGCCAAGGAGCACGTGCTGGTCAGCCAGCTGGCCGAGCAGTTCAAGGCCAGGCCCGAGGAGCTGCCCGAGCGCATCGGCGGCGTCGTCGAGCGGCTGCGGGTCGCCGAGCGGGAGCTGGAGAAGGTGCGCGCCGACGCCGTGCTGTCCTCGGCGGGCGCCCTGGCCGACTCCGCCGAGGACGTGGCCGGCACCGCTCTGGTCGCCGTCGCCGCGCCGGACGGCATCGGCGGCAACGACCTGCGCGCGCTGGCCTCCGACGTGCGCGGGCGGCTCGGGCCCCGCCCCGGTGTGGTTGCGCTGTTCTCGGCCGACGGCGACAAGCTGTCGTTCGTGGTGGCCACCACCTCCGCCGCGCGCGACGCCGGCTTGGCGGCGGGCAAGCTCGTGCCGTCGTTCGCCGCGGCGGTGGGCGGCCGGGGCGGTGGCAAGCCCGACCTCGCGCAGGGCGGCGGCACCGACCCGTCGGGCATCCCGGCGGCCATCGACGCGCTCCGCCGCCGGCTCGCCGCGTCATGACTTCGCGCTGTGATCACCAGTTCGGCGCGTTTTCGGCCAGATATGGCCGCTTTCGCACCGAACCGCTGATCATGGGCGCTGCGATCTCGCTGTCGGGTCTGTGACGCAGCGGGGGCGCCGGCTGGGGATCGACGTCGGGTCGGTGCGTGTCGGGGTCGCGCTGAGTGACCCCGACGGCGTGCTGGCCACACCGCTCGTCACCCTTCCGCGCGATCTCGGCGGCGGCTCGGACGTTCGCGCGATCGCCGATCTGGTGGCCGAGCACGAGATCGTCGAGATCGTCCTGGGCCTGCCGCGGACCCTCGCCAACCGCGAGGGCCCGGCGGCCGAGGCCGCCCGCACGTTCGGTGACGCCCTGACCGCGGGTATCCCGGTTCCCGTCGTCTACTCCGACGAGCGCCTGACCACGGTCGTCGCCACCCAGCAGCTACGGGCGCGAGGGGTGAAGGGTCGCAAGCAGCGCTCGGTGGTGGACCAGGCGGCAGCGGTCGCCATCCTCCAGGGTTGGCTGGACAGCCGGCGCTGACGGCCTGGTCAGGGGTGGTGCCGACCCGCCCGACACACCATCGTTACGCTGCGACACTGTGCAGCCGGACGGACGGGACCACGCCTCGATGGTGAGTGATCCGACGGTACGGCTGGAAGCGGTCGGCGGACGCGGTGGCGCCCGCCGGGCCCAACGCCGAGGCCGGCGCAAGCGGTTCGGCGTGCTCTCGCTGGCGCTGCTGCTCCTGCTCGGGGCCGTGGCCGGCGGCGGCTACTACGTCTACACCTCGTTCTTCGCCACTCCCGACTTCGACGGTCCCGGCGAGGGCAGTGCGCTCGTCCAGGTGCAGGACGGCGACACCACCACCCAGATCGCGAGCGAGCTGGTCCAGCAGGGCGTCGTGGAGAGCGCGGCCGCCTTCAAGGACGCGGCCGCCGCCAACGCCAAGGTCCGCTCGGTGCAACCCGGCTACTACCAGCTGAAGCTCCGGATGTCGGGGGTCTCCGCCGTCGCGCTGCTGCTGGACCCCGCGGCCCGCGTCGGGCAGCTGGAGATCCGCAGCGGCGTGCAGCTCGACGACACGAAGGCGCCCAACGGGGCCGAGTCGCCCGGCGTCCTGAGCCTCGTCGCGGCCGCGACCTGCGCGGGCGACGGCGCCGAGAAGAAGTGCGTGTCGACCGACCAGCTGCGCTCCACCATGGCGAGCACCGACCCCGCCACGCTGGGTGTGCCCGCGTGGGCACTGGACGCGGTCGCGAAGGCCGATCCCAAACGGCGCCTGGAGGGCCTGATCGCACCAGGACGCTACGACGTCCGGCCCGGCAGCACCCCGCTCCAGGTACTGCAGTCGATCATGACGATCTCGGCGGCGCGCATCGAGGCCACGGGCCTCGTCTCGGGAGCGCAGAGCCTCGGCAGCTCCCCGTACCAGGTGCTGGTCATCGCATCGATGGTCGAGAAGGAAGCGATCATCGCGGACATGCCCAAGGTGGCCCGGGTGATCTACAACCGGCTCGGGTCGGGCCAGCGCCTCGAGCTGGACACCACGATCAACTACCCGCTCGACGTGCAGTCGCTGCTCACGAGCCCGGCGAACCGCGCCATCGCCGGCCCCTACAACACCTACCTCACGCCGGGCCTGCCGCCCACTCCGATCTCCACGCCCGGCAGTGCCGCCGTCGCGGCCGCGCTCGCCCCGGCGGCCGGGCCGTGGCTGTTCTTCGTGCCGTGCAAGAAGGACGGCACATCCTGTTTCGCGGTCACGTTCGCGGAGCACTCGGCCAACGTCGCGCAGGCACAGAAGAACGGCGTCTTCTGACCTCTACTGGCCGAAGAAGCCGGGTGGTGGGGTCGGGGACGGGGTGGCCGTCCGGTCCTCCGGCGCCGCGGCGCCACGGGCGAACCGGCGGGCGTCGCGGTCGTCGAGGACCGTGGCACGGAACGGGTCGGACGCTGCCCGGCGCGTGAGGCCGTCCACCGGGAGATCGTCCTGAGCCGCGACGAGCACCAGGTTGCCGAACCGGCGCCCGGACAGGATCTCCGGTGCCGCGATCACCGCCAGTTCGGTGAACTCCCCGGCCGTGGCCGCCACCTGCGTGCGGGCGAAGGACAGCTCGCCGCCGTCGGCCACATTGGCGGTGTAGACGCCGCCGGGGGCCAGCGCGCGCGCCGCCGCCGCCACGAACTCCCGCGACGTCAGGTGTGAGGGCGTGCGGGACCCGGCGAAGACGTCGAGCACCAGGAGGTCCACCGATCCCGCGGGCACCTCCGCCAGCGCCGCCCGGGCGTCGGCGACGAGCACGTCGATGCCGAGGCCGTCGGCCGGCAGCCGCGATCCGACGAGGTCGGCCAGGCCGGCGTCGATCTCCACCACCGTCTGCGGGGAGCCCGGCCGCGTCACGGCGACGTAGCGCGCGAGCGTCCACCCCCCACCGCCGAGGTGCAGCACACGCAGCGGCCGGGCCGCCGGCGCCATGAGGTCGACGACGTGGCCGAGGCGCCGGACGTACTCGAACTCCAGACGCGTCGGGTCGTCGAGGTCGACGTGGGACTGCGCGGTGCCGTCCACCAGCAGCGTCCAGGCCTGGGGGCGGTCGGGGTCACCCACGAGCTCGGCATGGCCGTGGTCGACGTCGGCCGAGATGCGAGCGGGGATCCGAACGGGGCGGGGCACCGACCCATCCTGCCCTCCGTAACTTGTGTGACACCTCCCGGCACTAGGGTGCGTCGGACGGATCTCCAGCCGGCTGCGCGACGCCCAGGCAGGCGCCTCGCGGCGTTGTCGTCGCCACCGATCCAACCCCGGGATCGGCGACTCCTCCGCCTTGCGATGCACCCACCTGGCCGCCGCTCGCTCGGCATGGATCCGTCCGACGCACCCTAGGTTCGTCGCATCCCTTCCGAGGAGGTTCCGCGGTGCTGTTGTCCCCTCACGAGCAGGAGCGGTTGCTGCTGCACGTCGCCGCCGGTCTGGCGCAGCAGCGTCGCGACCGCGGTCTGAAGCTCAACTACCCCGAGAGCGTCGCGATGATCAGCGCCTGGGTGCTCGAGGGGGCCCGCGACGGGCGGACCGTCGCCGAGCTGATGACAGGCGGGCAGCACGTCCTGACCCGCGACGACGTGATGGAGGGGGTGGCGGAGATGGTGGACGAGATCCAGATCGAGGCCACCTTCCCGGACGGCACCAAGCTCGTCACCGTGCACGGGCCCATCCAGTGATTCCGGGCGAGTACCTGCTGGCCGACGGCGCGATCCAGGTCGACCGCGAGCGTATCAGCATCGAGGTCGTCAACTCCGGGGACCGGCCGATCCAGGTCGGCTCGCACTACCACTTCGCGGCGACGAACCCGGCCCTGCTGTTCGACCGCGCCGCCGCCGAGGGCAGGCGGCTCGCCGTGCCCGCCGGCACCGCGGTGCGGTTCGAGCCCGGCGTCGAGCGCACCGTCGAGCTGGTGGAGCTGGGTGGGACCAGGACGGTTCCAGGGTTGCGACTGTGACGTGGGAGATCGCGAGGGACCGCTACGCGGACCTCTACGGCCCCACCACCGGCGACCGGGTGCGGCTGGCCGACACCGATCTCGTCATCGAGGTCACCGAGGACCGCTGCCGTGGGCCCCGTGGCGGCGACGAGGTAGTGTTCGGCGGGGGCAAGGTGATCCGCGAGTCGATGGGGCAGTCCCGCGCCACGCGCGCCGAGGGCGCCCCCGACCTGGTCATTACCGGCGCGCTGATCCTCGACCACTGGGGCGTGATCAAGGCCGACGTCGGCGTGCGCGACGGCCGCATCGTCGGCATCGGCAAGGCCGGCAACCCCGACACCATGGACGGGGTGTCGCCGGAGCTGGTGATCGGCCCGTCCACGGAGATCATCTCCGGCAACGGGAAGATCATGACGGCGGGGGGCGTGGACTGCCACGTCCACCTCATCTCCCCGACGCAGATCCCGGAGGCGCTCGGCTCGGGCGTCACCACGTGGATCGCGGGCGGCACCGGCCCCGCCGACGGCACGAAGGCCACCACCGTCACGCCGGGCGCCTGGTACGTGGCCCGGATGCTGGAGTCGCTCGACCAGTACCCGATGAACTTCGCGCTGCTGGGCAAGGGCAACACCGTGGGGCTCGACGCGCTGCACGAGCAGGTCGAGACCGGGATCTCCGGGTTCAAGCTGCACGAGGACTGGGGCTCCACGCCCGCCGCGATCGACGCCTGCCTGCGGGTGGCCGACCAGACCGGCGTGCAGGTCGCGATCCACACCGACACGCTCAACGAGGCCGGCTACGTGCAGGACACCCTCGCCGCGATCAACGGCCGGGGCATCCACGCCTACCACACGGAGGGCGCGGGCGGTGGGCACGCGCCGGACATCATCACGGTGGCCGGGCAGCCGCACGTGCTGCCGAGTTCCACGAACCCGACGCGGCCGCACACCGTCAACACGGTCGACGAGCACCTCGACATGCTGATGGTCTGCCACCACCTCAACCCGCGCGTGCCCGAGGACCTGGCGTTCGCCGAGAGCCGCATCCGGCCGTCGACGATCGCGGCGGAGGACCTGCTGCACGACATCGGTGCGATCTCCATGATCGGGTCGGACTCGCAGGCCATGGGCCGGGTCGGCGAGGTGCCGCTGCGCACCTGGCAGACCGCGCACGTGGGCAAGAAGCGCTGGGGCTCGCTGCCCGGCGACGGCCCGGCCGACAACATGCGGGCGCGCCGCTACGTCGCGAAGTACACGATCTGCCCGGCCGTCGCACACGGGCTCGCCGCCGAGGTGGGCTCGATCGAGGTGGGCAAGCTCGCCGACCTCGTGCTCTACCCGCCGGCGTTCTTCGGCGTCCGCCCGGCACTGGTGATCAAGGGTGGCGTGATCGCGTACGCGGCGATGGGCGACGCCAATGCGTCCATCCCGACGCCGCAACCGATCCTCCCGCGGCCGATGTGGGGCGCGTCGCCGGTGACGGCGGCGGCCACGTCCTTGCACTTCGTGGCCCCGACGGCGTTGACCGGCGGGCTGGCCGACCGGCTGGACGTGAAGCGCAAGCTGGCGCCCGTCACCGACACCCGGCGCCTGACCAAGGCCGACATGCCGAACAACGACGCCCTGCCCCGTATCGAGGTGGAGCCCGACACGTTCACCGTCCGGATCGACGGAGAGGTCGTGGAGGCCGCGCCGGCCACGGAACTGCCGATGGCGCAGCGCTACTTCCTGTTCTGAGCCCGGCAGGGAGCATGCGCGCCGGCTACGACGCGGCGCCGCGGCGCGGACGGAGGACGGCGACGTGGCCGGCGATCGTCTCGACGGTGCCCCCGGGATGCGGCAGGACGGTGGCGATCCGGGCGTGCGCGTCGGTGAAGACCCGGTCCCAACCATCAGGGGGGAACGCGTCGTCGATCTCGGCGTCGCCGCAGGGCGCAGGGCGCGGTAGGCCGGCGGAGATGGCCCGGGCGAGCGGAGGCGGCAGGCCCCGCGGGCCTGCGCCGAGGTTCTCCAGATAGCCCAGGAGCGGTCCCGGATAGTTGGTCTCGGCGATGAGCAGGGTGCCGCGGGTGCCGACGAGGTCCCGCACGGTCAGCGCCAGAGCCCGCCGCGTGTGCGCCGGCATGACGTGCAGGACGCCCCGGACGAACACGTTGCACTCACCGAGCTCGCCGGCCAGCTGTGCCCCGGCGCCCGGCGCGGTCATGTCGGCCCTACGGAATTCGGGGTTCCGGAACTCGGCACGGCCCGGTGCCGGTGGGGTCTCCCGAACGGCACGGGCGATGGCGTGCGGCGACAGGTCCACCCCCACGGCGTGGCCGAAACCGGAGGCGAGCTGCCGGGTGAAGCGGCCGTTGCCGCAGCCGATGTCGACGACCGGGAGGGCCATGTCGGCGTGCTCGGTCAGCAGGTCGAGGTAGCGCTGCGTCTCGGGGGAGCTGCTCGCGTCCCAGAGGACGTCTCCGTCGTCGCCGGTGTTCTCGACACCGGCCCAGTAGCGGTCCCAGCGGGTGGACACGTCGCGGGGTGCCCGCAGGGCCAACCGGATGACGTGGAGGAGAAGCAATGCCCTGGTCCACCGCATGTTCGCCTCCGATCCGGACGCTACGGGAGCCCGACGACCGGGGCGTCCGTCTTCCGGGCGGTTGCCTGCACCCCGCCCAGGGCGCCTCTCGGGTGACGACCCTCGTCCGGACGCGTGCATCCGGGTGGACCGGGCGGACGACGGGGGCGCTGCGTGACCGGGGCCTGTTCTCTCCGTAGTCGCCTGATTACATTCAGGTGTTGATCGGCCACGCCGGAAGGGGACTCCCGCCATGTCGTCAGATGTCGCTGTGTCGTCAGATGTTGCTGTGTCGTCAGATGTCGCAAGCCCCGTGTTCGATCTCCGCGATCCCGGTCTCTACCTGCATCCCCATCCGCTCCTGCACGAGATGCGGGACAGGGCACCGGTCCACTACGCCCCCGAGCTCGGCTCGTGGCTGCTCACCCGCCACGACGACGTCGGCGCGGCGCTGCGGGACCCCCGCTTCCACGCCGTGGAGGAGCACAAGAAGGTCGACGCCCTCCCGGCGGCGACGCGGCGCGAGCTGGCGCCGATGCGGCGGATCTTCATGCAGTGGGGCGGGCGCGACGATCCCGCGGCGCACGAGACGTTCCTGCGGGTGATGAAGAAGCACTTCACGCCACGCCGCGTGCTGGACCAGCTACCGGTGATCACACACCTCATGGACGAGCTGCTGGCCACGGCGCTCGCCGGTGGCGGCCCCGTGGACGTGGTGAACGACATCGCCCACCCGCTCGCGATGTCGGTGGTGTGCCAGATGCTCGGCATCCCCGCGGCGGAACTCGACATGGCCCTGATGCTCGGCGCGTCCAACGGGATCTCGCAGCTGCTGGAGATGGGTGAGCTCGACCAGCTCCGGCGCTCCCAGCAGGGCATGCTCGAGATGGCCGCGTTCCTCGCCCCCTATGTCGCGGCCGCGAGGCGGGGCGAGGGATCCGGGCTGCTCGCGGTGATGGCCGGGCCGGGCACGCCGCTCCCGTACGGCGACGACGACGTGGTGGCCCAGGGGATCATGTTCACCGTGGTCGGCTACCACACCACGGCCAACCTGCTGGCCAACGGCATCCAGCTGTTGTTCGACCACCCGGAGCAGCGGACCCTGCTGCGCGACCTGGCCGGCCTTCCGGCGGCGTTCGACGAGATGATGCGGTTCCACGGTCCGGTGTCCACCATCCGCCGGATGGTGCTGGAGGACGTCCCGTTGCGCGGGCAGGTGATCCCGGGGGGCGACACGGTGATGCTGGCGCTCGTCGCCGCGAACCGGGACCCGGAGGTGTTCGCCGATCCCGACGAGTTCCTGGTCGGACGGGCCGACGCGCACAGGCACGTCGGCTTCACCGTCGGTCCCTACAGCTGCATGGGGCAGGCCCTCGCCCGGCTGGAGGGCGAGGTGTTCTTCCGGACCATGCTCACCCGCCTGCCCGACATGACCCCCGCGGATCCCACGCCCGACTGGATGGTGTTCCGGCCGTTGGGGAAGGAGCTCAGAACTCTGAGGATTCGACCTGGGCGGATCCGGCCCGGGGGAGTGGCCTGACGTGGAGGAGGTGCTGGCCGCCATCTCCGCGCGGCGTGCGGTCATCGACCGCCACCCGCTGTACCGCTGGATGGAGAGCGACGCGGTGCCGCTCGACCAGCGGTTCGTCTTCGCGCCGCTCTTCGCGAACTTCATCCTCGGCTTCCGGGACCTGAACCGCTGGTTCCTGCGCTACCCGCACCCGCGGGGGGAGTACGAGCGGGCGATCAACCACCACACCCTGGAAGACGAGACGCACTCGGCCCTCTTCCTCGACGACTGGGCCGAGCTCGGGCTGGACGGCCTCCTCGGCTGGGGTGTCGAGGACACCGTGGCCTGGTACTACGCGGCCCCGGAGACCGAGGTGTTCCGGCGGTACGCGATGCGGCTCGTCCAGATGTGCGTGGAGACAGCCGACCCGCTCGTCAGGTTCGGCTTCATGGAGGCGATCGAGACCTGTGGTCACGTCTTCTTCGGCCACACCGCGCCGCTGGCGGCCGAGCTGTCGGCCCGGACGGGCGCCGCCCTGCGGTACTTCGGGCCCTACCACCTCGACCGGGAGACCGGTGCGCTCATCGATGCCGACGAGCTCTTCGACTCCGCGGTGCTCACCGCGGAGCAGCGCCACGAGGCGCTGCGGCTGGTGCACGAGGTGTTCGACATGTTCACGGTGAAGAACGACCACCTCCTCGCCTACGCGCAGCGCGGGACGGGCGTCCCGAGCCCGGCGGCGGAGCTGCGCGCGGTCGAGGCCGTCGACGCGTCCCCGGAGCCCGTCGTCCGCGCCACCCCGGCGGCGGACCACCGGCCGATGGCGGATCTCCTGAGCGAGCGGATGGACCGCGCACGTGCGCATCCGTTCCCGGCGTGGATCTCCGGCGGTGGGGGCGACCCCACCGAGCGGCTGGCCGCGTTCCTACCCCTGTGGATCCCGGACATCATGGGCTACGCCGACCTGATGACCTACGCGCTGACCTACCCGGACGCCGGGACCCGGCAGGAGCGGGCGCTGAACCGGCGGGTGCGGCTGCTCTCGTCGCACCACCGGCTCTTCGCCCACGACGTGGCGGCGCTGGACCTGGATGCACGGCTGGGCTGGACCGCCGGCGAGTCCCTGCGGTTCCTCGGCCTCGGCCACGAGACCGACCTCCAGCGCGAGACCCAGGCCGCATTCCTCGACGCCGCCTACCGCCACCGCAGCCCCGTGGTCCGGTACTGGCTGGTGGAAGCGCTGCAGGGCAGCGGCGAGGCCTTCTTCCACCACGGGAGCCTGCTGGCGGGCGAGGTGGAGCGCCGTGACGGCGTCCGGTTGGACTACCTCGCCGACCGGCATGCACTCGCCCACCCGGAGCTCGATGCCGATCCGGAGGCGGACGCGGTCGTGTTCACCCGGCTCCCGGTGACGGCCGACGAGCAGGACGTCGCGGTCGGACTCATCACCATGGTCTTCGACCGGCTGGAGAAGCAGTTCGACCAGTCCCTCAGGACGGTGACCAGCGCATAGTGCGGGTGGCCGCCGCCAGGTGCATGGTCATCGGCCCGGCGGAGAGCGGCGCGCACCAGTAGTAGCCCTGACCGAAGCGGCAGCCGAGCCTGCGCAGTTCCTCGGCCTGGGCGGCGGTCTCGACGCCCTCGGCCACCGCATCGAGCCCGAAGGCGTCGACGATGGCGAGGATCGCTGCGGCGACCCGCTGCTGCTGGGGGTCCGTGTCCAGTCCCGTGATCAGCGAGCGGTCGATCTTGACGGCGTCGAGGAACTTCTGACGGACGTAGCCGATGGAGGAGTAGCCGGTGCCGAAGTCGTCGATCGCCACCGCGATCCCGGCGCGCCTCAGCGTGTCGAGCGCGTGCAGGGTCTGGGCGTCGTCACCGGTCATCTGGGTCTCGGTGACCTCCAGCACCAGATCGGCGGGTCGGATGCCGTGGTGCGCGAGGGATCCCAGGACGTCGCCGGTGAACCGCGGCGAGCGGAGCTCGATGGGGGAGACGTTGAGGTGCATCGTGAACTCGGTGTCGCCCAGCACCGTCGCCCGCCAGCTGGCCAGCTGCGACAGTGCGGTGTCGAGAACCCACCGGTCGAGCGCCGTGATCATGCCGGTGTCCTCGGCCACGCCGATGAACTCGCCCGGCAGCAGCAGCCCGCGGGTCGGATGCTGCCAGCGGACCAGCGCCTCCACCCCGCACGTGCGCCCTTCCTGCAGGTCGACGATCGACTGGTAGTGCACCCGCAGCTGGTTCCCGGCGATCGCGGCCCGGAGCTGGTCGGCGAGGAGCAACCGGGACAGGGCCGCGGTGTGCATGGCGGTCTCGTAGATCTGCACCGCTCCGCGTGCGCTGGTCTTGGCCGCGTACATCGCGGTGTCGGCGTCGCGCAGCAAGGCGTCGGCCTGCTGGCCCCGCACCGCGAAGCACACCCCGATGCTCGCACCCACCCAGCAGACCTGGTCGCCGAGCTGGGCCGGCGCCAGCAGCGCGACGCGGATCCGTTCGGCCATCTCGAGGACCTGCTCGTCGGTGGCGTCGAGCACGACCAGCGCGAACTCGTCCCCACCGAGGCGCGCGACGGTGTCGGTGTCCCGGACGACGGCACGGAGGCGGCGGGCGACCTCCACCAGCAGCAGGTCCCCGACCGCGTGGCCGAAGCTGTCGTTGACCGCCTTGAACCCGTCGAGGTCCAGGAGCAGCACGGCAGGCGGCGCGGCACCGCGCTCGGCGCGCGTCATGGCCCGGTCGATCCGGTCCGCGAGCAGGGTCCGGTTGGCCAGCCCGGTCAACGGGTCGTACAGCGCGAGTCGCTCGAGCTGCAGTTGGGCCTGTTCGAGCTGGAGGGTCCGTTCGGTCACCCGAGCCTCCAGGTCGGCGTCGAGCGCTTGGAGCTCCTCGGCCAGCATGTTGATGCCGACGACCACCGCGTCGATCTCGTCCGAGGCCGGGGACGGTGTCATCCGGGCACCCCGGTCCCCCGACGCCAGCTCGACCACCAGCTCCACGAGCTGGCCGAGGCGGTCGTCGCCGCCCGACTCAGGTGTCCGCGTCGCCATGGCACAACCACGCGACCGCCGCGGGCTCCGAGGTGAAGAACCGGGTGGGCACCGGCACCGGGCTCACGCCGAGGGCGAAGTTCGCGATCACCCGGTCCACCGGGGACCGTCCGAGGAGTGCGATCATCGACGCCGAGCACTTGCGCGTGAACGTCACCCGGGCCGGTCGGGTCAGCGTCGCCGTCCCGGTCATGTCGACCAGCAGCGGGCGCTCGCGGTCTTCGTTCACCCGGTCGACGAGAGTCATCGCGTCGCTCGCCAGCTGCTCGGTGATCCTCAGTCCACGGGCCCAGGTGAGTCGGACGATCCCCAGGTCGTCCACGGCGACAGCCATCGCGTGGTCCGGCTCCTCCGTTCCTCTCGCGGCATCGGACACGAGACGATCTCCTCTGCGTGGGGACGAATGGACGTGGGGCTCGATCACCAGTTCATCGGGCCGTGATGTCGGACCCTTATCGAGACGGCCGTCCTTCACCCGATCGAGGCGCGGCCGCAGAGTGCACCACCTCCTGTCAGGACGGTGCCCGACGTCAGGTGACGCGGGTGTACTCGCGCAGTCGTACGGCGTAGGACGCCCGGAAGCGCGCGTGCCGTAGCCGGAGCTCGTCGCCGGGCCAGTCGGCCGGGAGCAGTTCGGGGGGCAGCACCGGGTCGAGCCGGAGGTGCCGGAACGCCTCGGCCACGAGCATGAAGCCGGCGGCCAGGTCGTCCACAGTGTCGACCGCGACGTCGAACGCGGCGCAGAGGCGGGCGGCCTCGGCGGCCCACGCCGGCAGGTCCCAGAGCGTGCGGGCCAGCTGCTCCGGATCGGGGTGGCGGCAGGTGAAGTAGGTGCACTGGGCGGTCACGGTGGACGGGGGGTCTGCGCGGAGGAGGTTGTCGGGGCCCAGGAGGTTGTCGGGGCCCAGGAGGTTGTCGGGACGCAGCCACACGCCCTCCCGCAGCTCCGCCAGGCGGAGCCGGAACATGGTGCGGCGCAGGGCGACGCGGTCGGGCAGGCCCCGGGCGGTGGGGGCGGTGACGACCGCCATCTCCCAGCTGCCGTCCCAGTCCCTGGTCCTCGGCGAGCTGCCCTCCTCCTGCCGGGCCTGGCGGCTGAGCAGGCGCTCGGTCAGCCGGTAGACGCCGTTCTCCGCGACGACGTCGCCGTCGGCGGCCATCCGGGTCAGGGCCACCCGGGTGGTGCGCTCGGCGATGCCGAACAGGCCGCCGACCGTGACGAGCTCGTGCACCGGCAGGGCGGGCGGGTGGTAGCCGAGCAGGGCACTGATCGCGACCGACCGGGCGGTCAACGGCGTGATGGCGGGCAGATGGCGGTCCTGCACAGGGACGACCCTATTCGCTGTGGTGTGGATCACGCTCCGATGATACGGTCCTGCATCGACTGATGTAGGTCTGTGACGGGAGCGGCATGTCGAAGGTGCTCTACGAGAAGCGCGGCGAGATCGCGTACATCACGCTCAACCGGCCGGACAAGCGCAACGCCATCGACACCGAGACCGACGACCTGCTCCGCGAGGCCTGGACGTCCTTCCGCGACGACCCCGAGGTGCGGCTCGCGATCCTCACCGGCACCGGCGAGAAGGCCTTCTGCTCGGGCGCGGACCTCGCCGACCACGTCGACGGCTGGCTCCACGCCGGCCCCGACCTCGGCCGCAGGGTGCTCGACCACGGCTTCGCCGGCGGCATCACCCGCGAGATCCGCACCAACAAGCCGATCATCGCCGCCCTCAACGGCTGGGTGATCGGCGGCGGCATCGAGCTGGCGCTGGCCTGCGACATCCGGGTGGCCGCCGACGACATCTCCTTCGGCTTCTTCCACATGCAGCGTGGCATGCACTTCGGCGACGGCGGCATCGTGCGGCTGGTCAACACCTGCGGGGTGGGTATCGCGATGGAGCTGGAGCTGATGGGGGAGCCGATCAGCGCGCAGCGCGCGCTGGAGTGCCACCTCGTGAACCGGCTCGTGCCGCGCGCGGACCTGATGGCCACCGTCGAGGACATGGCCGCGAAGATCCTGCGCAACCCGCGGATCGCCGTCGAGTCGGCGAAGGAGACGATCCTCGACGTGGTCGGTCGTCCCCTGGCCGACCAGCTCCGCATCGAGTGCCTCAACAGCTACTCGATCATGTCCGACCCGGAGATCGTCGAGCGCAAGGACGCGTTCCTGGAACGCCGGCCCGGCGTCGGGCGGGGCTGACATGACCGTCCGCTTCGGCGTGAACCTGATGGCCCAGCACTGGGTCGAGGGCGCGCCCGTCCGCTCCGGCCGCGCTCTGTTGCGGCACCGGGCGTCGCTCTTCGCGAGGATGACCGGCGCCGGGATCGACCACGTGATGGTCGGCGACCACGTGATGTTCCACGGCGGGGTCGGCAACGACGGGCTGACCGACGCCGCGTCGGTCGTCACGGCCACCGACGAGCTGGACGTCTACCTGGCGGTCTACCTGATGGTGCTGCGCCACCCGGTGCTCGTGGCCCGCCAGATCCTGACGGTCGCGCAGCTCGCGCCCGGCCGGTTGAGCATCGGGCTCGGCATCGCGGGTGACGACCGGCGGGAGGTGGAGGCCTGCGGCGTCGACCCGCGCACCCGGGGCCGCCGCATGGACGAGGCCCTGGAGCTGGTGCGGCGGCTGTTCGCCGGGGAGCGCGTGACGCACGCCGGCGAGTTCTTCACCCTCGACGCCGTGGCGTTGCGTCCGGTCCCGGAGCAGCCGATCCCCCTGATCGTCGGTGGCCGGTCCGCCGCGGCGGTGCGCCGGGCGGGTCGGCTCGGCGACGGCTGGTTGGGCATCTGGAACTCGGCGGTGCGGTGTGCGGCGGTGATCGCCGAGGTCGAGCAGCACGCGGCGGACGCGGGCCGTCGTGGCGTCGCGTGGCAGCACGGCATGACGTTCTGGTGCGGCTTCGGGGCCGATCGCGCCGAGGCCCGGGCCCGGGTGGCTCCCGCCATGGAGGGCTTCTACCGCACTCCTTTCGAGAGGTTCGAGCGCTACATCCCGCACGGCACCCCGGCCGAGGTGGCCGAGTACGTGGCGCCGTATCTCGAGGCCGGGATCACCACCGTCAACCTCATCCCGTTCGCGGGCAGCGAGGAGGCCGGCGTCGACGCGGCCGCCGAGGTGCGCGCACTGCTCACACTTCAGGAGGTGTCATGACATCGGTGTCAGGCCCTGTGTCCGACCAGATGCTGCGCAGCGCCGAGTACCGGGCCGCCGGCTACTGGGACGACGAGACCCTGCCGGGGATCGTCGACCGGTGGGCCGACGACGACCCGGACCGGCCCTACCTCTCCGACGGCGTCGGCGCGTACACCTACGGCGAGTTCCGTGCCCGGGCCTGGGCGGTGGCCGCCGCGCTGACCGCCCGCGGCGTGCGGCCCGGTGACCGGATCGCCGTCCAGCTGCCCAACTGGAACGAGTTCTTCCTCGTCTACGCCGCCTGCGCGCGGCTGGGCGTCGTCATGATCCCGGTGGTCGTCGTCTACCGCGGCTCCGAGGTCGGGTTCATCGTCGAGAACTCCGGGGCCGTCGCGCTCGTCACCTGCGGGGAGTTCCGCGGATTCGACCACGCCGCGATGGCCGCCGAGATCGGAGCCTCCCTGGACCGCCCACTTCTTCGGATCGTCGTGCGCGGACGACCGGACGCCGGGGCCGTCGCCCTCGACGACCTGGTGGAACAGGCCGACCTGCCGCTGCCGCCGTCGGCGGACGACCCGCACCTGATCCTCTACAGCTCCGGCACCGAGTCGCGCCCCAAGGGCTGCCTGCACACCTGGAACACCAGCTCGTTCCTGCCGAAGCAGGCGGTACTGGCGCTGGGCATGACGCGCGACGACGTGATCTTCATGCCGTCACCGGTCACCCACGCGCTCGGGCTGACGCTGGGCGTGATGGCCCCGACGCTGGCCGGGGCGTCGGTGCACCTGCTCGACATCTTCCATCCCGCGGTCGCGTTGGAGCGGATCGCCGGGCACGGCTGCACCGGCACCGCCAGCCCGGCGCCGTTCATCCGGATGATGCTCGACGCGTACGACCCATCCGTGCACGACGTGTCGCGGCTGCGGTTCTGGCTCACGGCGGGTGCCGCCATCCCCGCGGTGCTCGTGGAGGAGGCCGCCGAGCGCTTCGCCGGCTGCCGCGTCGTCAGTGCCTACGGCTCCAGCGAGGTGATGATGGCGACGGTCTGCCGGCCCGACGACCCGGTGGAGCGCGTCGCCTCCTCCGACGGCGGCCCGGTGCCGGGCGTCGAGATCCGGATCGTCGGCGCCGACGGCGAGACGGCCCCGACCGGCTCCGACGGCGAGATCCGCTACCGCGGGCCGGGCCGGCTGCTGGAGTACTGGGGCCGCCCGGACCTCACCGCCGCCGCGCTGGACGACGAGGGCTGGTGGGGCACCGGCGACGTCGGACGCCTCGACGACACCGGCTACCTGCGCGTCACGGGTCGGATCAAGGACATCATCATCCGCGGCGGTTTCAACATCAGCGCCCGCGAGGTGGAGGAGGCGCTGTTGGCGCACCCGGCGATCACCAACGTGGCGGTGATCGGGCTGCCCGACCGCCACGTCGGCGAGCGGGCCTGCGCCGTGATCGAGACGAGCGGCGCCGCGGCCGTCCCGACGCTGGAGCAGATCCGCGAGTACTTGACCATCGAGCGCCGCATGGCCGTGTGGAAGACGCCGGAACGGATCGAGCTGGTGACGGAGTGGCCCGTGACGGCGACGGGCAAGATCCAGAAGTTCCTGCTCCGCAAGCGGTTCTCATGATCGACTTCTCGACCACTCCCGAGCAGGACGAGCTCGTTGCGGTCGCGCAGCGCTTCGGCCGGGAGCGGCTCGCGCCGTTCTACCAGCAGCGCGAACGCGAGGGCGCCTTCGACCGGCCCACCCTGCGCGAGATGGGGAAGCTCGGGTTCCTGGGTGTCGAGCTGGCGGAGGAGCACGGCGGGCTCGGCCTCGACAGCGTCACCGCCGGCCTGGTCCTGGAGGCGCTGTGCGCGTCGGACTACAACGTCGGGCAGCTCTCGGTCACCGTCTCGCTGGCCGCCACCGTGCTGGCGCGCCACGGCGATCCCGACGTCGTCGGGCCCTGGCTGGCGGGCATGGTGGCCGGGGAGATCCTCCCGGCGATCGGGCTGACGGAGTCGGGCGGCGGCTCGGACGCCGCCAACCTTCAGCTGCGGGCGCGCCGCGAGGGCGACGAGTACGTCCTCGACGGCGAGAAGACCTCCACGACGTTCGCCACCCAGGCCGGGTTCGCGATCGTGTGGGCCCGCACCGGGGGGCCGGGCGCCCGGGGGATCAGCGCGTTCCTCGTCCCGCTCGACCGGCCCGGTGTCGGGGTCGGGGTGTTCTCCGACATCGGCGGACGCGCCGCCGGGCGTGGCTGGCTGCACCTCGACGGCGTCCGGGTGCCGGCGTCGCACCTGCTCGGCGCGGAGGGCTCCGGGTTCGTGCAGGTGATGCAGGGCTTCGACTACAGCCGGGCGCTGATCGGGCTGCAGTGCCTCGCCGTCGCCCGCCAGTCGCTCGACGAGACGTGGACCTCGGCGGCGGAGCGCACGAGCTTCGGCCAACCGCTGACGGCGCACCAGGGCGTGTCGTTCCCGCTGGCCGAGGCCGAGACACACCTGCATGCGTGCCGTCTGATGTGCCTGCAGACGTTGTGGCTCAAGGACCAGGGCCTGCCGCACACCGCCGAGGCGGCCATGTGCAAGTGGTGGGGCCCGAAGCTCGCGTTCGAGGTGGTGCAGACCTGCCTGCTCACCAACGGGCACGGCGCCTACTCCACCGACCTGCCCTACGAGCAGCGGCTGCGCGACGTGCTGGGCCTGCAGATCGGCGACGGCACCGCGCAGATCATGAAACTCGTGATCGCGCGGCAGAAGGCTGGGCGCAAGGCGGTGCCGTAGGAGCCCGGGGCGGTACGTTCGGCGGGTAGGTCCGACGGCACACCCCAACTCACCCCAGGAGCGCGCCCGAGTGGAACGCAGCGTTGCGATCACCGGCACCCGCAGCATCGGCGATGCCCCCGACGACAAGCTGGCGGAGGTGTTCGAGGCCTACCTCGGGCCGTTCTCCGACCCCACCACCCACTTCTACGTCGGTGGTGCCTCCGGCGTCGACACCGCCGCCCTGTCGTGGTTGGCGAAGCACTCCGAGGCAGCGCTGACCGTCGTCGTGCCGTGCCGTGTCCTCGACCAGCCGGTCGGATCCGTCGAGGTCATCGACCGGCTGCGCGCCGACGGACGGCTCGCCGGCGTGGTCGAGATGGGGGCCACGCTGCTCGGCAAGGCCGCGTACCACGCGCGCAACCGGTGGATGGTGGACCACGCCGGCCTCGTGATCGGCTTCCCGCGCGGCGACGAGTCCGCAGGCGGGGGCACCTGGTACACGCTGAACTACGCCGCGGAGCAGGGGAAGGTCCGGTTGGTGGTCCCGGTCTGAGCTCGGGTCAGGCCCGCGCGGACTGGTCGTTCGCCGGCACGCCCCGCTCCTCGTCGGCGGCCCAGCCGTCGGCCAGGTGCGAGACCTTCTCGGTGTAGTCCCTCGCGGCCACCGCGGGGTCGTCGGCGCGGCCGGCGGCCACGCCGATCAGGAAGGCGGTCATCGGGGCCGCGCCCGCGTCGACCCCGTCGGTGACGCGGGAGGTGAGCTCGGAGATCGTGGTGGCGCTCGATCCGTCCTCGGTCGCGCTCTCCAGCCCGAGCTCGAGGGCGACGGCGGTGGTCCATTCGGAGTGATTCACGGGGTGCGGATACCCGGGAACCGCTGAGCCAACCGTCCGATGCCGCCGTTTGCCGGGGGCGGTGGTGGGTAACACGGTTGTGACCGGAGCCGTGCCTCGTGCGTCTCGCCACCCGCTGCGACGCGCACACGCCCGCCGGCCCTGCGGAGGTTCCCCACTCCGCAGGGCCGTGCTACGCCGCGATCCGCAGGACGTCGCAGGAGGGGTCGAACTCGACCGCCCCCGCGGCGGCCAGCTCGGTCAGCCAGCCGCCCATGGGCCACCAGCCGTGCCTGCGCCGGAAGAGCGTCGCGTTGCGGACGATCTCCCCGGTCCGGCGGGGATCGGTGCGGGCGGGCGGATGGTGCTGGTGGTGGGCGTCCGCCCCGCCGACCCAGACGAGCTGCGCCCCGGCCGCCCCGGCGGTGACGGCGAAGTCGGTGTCCTCGCCGCCGTAGCCGGTGTAGTCCTCGCAGAAGCCGCCCAGTCGCGTCCAGGTGGTGGCGGTGACCGCGAACGACAGCGACCAGAACAAGGTGAAGTCGCGGGTGCGCAGCAGGCGGCCCGCCGGTGGTGCTGGGCGGGCGGGGTGGGGGTCGGCGAGCGCGCCGAGCCCGGTGGCGGGGTAGCCGCCGGGCGGCGGGGGCGGCAGGTAGGCGACAGGCCCGCACAGCAGAGCGAAGTCGTCCCCTGCGGCCGCCGCCGCGTAGCGCCGTACGAGCTGGGGGCTCGGGATGCAGTCGACGTCGAGCAGGACGAGCACCTCGGCGCCGGCCGCGATCGCCGCCGCGGCACCGGCGTTGCGGGCCGCGGCCAGCGGCAATCCGGTGGCGGGGACGGGCACGCGCACGCGGATCACCGGGGGAGCGCCGGGCATCGCGGTGAGCCGGGGCTCCTCGCCCATCCCGACGACGACGTGCAGGTCGGACGGGCCGAGCGTGAGGCCCGCGCGTTGGCGGTGCAGGTGCTCGTCGCGGCCGTGCGTCACGACGACCACGGCGGTCCTCATCCGGCCGCCAGCTCGTCCAGGACGGCCGCGGCGCGGGCGGCGCCGTCGCCGAACGACCAGTGCTTCCAGCCCTCGCCGCCGCGGGCGACGGCTTCGTCCAGCACGGACGGCCAGAGCCCGGGCACGGGCCACCGGGACCGGACGACGGCGATCCCCGCCCGGCCCAACGCCGCGGCGGTGGTGTGTTGCTCTTCGTGCGGCCGGTCCTGGGACACGACGACGGCGGCCCGGCGGGCGGCGGCCACCTCGGCCACCGCGTTCTGGCCCCCGTGCGTGACGACGACGTCGGCGTCGCACAGTGCGGCCCAGACGTCCTCGCACCAGCCGCGCCACCGCAGGTTCGTCGGTCCGGGGCGCTCCTGCCCGGGTCCCACCACGTCCCACGTCCACCCCGGGGTGGCGGTGGCCGCGGCGTGCAGGTCGCCGGGACTGACGTCGGTGCCGCCGGCGCCCCACAGGACGAGCACCCGGCGCCGGCCGGGGGGCGGGGGCGGTTCGCGGTCGTCGAAACGTGAGATCGCACCGACGTGCACGCCCCGGTCGGGGAGGGGTGGCCCGGCCGGCGGCCACGGCGCGAGCAGTTTCCCGGCGAGGTCGTAGGCGGTCCGGTGCGGCCGGTCGGTGCGGTCGCCGGGCTGGGCCACGACCACGACGGGCAGCCCGGACAGCCGGGCCAGCAGGGCGACCTCCACCGACACGTCGACGACGACCAGCCGCAGCTCCGGGCGGGCGAGCACCTCGGAGATCAGCGCCATCCGCTTGCGCAGGCCCGGGTGGCCCAGGGGTGCCCAGTGCAGGACCCCGCCTGCCGTCGGGTCCCGGGGCGCGGACCCGTCGGCGTCCGCCGCCAGCCGGACCCACTCGCCCGTCCAGCCTTCCGGGGCGGGGAGGGTCGACAGGCCGACGACCGGTGTCCGGAGCTGTGCGGCGATCGTCGCGGCCCGGTGGACGTGGCCGCGGCCGTGGTGGTGGACGTACCAGCCGATCACGCGAGCTCCCGGTAGCGACGCTCGTAGCCGTCCACCATGGTCTCGACGGAGCAGGTCTCCACGGCGCGACGCCGGGCCGCGGCGCGGTCGAGGCGGGCCGCGGTGGTGATGGCCGCGGCGAGCCCGTCGACGTCACCGGGATCGGCGAGCACACCGCAGGTGTCGTCGAGGAGCTCGGGCAGCGCGCCACGGGCGAAGCCGGCCACCGGTGTGCCGCAGGCCATCGCCTCCGCCACGACCAGGCCGTAGGGCTCGTCCCAGCAGGGGGAGATCACCGCGACCGACGCCGAGCCGACCAGGCGCACCAGATCGGTGTGGTCGAGGTGCCCCACGTGCACCACCCCGTCTCCGAGCAGCGGCTCGACCTGCTCGCGGAAGAACCCCGCGTCCGGGGTGGGCCCGGCGAGACGTAGCCCCGTCCCGGCCCGGCGCGCGGCCAGGATCGCCTCCACAGGACCCTTCTCCGGCACGATCCGGCCCGACCACACCGGGACGCCACCGCCGGGGCCCGGTGTCCAGAACGCGGTGTCGACGCCGTTGGGCACCACGGGTGCGTGCACGGTGTCGCGCCATTGGCTGGCGGTGGCGCGGCTGACGGCGGCGAAGTGCGACGCCCCGGGAGCCAGCGCCACAGCCGACTCCAGCCACGGCGTCGGCGGGGTGTGCAGGGTGGTCAGCAGGCGGACGGGCAGGGTGTCGGCCATGGCGACCGGCAGGTAGTGGAGCGAGTTGTTGTGCACCACGTCGTAGTCCCGGCCGGTGCGTGCGAGGTCGAGCATCAGGGAGAGGTAGGCGTGGTGCTCGGCGAGGAACCACTCGGCCGGCATGCTGACGTCGGCGCGGGCGTGGGCGGAGATCACCGGGAGACCGGGCAGTTCCCGCACGCCGAGAGCCGGGTCCGAGCCGCGGCCGCCGAACACGGTCACGTGGTGCCCGCGCTCGCGCAGCCGGGTGGCGAGCTGCCAGGTGTGGGCCTCGAGGCCGCCGGGGAACGGCTGGCGCAGGGGGAATCGGGCGGACGCGACGAGCGCGATCCGCAGGGGCGTCACGGTCGTTTCCGGGCAGCCGGGAACCAGGGTGGGGTGATCATCGGGAGGTGCGCTCCGCTCGGGCGTTGCCGGTCGGCGCCGCTCGAGCTGGATCCTCAACCCCGGGCGCCCCTTCAGCATCGGTCACGACTCGCATATGCCGCCACTCGGACGGCTGTCCGCATCGTCACGGTTTAGCCCTGAGGCCCAGCAGTTCCAGACGGTCGGCGTGGCGACGCAGCCCGGCGTCCACCCACTGCGGGTGCCCGGCGTACCAGTCCAGCTGGGCGGCGCGGACCGTCGCGTCGGGCACCGCGACACCGTCCACCAGCCAGTCGGCCCGGGCCGCGCCGGCGTCGAGGCCGAGGGCCGCGAGCACCGGTGGCTCCAGCGGGGCCCGTACGCCGCCGAGCAGCTCCCGACCGGGGTCGGCGGCGTCGGCGACCCGGCCGAGCGTCTCCTGCACCCGGCGGGCGAGGGTGATCAGGACCGCGTTGCCGGGGTGGTTGAGGGTGTGCGCCGCCCGCACCCCGAGACCGTCGAGGACGTCCGCGATCCCGACGTCGCAGTCGCGGGACTCGCGGCGGGCCAGCTCGGACACGGAACGCCGGGCGGCCTCGCGCAGTTCACCGGGACCGTGCCGGGGAACCCCCGTCTCCCCTGCGGCGACCGCGAGGGTCCGCAGGTCGTGGTAGGCCACCACCGGCGGCACCGCCCCCATGGCCGACGGGTGGCGCACGATCGCCGAGTAGGGGTGCAGCCCGGTGTGGCGCACCACGGGCCAGTGCAGCACCCGGGCCCCGCGGGGGAGCGCGGCGGCCACCTGCCGCGTGCCGATGGGCAGGCCGCGGTAGTCGTCGCGGACGGGCTGGCTCAGCAGCACCGCGGTGCGGGCGAGCAGCCGGCGCAGCGGCGCCAGATCGGCCGCGGTCAGCTCGTGGACCGGCGGGATCCGGACGGCGGGCGCGCTGTGGTCCGCCGAGCCGGCCAGCAGCACGCGCAGCGACTCGGCCTGGCAGTTGCCGAGCACGACCGTCACGGGGCCCGAGCCCGGCGGCCCGTCGTAGAAGTCGGCGTAGTGGCGGCGCCGGGCGGGGTCCATGCCGCCAAGGTGCCCGGACCGGCCGGGGTTGAACCGGCCCGGACGGGGCACCTGGTGGCAGTGACGGCCTCTCCTGCGATCCGTGTCGCCTCGGTCCCCGAGGGCCACGTCTACGTCCGGCACCTGTCGGTTCCGGGGGACGGCGTCGTGCGGCTGTCCGACCCACCGGTGCCGGGTGCTCCCGCGGACCGGTGGTGGCCGCCGGTGATGCTCGATCCGGACTGGGTGCGCCACCACGCCGACGCGTTCGACGTCTTCCATCTGCACTTCGGCTTCGACGACCGGAGCCCGCAGCAGCTGGGGGCCCTGGTGGCGGCGCTGCGCGCGGCCGGGCGGCCGCTCGTCCTCACCGTGCACGACCTGCGCAACCCGCACCACGCCGACCCGGCCGCGCACGGCGCCGCGCTGGACGTGCTGGTGCCCTCCGCCGACGCCGTGCTGACCCTCACCGCCGGTGCGGCCGCCGAGATCGCCACGCGCTGGGGGGCGGGCGCGGTGGTGGTGCCGCACCCGCACGTCGTGGAGGCCGACCGGGCGGCCCGGCCCCGCCCGGCGCACGACGGTTTCGTCGTCGGCGTGCACGCCAAGGCGGACCGGGCCAACAGTGACGCCACGGCGGTCGTCCGGGCGCTGGCCCCGGTGGTCGCGGAGATCCCGGGCGGACGGGTCGAGGTCGTGGTGCGCGACGACGGGCCGGGCCGGGAGGTCGCCGACGGGCTCCGCGGCCTGCCCGCCGTCGACGTGCGGCCCGGTCCGCGCCTCAGCGACGACGAGCTGTGGGACCACCTCGCCGGCCTCGACCTGTCCGTGCTGCCCTACCGGTTCGGCACCCATTCCGGCTGGCTGGAGGCGTGTCACGACCTCGGCACCGCCGTGCTGGCCCCCGACTGCGGTTACTACGGCCAGCAGGCCCCCTGCCTGGTCTACCACCGCGGCCCCGACGGCCCCGATGCCGCGTCGCTGGCCGACGGGGTGCGGGAGGCCCACCGCCGCGGCGCGGGCCCGCAGGCCGCCGTGGGTGACCGGATCGTCCAGCGACGCGGCGTCGCCGCCGCCCACGCGGCCGTCTACCGGGAGGTGCTGACATGAGGGTGCTGATGCATGCGCCCGGCCCGTCCCGGCACGGGGTGGTCCGGCACGCCCGGCTGGTGGCGCGGCTGGCGGAGCCGCACGGGGTGACGTCGGCCGACCGTGCCGTCGACCTCACCCACGTCCAGTTCACCGACGCCCTGTTCGGCCCGGACGTGGCTGCGGCGGCCGGTGCGTTCGAGGTGTGGGCCGCGGCAGCCCCGCGGCCGCTCGTCGTGACGCTGCACGACGTGCCCGGCGCCGACCCCGACCCGGCCCGGGACACCCGTCGCGCCCGGGGGTACGCGCGCGTGGCGGCCGTCGCCGACGCGGTGGTGGTGTCGTCGGCCCACGAAGCTGCCGACCTGGTCCGGACGACAGGGCACGCCGCCGAGGTGATCCCGCTGCCGGTGGAGACGCTGCCACCGGGCGGCACGCGACCGGCGTGGGCGGGGCGGCCGACGCTGGCGATCCTCGGCTTCGTCTACCCCGGGAAGGGCCACGCCGAGGCGATCGACGCGGCCGCGCGGAGCGGGGTCCGCCTGCTGGTCGTCGCGCTCGGTGCGGTCGCGGACGGGCACGCCGCCCTGCACCTCGACCTGCGGGACCGCGCCGCCGACCGCGGAGTGGACCTGCTCGTCACCGGCTCCCTGAGCGACGCCGACCTCGCCGCCGCGGCCAGTGCTGCCACAGTGCCCGTCGCTCCCGCCCGCCGGGTCAGCGCCAGCGGGTCGCTGGCCACCTGGATCGGGTGCGGCCGCCGTCCGGTTGCCGCGCGGGGCCCCTACACCGCGGAGCTCGCCGCCCGTCATCCCGATGGCCTGCGGCTCTACGACACCGACGGCGAGCTCGACGCTGCGGTGGCAGCGGCCCTGGCCGACCCGTCGGAGACGACCGCGGAGCCGGCCGACGGGCCGGATACCGGCGCCGCACACGCCGCCCTCTACCGCAGGGTCCTCGGGTGCTGACCGACGTGCTGGTGCCGGGCAACCGGTGGGACCTGCTCGCGCCCTACCCGGTACCCCGCCCGGACGTGAGCGTGATCGTCACCCACTACGAGCAGGCCGACCAGCTGGCCCGGACCTGGGCCGCCCTGTGCGCTCAGACGCTGCCCCCGGCCGAGGTCGTGATCACCGACGACGGCTCCGCCGAGCCACCGCGACCGCCCCGCGGCGGACCACCGGTCCGGGTGGTCACCCAGCCCGACCTCGGATTCCGCGCCGCCGCCGCCCGCAACCGGGGAGCCCGGGCCGCCCACGGCGAGGTCCTGGCCTTCCTCGACGCCGACACGGTGCCCGGACCCGGGTTCGTGGAGGCGGTGACCCGCCGGGTGGCGGTGTGCCCGGACGTCCTGGCCGTCGGGCGCCGCCGGCACGCCGATCTGGCCACCACCCCCGTCGGGAGCGACCCGGCCGCCGCTCCGCCGTTGCCCGACCCGGCCTGGCTGCGCGACGCGTACCGGGCGAGCCGCGACCTCCTCGACGCCGACGGCCGCAGCTTCCGGTTCGTCATCAGCGCCGTGATGGCGTGCCGTCGACGCCTCTTCGACGACCTCGGCGGGTTCGACGAGAGGTTCGTCGGCTACGGCGGCGAGGACTGGGACCTCGCCTACCGCGCGTGGAACGCCGGGGCTGTCCTGGTGCACGAACCCGACGCCGTGGCCTGGCACGACGGCCCGGACTGGGCGGCCCGCGACGGTGGCGCCAAGGACCTGGAGGCGGTGCGGCTGGCGGCGCTGATCCCGGAGCCGCTGACCCGGGGTGCCGCGCTGCCCGCGGCGCTCCCCGACGTGCTGGTGGACGTCACGTGCGACGGGGTGCCCGCGACCGTGCGCACCGTGCACGCGCTGCTCGGACAGGACCACCGTGACCTGCGGGTCCGGCTGCCCGGCCCGCTCGATCCGCTGCTCGCGCAGCTCTACGGGAACGCCGTTCAGACCGGCGCCTGGAGCGGCGACCAGCGCCGGCGGGCGCGCGCGGTCATGACGGTCCGGGCCCCGCTACCGCCCGGGGCGCTCGCCACGGCGATGGGCACGCTCGTGGCCGGTGACCTGGCCGGGGTCGTCATCGCCTGCGACGGCGAGCCGGTCGCGGAGGTGGTGTCCACCCGGGCGCTGGGCCGGATCCGCCGCTGGGCCCACCGGCTGCCCGCGGACGTCGTGCGGGCGGGGTTCGGGGCTGCCGTGGTGGAGGCCGGTCCGGCGCCCCGGACGACCGGCGGCCTCGACGGCTACTTCGCCCGGCTCGCCGGGCCGTGATCGGAGTCAGGTGGGAGAACGTCGTGCTCGATCGGCTCCCGGGCGTCGAGCTCCTCGGCGTACGCCACCGGGTGGTCGTGTCCGCGGGCGAGGAAGTGCTCGTTGAGGGCGTGGGCGACCATGTCGTGCTCGTGGCCGGAAAGCGCCCGGCGGGACGCGAGCGCCTCGCTGAGCTGCTCGGCGGTCATGCTGCCGCCGAGCCCGACGTAGGCGGTCCACAGCTGGGCGAGGTCGAGATCGCTCAGGGCCAGGCCCGCCCGCAGGGCCGGACCCGAGCTCGGCGGTGTCTGCTCGCTGCTCACCTCCCCAGGGTCGCGCGATCACCCCGTCGGCGCAGCGCGGGAGGACCAAGCCTGTCCCGCGGATCTCCAGCGGGACAGGCTCTAGATGTCGGCGCGGCGGGAGGCGAGCGTCTCGGCGACCACGGCCAGTTTGACGTTGAGCGACTGTGATGCCACCCGGAGCACGTCGAAGGCCTCGTCCTCGGTGATGCCGCGGCGTTCCATCAGGATGCCCTTGGCCTGCCCGATGACGTCGCGGCTGCGCAGGGCCTCCTGCAGCTGGGCGGCCTTCACCTCGTGCACGCTGTGGGCCCGGGTCGCCGCCAGCGCCGTGGACGCGTGGGCCGCCAGCACCATCGCCGTGTCACGGTCGATGTCGTCGAGGCCGGCGACGGAGAAGGAGTAGAAGTTCAGCGCTCCCAGGCGGGGTGCGCCGCCGTCGGGGAACATGCCGACGGCGTACACACTGCGCACCCCGGCCTCGGCGGCCCTCGGACCCCATTCGGGGAACTCGGTGCCGTCGGCGAGATCGGACGATCCGACGAGACCGGGGCCCGGGGTGCGGGTGGCCTCCACGCACGGGCCCTGGTCGAGGTCGTACTGCAGGCCGTCGAGCTGTGTGGCGAGCTCGTCGGTCTCCACCGGGGTGTGGAACCGGCCGTCCGGGGCGCGGACGGTGACGCTGACCATGTCGGCGCCGCGGACCACGGCCCGCGCGGCCATGACGACGCGATCCAGGACCTCGGACACGGTCGTCGCGTCGAGGAGCGTGCGGGCGAGCGCGACGAACTCGGTGGCGACCGCGCCCGGTACGACGGATTCGGCTTCAGGGGGCACGGCAGGGAGTGTAGAGAGCCGGGCCGGCTCAGCTCACGTCGATGCGCGCCCGCAACGTGGCGAGCGTGCTGGCCAGCAACCGGGAGACGTGCATCTGCGACAGGCCGACCTTGGCGGCGATCTCGGTCTGGGTGAGGTCGCCGAAGAACCGCAGGACGACGATGGTCCGTTCCCGGTCGGGGAGATCGGCCAGCGCGCGGCGCAGCTCGTCGCGGTACTCGGCCTTGACCAGCTCCGCGTCGGCGCGCCCCAGCAGGTCGAGCAGTGACGTGTCGCCGGAGCGGGTGAGGGCGTCGAGGGAGTCCGCGGAGTACGCGCGCTGGGCCCCCAGCGCGTCCACGACCTCGTCCACGGCCACGTCGAGATGGTCGGCGATCTCGCTGGGCCGCGGCGCACGGTTGAGGGTGGCCGACAGCGTCGTGACGGCCTCGCCGATCGGCCCCTGGAGATCCTTGAGCCTGCGGGGAACGCGCATCGACCACGTCCGGTCGCGGAAGTGCTTGCGTACCTCTCCCGTGATCGTCGGGACCGCGAAGCTCAGGAACTCCGCGCCGCGCGCCGGATCGAACCGCTCCAGCGCGCCCAGCAGGGCGACGGCTCCGACCTGCTCGAGGTCGTTGGTCGGCTCCCCGCGGCCGCTGTAGCGCCGGGCGATGTGGTGCACGACGGGCAGGAAAGCTGTGGCCAGCTCGTCGCGCAGCACCCGGCGCCGGGGATCGGAGCGGTCGAGGGCGGCGTACTCGGCGAGCAGCGGAACCAGGTGGTCGTAGCTGTCCCGGCCCGACGTACGCGGACGCGAGCCGATGGTCGAGTCGATGGTCGAGGCGCTGGTCACGGTGTCACACCCGTCCCGGACACGTCGTCGAACGCGACAACGGGCCGGCTGGGGAGCCTGCGCGTTGCGGCGTTCGAGGTGGGAGTTCTGCGCGGCTGTGGGTTCAACCGGCATCGACTCTAACCCCGTGCGCGCACGACCGCGCGTCGTCGCCTAGCGGGGGGCCTGCACATTCGTCCGGATCTGGGCCAGGGTGTCCTCCAGCCCGCGGTCGATGCCCGGCCCGTCGGCGTGCTCGGTGTGCAACGTGACCGTCACGCGTGAGCCGTCGTCGGCGCCCTCGACCCGCAGCTCGCCGCTGTAGTGGTGGGGGCCCTCGGACCCCCACCTGATGCTGCGTGCGTCGCGGTCGGTGGTGAACCAGGCCTCGCCCTCCACCTCGCGGCCACCGACGTCGGCGACGGTGTGCACCGCGTCACCGTCGGCCGGCTCCGCCGACTTCATCGCGGAGAAGTACCGGGGCAGGTTCGCCACGTCCGACAGGTACGCGAACAGTGCGTCGGGGCCGGTCGGGACGGTCGTGCTGTGCTCGTAGTCACCCATGGCGCCCAGGTACCCGGCGCGGCGCGGCTCAACCTCGCGGCATGATTCGACTCCTGTGGTTGGGCCGGCCCGGGCGGGGCACCCCGCCGGTGTGCCGATGACCCCGCCCGACCTGCTGCCCTCTGGCGTCCCTGTTGGCTCCCGGCTCCGGGCGCTGCTCGCCGCGGGCCGCCTGGAGCTGCCGCTGCCGGGGGGCGGGCAGACCGCACGCCGGTGGCGGGAGCTCGCGACCCTGGGCCGTGACGACCTCGCCCTCGCCCGGCTCGCGGAGGGACACACGGACGCGGTGGCGATCCTGGCCGAGGCGGGGAGGCCCGCTGAGCCCGGCGCGCTCTACGGGGTGTGGGCGGCCCGGCCCGGCGGGACGGGTGCCGACCTGCGGGGCGCACCGGGTGGGGACCCAGGCGGTGGGGGCACGGTTCTCCACGGCACGGTCCGTTTCTGCTCGGGAGCTCATCTCGTGGACAGGGCCCTGGTCGTCGCCGACGGCCCCGCCGGGCGCGTGCTCGTGGACGTGCCGGTCGAACCGCCCGGTGCGCGGCCCGATCCCGACTCCTGGAACACCCCGGCGATGGCGGCCGCCGACACCCTCGACGTCTGGTTCGACCGGGTACCCGTGGGCCGCCACGACGTCGTCGGCGGACCCGGCTGGTACACCGCGCGGCCCGGGTTCGCCGTGGGCGGCGGCGGGGTCGCCGCCGTGTGGCAGGGCGGGGCCGCCGGCCTGCTGGACCGGGCCATGGCCCACCTGCACGCCGCCCCGGACGCCCATCAGCTCGCCCACCTCGGAGAGGTCGACGCCCTGCTGGCCGCCACCGACGCGCTGCTCGGCCGCCTGGCGGCGGAGATCGACGCGGACCCCTTCGGCGACCACGCGCTGGGCGTGGCGCGGGGGCGGTGCGCCGTCGAGCGGGTGGTGCGCGAGACGCTCGACCGCGTGCCCCGGATGCTCGGGCCCGGCCCGCTGAGCGGGGACGCCGAACTGGCCCGGACCTTGGCCGACCTGGGCATCTACGTGCGCCAGCACCACGGCGAGCGCGACCACGCGGCTCTCGGTGCGGCCGTGTTCGCGGCCCGGGGCATGTCGTGACGGGGGCTTCCGACTGGGCAGATGCCCTCGACCGGCACCAGCTCGCCGCCTTCGACCCGACGGCGCACCAGCGGGTGGTGGTGGTCGCCGCCCACCCCGACGACGAGACGCTCGGCGCCGGCGGCGCGGTTCGGGCGCTGCACCGGGCCGGGGCGGAGCTCTCGCTCGTCGTGGCCACCGACGGGGAGGCCGCCTATCCCGGTCTGGACGCGGCGGCCCGGTCCGACCTGGCCCGCGCGCGCCGCGTCGAGCTGGGTGAGGCACTGCGCGCCCAGGGACTGGACGACGTGCCCGTGACGTGGCTGGGCCTGCCCGACTCCGGCCTCGACGTGCGCGGTGCCGACCTGCGGGACGCGCTGGCCCCGGTGCTGGCCGGTGCCGACGCCTGGCTGGCCCCCTGGCCCGGCGACCCGCACCCCGACCACCGGGCGGCCGGGCTCGCGGCGGCGGCGGCTGCTCCGGTGACCGCGCACGGCTGGTCCTACCCGATCTGGATGTGGGCCTGGCTCGCTGCCGACGACCCGGCGATCCCGTGGGCCCGCGCCCGCGCCGTGCCGCTGGACGCCGCGGCGCGCACCGCCCGCCGCGCCGGAGTGGAGTGCTTCACCTCGCAGGTACGACCCGGCCCGGACGGCTCGCCGGCCGTGCTCGCCGCCGGCCTGCTCGACCACGTCGACCGCCCGGTCGACCTCGTCTTCCGGGAGCCGCGGGCCACGTCGGCGCCCGTCGAACGGTTCGCCTCCCTGTACGCGGACGGGGACCCCTGGGACACCGGTTCCTGGTACGAGCGGCGCAAGCGGGCCGTCGTGCTCGCGTCGTTGCCGCGAGCGCGCTACCGGTACGGCTTCGAGCCGGGGTGCGGCGCCGGTGAGCTCAGCACGGGCCTGGCGGAGCGCTGCGACCGGCTCGACTCGTCCGACCCGGTGCCCGAGGCGGTGGAACGGGCCCGCGCCGCTCGTCCAGGTGCAGGCGTGCACGTGGCCGCGCTCCCGGACGGAGTCCCGGACGGGCCGCTCGATCTCGTCGTGTTCAGCGAGGTCCTCTACTACCTCGACGACGCGACCGTCGCGGCCACCCTGGACCGCGTGCTGTCCGCGACCGCCCCCGGCGCCGACATCGTCGCGGTGCACTGGCGCGGATGGCCCGCGGAGGCCCCGCGCGACGCCGTGGCCACCCACCGGCTGCTGACCACCCGCCCGGAGCTCGACGTCCTCGTCGAGCACACGGACGAGGACTTCCTCCTGCACGTGCTGCGCCACTCCCATCAGGGGCGTCGGTGACCGACCTGAGGGCGGTCGCGGTGGTGATCCCGGCACGGGACGAGGAGGACGGGATCGAGGCCTGCCTGCGCAGCGTCCGGACGTCGCTGCAGCGCCTGCCGTCCGTCGTCGAGACCGTGCTGACGGTGGTGCTCGACCGCTGCCTGGACGCCACTCCCGACCTGGTGGACGCCCTCACCGCGGACTGGCCGGGGGCGGTGTCGCTGACGGTGCTCGAGGCAGGCGAGCGCAGGGTCGCCGGGCTCGGGGAGGCGAGCGGACCGGCCCACATCGTCGCCGGAACGGGGGTGGGCGCACTGCGCGACCTCGGCGTCCGTGACGTCCTCGACCGCCTGCTCCACCTGCCCGCCCGTGCCGTGTGGCTGCTGCACACCGACGCGGACACGACCGTCCCGCCGGACTGGGCCACCGCCCATCTGGAGCTGGCCGCCGCCGGATCCGCCGGCGTCGCGGGCACGGCCGAGCTGACCGCCGGACTGTCGTCGTGGGCGGCCCGGCGACACGAGCAGCTGGTGGTGGCCGGCACCGACGGCGACCGGCACCGGCATGTCTACGGCGCCAACCTCGGGATACGGGCCGACGCCTACCTCGCTGTGGGCGGGTTCCCCGTCGACGGGGCGGGGGAGGACCACGGCCTGTGGCAGGCCCTGGGTGCTGCGGGGTACCCGTTGCGGCAGCCGTTGTGGCTGCGCGTGCGCACCAGCTCGCGTCTCGCCGGGCGGGCGAGCGGCGGGCTGGCCGACCTGCTGCGTGATCTGCACGGAACGGGGCAGATCAGTTGAGGGCCGGCGAGGTTCGCGCCCTTCCCGCCGGGCAGGTCCTCGAGGTCCTGTCTCCCTCGGGGACGTCTCACCGCGGGCGCCGGGCGCGGGCGGCGAGCTCGTCGACGCTGGCGCCGACCGCCGTCGACACCCCGGTGGCAGCGCGGCGGGCGCCGTCCCGCACTTCGGGGTCGCGCAGCCGGTCGCCCAGCGAGGTCAGCGTGGCGTCGATCGCCGCGGTCCGGGAGCGCTCCTGGCGTTCGGCCTCCGACGGTGTCCCCTGCAGGGAGCTGGCGAAGGATCGCAGCTCACCCCCGGCCGCGCTCCAGGCCTGCCGGGCGTGCCCGGACCCGACCGGCGTAAGGACGTCGCCGTCGTCCTGCGGCAGGAGGACCCACGCGACGAGGTAGGCCACGACGGCGACCCCGCCGGAGACGAGGGCGGCGGCCACCGCGGCGACGCGGACGAGGATCGGGTCCATCCCGATGCGGTGCGCGACGCCGGCGCAGACGCCCCCGAGGACCTGGTCCGCCCGGCTGCGTCGGAGGCCGGGTGGTGTGGTGGCGTTCGGGTTCTCGGACATGCCGTCGATGCTGGCGCGGGCGTGTCGCGGAGGCCAGGGGCGAAGGTCGGCCGGTTCGGGCCGGAAGGCCCTGCCGGGCCGGCCTGGGGTGGTGACCCTCACGGCCACGGTTCTGACGTGGAGACGGGCACTCTGCGGCCACGTTGCAGGTCGTTGTGCCCTGACCGCTCCGGGCGCCCCACGCGCACTGTTGGAGCATGAGCGAACGCTACGACCCCGGCGTGGGGCGTGATCCGCGCCGGGAGGCGCTGGACATCGAGACGGCCGTCGGTGCGGCCCTCGCCCGCAACTCCCGCCTGAACGGCCACCACATCACGGCCACGGCGGGGCCAGAGGGTCTGCTGACCCTCACCGGCGCCGTCGCCACGCAGGCACTGCGCAAGGAGGTCGAGCTGACCTGCTGGACCTTTTCGGGCGTCCGGACCCTGCACGACGAGCTGGTCGTCGGCCGCTCCACACCGCCCGTCCCCATCCGAGGAGCAGCATCATGAGCACCACACTCACCGTGGTCGTCATCGTCATCGTCGTCGTCCTGGTCGTCCTGGGTCTGGCGGTGCGCATCATCAAGCAGTACGAGCAGGGGGTGCTGTTCCGGTTCGGCCGGGTGGTCGGCGCCCGTGAGCCCGGCCTGCGGCTCATCATCCCGATCGTCGACGTCCTGCACCGGGTGTCGCTGCGGATCGTGACGATGCCGATCCAGTCGCAGGGGATCATCACCCGCGACAACGTCAGCGTCGACGTGTCCGCCGTCGCCTACTTCCGGATCGTCGACGCCGTGAAGTCGGTGGTGGCGATCGAGAACGTGTACATCGCGATCGACCAGATCGCGCAGACCACGCTGCGCAAGGTGGTCGGCCAGCACACCCTCGACGAGACGCTGTCGGAGACCGACCGGATCAACAAGGACATCCGCGAGATCCTCGACGTCGCCACGCTCGACTGGGGCGTGGAGGTGACGCTGGTGGAGCTCAAGGACATCCAGCTGCCCGACAGCATGAAGCGGGCCATGGCCCGGCAGGCCGAGGCGGAGCGGGAGAAGCGCGCCAAGATCATCAACGCCCAGGGCGAGTCGCTCGCGGCGGCGTCGCTGGGCGAGGCGTCGGACATCATGATGGAGCACCCGCTGGCCCTGCAGCTGCGCAACCTGCAGAGCCTCGTGGAGATCGGCGTCGACAAGAACACCACCGTGGTCTTCCCGGCGCCGCTGATGAGCACGATCGGCGAGCTCGGGTCGTTCCTCGCCCGCGAGACGGCCGCCGCGGCGGCGCAGCCGGCCCCGGTCCCCGTCGCCTACCCGATGCAGGCGCCCGCCGTACCGGCGTCGGCGGGCAACGGCACGACACCCGCCGCGTCGGCGAGCTGAACCGCGCGGACGGTGGGGCGTGACCGTGCGCGGCGGCCTGCCCATCCATGGTCGTCAGAATCGGCACACCGTGCCGTCGTCGTCGAACAACTCGCCCGCGAGGAACGCCACCGTTCCGCCGCGGTGGACCACCCGGCCGGCTCCGCGCAGCCGACCCGGCCGGGCCGGGCGCAGGTAGTTGACCTTGAGCTCCAGTGGGTTGATGCGATGGACCTGCCAGCCGAGCAACGCCGCTGCGGGGTGTCGTGGGCGGCGGGTCGAGCGGGGTCAGCCCGGTTCGGCAGGGTGGAGGCGTTGTCCGGTGAGCCGGCCCAGCCGGATCGCGATGACGGTCGAGCGCGGTGACGCGGGCCCGAGCACCGTCAGGGGCAGGCCGGTGAGCCGGGCCAGCCTCGCGGGATCGCGGACCTCGTAGGTCTCGCCGACGCCCAGGACGCTCCATCCGGTGAGGGTCATGGGGTCGATGTCGTCGGCCTCGAACGCGACCACGTCCTTGCGGGCGGCGCCGAGCGGGCCGTGCGCGCGGAACACGATCTCGTCGTCGTCGACGAGGAAGGCCACGGGTTGGGCGGCGGGCATGGCCGACGTCGTGAACACCACGCGCCCGACCGCCACTCCCGCCAGCAGTCGCAGGCACCCGTCGCGGTCGATCGCGGCGGGAGGAGCGGGCACGGCCCTCATCGGCATCATCGACCTCTGTTCGTTCGCTGTTCAGACCACGATGTCGGGGGGAGCAGGAGGCCTCGCAGAGGACAACGGCCCGTCTTCGGACGCCGTCGGTCCGTCATCGGGGACCTGGTCGAGCGGGCGCCTCCCGCGGCGGTGCCGCAACGGTGCTGCGCCGACGATCTGGCACGAAGAGCGAACCGGCGACGACGAACGCCAGGAGCTTCCCGATCACGTTCAGCCCGAACGACAGCGGATCGGAGGGGTAGCCGAACCCGGCGATCGCCCAGATCGCGAACACGACGAACATCGAGGCCAGGGCGAACAGCGTGTACCGGGTCAGGCGCATCGCCGGTGAGAGGGTGAGCATGGCGACACTGGTGACGGCAACCATCAACAACGGCAGGAAATACAGCAGCGTGTACGGGACCGCGGGGCTGGGAGGGCACGTACGCCACATCACGACGAGATCGAACGGAAACTCGAAGATCATCGGGGCGGCGATCGTACCGACGACGGCGCTACCGACCGCCACCCGGACCGTGTCACTCCGGACCAGGTAGATGATCACGCCGAACGTGATCAGTCCTGCCGCCGCCGTCACGGGGGCGACGGGGCTCGCCGGCGCTTCGGCCTGTCCCGACTGCTCACCCAGGGCCCGCACGTAGACGAGCGCGGACAGGACGAACGTCGTCACACCGACCAGCCAGCTGACCACGAACGCCACGCCCACCCGGACGCCGGGCCGCCTGGCTCGCAGCGGTGCGCGCAGCCGACGGCCGAGGTGGGCCACGGTGCCGGCGACGGCCAGGAGCAGCATCGCCACGATCAGCGCGGACGTACCGGCGTAGGGGATCCAGGCCGCGCATCGAGCCATCTCACCCACCCCGCCATGGCCAGCTGGTCGGAGCAGGATACCGACAGGGACCGTCACCGACGGGAGCTGAACCGCACCGGGCCGTCTCAGCTGCCGGGGAGGGGACGGGGGAGTTCGTCGGTGAGCAGGACACGTTCGACGAGCGGGTGGCGCACCCGGGCGACGATCAGCGCGTAGCGCCCGTGCTGGGCGGGGTCGGCCCCGGTGACCGTGCCGGGCCGGTAGTCGCCCTGGTAGACGACCAGGCAGGCCTTGGGCGGTTTCGGGGTGCCCGCGGGTGTGGAGGGTGGCGCGCTGCGCGGTGACGGGGTCCGCACGGGTGGTGTCGGCGGTGGTGCACCGACCGCGGCGTAGAGGGCCGAGACGTCGCCACTGCTGAGCCGGTGGACATGGACGAGGGTGCCACTGCCCCGCACCGCGTCGTGGGCGACCGGGAGCACGGCCGCACACCCGGCGATGTCGCTGGTGGCCGAGTCGCCGCCGCGGGGCACCGAACATCCGCCCAGCACCAGCACCGACCCGACGATCACCACGACGGCACGGCCGGCGGTCCGGCGTCGGGGTGGTGTGGCGGTGTGGCGGATCGGGTCGGTCATGGTGTGGCTCCGGCGGGGCGGCTCGTGGCGCGCAGGGCGAGCCAGGCGATCGTGCCGCACGGGATGATGCTCCAGTAGGCGATGAGCCGGTAGAGCAGCACCGCGGAGAGCGTCGCGGTCGTGGACCCACCGAACGCGACGAGCGCCAGGGTGAGGCTGCCTCGACCACCCCGAGCCCGCCGGGGGTGACCGGGACGCTGGACGCGATCTGGCCCGCGCAGTAGGCCAGCAGCAGACCCAGCCAGGGTGGCGGGATGCCGAGCGCGACGAAGGCGAGCGCCAGCACCGAGATGTCGCAGAGCCAGCTGATCAGCATGCCGGCCGCGGTCATCGCCAGCACCGCAGGGGAGAGCCGCAACGAGCGCAGCTGGGCCCACCAGCCGCGCAGCCGGGTGGCGGTCGCGGCCGTCAGACCGCGGAGGCGCCCGGCACCCGAGCCGGGAGCTGCGGTGTCGCGGCCGTCGGCGGCCCGCGACGCGAGACGGCGGGCCGCCCGTCGACGCAGCGGACCGATCAGCCGCGCGACGGTGCCGCCGGGCCGCGCGCGGCGGACCACCACGGCGACGCCGCCGGCCAGGAGCAGCGCGGCGAGCAGGATCGAACTGGCCGTCTGCAGCCCGGGGACCGGGTCGGTGTCGCCGAACTGCCCGGCCAGTTGCACGGCCACGATGCCGAGAACGGCCAGCACGGCCACGTACAGCAGGGTGGAGACGCTGAAGGTCCACGCGGCGAGCACCTCGTTGACCCGTCGCCGGCGCAGCTGGCCGATCATCACCGCGCCGCCCACGGCGAAACCGAGCGGCAGGCAGTAGGCCGCCGCGTCGCCGGCCATGATGGTCGCGCCCATCACCAGGGGGCTGACCTCCCGCTCCCCACCCGCGGGGGAGGAGCCCGCGTCGGAGGGTGCCGCGCCCGAGCGGAGCACGAGTCGCTGTGCACTGCCCCGCGCGAGGTAACAGGCGGCCTCGGCCACCACAGCCAGCAGCACCCACCCCGGACGGATGTCGCCCAGGTTGTCGGCGGCGGCGAGGAGCTCGTCGCTGTTGTTGTAGAGCACGTAGGCCGCGATCCCGACACCGATCAGCCCGACAGCGACCGTCGCGAGCCTCCTCCACCGACGTCGCCGTGTCGTGGTGGGCGGCGGGGGGCTCGACACGGTCAGCGGCTGTGCCGGGAGAGGGGAGGTCGCGGGGCCGCTCGGCCGTGCGTCCATCGGGTCCACCCCGGTCCTTCCGCGTCCTGCGACGCCGGATCATCGTGAGCTCGTCGCGGAGGGTAGCGGGGTGCCCTGAGTGGGACCGCGCCCGGCGGCCCTGTCCCCTCGAGAGTGGACCGCTGACCTGTGACGAAGCTGTGCATCCACCCCCGGAGCATCGTTGCCGACGCCCGGCTCCGACCCGTTTCGGCCGCGCTGTCCGGCTCTCCCCGGCGGAGGCGGTCCGATCGCCGCCGGCCGATCGGGATGCTGTAGTCATCAGCGCCATGGAGACCAGCGCCACGGAGATCGGCCACTCGGGGACCGGGGCCGCGGAGCGCGGCCGGCGTGACCGTGCGGATCAGGGCACCGAGGCGTGGCGGGCCTGGGGCCCGTACGTGTCCGAGCGGGCGTGGGGCACCGTGCGGGAGGACTACAGCGCCTCCGGTGACGCCTGGAACTACCTCCCGCACGACCACGCCCGGTCGCGGGCCTACCGGTGGAGCGAGGACGGGATGGCCGGCGTCTGCGACGACGAGCAGACGTTCTGCCTCGCCCTCGCGCTGTGGAACGGCGCCGACCCGATCCTGAAGGAGCGGATGTTCGGGCTGACCGGCCCGGAGGGCAACCACGGGGAGGACGTCAAGGAGTGCTGGTGGTACCTCGACTCCACCCCGACGCACTCCTGGATGACGTGGCGCTACCACTACCCGCAGCGGGCGTTCCCCTACGACGGCCTGGTGGCGGAGAACCGGCGGCGGGGCAAGCACGAGCCCGAGTACGAGCTCGTGGACACCGCGGCCTTCGCCGACGACCGCTACTGGGCCGTCACCGTCGACTACGCCAAGGCGGCGCCCACCGACCTGTGCATGCTGGTCACCGTCGAGAACCGGGGCCCGGACGCGGCGTCGCTGCAGGTGCTCCCGACGCTCTGGTTCCGCAACACCTGGGCGTGGGGCCTGCCGGGGTCCTCCGCGGTACCGGCCATCCGGGCGGAGGGGGACGGGCGGCTGGTCGCCGCGTACGAGGACGGGACCCTCGTGCTGTCCGGCGACGGGACGGCGACCCCACTGCTGTGCGACAACGAGACGAACGCGCCGCGCCTGTTCGGTGTGCCGGGCCGCTCGGCCTACCCGAAGGACGGGATCAACGACCACGTCGTCGCGGGCGCGGCCACGGTGAATCCGGCGGGCACCGGCACCAAGGGCGCGCTGTGGTACCGGCTGGACGTGCCCGCCGGCGGCCGGGCGGAGATCCGGGTACGGCTGACGGCGGGGGAGCCCACGGGCGCCTTCGACGGGGGCGACTTCGACGCCGTCGTGGCCGCCCGCCGGGCCGAGGCCGACGGCTACTACGCCGAGCTGACACCCCCCGGCACCGGCCCCGACGAGGCGCGGGTGCTGCGCCAGGCGCTGGCCGGGATGCTGTGGGGCAAGCAGTACTTCCACTACGACGTGGCCCGCTGGCTCGACGGCGACCCGGCAGGCCCGGCACCACCGCAGGAGCGACTCGGCGGCCGCAACGCGGCGTGGCGGCACCTGCACAACTCCCAGGTGATCTCCATGCCCGATCCGTGGGAGTACCCGTGGTTCGCGGCCTGGGACCTCGCGTTCCACTGCGTCCCGCTGGCCCACGTCGACCCGGAGTTCGCCAAGGGCCAGCTGATCCTGCTGCTGCGGGAGTGGTACACCCATCCCGAGGGTCAGCTGCCCGCCTACGAGTGGGCGTTCGGTGACGTCAACCCGCCCGTGCACGCGTGGGCGGCGCTGCGGGTCTTCGAGTGCGACGGATCGCGCGACCACGCCTTCCTGGCGCGCGTGTTCCACAAGCTGCTGCTGAACTTCACGTGGTGGGTCAACCGCAAGGACAGCGAGGGCAACAACGTCTTCGAGGGCGGGTTCCTCGGCCTGGACAACATCGGCCCGATCGACCGGTCCGCCGCGTTGCCCGTCGCCGGGGTGCTGGAGCAGAGCGACGGGACCGCCTGGATGGCGATGTACTGCCTCAACCTGCTGGAGATCGCGCTCGTCCTCGCGCAGAACGACGACACCTACGAGGACGTCGCCACGAAGTTCGTCGAGCACTTCGCGCTGATCGCCGGCGCCGCCCGCGACCGCGGTCTGTGGGACGAGGCCGACGGTTTCTTCTACGACGTGCTGTCGGCGTCGGACGGGCGGCGGGTGCCGATGCGGGTGCGCTCGGTGGTGGGGTTGCTGCCGCTGTGCGCCACCACCACGCTCTCCACCGCGACGCTGCAGGCGCTGCCGGGGTTCGCTGAGCGGTTCCGGTGGTTCGTGGACAACGTCCCGCACGCCGCGGCGGTGGTCGGCGAGACGCGGACCATCGACGGCGTCGAGGCCCGGCTGCTGTCGATGGTCGGACCGCAGCAGTTGCCGCGCCTCCTCGCGCCGATGCTGGCCGAGGACGAGTTCCTGTCCCCGCACGGCCTGCGCTCGGTGTCGCAGGCCCACCGCGCCGCGCCGTTCGTGCTCGACCTGCCCGAGCTGCACGCCGAGGTGGACTACGAACCCGCCGAGTCGACCAGCGGGCTGTTCGGCGGCAACTCGAACTGGCGCGGGCCGATCTGGTTCCCCGTGAACTTCCTGCTGGTGGAGGCGCTGCGGAGGTTCGCGCGGTTCTTCGGTGACGGGCTGGTCGTCGAGCACCCCACCGGGTCCGGGACCACCCGCACCCTGGACGCGGTCGCCGACGACCTCGGCGCCCGGCTGGTGGCCACCTTCCTCGACGACGCGACGGGGCGACGACCGGTGTTCGGTGGGTACGAGCTGTTCCAGACCGACGCCCGGTGGCACGATCAGCTCTGGTTCCACGAGTACTTCCACGGCGACACCGGGGCCGGGCTGGGCGCATCGCACCAGACCGGCTGGACGGGCCTCGTGGCCGAGCTGATCCTGCACCGCCGGTAGCGCCGGTCAGCCGGGGTGGCGGCCCGGCCGGATCGGCTCGTCGCTGCGGTGCGGGCGGCCGGTGTGCAGCTGCAGCGCGCTGACGACGAGCGGGAAGTGGCTGAACGCCTGCGGGGTGTTGCCGAGCTGCCGCCCCGCCACGGGGTCCCACTCCTCGCTCAGCAGCCCCACGTCGTTGCGCAGGGCGAGCAGCCGGTCGAACAGCTCGGTCGCCTGCTTCTGCCGGCCCGCACCGTGCAGGGCGTCGACCATCCAGAACGAGCAGGCGAGGAACACCCCTTCCCCGGCCGGGAGGCCGTCGTCGGAGGACTCGGTGTGGTAGCGCAGGACGAACCCGTCCTGGGTGAGCTCGCGCCCGATCGCGTCGATCGTGCCGACGACCCGCGGGTCGTCAGGCGGCAGGAACCCGACGCGGGGGATCAGCAGCAGGCTCGCGTCGAGCGCGGTGCTGCCGTAGGTCTGCACGAACGTGCCCCGGTCGGCGTCGTAGCCGTGGGCCAGCACGTCGGCGCGGATGTCGTCGCGCAGCTGTTCCCAGCGGTCGACCGGGCCCGGCAGGTGGTGGGCCCGGGCCCCGCGGACCATCCGGTCGGCCGCCACCCAGGCCATCACCTTCGAATGGGTGAAGTTCCGGCGCGGTCCGCGCATCTCCCACAGCCCGTTGTCCTGGTCCTGCCAGTGGCCTTCCAGGTGGTCCAGCAGCGCGGACTGGAGCTGCCAGGCGTCGTCGTCCGGGGTCAGCGCCGCCTCTCTGGCCAGGTGCAGCGCGTCGAGCACCTCACCCCAGACGTCGAGCTGGAGCTGGTCGGCGGCACCGTTGCCGGTCCGCACCGGGGCCGATCCCTCGTAGCCGCGCAGCCACGGGAGCTCCAGCTCGGGCAGCCGGCGCGTGCCGTCGATGCCGTACATGATCTGCAGCTTCGCCGGATCGCCTGCGACGGCCCGCAGCAGCCACTCCCGCCAGGCCTTCGCCTCGGTCTCGTATCCCGCCGCCAGCAGCGCCTGCAGCGTGTAGGACGAGTCGCGCAGCCAGCAGTAGCGGTAGTCCCAGTTGCGGGGGCCGCCGATCTGCTCGGGCAGCGATGTGGTGGGGGCGGCGACGATGCCGCCGGTGGGGGCGTAGGTGAGGGCCTTCAACGTGATCAGCGAACGCTGGACCGGCTCGGCGTAGCGGCCGGTCAGCGCGGTGCCGCGCGAGGACCAGGACGACCAGAACGCCACGGTGTCCAGCAGCGCCTCCTCGGCGTCCACCGGCGCGGGCTCGGGGTGGTGGCTCTCGGTCCAGGTGAGGACGAAGGGCACCCGGTCACCGGCGCGGACGGTGAACTCGGAGACGGTCGAGAACTCCCGGCCCTCGGCGGGCGCCGGGGTGCTCAGCCAGACGGCGTCGGGCCCCGCGACGGCGACGGTCCGGCCGCCGATCCTGCGTACCCAGGGCATCACCCGGCCGTAGTCGAAGCGCAGCCGCAGCTCGCCGACCATGGGGACCGCCCCGCTGAGCCCCTCCACGATGCGGATGAGGTCGGCCGCGTGGCCCCGCGGCGGCATGAAGTCCACGACCCGCACGCGGCCCTCGGGCGTCGTCCACTCGGTCTCCAGCACGAGCGTGGCGTCGCGGTAGCGGCGGCTGGTGCACACCTGCGCCCCGGCGGGGGCGATCCGCCACCGGCCGGCGTCGGGGGTGTCGAGCAGCGCGGCGAAGCAGGCCGGCGAGTCGAAGTGCGGCAGGCACAGCCAGTCCACCGAGCCCGCCGTGCTCACCAGCGCCGCGGTGTGGAGATCGCCCAGCATCGCGTAGTCCTCGATCCGCGTCATGGCCTGATCGTCGCAGCAGGATCCGCAATGCGCGGGGACCACACCGGGTGGATCTGGCTAGATTGGCGCACGGTCGGCGGAATGTGGCCGTGAAGTCGATGATTTCGGGCAATTCCCACTGAAGCGAGCGAAAGGGAACGGCGTGCTGCTTTCCGGAAAAACAATCGTGGTGACCGGCGGCAACAGCGGCATCGGCGAGGCCATCGTCGTCGCCGCCGCGGCCGAGGGGGCCAACGTGGTGATCGACTACGTCACGCACCCGGAGGAGACCACCGCGGTGATCAGCAGGATCGAGGCCGCGGGCGGCAAGGCGGTGGGGGTGCAGGCCGACGTCACGAAGGCGGCCGACCTGCACGCGATGGTGAAGACGGCGGTCGACACGTTCGGCCGGCTCGACGCGCTGGTCAACAACGCCGGGATGGAGACCCGCACCTCGATCCTCGACACCACCGAGGAGCAGTACGAGCGCGTCATGGACGTGAACCTGAAATCCGCGTTCTTCGGCACCCAGTTCGCCGCCCAGCAGTTCATCGCCCAGGGCGGCGGCGGCATCGTCATCAACATCTCGTCGGTGCACGAGGACTGGCCGATGCCGGGCAACACCGCCTACTGCGTGTCCAAGGGCGGGATGCGGATGCTCGCCCGCACCGCCGGGGTGGAGCTCGGGGCGCACGACATCCGCGTCGTCAACGTCGGCCCCGGTGCGGTGGCGACGCCGATCAACACCTCGACGATGAACGATCCGGCCAAGCTCAAGGCGCTGGACGCGGCGATCCCGCTGGGGCGGATGGCCCAGCCCGAGGAGATCGCCGACGTGGTCGTGTTCCTGGCCTCGGGCCGCGCGTCCTACATGACCGCCAGCACCGTGTTCCTCGACGGCGGCATCATGCAGGGCAGCGTGGGACTGTAGTGGGTCGGCCTGTGAGCTCCCCGGCCGTCAGCCCGTCGGACCACTACGACGTCCTGGTCATCGGCAGCGGGCCCGGTGGGGCCACCGCGGCCGCCGAGCTCGCCGCCACCGGCCGCCGCGTGCTGATCCTGGAGCGCGGTGACTTTCTGCCGCGCGAGCGGGCCAACTGGGAGTCCGAGGCCGTGTTCGGGGAGGGCCGCTACGGCGCCCGCGAGACCTTCTACGACCTGCACGACAAGCCGTTCCATCCGGGCCTGCACTACTACGTCGGCGGCAACTCCAAGGTGTACGGGGCGGCGCTGTTCCGGCTGCGGCCGCACGACTTCGGCGAGGTCGTGCACCACGGCGGGATCGCCCCGGCCTGGCCGGTCGACTACGACACGTTCGAGCCGTACTACGTCCGGGCCGAGCACCTGTACTGGGTGCACGGCCGGCACGGTGAGGACCCCTCGGGCGGGCCGTCGAGCCAGGACTACCGCTACCCGCCCGTGGCCCACGAGCCGCGGATCCAGGCGCTCTCGGACGGGCTGGAGGGCCTCGGGCTGCACCCGTTCCACCTGCCGATCGGGGTGGACCTGACCCAGGACGCCGACGGCCACTCGACCCGGGACTCCGCCTGCATCCGCTGCGACCGGGTCGACGGATTCCCGTGCCTGCTCGGGGCCAAGGCCGACTCCGAGTACGCGGTGCTGCGCCCGGCGATGGCCGCGCACCCGAACCTCACGCTGCAGACCAGGGCGACGGTGCGGACGCTGCTGACCGACGCCACCGGGCGCACGGTCACCGGCGCCGTGGCCACGATGGCCGACGGCAGCACGCGCACGTTCTCCGGTGACGTCGTGGTGCTCGCGGCGGGCTCCATCCTCTCCGCGGTGTTGCTGCTGCAGTCCGCGAACGACCGGCACCCGCGCGGGCTGGGCAACTCCTCCGACGTCGTGGGCCGGCACTACATGCGCCACAACAACCTGGCGCTCATGGCGTTCTCGGAGGACCGCAACCCGACGGTGTTCCAGAAGACGCTCTCGATCAACGACTGGTACGGACCCAGCGCCGACTGGGACTACCCGATGGGCAACATCCAGATGCTCGGCAAGTCCGACGACTGGCAGGTCAAGGGCGAGGCGCCCAAGCTGCTGGGCTGGGCCCCGAGCCTCGCCTACGAGATCGTCGCCGAGCGGTCGCTGGACTTCTGGCTGGCCGGCGAGGACCTCCCGCAGCCCGACAACCGCGTCACGCTGCGCAGCGACGGCTCGGTCAAGCTCGCGGTGGCACCCGACAACAACACCGAGGGCGTGGTCCGGCTGCGCCGCCGGTTCGACTCGATGCTCTCCGACCTCGGGATGCGCTCGAAGTCCTTCGAGCGGGGGCTGTACCTGCACAAGGACATGGACGTCTCGGCGACGGCCCATCAGGCCGGCACCGCGCGCTTCGGCACGGACCCCACGAGCTCCGCACTGGACGTCGACTGCCGGGCCCACGACCTGGACAACCTCTACGTCGTGGACGGGAGCTTCATGCCCTCGATCGGGGCGGTCAACCCGACGCTGACGATCATCGCCAACGCCATCCGGGTGGCCGAGCACATCGCCGGCAGGCTCGGGTCGCCCTGAGGATGGTCACAGCCGGTCCGGCTCCCGCCAGACGTCGCCGTTCATGTCGACGTAGCGGACCGACGCCGTCCGGGCGTCGAGGTCGACCACGGTGAACCCGGGCATACGCCACTCGTCGCCGTCGCCGTCGCGGAAGGTGGCGCGGAACTCGGCCTCGCCCGGGCCCGCGACGGCCGCGGTCGCCGGCTCCTCGAGGACCGCCCCGTGGCCCGTGCAGGTGGCGTAGCCGATCCCGGAGCGGGCCCCGTAGCTGTAGAGCCGGTGCTCGTGTCCCCAGAACCACGCGTCGATGCCGCGGCCTTCCCGGAGGGGCGCCGTGGCGCCGAGCAGGTTGCCCACGTCCGTGACGCCCGCCGCGCCCGCCGCCGAGCGGGTGAACGGCTGGTGGTGCGACAGGACCACCGTCCGGCGCGCCGACCCGGCGAGGCGCTCGGTGATCCACCGCCGCTGCCCGCGTTCCAGGTGGCCCTGGCCGCCCCGGACGTCGCCGAGGTGGAACTTCCAGCTCGTGTCCACCCCGACGACGTCCCAGTCGGCGCCGCGCAGGTGGAACTCGCCGGTCCGGGTCCCGTCCGTGGTGCGCTGCAGGCGGAAGCGGTCGTCGGCGAGGATGACGTCGAACAGGCCCTCCCCGGCGGAGTACATGTCGTGGTTGCCGTTGAGGCACCACGAACGCACGCGGGTGGCCTGCTCCGGGTCCACCGGCCAGTGGTCGAGGAACCGGTGCCGGGCCTCCCACGCCGTGCCGGCGTAGTACACGTCCCCGAGGTGGACGACGTGCACCTCGCGGTCACCGGCCGCGGCGATCTGGCGGCGCATCTGCTCGGCGACCCGGAGGGCGACACCTTCGCCCGTGCCCCAGTCCCCGACGATCACGATGCGCGCGTCGGGCGCGAGCGGCTGGGTCCGGGGCCCGCCCGCGGGCAGCCGGAACCGGATGCGCCGCAGGATGTGGGTGCCCAGTTCCCCGAGGAACTCGGTGACCCAGTGGTAGTCGAAGCCGCGGTCCGGGTTGAACCCCTCGCTGAACGCCGGCCCGGTGGCCGTCCACTCGGCGCTGTGCTGCTCGCGGTGCGCCTGCAGGAACGACAGGACCATGTCGCGGGGCAGGTACGACTTGCGGTCCTGCGGCGTCGGCTCGCTGGTCCGGGTGCGCTTCTCCGCCGACAGGCTCCCGGACAGCACGAGCGCGCCCAGCCAGACGCGCGGACCGGCCGTGACCGCGCGCAACCGGGTCGCGCTGGAACGGACCGTGGACGCGAGGTGCAGCACCGTGCGCTTGTCGAGCAGGTCGTCCAGCACCGAGTCGACTCCTTCGTCCGCCACCGGCCGCCGAGTATGCCGTGCGAGCCTCGGGCCGACCCGGCGTGCGCCGTCGGCTGCGGGTATACCGGCACGTGTGGCGTGCACAGCGTTCGTTCTCGGTGGCGGGGGAGTGCTCGGCGCGGCAGAGGCGGGCATGGCGCGCGCGTTGATCGAGGCGGGCGTCGTGCCGGATCTGATCTACGGCACGTCGATCGGTGCCATCAACGGGGCGGCGATCGCGGCGGACCCGACCTCCCGCGGGGCCCGGCGCCTGATCGAGACCTGGGACGTGCTCGCCGCCGGTGAGGTGCTGGGCGGGTCGCTGCTCGGGCGGGTCGTGGAGATGGTGCGCACCGGGACGTCGCTGCACGGCAGCGACGAGCTGCGTCGCCTGCTGCAGGAGCACCTCGGGGTGCGGGTGTTCGAGGATCTCGTGGTGCCGTTCCAGTGTGTGGCGGCGAGCATCGAGAAGGCGCGGGAGCACTGGTTCACCTCCGGTGACCTCGTCGAGGCGGTTCTGGCGTCCTGCGCGCTGCCGGGGGTGTTCCCGCCCGTCGGCATCGGTGGGGAGCACTTCTTCGACGGGGGTCTGGTGAACAGCATCCCGCTGGCCCGGGCGGTGCAGGGCGGCGCCGACACGGTGTGGGTGTTGCACG
>JBBRLM010000010.1:0-141987 GCA_038231335.1 Mycobacteriales bacterium
ATGCCCGACCACCTGCGCGGCGTCCCACAACTCCCGCTCCGCGGGCTCCACTCCCTGCACGAGAAGACCATCCCAAGCCGTTACGACCCGAGCCAGCGACACACCGACCGCCCGACCGAGTTTTTCAGCGCCGTCCTAGGCTCGCCGGGTGAAACTCTCCCCCCGTGACCAGGAGCGGTTGACGATCTTCACGATCGCCGAGCTGGCCCGGAAGCGGCAGGCCCGTGGCCACAAGCTCGGGCACCCGGAGGCCGTCGGGCTGATCTGCGACGAGATGCACGAGGGCGCCCGCGACGGGCTGTCCTACGAGGCCGTGACCGAGCTCGGGCAGAGCGTCCTGACCCGCGACGACGTCATGGACGGGGTGGCGGAGATGGTCCCGCTGCTGCACCTCGAGGTCATGTTCGCCGACGGGACGAAGCTCGTCGCGGTCCGGAACCCGATCCGATGACCGACCAGGTCAGGATCACGCCGGTGGACGGGTGGCCCGGGCGCGTGCACCCGGCCGCCGATCCGATCGTGCCGGCGCTGGGAGCGCGGACCACCGCCGTCGTGCACGTCGTCAACCACTCCGCGTGGCCCGTCGTGATCACCTCACACTTCCACTTCTTCGAGGCCAACCGCCACCTGTCGTTCGACCGCTCGGCGGCGTTCGGGATGCGGCTGGACCTGCCCGCGGGGGAGTCGGTCCGGTTCGACCCGGGCGGCTCGGCCGACGTCGAGCTCGTGTCGTACGCGGGGGACCAGGCCGTCTACGGCTTCAACGGCCTGACCGACGCGACGCTGTCCGACGGGCGTCTCGAGGAGCACCGCTCTGCTGCACTCGCCCGGCTCCGCGCAGCCGGCTTCCGCGATTCGGAGATCTGAGCGTGCCGCATCCGATCGATCGTCCGACCTACAACACCCTGTACGGCCCGACCGTCGGCGACCGCATCCAGCTCGCCGACACCAACCTCGTCGCGGAGGTGGAGGCCGACCACACCTCCTACGGCGACGAGCCGCTGTGGGGCTTCGGCAAGACCATCCGCACGTCCATGGGCATGACCAGCCACCGCGACCAGGACTCCACGATGGACCTGATCATCGCGAACGTGGTGGTGATCGACCCGCTGGTCGGCATCGTCAAGACCAACGTCGGGATCAAGGAGGGCCGGATCGTCGGGCTCGGCCGGGCCGGCAACCCCGACGTCACCGACGACGTCGACCTCGTCGCGGGCGCCAACACCGGCTGGATCATGGGGGAGGGCATGATCGCCACCGCCGGGATCATCGACCCCCACGTGCACCTGGCCACCACCAGCCTGATCCCCGCCGCGCTCTCGGCGGGCACCACCACCGTCGTCGGCATGGGGTACGGCCACGTCTCCGACCTGGGTGTGAACCCCGAGTACCACTTCCACCGCCTCATGGAGGCGTGGGAGGGATACCCGATGAACGTGGCGCTCCTGGGTCGCGGCAGCTCGTCGGACCGCGACCCGCTCGAACGCAACATGGAGATGGGCGCGGCCGGGCTGAAGATCCACGAGGACTCGGCCAGCTTCACCTCGGTGATCGACAACGCGCTCTCCATCGCCGACGACCACGACGTGCCGGTCTGCATCCACACCGACTCCAACCAGGAGGGCGGTGAGCTGGAGGACACCCTCGCCGCGATCGACGGCCGGACCATCCACGCCTACCACATCGAGGGCCTCGGGGGCGGGCACCCGAACGTGCTGGAGCTGGCCGGGGTGCCGCACGTGCTGGGCAGCTCCACCACGCCGACCATCCCGTACTCGGTGAACACCTACGCCGAGTACCCCGAGATGAAGATGGCCGTGCACCGCATGCACGCCTCCCTTGACGAGGACATGGCGTCGCTGAACTGGCGCGGCCGCGGCGGCACGGTGGCGGCCGAGAGTGTGCTGCACGACCGCGGCGCCATCGCGATGATGTCGTCGGACAGCCAGGGCATGGGCCGCATCGGCGAGGTCTCCATCCGCACGTGGCAGCTCGCCCACCGGATGAAGGAGGCCTACGGCGCGGAGGGCCCGAACGACAACGCCCGCATCCTGCGCTACCTGGCGAAGCTGACGGTCAACGCGGCCATCGCGCAGGGCATGGCCCACGAGATCGGCTCGCTGCAGCCCGGCCTGCTCGCCGACGTCGTGCTGTGGCGCCCGGAGTTCTTCGGGGTCAAGCCGCAGCTCGTGCTCAAGAACGGGTTCGTCGTCTGGGGCCCGGTCGGCGGCGGCAACGACTCCACGCGGCTGGGACAGCCGCAGATCTACCGCCCGATGTTCGGCTCCTACGGCCTGGCGCCGGCCTCGCTGGGCGTCGCGTTCGTGAGCCAGGCGTCGATCGACTCGGGCCTTGCCGAACGCCTGAAGATCCGCAGGCGCCTGAGCGCGGTGCGGAACTCCAGGAACCTGACGAAGGCGGACCTGGTGCTGAACACGGCGAGCCCGCAGGTCCGGGTGGCGCCCGACAGCCTGGAGGTGGAGATCGACGGGAAGTCGGTGGACCTCCCGCCGGCGGAGGTCCTCCCGATGACGAACCGCTACTTCCTCTAGATCCCGGCGGGGGCTCCTCGAACGGGGTGGGTCAGCTCGGGGGGCGGCCCGGGCTCGCGTTCATGTCCGCCAGGAACGTCGCGATCACCTCCAGGTCCGCCGCGCTTCTCGTCGCCAGCACCGCGTCCGTGTGCTCGCCGTGCACCCGGTACTCCTCGGCCAGCCTCGCCATGCCCTCAGGGATCGGGGTCACCAGGACCTTGCGGCGGTCGCCTGCGTCGCGCACGCGGTGGACGAAGCCGCCCTTCTCCAGCCGGTCGATGACGCCCGTGACCGTGCCGGTGGTCAGGCCGGTGTGCTCCGCGAGGTTCCCGGGGGTGAGCGGACCGTTGAGGTTCAGCAGGCTCACGAACTGCAGGTCGCTCGCGCCCATCCCCACCCGTTGTGCGACGGCGGTGTTGTGCACCACCACGCCCGCGATGAAGCGCAGCACGGACGTCATGATCTCGCCGCGCAGCCGGTCCTCGTCGGTCATCGAATCTCCTTGACATTATCTCGGTGAGCCGAGAGACTCGGATTAACGAGATACTTGCTCGTCCGAGTCAGCTTACCGAGGAGACGACATGACCACAGCACTGGTGATCGGGGCGGGGATCGCGGGGCCGGTCGCGGCCATGGCCCTGCAGAAGGCCGGCATCCACGCCGAGATGTACGAGGGCCACCCCACCGGCGCCGACGAGGTGGGTTCGTGGCTCACGTTGCAGGCCAACGGCATCGATGCGCTGGCGGCCGTCGACGCGCAGCACGTCGTCACCGGGGTCGGTTTCCCGCAGCCGTCGATGCGCTTTCTCAACGGCGCGGGGCGGGCGCTGGGCCGGATGTCCAACGGCACCCCGCTCGCCGACGGCACACCGACGCAGATGATGCCCCGCGCCGACCTCTATGCCGCCCTGCGCGACGAGGCGGTGGCCCGCGGCGCGTCCATCACCTACGGGAAGCGGCTGGTCGATGCCACCTCCACCGGGACCCGGGTGACGGCCACGTTCTCCGACGGCAGCACCGCCGAGGGTGACCTCCTCATCGGCTGCGACGGCATCCGCTCGCGGGTCCGCCGGATCATCGACCCGGCGGCCCCCGCGGTGCGCTACGTGCCGGTGCTCAACGTCGGCGGTGTCGTGTCGGGCGTGTCGGTGGACGCGCCGGTGGGCGAGTTCCAGATGGTGTTCGGCAAGCGCTGCTTCTGGGCCTACGTCGCCACCCCCGACGGCCGGGTGGGCTGGTTCGCCAACCCGCCCCGCGCGCAGGAGCCGTCGGCCGCCGAGCTCACCGCGATGACCGACGCCGACTGGCGCACCTGGCTCCTCGAGCTGACCGCGGACGACCGCGGACCGCTCCCGGAGATCCTCCGCGCCGAACCGGGCCCGCTGGTCGGCTGGGCCACCTACGACATGCCGACCGTGCCCACCTGGCACCGCGACAACATGATCGTCATCGGGGACGCGGCCCACGCCACGTCACCGGCGGCGGGCCAGGGTGCGGCGATGGCGCTGGAGGACGCCGTACTGCTGCCGCGGTTCCTGCGTGACGCGCCGGACGTGCCCACCGCGTTCCGGCTGTTCGAGGAGCTGCGGCGCGACCGGGTGGAGAAGATCGTCAAGCACGGGGCGCGGTCGAGCAACAGCAAGGCCGCGGGACCGGTCGGTCGGATCGTCCGGGACGCGGCGATGCCGCTGTTCCTGCGCATGGCGGCGAAGCAGAACACCCGATGGCTGCACGCCCACCACATCGACTGGGCCGCCCCTGCCATCCCGACGAGCGGCACTTTCGTCGCCTAGGTTCCGACGAGAGTGCCGTTCGTCCGAAGTGCTCAGGCACAGGCGCTAGCGCGCCGGGTCGATCGCCACCGGCTCGCGGTGGGCCTCGTGGTGGTTGGCGTTCTTCGGCGTGGCCAGCACCGCCTTGGTCTTCTCGTCCAGCGCCGCGTCCGAGAGAGCGCCGTTGCCCGCGAGCACCGTCTCCAGCGCCTCCAGCCAGTGCTCGTAGTACGACCACGGCTCGGCCCCGTCGCCGTTCTCCCAGGTCTTGATCGAGTTCACGAGCGACAGCTGGAACTCCGACCACTCGTACTGACCGTTGTTGTAGGCGGCCACGGCCATCGCGAACGCGCGCACCTCCCACGGCTCGTTGAACGCCCGCTGCTCACCGGAACCGATGAGCGACTCGACGCGGCGCCGGGCGTCGCCCAGCTCGGTGGTGTCCTGCCGGAACGCCATCAGGCACTCTTGGTGGGGCCGACGCCGATCATCGAGTCCCGGGTGACGAGAGCGGCGAGCGCCTTCTCGTCGAGGCCCTCGGTGCCGGCCGGGCGCTCGGGGAGTACCCAGTAGCGCATCTCCGACGACGAGTCCCACACGCGGACCTCGACCGAGTCGGGCACGTCGAAGCCGAAGTCCTCGCGCAGCACCTTGCGCGGCTCACGGACGATGCGGGAGCGGAACTCCGGGCCCTTGTACCAGTTCGGGGGCAGCCCGAGCACCGGCCACGGGTAGCAGGAGCACAGGGTGCAGGTGATGACGTTGTGGACGGTCTCGCTGTTCTCGACGACCACCATGTCCTCGCCCTGCAGGCCGCCGATGCCCAGCTCGGCGCAGGCGTCGGTGGCGTTCGCGACGAGGCGGGCCTTGAAGTCCGGGTCGGCCCACGCCTTGGCGACGACGGATGCGCCGAGCTGGGGGCCGACCTCGTTCTCGTAGATCTCCACGAGCCGGTCGATCGCCGTGGTCGTCATGATCCCCTTCTCGATCATGATGGCCTCGAGCGCCTTGACGCGGGCCGCGATCTCCTCGGGGGTACGGACTACTGCAGTCATGCCGCTGCTCCTGCACTCTTCGCGGGGACGATGTAGGGCTCCCAGACGTCGAAGTACACGACGCCGTTGGGCTCGGCGGACTCCGAGCCCCAGAGCTCCTCGTTGGTGAACTTGACCGTGTAGACGTGTTCGGGGGCGTCGTCGCCACCGTTGCCGGCGCTGTCGGGGTAGATCATCGTGCCGTGGGCCAGCTCGACGGTGCCCGTCTTGCCGCGCACGTAGCGGGCCTTGCGGGTGTGGCCGAAGGGGCTGTCGTCGAGCACCGTGACGAGGTCGCCGACGGCGAACTTCGCGACCTTGTCCGACGGGCGGCTCGCCGGGGCGCCCGCCTTGACGACGCCGTCGACGAACGCGAGCAGGTCGGGGTCGTCGCGCTCGGGCATCGGGGCGTCGGGGTTCTCCAGGAAGAACTGCATGCGCTTGTCGATCTCGGCCTCGTCGAGCACGCCCTTGGCGACGCCGTAGTGCTCCACGGCGTGGGCCCAGTGGTCGTAGTAGGGCGAGAGGAGGTACGCGGCCGGGTGCATCTGCTCGATGCCGGACCGGAACGAGTCGACGCCGAAGAATCCGGCGCGGAAGCACATCGAGAACATGGCGAAGGCAGCCTTCTCCCACTCCTCGCGGTAGACCGGCTCGCTCTCCGGGACCGGGACGGGCCCCAACCCGTCCGTGCCACCCAGATCGTGGACCCCGTTCATGCCTGACTCCCTGCTGTGGTGGCAACCGAAGGCGTCGGGAAGCCCCCGACCGCCTGCTCGAACGTGTGCGCGACGCGCAGCACGGTCGCGTCGTCGAACTGCTTTCCGATGATCATCATTCCGGTCGGGAGGCCGTTCACCAGCCCGGCCGGCACCGAGCAGGCCGGGTGGCCGGTGACGTCGGTGACGCAGGTGTTGGTGATCATCTCGAGCGCGCGCGGGATGGTCTCCTCGCGCGGCGCGTCGGGCTTGGGGATGAGCGTGGCCTGCAGCGGCAGGGTCGGCATCACCAGCACGTCGAAGCGCGACAGCGCCTCGTCGTAGGCCTTGCGCAGCTCGATGGCCAGGTTCTGCGCCATCGCGTAGTGCTTGCCCCGGTACCGGTTGATCGCGGCGCCGCCGGTGAGCAGCACCAGCTTGACCGTCTCGGAGAACTGACTGCCGTCCTCGCGCCACTTGTTGCCGTAGAACTCGATGATCTCCGGGTCGTAGAGGCCCTTCCAGTTCATCCCGTAGCCGTTGAGATCGACCATCTGCACGGCCGGGCCCTCCACGGCGATGACGTCCCAGATCTTGGCGCCGTGCATGTGCCAGGGGATCGAGATCTCCTCGGCGGTGAGCCCGGCCCCGGTCAGGGTGTCGACGGCCGAACGCACCGCGTCGTTGACGCCCTGCTCGGCGTTGGCCTGGGCGAAGCCCTCGGTGACGACGCCGATCCGCAGACCCTCCGCGCCGCGGGCGATGGCGGCGACGTAGTCGTCGGGCACCAGGTCGCGGGGCTGACGGGGGTCGAACCCGTCCGGGCCGGCGATCACGTTCAGGACCTTCGCGGCGTCGGCGACCGTGCGGGTGATCGGGCCGACGTGGTCGATGGTGGCCTCGATCGGGAACGCGCCGGTGTAGGGCACGAGGCCCCAGGTCGGCTTGTGCCCGACCGTGCCGGTGTACGCGCTGGGGATGCGGATCGATCCGCCCTGGTCACCGCCCGTGGCGACGTCGACGATCCCGGCCATGACCAGCGCCGCGCTGCCCGACGACGAGCCGCCCGCCGAGCGCGTCTCGTCCCAGGGGTTGCGGACGGCGCCGGTGCGGGACGTGTGCGAGCCGCCGGAGAAGCAGAGGTCCTCGCAGACGGCCTTGCCGGCGACGGTGGCGCCGGCGGCGAGCATGCGGGAGACGACGGTGGCGTCGCGCAGCGGCGTGTAGCCCTCGATGGTCGTCGAGCCGTTCATCATCGGCACGCCGGCCACGGCGGTGTTGTCCTTGACCGCCACCGTCATCCCGGCGAGCGGGCCGTCCTCGGCACCGGTGATCGACGTGGTGACGTACCAGGCGTTGAACGGGTTGTCGGCGTCCTCGGGGCGGGTCCAGGCGCGCTCCGGCATCGCGGGTGCGGTGGCGTTGTAGAGCTCCTCGACGGCGTCCCAGGAGGCGAGCAGGCCGTGCACCATGGGGCTGAAGGACGCGATGTCGTCCGCATCGAGCTTCAACCCGTAGTGCTCCGCGACCTCGCTGAGTGCGCTCGCGTCCGGTGGGTCGACTGGCATGGGGGCTCCTCGCGGTCGGATGAGGAGACCCTAGGAAGCGACCGGCGTCACGTCAATGAGCGTTGGCACGTTGACGGGTCGTTAACCTGTCGGACTCACGGCGAAACCGCCGTTGCGGGCCTCGGCCAGGAACAGCTGCTGCGACACGGTCTCCGGGCCCTCGACCGTGACCGTGCCGCGGGGGAAGTGCGCCCGGCTGTTGCGCAGCTCGCGCGCCACCGTCCGGGGCTCGTCCTCGCCGGCCCGTCGGGCGGCCGCCGCGAACAGGTGCAGGGCCTCGTAGGCCGACTCCGAGATGCTCGACACCGGCGGCGCGAACGCCCCGAACGCGCGGCGGTAACGGCGCAGGAACTCGGCGTTCGCGGCGTCCGGGAGCTGCTCGAAGTAGCCCGAGACCCCCCACATCCCGGCGCCCGCCGCGTCGCCGATCCGTTCGCGGGTGGGTTCGTCGAGCGCCAGGGCCAGCGTGCGGGCCCGGTTGCGGACGCCCATCGCGTGGCACTGCCGCTCGAACGCCGCCAGGTCGGCACCGACGAACGACGAGAGCACCAGGTCGGCCCCGGAGGCCAGGACGGCCTCGATGACCGAGGTGAAGTCGCGGGTGCCCAGCCGGGCGAACGCCTCGCCCACGACCTCCCCGTTCCGCTCGGCCACCACCCGGCGCGCCGCCGTGTGCACGGCACGCGGCCAGACGTAGTCGTTGCCGGCGAGGAACCAGCGGCGACCGGACGCCTCCCGCATCATCGGGCCCGCCGCGGCGCACAGCTGCTGGTAGGGCCGCTCGCCCAGCTGGACCCGCAGGTCGCCGCCGAGACCGCCTTCGTTCATCAGGGCGTGCACGAGCAGCACGCCGTCGACGCGCAGCGCGTCCGACACCCGGGCGAACGTGGCCGACGTCGTGGTCGCCATGATCACTCGGCAGCCGCTGCGCACCAGCCGCCGGGCCTCGAGCGCGCCGAGTACCGGATCGGTGCCGTCGTCGCCGACCATCAGCCTCAGCGGGCGGCCCCGGATGCCGCCATCGGCGTTGATCTCGTCGACCGCCATCGTGGCGAGGTTCTCGGTGGCCGTGGCGAACACGCTGCCCGGCCCGGACTTGCTGGTCAGCAGGCCGACGAGCTGGTCACCGCCGGCCGGCTGGTCCTGCACGTGGTGGCCGCGGCGGCGCATCAGCCACTGCAGACCGTCGTCGTCGAGATCGACGACGATCCGGACGCGGGTGCCCGCGCCGTCGGCGTCGAACAGCATGCGCAGACGGCCGCGCCACGGCACGTCGAGGTGGATCTCGACGCGGCCCGACGTGGGGGACGGGGGGCGTATGCGGGAGATCCGGCCCAGCATCTCGACGGGCCCTCCCGACGGGCCGCCCAGGGGCGCGCGCAGCGTGACCGCCGCGCCCGCGGCGACCCGGTCGCAGACGGCGTCGAACACCCAGCCGGCGCCGGACCCCGCTCCGAACAGGGCGAACACCGCGCCGGGTGGCGCATCGATCCGTTGCTCGGCGGTCAGCGCCAGCCCGGCCATCACATGGCTCTGGCGTCCGAAGGCTGGACGGTGACCGCCGATCCGGATTCTGCGGCGATCTTGACGTCGTCGAGGGACCCCTGGAACAGCTCCTGCAGGAGGCGGATGACGTCCTGCGCCGGACCCGCGGTGTTCACGGAGTAGTAGCGGAAACGACCGGTGCGGCGCTCGGCGATGAGTCCGGCGGTGCGCAGGACGCGGAGGTGGCTCGACACGGCCGTGCGTCCGACGCGCTGGATGGCGCTCGACAGCTCACCGGCGCTGCACTCCTCGCGGGCGGCGAGCACCGCCAGGATCTCGCGCCGGACCGGATCCGCCAGCGCGTCGAACGCCATGTCGGCAGCCACGATCGAACGTCCCTTCCTCGTGTCGACGAGTCATCAGCCGTCGACATGTCCTTCCGAGAGTAACGGATGTTCACGAAGTTCCTGGAGCCCCACGACGCGCAGCAGATCGAGGGCCTCGGCCGCAGGGCTGCCGGGGCCGGCGGAGTAGACGAGCAACACCTGGTCGTCGGCGTCCACGAGCAGCGTGTCGCAGTCCAGCTCCATCGCGCCGACCACGGGATGCCGCAGCGTCTTGCGGTCGCTGTGCCGCTCGTCGAGATCGCGGATGTCCCACAGCCGGGCGAAGTCGCCACTCGCGGACCGCAGGTCGCGCACCAGCACGGCCAGTCCCGGGTCGTCGGGGTAGCGGGCCGCCGAGCGGCGCAGGTCGGAGACCAGCGCCCGGTCGAGCCGTGCACGCTCGGCGGAGTCCCCGCCCATCCGACTACCGCCGCCGAAGCTCATGCGGGCCAGGTTGCGCTCGGCCGCGGGGATCGCGGACAGGTCGCCGAGCAGGGCCGCGCCCATCGCGTTCCAGGCGAGCACGTCCTTCTTCGCGTCGAGCAGGACGGCCGGCAGGTCGGTGAAGCGGTCCATCAGGCGCAGCACGCTGGGCCGGACCGAGCTGCGGATCCGGCCGGGCCGCGGCGGCGAACCACCCGCGAGATGGAAGAGGTGGTCGCGCTCGGCGTCGTTGACCCGCAGGGCGCGGGCGAGCGCGGTCAGCACCGCGTCGGACGGGTGCGGGCCACGACCCTGCTCGAGGCGGGTCAGGTAGTCGACGGACACGCCGGCGAGCGCCGCCACCTCCTCGCGGCGCAGCCCCGGGGTGCGGCGGCGGACCCCCGCGGGCAGGCCGGCGTCGGTCGGGTGCAGCCGCTCCCGCCAGGTGCGGAGTGCGGTGCCGAGCTCCGTGCGGTCCATGCCGTCCAGCATGCCCGTGCCGCCGTCGCCCAGCCTGGTACAACCGATCCCCGGCTGACCCGGGCCTGGTCCCGTTGCGGACGTGGCCCGAGGGTGGAGCCATGACGGAAACGACAGCCACGAAGGAAACAACGATCGCCCTGGTCACCGGGGCGAACAAGGGAATCGGCTTCGAGACGGTCCGGCGGCTGGCCGGGCAGGGATGGACGGTGCTGCTCGGCTCCCGCGACCCGGCGCTCGGCGCCGCCGCGGCGGCGGAGCTCGCGGTGGAGACGGTCACGATCGACGTCACCGACGACGACTCCGTGGCCGCGGCGGCCAAGGACGTGGAGGAGCGGTTCGGCCGGCTCGACGTGCTGGTCAACAACGCCTGGATCATCGGCGGCGGCGTACCCACCCTGGAGGCGGGTCCGGACGAGATGCGCGCCTGCTTCGAGGTGAACGTGTACGGGCCGGTGCGGGTGACGCGGGCGTTCGTGCCGCTCCTACGCCGTTCGGCCGCACCGCGGATCGTGATGGTGTCGAGCGGTCTGGGCTCGCTGGCGGTCACCACCGACCCCGCCCGGCACGAGTCGACGGTCGCGAACCTGCAGTACCCGGCGTCCAAGGCGGCGCTGAACATGATCACCAGTCAGTACGCGAAGGCGCTGCCGGAGTTCCGGGTCAACGCCGCCGATCCTGGCTACACGGCCACGGACCTCAACGGTCACAGCGGTTCGCAGACGGTGACCGAGGGCAGCGACGCGATCGTCGCGCTCGCGTCGACGGCGCCGGACGGCCCGACCGGGGGTTTCTTCGACCGGTCGGGCCCGGTGGCGTGGTGAGCTGCCCGCCCTGACCGCGGCTGTCCATGATCAGCGTCTGCGGCGCGGGAGCTGCAGACAGCGATCATCGGCTCAGGGCTGGGCGAGCAGGAACGGGACGCCCTGGTCGTCGGTGCAGATGACGCCGGACCTGCTGTGGTCGGACTCCGGGTCCGTGGACGTGCCGCCCGCGGCCCGTACGGCTTCCGCAGCCGCGGCGACGTCCGGCACCTGGAACGTCGGCACCACGGCGGCCTCGGGGTGCCCGCCGACCAGCCCGCTCATCGGACTGGTGAACCCGCCGTCACCGCTCGTGGGGTGCCAGTAGCCCGCGAGGCTCCCGGGCGTGAACCGCCAGCCCAGCACCGTGCCGTAGAAGGCCCGGGCCCGGCCGGCGTCGGGCACGCGGACCTCGACGTAGGCGAGGTCACCGTCCCGGGGGGCCGCCGCGGCTCCGCCCGTCGTCGCCAGCGAAAACGGGATCCCCTGGTCGTCCGCGCAGAGGGCGGCCCGGCCGAACGGCTCGTCCGTGGCGCCGTCGGACGTGCCGCCTGCGGCCCGGACCAGCCCGACCGCGGCGTCGACGTCGGGGACGGCGTAGCAGAGCATCGTGGTCGGAGGGCCGTCGTGGACGTAGATGCCCAGGTGGGGTGAGCGGTCCTGCACGCCGTGCCCGCGGCCGTCGTGGTCGGCATGGGACGTCCAGCCGAGCACGCCCGTGTAGAAGCGCGCGGCCCGTCCGACGTCCGGCGTCCAGAGCGAGGCGTAGACCACGTCGCCGGGCCGGACCGCGGGGGGCTCGTGGGAGACCATCCAGCGGTGCCCCGACGGGTCGACGACCACGCCGCCGCGGCCGTAGGGCGAGTCGGAGACGGGCCGCTCCAGCGTCGCGCCGGCGTGGACGGCCGCCGCCACCACCGCGTCGGGATCGGGTACCTCCAGCCGCAGGGACTGGCTGGGCCCGCCCCGGTTCAGCGGCGCGACCAGTCCCGTCCCCGGGTGCTCGTCGGCCAGCATGAGCACGCTGTCGCCGATGGCGACCTCGACGTGGCCGACGCGGCCGTCCGGCATGACGATCGGCTCGTCGCGGCGGCTCGCACCGAATGCGTCCACGTAGAACTCGACGGCGGCCCGGGCGTCGACGACGGCGAGGTAGGGGGTGATGGCGTGCAGGCGCGTCACCACGGTGGGGGCGAGAGTGCTGGTCACGGTGTCCTCCGTCGGAAGGTCGAGCAGGGCGCGCTCCAGGCGGGCGCGCAGGGCGCGGGCGAACGCGGGATCGGGATCCACCGGTGGCACCGGTGCGTGCAGAGCCTCGAGGGGGTCGGTCATCGGGAACCTCCCTCGAGACGGTCGGTGTAGCCGTGGCGGAACGTGGCGCGGGCGCGGGTGAGCAGTGCCTCCGTGGCGTGCACGGTGCGGCCCAGGGTGCGGGCCACCTCCGGCACCGGGAGGCCGTCGAGGTAGCGGAGGGTCAGCGCGGCCCGGTGCTGGGTGGACTGCGTGGCGAGCACCTCGTGGGCGACGAGGGCGTCGACGCGCTCGTCCCACGGATCGTCGGGCGGGTCGGGCTCGCCCGCCACGGCACGCAGCCCGCGCTCCTCGCGCTCGGCGGCCCGCCAGTGGTCCACGAGCTTGTGTCGCGCGATGCCCACCAGCCAGCCGGTGCTCATCGCGGGCGGCGGCTGCCGGCGGCACGCCGTGACGGCGGCGAGGAACGTCTCGGCCGTCAGGTCCTCGGCGAGGCCTCTCCGCCCGCAGCGCGACAGCAGGTAGCCGTAGACCTCGGGCAGGGCCGTGTCGTAGAGATCGAGCAGCGCAGCACCCGCGTCGGGCCGGACCTTCCCGCTGCTGTTCACACCCCTACGTCGGCCCCGGGGTCGGAACTCCGACGGTCGTTCACCCGATCGTTGTAGTCATCGGGGCCAGGGGCCGTTCTGGAGGGACTCGATGCCCTCGTTGAGGCGGCGGAGCAGGACCTGGAGCTGGTGGCGGTCCTGGTCGCTCCAGTCCTGCACCACCTTGCCGAGGCCCGCGCGGTACACCTCGCGATCGGCGGTCAGCCGCCGCAGGCCGGTGCGGGTGGGGCGCAGCTTGCGGGCCAGCCCGCCGTCCGGGTCGGGGATCCGCTCCACCAGACCGGCCCGCAGCATGGCGCCGACCTGCCGGGTGACGGTGGAGATCTCCAGCGCCAGGGCCTCGGCGATCTCCCGCGCCGTCAGCGGACGGTCGGCCTCCAGGCGGCTGAGCACGACGTACGCGGACCGGTCGAGGGCGCCGGGAGAACGGGTGTGCACAGGCGAGAGATGGTGGCGACCGATCAGCATCATCTCGCGTTCGAGCCCGGCCAGTGTGTCGTCCACGACCTGCCCTCCTGCGAGATGGATGTGTACCGTACACAACCGTGACACGTGCTGCGTCTCCCCGGCTGGTCGTCGCGGCTCTGTGTTCGGGCGGCATGGTCGCCTCGTTCATGCAGACGCTCGTGGTCCCGCTCGTCCCGAGCCTGCCGCGGCTGGTGAACGCCGCTCCCGCCGACGCGTCGTGGGTCATCACGATCACCCTGCTCACGGCCGCGGTGATGACGCCGGTGGCCGGGCGGCTCGGCGACCTCTACGGCAAGCGCCGCGTGATCCTCGGCTGCCTGGCGTTGCTCGTGATCGGCTCGGTGGTGGTGGCGCTGGGCGGCTCGCTGGTTCCCACGATCATCGGACGCGGGCTGCAGGGCATGGCGATGGGCGTCATCCCGGTCGGCATCAGCATGATGCGCGACGTCCTGCCGCCCGAGCGCGTCGGCTCGGCCATCGCCCTGATGAGCGCGACGCTGGGGGTGGGCGGGGCGATCGGCCTGCCGGTGTCGGCGGTGGTCGCGCAGAACGCGTCCTGGCTCGCGCTGTTCTGGCTCGCGGCCGGGCTCGGCCTCGCGTGCCTGGTGTTCGTGGCCGTGGTCGTGCCGGAGTCCACGGTCACCACGCCGGGCCGTTTCGACGTGGTCGGCGCGGTCGGGCTGGGGATCGGGCTGGTCTGTCTGCTGCTGGGCATCGTCAAGGGTGGGACATGGGGCTGGGCGAGCCCGGCCACGCTCGGCCTGTTCGCCGCATCGGTCCTCGTGCTGCTGGTCTGGGGTGCCGTCCAGCTGCGCACCCGCGACCCGCTGGTGGACCTGCGGGTGTCGGCGCGCCGGCCGGTGCTGTTCACGAACCTGGCGTCCGTCGTCGCAGGGTTCGCGTTGTTCGGGACGTCGCTCGTGTTCCCGCAGGTGCTGCAGGCGCCGGCCGCCACCGGTTACGGCCTGGGCCTGTCGATGCTGCAGGCCGGCCTGGTGATGGCGCCCGGCGGGCTGATGATGATGGTGATGGCCCCCGTGTCGGCCCGGCTGACGCGCAACCGCGGTCCCCGCATCACGCTGATGGTCGGTCTGCTGGTCATCGCCGCCGGCTACCTGTCCGCGTCGTTCCTGACGGGCTCGGTCATCGCGATCATGGTGGCCACGATCATCATCAGCAGCGGAGTGGGCATCGCCTACGCCGCCATGCCGGCCCTGATCATGGGGGCCGTCCCGGTCGGGGTCTCGGCCGCGGCCAACGGCCTCAACTCGCTCATGCGGTCCGTCGGCACCGCGCTCTCCAGCTCCGTGACGGCGGTGGTGCTGGCCGGTCTGACCGTCGGCGTGGGGTCGGCGGTGTTCCCGTCCGCCACCGGCATCCAGGTGGCGCTGCTGATCTCCGCCGGGGCGTCGGTCGTCGGCCTGGGCGTGACGCTGCTCATCCCGCGACGGGTGGCCGCGGCACCGGTGCCGAACGCGGCACTGACTCGCTCGGCATCATGAACGCGTGTCGAACCTGGACCTCAACCTCGTCGTCGCCCTGTCGCTGTGCTGCCGCTGATCAGCTCGTTCTCCGCCCAGGTGCACCGCGGCGTGCCGTAGCTCGGCAGAGGTGCCGCGAACGAGCCCGAATGAGCACCGTGCCAGGCTTCCCCGACGGCGAGTGACGGGGAGCAGCATGCGCAGGATCATCACGGTCGGGGTGGTCGCGGTCGTCATCGCCGTGGTGGCCGGGGTGGTGGTGGCCACCACCCGGGGGTCCGCGCCGGTCCCGGCGGCCGCTCCCGCCTTCCACCCGGCGCCGGTCGCGTGGGGCCCGTGCACCGAGCAGGCGCTGACCGCGGCCGGGGCGCAGTGCGGCACCGTGACGGTCCCGCTCGACCGCGCCGACCCGACCGGGCCCACCGTGGCCCTGGCCGTGTCGCGGGTGCGCCACACGGTCCCCGACGCGCGCTACCAGGGCGTGGTGCTGGTCAACCCGGGTGGCCCCGGCGGCTCCGGCCTGGCGCTGTCGACGCTGGGTTCCTCGGTGCCGAACGGCGTGGGCGCGAGCTACGACTGGATCGGTTTCGACCCCCGCGGTGTCGGCGCGAGCCGGCCCGCCCTGAGCTGTGTGCCCACCTACGCGGGCTACGGCCGTCCCGACTACGACCCCGCGACGCCGGGTGCGGCGGACGCCTGGACGACACGCGTCGCCGACTACACCGCCGCGTGCGGGCGCAACGGCGGCGCGCTGCTGCGCCACATGACCACGGTGGACTCCGCCACCGACATGGACAGCATCCGCCAGGCTCTCGGCGTCGAGCAGATCACCTACTATGGCTACTCCTACGGCACCTACCTCGGGCAGGTCTACGGGACGCTGTTCCCCGACCGGGTGCGACGCATGGTGCTCGACGGGGTGGTCGACGCGCGCAACGTCTGGTACCAGGCCAACCTCGACCAGGACGTCGCGTTCGAGAAGACCATCGGCATCTTCTTCGACTGGGTCGCGAAGTACGACGACGTCTACCACCTGGGCAACTCGGGTGCCGACGTCGAGAAGCTCTACTACGCGCAGAAGGCGAAGCTGCGCGCGGCACCCGCCGGGGGTGTGGTCGGGCCGTCGGAGTGGAACGACCTGTTCCTGGCGGCCGGCTACAACGTCGGATCCTGGACGAACGTCGCCACGGCGTTCTCCCGGTGGGTCTCGGCGGGTGACGCGACGGCTCTGAAGACGGTCTACGAGGCGTCCACGTCCATCACCGACGACAACACCTACGCCGTCTACCTCGCCGTGCAGTGCACCGACGCTCCCTGGCCGCCGGACCAGGCGACCTGGACCGCCGACAACACGAAGGTGGCGGTGCAGGCACCGTTCGAGACCTGGGGGAACGCCTGGTACAACGCGCCCTGCCGGATCTGGCCGGCCCCGGCCGCCACGCCGGTCGCGGTCGACGGCAGCAAGGTGGCGAACACGCTGCTGATCAGCGAGACCCTGGACGGGGCCACCCCGTTCAGCGGTGCGCTGGCCACGCGGCGGCTGTTCCCGAACGCGTCGCTCGTGGAGGGTGTGGGCGGTACGACCCACGCGGCGTCGCTGTCGGGCGACACCTGCGTCGACGGCGCGGTGGCCGCCTACCTGGCGACCGGTGCGCTGCCGGCCCGGCGGCCCGGCGACGGCTCCGACGCGCAGTGCGCGCCGTTGCCGCCGCCGACGCCGACGGCTAGATGACGGCTCCGGCGGCCACCAGCTTCGGGTCCGCGCCGTGCCTGTTCGGGCCGCGGGTGCCTTCGAGCACGAAGAACACCAGCAGCACGATGCCGCCCACGAGCGGGATCAGCCCGATGAGCAGCCACCAGCCGGAGCGGTCGGTGTCGTGCAGCCTGCGGACGGCGACGGCGAGGCTCGGCAGCAGTTCAGGTCGAGGTCTTCGCCGACGGAGGGCGGTTGCAACCACCCGTACGACTCGCTGTAGGCCCGGTGCTGCCTCGTGACGACCTCGCCGCGGACAAGGTGCTGGCCATGTCGGGACGGGGCGAGCCTCGTGACTGCCTCGACGTCTTCGCGCTGCTAGGCCTCTGCGGCGATGAGGAGTTGTTCGCGCTCGCGAGTCGTAAGGACAGTGGGTTGGCGGTGGGCACGTTCGTGGAGTCGCTCGGTGCGATCCAGCGGCTCGGCCCCCCAGACTGGGAAGACGCAGGGATCTCGGCCGGGCAGGCCTCGCGTGTGCGTGACGTGATCTCGGGTGGCGTGCCCGTCTCATGACGTGATCGCTTCACAGCAGGCCCGCGGGGCAGCGTGTTGCCCCGCGCCAGCGCGTCGGCCACCCACGGCTCGCTGGATATCCGGTTCGCCGTCCAGCCGCGTCGGCCGTAAGGCGCCCGCTGTGATCAGCTGCGCAGATGTCGCCGCTACACCGGGGCGGTGAGTCGTTCAGCGAGGTGGCGCAGAGCCAGGGGGTAGCGGTACTCGATGCCGCCGTGCCCGGCGTCGAACAGCTCGAAGTGGGTGACGGTGGCGCCGGCCGCCTCGCACGCGGCGCGGAACGCCTGCGCGCCCAGGTCGAGGAACCACTCGTCGCGGGTGCCGGCGTCGATCCAGATCGCCCGCATCGAGCGCAGGGCATCGGCGTGCCGCGGCGCCATCCGCACCGGGTCCCACGCCTGCCACCGCGCCCAGACCTCGTCGTCGAGGACGCCTGTGGCCGGGTCGATCGGGTGGCGCACCGTGCCGTCGGGGTCGGCGGAGTAGCAGGCGGCCATCGCGTAGGCGTTGAGGATGTCCCCGTCGGTGCTCTTCGACATCGCGGGCCGTGAGCGCAGGTCGTCCAGGAAGCGCTCCCAGGACCCGTCGTAGGAGTCGCGCAGCGCCCGGACGGCGGCCGCCTCGTCGTGCAGGTAGCAGGTCTCGAAGCCGGCGTCGCCCGCGTGGGTGGCCAGCGCGCCGAACACGTCGGGGCGCAGCATCGCGTTGACCATGGCGCCGTAGCCGCCCGACGACTTGCCCGTGAGGCCGCGGTGGTCGCGGTCGGCCCGCGTCGCGTAGTGCGCGTCGACGAACGCGACGACGTCCTCGCACAGGTAGGTGGCGTAGCGGCCGGTGGCGGGGGAGTCGACGAACTGGCTGCCGCCGATCGACGTCCACGCGTCGACGTGCACGACCAGGGCGCGGGGCACGGCCGGGTCGGCGAACAGGTCGTCGACGCGTTCGAGGTGGGTCGGGCGCAGCGTGGCCCGGGCGGCCCACCTGTCCAACTGCCCGGTGAACCCCTGGATCACGTAGATCACCGGCAGCGGCCCGGCGTCCTCGGCGCCCGGAGGTACGTAGACGGCCAGCGGGCGGACGTGCGGGTCCCCCAGGGCGTTGCCGCGCAGCGCCGCGCTGTCCACGGCGTGGACGTCGAGGCGGCCGGCGAGCGGGCGGGCCCAGGGCGGGCCGATGTCGGGCGGGACGAAGGTCATGACCCCATCGTCCGCCATGGCATCGTGCGCTACAGCCCCTCGCCCCCCGTCTCCGACACGAGCGCCGCGCGTCCGGCTTCCAACCGGGCCACCGGGACGCGGTAGGGCGAGCACGAGACGTAGTCGAGCCCGACATCGTGGAAGAAGTGCACCGAGTCCGGGTCGCCGCCGTGCTCGCCGCAGATGCCGAGCTTCAGGTCCGGGCGCGCAGCCCGTCCGGACTCGACGGCCGTGCGCACCAGCGACCCGACGCCGTCGCGGTCCAGCGACTCGAACGGCGACACGGTGAGGACGCCCATCTCCAGGTAGCGGGCGAAGATCGTGGCCTCGACGTCGTCGCGGGAGAAGCCCCACGTCGTCTGCGTGAGGTCGTTGGTGCCGAAGGAGAAGAACTCGGCGACCTCGGCGATCCGGTGCGCGGTGAGCGCGGCCCGGGGCAGTTCGATCATGGTGCCGACCGGGATCCGCAGAGTGTCCTGCTGCCCGCTGGCGCCCAGGATCTCGGCGATCAGCGCGTCGTTCTCGTCGCGGAACAGGTGCAGCTCCATCACCGAGCCGACCAGCGGAACCATGATCTCCACCTGCGGGCGCCCGCCCGCGGCCGCGCGCGCCACCGCCGCCTCGACGATCGCCCGGACCTGCATCGCGTAGAGGCCGGGGATGACGAGCCCCAGCCGTACCCCGCGCAGCCCGAGCATCGGGTTGGACTCGTGCAGCCGGTCGACGGCGGCGAGCAGCGCCTCGTCGACGGGGTCGGCTCCGCCCGTCGCCCGGGCGACGGCGACCCGCACCGCCAGCTCGGTGCGGTCGGGCAGGAACTCGTGCAGCGGCGGGTCGAGCAGCCGGATCGTGGTCGGCAGCCCGTCCATGGCCTCGAGGATCTCCTCGAAGTCGGCGCGCTGCAGCGGCAGCAGCTCCGCCAGCGCGGCGTCGCGGGTGTCGTCGGCGTCGGCCAGGATCAGCCGCTCGATCAGCACCCTGCGCTCGCCCAGGAACATGTGCTCGGTGCGGCAGAGCCCGATGCCCTCCGCGCCCATCCGCCGGGCCCGCGTCGCGTCCTCGGCCGTGTCGGCGTTGGCCCGCACACGCAGCCGTCGGGTGCGGTCGGCGTGGCTGAGCAGCCGGTGCACGGCGCTCACCAGCTCCGCGGCCTCCGGCTCGGCGGTGGCGAGCGCCGCGTCCAGGCCCTTGTCCAGGTAGGTCACCACCAGCGAGTCGACGACCGGCAGCGACCCGGCGAAGATCTCCCCGGTGGTGCCGTCGATCGAGAGCACGTCGCCCTCCGCGATCTCCCGCCCGTCCACCCGCAGCACGCGGTTCTCGGCGTCCACCTCGAGGGCCTCGGCCCCGCAGACGCACGTGCGTCCCATGCCGCGGGCCACCACGGCCGCGTGCGAGGTCTTGCCGCCGCGGCTGGTCAGCACGCCGGTGGCGGCGATCATGCCGGCCAGGTCGTCGGGGGTGGTCTCCCGGCGGACCAGCAGCACGTCCTCACCGCGCGCGGCCCACTCCACGGCCGTGTGGGAGTCGAACACGACCTTCCCCGCCGCGGCGCCGGGTGAGGCCGCCATGCCCCTGGCCAGCAGGTCGCGCGGGGCGTCCACGTCGAACTGGGGGAACATCAGCTGGGCCAGCTGCGCCCCGGTGACGCGGGTCAGCGCCTCGTCATCGGTGATCAGGTGCTCGTCGACGAGCTGGGTGGCGATCCGGAACGCGGCGGCGGGCGTCCGCTTGCCCACGCGGGTCTGCAGCATCCACAGCTTGCCCCGCTCCACCGTGAACTCGATGTCGCAGAGGTCCCGGTAGTGCGTCTCCAGGCGACGCATGATCTTGGTCAGCTCGGCGTGGGAGGCCGGGTCGAGCTGCGCGAAGTCCTCGAGTGTCAGGGTGTTGCGGATGCCGGCGACGACGTCCTCACCCTGCGCGTCGACCAGGTAGTCGCCGTAGACGCCGAGCTTGCCGCTGGCCGGGTCGCGGGTGAAGCAGACCCCGGTGCCGGACGTGTCGCCGAGGTTGCCGAACACCATGGCGCACACGTTGACGGCGGTGCCCAGGTCCTGCGGGATGCGCTCGCGGCGGCGGTAGAGCCGGGCGCGGTCGGTGTTCCACGACTCGAACACCGCGCGCATCGCCATGTCCAGCTGCTCGCGGGGGTCCTGGGGGAAGTCCCGGCCCGTCGCGTCGAAGACGATGTGCTTGAACGTGTCGACCAGGTCGCGCAGATGCTCCGCGGTGAGGTTGACGTCCGCCGCCACGCCGGCCCGCGTCTTCACGGCGTCCAGCTCCGCCTCGAACCGCTCGCCGGGGATGTCGAGCACGGTGCGCCCGAACATCTGCACCAGCCGGCGGTAGGAGTCCCACGCGAACCGCTCGTTGCCCGCCGCCTCGGCGAGCCCCTTCACCGAGTAGTCGTTGAGCCCGACGTTGAGGACAGTCTCCATCATCCCGGGCATCGAGTACTTGGCCCCGGACCGCACCGAGACGAGCAGCGGGTCCTGGACGTCCCCGAGCCGGCGGCCGAGCTGGTCCTCCAGGCGGCGCAGGGCCATCGTCACCTGCACGCGCAACGTCTGCGGCTCCTCGCCGCGTTCGAGGTAGAAGCGGCACGCCTCGGTGGTGACGGTGAACCCGGGTGGCACGGGCAATCCCAGGTTGGTCATCTCGGCCAGGTTGGCGCCCTTGCCTCCCAGCAGGTCGGCCTGGTCCCGATTGCCGTCGGCGAAGTCGAACACGAGCTGTGCGGAGTCGGCTCGGCCGCGGGTGGCGGCTCCGGCGATCCGGGCAGGACGGGGCACCGGCATCGTCGTTCTCCTTCAGGCAGGGTGACGAACGACGGTAGTTGGCCGAACCGCACTGCGGGTCTCAGATTGACATCCGTATCGATCCCGAGGGCTATCCGCGGGCCTCGGAGTTGGCCACGCTGTACTCCCGCGTGACCAGGAGGAGTGTGCGATGACGCCCACCGATGTGCCGAGTCTGTGCCATGCCTTCCAGCGGACCGCGGAGGCCCGCCCCGCCGAGGTCGCGCTTCGGACGCCCGGTGGCGCCGTCGAGATCACCTGGGCGGAGTACGCCGCGCGGGTCCGCCGGATCGCCGCGGGGCTGGCCGCCCTGGGCGTCGGCCACGGCGACACGGTGGGCCTGTTGACGGTCAACCGGCCGGAGTTCCACCTGTGCGACACCGCTGCGATGCACCTGGGCGCTGCCGGGTTCTCGGTCTACAACACCTCGTCGGTCGACCAGATCGCGCACATCCTGCGCAACGCCGGCAGCCGCGTCGTGATCTGCGAGTCGCAGTTCGTCGAGCGGATGCGCGCGGCCGGCGGGCCGGTGGAGCACATCGTCTGCGTTGACGGTGCGCCCGAGGGAACCGTCGGTCTCGACGAGCTGGAGACGCTCGGCGACCCGGCGTTCCCGTTCGACGCGGCGTGCCGTCGCGCCCGACGACCTGCTGACGCTGATCTACACCTCCGGCACCACCGGGCCGTCCAAGGGCGTGGAGCTGACCCACCGCAGCATGCTCGCGCAGATCGCCGGGCTGGCGGCGGTGCTGCCCGTGACCGCCGCCGACCGGAGTCTGTCCTACCTGCCGCTCGCCCACGTCGCCGACCGCTCGTTCTCGCACTACAACCCGATGGTCTTCGGCTACCGGGTGACCTCCGTCCCGGACCTGGCCGGGCTGTTCCCGGCGGTGCTGGAAGTGGCGCCCACGGTGTGGGCCGCCGTTCCGCGGATCTGGGAGAAGCAGAAGGCCGCGCTGGAGGCCGGGTTCGCCGGCGAGCCCGACGAGCAGCGTCGAGCCGGGATCGCCTGGGCGCTGGATGTGGGACTGCGCAAGGTCCGGGCGGAGCAGGCGGCGATCGCGGGCACCGGGCCGGGCCCCGGCGAGGCGCTCCTCGCCGAGTACGACAAGGCCGACTCGGCGGTCTGGTCGGCCGTCCGTGCACGGCTCGGGCTCCACCAGGTCCGCTGGTCGTGCTCGGGTGCGGCACCCACGTCGCTGGACGTGCTGGAGTTCTTCGGCGCGATCGGGCTGCCGATCCAGGAGCTGTGGGGGATGTCGGAGCTGTCGTGCTGCGGCACCATCAACCCGGAGCGGACCAAGCTCGGCACCGTCGGTCCGGCCGTGCCCGGCCTGGAACTGCGTCGCGCGGCCGACGGCGAACTGCTCTGCCGGGGTGCGCAGGTCATGCGCGGCTACCGCGGCGAGCCGGGGCTGACGGCCGAGGCGCTCGATCCCGACGGCTGGCTGCACACCGGCGACATCGCCGAGATCGACGCCGACGGCTACGTCACCATCGTCGACCGCAAGAAGGAGCTCATCATCAACGCGGCCGGCAAGAACATGTCGCCCGCCAACATCGAGGCGGCCGTCAAGGGGGCGAGCCCGCTGATCGGCCAGGTCGTCGTCATCGGGGACCGGCGGCCCTACAACGTCGCCCTCGTCGTGCTGGACCCCGACGCCGGCGCGGCGTTCGCGGCTCAGCACGGCATCCCGGACGCCTCGGTGGCCGTGCTCGCCGCCGCCGACGGCGTCCGCGCCGCGATGGAGGCCGCCGTGGACCGGGCGAACGAACGGCTCTCCCGTGTGGAGCAGGTCAAGGCGTTCACGATCCTGGGCGTGGACTGGCTCCCGGCGGGGGACGAGCTGACCCCGACGATGAAGCTGCGGCGCCGCCCGATCGCCGAGAAGTACGCCAGCCAGATCGAGGACCTCTACGCCGCGACGACGGCCGTGCGATAGGCCGTCAGCCGGCCGCTTCGTGCTGGGCCACCAGCTCCGTGTCCACGCCCACGGCGCCCACACCCATGGCTCCGCCGGGCGCGCCGACCGGCTCGTCGCGGCCGGGGAGGACGGAGTCGAAGAACGTGGCGTTGTCGGCCACGTGGGCCTCGAAGTCGGGGTCCACGGCGCGGTCCTGGCTGATCGCCTCCACCGGGCACACGGGCTCGCAGGCCCCGCAGTCGATGCACTCGACGGGGGAGATGTAGAGCTTGCGCGAGCCCTCGTAGATGCAGTCGACGGGGCACTCGTCGACGCACGAGCGGTCCATCACGTCGATGCAGGGCTCAGCGATCACGTACGGCATGGGGTACTCCAGGTCCGGGATTGCAGCAAAGCCACGTTCACGCAACGAGACTGCATGAACGTGGCTTTGCTGCAATGGGCGGGGTGGGGCTCAGCTGAAGTGGACGTACTCGTACTCGAAGGGCTCGTCGTTGATGCCCTTCGTGGGCGGCGCGATCCAGCTCGCGATCTTGCCGGGCTCGTAGACCGGCTTCATCAGGCTCCGGACGTGGGTCTTGTCGGCCTCGGTGGGCAGCCAGCAGTCCTTCTTGGCCTCCCACACGTCGGGGCCGACGACGTCGCCCTTCGGGGTGATGTGGTGCTCGGAGAACAGGCCGACGCCGCGGTTGAAGCCCAGGTGCGGCAGGTAGAGGCGACGGTCGAGGCCGGCGTTCTCCAGCACGCGGTTCCAGCGCTTGAGGCCGTTCTCGCAGTCGGCGATGTACTCGGTGCGCAGGTCGGAGTTCAGCGCGAGCAGCGCCGGCACCTCGTCCTGGGTGAGCACGCCGTCGCGGACGAGGTCGATGTGCGCCGAGTTCTCGGTGAGCACGTGGTCGTCCTTGCGGCGCTCCTCCTGCCAGCGGCCCTTGAGCCCGGCGGTGAAGTAGTTGGCCGCGTTGGTGGACTGCTCGGAGCCGAACAGGTCGAGGCTCACCGAGTAGTGGAAGTTGATGTACTTCTGGATGACGTCGAGCGGGATGCCGCCGTGCGGGCCGATCTCCTCGGTGTCGTACTGGCGCGTCAGCTCGGCGGCGCGGGTGACCACGCGGTCGACACCCGTGGTGCCGACGAACATGTGGTGGCTCTCCTCCTTGAGCATGAACTCGCATGTCCGACTCAGCGGGTCGAAGGCTGATTCTTTCAACGTACCGAGCTGGTACTTGCCGTCCCGGTCGGTGAAGTAGGTGAACATGAAGAAGCTCAGCCAGTCGGGAGTCTCCTCGTTGAACGCGCCGAGGATGCGCGGGCTGTCGAGGTCACCGGAGTTGCGCTGCAGCAGCGCTTCGGCCTCGTCGCGGCCGTTGCGGCCGAAGAAGGCGTGCAGCAGGTAGACCATCGCCCAGAGGTGGCGGCCCTCCTCGACGTTGACCTGGAACAGGTTGCGCAGGTCGTACAGCGACGGGGCGGTCTCGCCCAGGCGGCGCTGCTGCTCCACCGACGCGGGCTCGGTGTCGCCCTGGATGACGATGAGGCGCTGCAGGTCGGCGCGGTACTCGCCGGGCACCTGCTGCCAGACCGGCTGGCCCTTCTGCTCGCCGAACGCGATCTTGCGGTCGGTGTTGCGCTCCGCCAGGAACACGCCCCAGCGGTACTCCTCCATGGCGACGTGGTCGAAGTGCGCCCACCCCTCGCGGCCCACGGCCACGGCGGTGCGCAGGTAGACGTCCTCGGTGGGGACGGCCGGGCCCATCGTCTTCCACCAGTTGAGGAAGTTGGGCTGCCAGCTCTCGAGCGCACGCTGGAGCTTGCGGTCACCGGCCAGGTCGACGTTGTTGGGGATCTTCTCCGAGTAGTCGATCGACATGCCTAGACCCGCTTCCGGTCGAATTCCGCTTTGCGTCCCGTGCCGTACTTGCGCAGCGCCCCCTCGGGGCCCGATGCGTTCGGTCGAACGAAGATCCAGTTCTGCCAGGCCGTGAGCCGCGAGAAGATCCGCGACTCCATCGTCTCCGGCCCGACGAACCGGTGGTTGGCCTCCATGCCGGTCAGCGCGTCGGGGGAGAGGGAGGCCCGCTCCTCCAGCATGATCCGGATGTCGTCCTCCCAGTCGATGTCGTCGAACGCCTCGGTGACCAGGCCCAGCTCGGCGGCCTCGACGGCCTCGATGCGGCGGCTGGTCTCCTGGCGCAGCTTCGCCACCGCGTCGTCGTCGCCGTAGAAGCGCGACGCCAGCCGGCCCAGCCCGTTGCTCATGGGGAACGCGCCGAAGTTCGACGCCGACAGCACGATCTGCGCCGGCTCGCCCTCCTCGTCGCCGTCCTCCATCAGGCCCTCGAGCATGTACTGGCGGTCGCACGCCAGCGCCAGCTCCAGCAGGGCGCCCGCGAAGCAGGATCCCGGCTCGATCAGCGCGATCAGCGACCGCGACGTGACGTCGAGGCGCTTGAGGGTGCGCTTGAAGTAGTGGCGGATCTCGTTGACCAGCCAATCCGAACTCGAGAAGTCCTCGATGACCTTCTCGAACGCCAGCGCGTCCTCGACGTCGCCCTTCGTACGGATCACCCACGTGCCGAGCTCCAGCTCGTTGGCGCGCAGCCGCAGGATCAGGTCGTCGAGCTCGCGGGTCATGGCGAGAGGCCAGAAGTCGGCGCCGAGCTCGTGCACGCGGTCGACTGTGTCGGGCACGTCCCCCTCGGGGCCGAACACGGTGATCTCGACGAGCCCCCGCCCGCGGTCGAACACCGCCTTGACGTGCTGGTAGGTGATGCCGTCGGCGGTCTCCTCGCGCTGCAACGGCGTCAGGGAGATCCCGGAAGCGTCGGACGGGCGGGTGGAGCGGGCGGCCGCGGCGGCGGCGCGCTCGGCCACCGTCTCGTCCCAGTTGCGCTTCGGGATGACCTCGTCCACGAGCTTCCACTCGACGGCTTGGCGGCCCCGTGCGCCCTCGGACTTGGTGGCGAAGACGTCGGCGCGATCCTTGCGGACCTTGCGTTTGTCGATGACGCGGGTGAGGCCCCCGGTGCCGGGCAGCACCCCCAGCAGCGGCACCTCGGGCAGCGAGACGGCGGAGGAGTTGTCGTCGATGAGCAGGATCTGGTCGCACGCCAGGGCCATCTCGTAGCCGCCGCCGGCCGCCGTTCCGTTGACCGCGGCGATGTAGACCTGACCGGAGTTGGCGCTCGAGTCCTCGATGCCGTTGCGGGTCTCGTTGGTGAACTTGCAGAAGTTCACCTTCCACGGGTGGCTGGACTGCGCGAGCATCCGGATGTTGGCGCCGGCGCAGAAGTTGCGGTCCTTGGCGCTGGTGATCACCACTGCGTGCACGCCGGGGTGCTCGAAGCGCAGGCGCTGGGTGGCGTCGTAGAGCTCGATGTCGACGCCCAGGTCGTAGCTGTTCATCTTCAGCTCGTAGCCGGGGACGATGCCGCCGGCCTCGTCGATGTCGAGGCGCAGGTAGGCCACGTCCCCCTGGACGTCGAGCTTCCAGTGCTTGTACGCGGTGGGGTCGGTGTCGAACGAGACGGCCGGGGTCGTGTCGGGCTCGATGGTGGTGGTCATCGGTGATCCTCCTGCGCCGAGCGCGGTGGCTGTTGGCCGTTACTCTACAACATATCAGCGCAACGGCAAAACTTTGTAGAATGTCACGTCGTGGTGCCGGCCGCCATGGCGCGGAGCCGGAAGCGCTGGATCTTGCCCGTGGCGGTGCGGGGCAGCTCGCTGACCTCCACCACCAGGCGCGGCCGCTTGAACGACGCGAGGCCGGCCCGGCAGAACGCGATCACCTCGTCCGGGTCCACATGGGTACCCGCCTTCGGCACGACGTACGCCACGGGCTTGTCGAGGCCGTCGGCGTCCGGCACACCGATCACCACGGCCTCGGCCAGCCCCGGGTGCTCCATCAGGCGGGCCTCCACCTCGGCCGGGCTGACCCAGATGCCGCCGACCTTCAGTACGTCGTCGGCGCGGCCCAGGCAGGAGTAGCTGCCGTCGTCGGCGCGGACGTACTGGTCGCCGGTGCGCATCCACTCGCCCTGGAACACGGCGCGGTTGACCTCGGTGCGACACCAGTAGCCGGTGCAGATGGACTCGCCCGCGATGTAGAGCATCCCGGGCTCGTCGGCGCCGTCGATCACGCTGCCGTCGGCGCGGCGCAGCTCCACCCGGTAGCCCGGCACCGGGTAGCCGGAGCTGCCCGGGACGACCTTGCCGGGCACGTTGGAGATGAAGATGTGCAGCGCCTCGGTGGAGCCGATGCCGTCGAGGATCTCGAAGCCGTACTGGTCGCGGACGCCGTGGAACATCCGGGCGGGCAGGGCCTCGCCGGCCGAGACGCCGTTGCGGACGGTCGCGAACGTCTCCTTCGGCAGGCCGGCGGCCATCAGCGGGCCCCAGAAGCTGGGGCCTCCGAAGAACAGTGTGACGCCGTGCATCTGCGTGAGCTGCCCGTAGTGCGTCGGGTTCGGGCGCGCCGGTTCCAGCACGGCCGCGGCCCCGACCGAGAACGGGAAGAACAGCGAGTTGCCGATGCCGTAGGCGAAGAACAGCTTGGCGCCGGAGAGGCAGACGTCGTCGCGGGTGATGCCCAGGACCTGTGCGGCGTAGGTCTCGCAGACCACACGGATGTCCGTGTGGCGGTGCATGGCGCCCTTGGGGGTGCCGGTGGTGCCCGAGGTGTAGAGCCACAGCGCGGGTGACTCGTCCCAGGTCGGGTACGCGGCGGCGAGCGGTTCGGCGTCACGCAGCTGTGCCCACGTCATGCCGCCGGGAGAGTCGGGCGCGGTGTCCCCGGTCAGGACGACGTGTCGCACGTCGGGGGCATCGGCGGTGGAGCCGAGCACGGAGGCCGCGAACTCGGCACTGCCCAGAACCACGCGGGCGCGGGAGTCCACGACGAGTTTGCCCAGCTCCGGGCCGGTCAGCATCGTCGACGACGGCACCGCGACGGCACCGATGTACATCGTGGCCAGGATGGCGGTGACGAGCTCGACGTCGTCGACCATGCACATGAGGACGCGCTCCTCGGGGCGCACCCCGATCGCCAGCAGTCCGGCCGCGACGCGGCGCACCTCGCCGGTCAGCTCCGCGTAGGTGACCGAGCCGCCCGGGTGGTGGACGGCGGTCCGCCCACCGTCACCCGCGGCGAGGCGGCGCTCGGTGAGAAATACGGCGGCGTTGAACGAGTCCGTCATGGGGGCGCTCCGCAGCTCGGTTCGGGTGTCCGAACTCTACTGCTCGATCACGGACCGTCAACGATTCGTAGAAAATCACTGGTGGTCAACATCCGCGTTGCGAACCGAGCGTGCTGGTCCTTCCCCTACCTATGCGTGGCCTGCTATGAACGCACGGAGTGGTCTGGCGCACACCCCGCGCGCGCCCCACCGATCAAGGGAGAACAGTCGATGCAGACTCGTGGAGCCATCATCCGGCAGGCACCGGGCAAGTACGAGGTCGTGGACCTCGAGGTCGACGACCCGGGTGCCGGCGAGATCCAGGTCAAGTTGACCGCGTCGGGCATGTGCCACTCCGACGACCACATCGCCACCGGCGACATCCCGGTCGGCGTCTACCCGTTCGCCGGCGGCCACGAGGGCGCCGGCATCGTCACCAAGGCCGGCGTCAACACCAAGGGGCTCAAGGAGGGCGACCACGTCGTCTTCTCGTTCCTGCCCTCCTGCGGCCACTGTCGCTGGTGCGCCTCGGGCATGCAGAACCTCTGTGACCTGGGCGCCGGTCTGCTGGCCGGGTCGCGCTGGGAGGATCCCACCAGCTTCCGCCTGAAGCTGGCCGGCACCGACACGCCGGTCGGCCAGATGTGCGGCATCTCGACGTTCCTCGAGACCACCACGGTCTCCCAGGACTCGTGCGTGAAGGTCCCCGAGGACATCCCGCTCGACGTCGCCTGCCTCGTGGGCTGCGGTGTCGGCACGGGCTGGGGCTCGGCGGTGAACTCCGGTGAGGTCAAGCCGGGCGCCACCACGATCATCATGGGCATCGGCGGCATCGGCATCAACGCCGTGCAGGGTGCCGCCCACGCGGGCGCGTCCAACATCATCGCCGTGGACCCGGTGGCGTTCAAGCGCGAGAAGGCCCAGGAGCTGGGCGCCACCCACGCCGTCGAGACGATGGAGGAGGCCACCGAGCTCGCGCACCAGTTCACCAACGGGCAGGGCGCCGACCAGACCATCGTCACCGTCGGCGTGGTCAAGCCCGAGTACATCGGGCAGGCCATGGCGTCGATCCGCAAGGCGGGCACCGTCGTCGTCACGGCGCTGGGCAACATCCAGGACACCACGCCGCTGCCGGTGTCGCTGGCTGACGTCACGCTCTACCAGAAGCGCATCCAGGGCGCGCTGTTCGGCGCGTCGAACCCGAACTGGGACATCCTGCGCCAGCTGGACCTCTACCGCTCCGGCGTGCTGAAGCTCGACGAGCTGGTCACCAAGACCTACACCCTCGACGAGGTGGCCCAGGGCTACCAGGACATGCACGACGGCAAGAACATCCGCGGCGTCATCAAGTACAGCTAGTCCATCCACCGACGAACGGCACTCCCGTCGCACAGGTTGCGACGAGAGTGCCGTTCGTCCGTCTGGGAAAGGTTCCCATGGCTCCCACCCCTGTTGTCGGGCTCCGGCGTGAGCGCGAGGTGCTCACCGTCGCTCTCCTGACGGGGCGGCACGTCGTCATCGAGGGGCCGCCGGGCACCGGCAAGTCCACCTTGTTGCGCTCGATCGCGCTCGACACCGGCCAGGAGGTCGTGTTCGTCGAGGGCAACGCCGAGCTGACGCCGGCGCGGCTGGTCGGCCAGTTCGACCCCTCCCAGGTGCTCAGCACCGGCTACACCCCCGGCGCGTTCGTGGACGGCCCGCTGATCACCGCCATGCGCCAGGGCGGCCTGCTCTACCTCGAGGAGCTCAACCGCGTCCCCGAGGAGACGCTCAACGTCCTGATCACCGTGCTCACCGAGGGCGAGATCGCCGTCCCCCGGCTGGGCACGGTGCACGCGGGCAAGGACTTCCGGCTGATCGCGGCCATGAACCCCTTCGACGCCGTGGGCACCGCGCGCGTCAGCCAGGCCATCGCCGACCGCATGTGCCGGGTGGTGCTGGGATACCAGGACCTCGACGGCGAACGGGCCATCACCGCGTCGGTCAGCGGGCTGGCCGGGCGCTGGGTGGACCTCTCGGTCGACCTCACCCGGGCCACCCGCGAGCACCGCGACGTACGGATGGGCAGCTCCGTCCGGGGCGCGATCGACCTCGCACTCGTGATCACCGGATTGGCCGAGCTGCGCGGCGAGCCGCAACCGGACCGGGAGACCGCCCGCGACGCCGCCTACGCCGCGCTGTCGGGCCGCATCCGCGTCGCCGACGGGGTGGACCGCACGCCCGAGTCGGTGATCGACGAACTGCTGGAGAAACTCTGGCCGGTCGACTCCCCGGATGCCGACCCCTCGGACGCCGAGGGAAAATTCGACAGCCCGGCGGGAGGTAGTTCCCCGCCGGGCTTCCAGCCCCGTTCCCGCCCCGGCCGCGAGCAGGCGGCCCGCACCAAGGGCCGCCAGCAGCTCGCCCAGCAGCACCCGGACTTCGACGACGTCTCCCCCGAACTGGGCGAGCTCGACCCCGACGCGTTCGACGCCGCCGTGGCTGCGGACCCCGAGGCGGCCGCCGCGCTGCTCGCCGACATGGCCGTGGCCACCGACGTCGCCCTGCGCACGGAGGCCCGGCGTCTCGCCGGGCGCGTGTTCATCCGGCTCGGCCGCGTCGGCCCGGCGAAGGCCCGGGGCACCCGTCGGCTGGGCCCGTCGAACCGTCTCGACGGCGACCTCGACCTCGACCGCACGCTCGAACGCTGGCAGCCCGGCTCGTCCCGGCGTCCGGTGGCCGAGGACATCGTCACCCGCACCTGGACGGCACACCGCCGCGCCGTCTGCCTCGTCGTCGACATCTCGGGGTCGATGCAGGGCCTGGCCGTGGCGCTGGCGGCGGTGGCCGCCGCCGGGGTGATCGTCGCCAACGAGACCGGTCCGCCGAAGCTCCAGCCGTCGGTGCTCGCGTTCAGCGCGGGGGTGAAGGTCCTGCAGGCCCAGGGCGTGCGGCGCGCGCCCGAGGAGCTGCTGAGCGAACTCGTCGCGCTGCGCGGCCACGGCACCACCGACCTGGCGTCCGGGCTGCGCGAGGCGTCGCGGCAACTCGCCGGGGCGGTGGCCGACGAGCGCATGGTGGTGCTGCTGAGCGACTGCCTGCACACCGCGGGCGAGGAGCCCGCCGACGCTTTGGCCGGCATCGACCGCCTGCACGTCCTGGTCCCGCGGGGCGGGGTCGAGGCGGAGACCGCCGCCGCGACGCTCGCGGCGCGCGGGGGCGGGAGGGCCCAGACGGTGATGCGCCTGGCCGAGGTGGCCCCCGCCCTGACCCGGATCCTCGCCTGAGCCTGCGTAGGGTCTCGGCCGTGGGCACCATCGTCTCCTTTCACGCACATCCCGACGACGAGTCGATCGCCTCGGCCGGCACGTTGGCCAAGGCCGCGGCCGCGGGCCACCGGGTGGTCCTCGTGTTCGCCACGCGCGGCGAGCTGGGGGAGCCCGTGCCGGGCGTCCTGGAACCGGGGGAGCAGTTGCCCGTCCGGCGCTCCGCCGAGTGCTACGCCTCCGCCGCGGTGCTCGGGGCCAAGCGTGTGGAGTTCCTGCCCTACACCGACTCCGGGATGATGGGCGAGCCCAGCAACGAGGCTCCGTACTGCCTCTGGCAGGCGAACGTCGAGCACGCGGCGAAGGTGCTCGCGGTGATCCTCGACGAGGAGGAGCCCGACGTCCTCACGATCTACGACGACAACGGCGGCTACGGCCACCCCGACCACATCCAGGTCCACCGGGTGGGCAAGCGGGCGGCCGAGCTCGCAGCGGTGCCGGTGGTGGCGCAGAGCACGATCAACCGGGACTGGATGGCCCGCGGGGCCAAGCAGGCCGGCGGTGAGCTGCCCGAGGGCGTCGAGAAGATGGGCAAGCCCGAGGCGGAGATCACCCACCGCGTCGAGGCCGTCGACTTCGTGGGCCAGAAGCGCGACTCGATGCGCGCCCACGCCAGCCAGATGTCGCCCGAGCACTTCATGCTGACGATGCCCGAGCCCATGTTCGCGATGGGCCTGGGCGTCGAGTTCTACATCGTGGACGGCGAGCCCAGCCCGGCCGAGAGCTCGGGCTTGTTCGAGGAGCTCTTCGTCCCGATCCGGTAAGGGGCCCGTTCGGTCACGATCTGGGCGGGCTCGCCGTCCCGGTGGACCAGCCCCCGGCACACCATGTCCACCGCGACGGCGACGGCGATCGTCTCCGCCGCGAGGAGCAGCAGCAGCACGAGCAGCTGTACGGCGCCGGCCTGGATCGGGGTGGCGCCGCCCAGCAGCATCCCGACGAACGCGCCGGGCAGCGTGACGAGCCCGACGGTGCGGGTCTGGTCCATCGGGGGCACGAGAGCGTGGGCCGCCGAGTCCCTCGTCACCAGCACGGCCGCATCGCGGGCCAGCAGGCCGAGCGAGAGCGCGGCCTCCACCTCGCCGCGGCGGGACTCCAGCTCGTCGAGTGCCCGGCGGCCCGCCTGCGCCGTCGCCGTCATCGTGCCGCCGATGAGGATGCCCGCCATCGGGATCACCGCGATGCCCGTGGGTGGCACCACCCCGCCCAGCACCAGCCCACCCACCACCGGCAGCGGGGCGAGCGCGATGGGGACAGCGGCCCACCAGCCGGTGCGGTCGTCGGTCATCCGCCTGCCGCCGGTGCGGGCGGCCACCACCAGCATCACCCCCACGAAGGCCGCGCTGAACCAGAACGAGGCCACGATCGCGCCGATGAGCAGCGACACGACGCCCAGCTGCAGCGTCGCCCGCAAAGCCGCGATGACGGCCTGCCGCGACGTGCCCAGCCCCGTCCACCAGGCGACACCGGCCGCGATCAGCACCGCGGCGACGGCCGCGATCCCCAGCGCGGGCCCGATGATGACGTTCGTCGATCCCATGTCCAGCCTTTCACCCAACCCACTGATCTGAACCCTCGGGGCGCCTTCGACAGCGAGTAGAGCTACGATCCTCGGGAGCAACAGAGACCCCACGGCCGGGCCCGGTCACTACTACGGGACCAGTGCAGGAGACGAGCCACAGTGACAGCTGTCGCCCCCAAGCCGATCACGTCGCGCCCGTACCCGGCGCGACAGTCGGCCAAGGGATCCATGCTGCTGAAGATGCTGCACACGACCGACCCCAAGGACATCGCGATCCTGTACCTGGTCGCGTCGTTCGGGTTCTTCCTCGCGGGCGGTGCCATGGCGCTGCTCATGCGCGGTGAGCTGGCGGTGCCGGGGCAGCAGTTCCTGTCCAACGAGCAGTACAACCAGCTGTTCACGATGCACGGCACGATCATGCTGCTGCTGTACGCCACCCCGATCCTGTTCGGGTTCGCGAACTACATCGTGCCGCTGCAGATCGGTGCGCCGGACGTCGCGTTCCCGCGGCTCAACGCGTTCTCGTTCTGGCTGTTCCTGTTCGGCGGGCTCATCGTCCTGTCGGGCTTCCTGACCCCGGGTGGTGCCGCCGACTTCGGCTGGTTCGCCTACACCCCGCTGTCGGACGCCATCCACTCCCCGGGCGCCGGTGCCGACCTGTGGATCGTCGGGCTCATCACCTCGGGGCTCGGCACGATCCTCGGTGGCGTCAACTTCATCACCACCATCGTGTGCATGCGCGCCCCGGGCATGACGATGTTCCGGATGCCGATCTTCACCTGGAACATCTTCGTCACCGCGATCCTGATCCTCATCGCGTTCCCCGTGCTCACCGCTGCACTGTTCGGCCTGGCCGCGGACCGGCACTTCGGCGCCCACGTGTTCGACCCCGCCAACGGCGGCGTGATCCTGTGGCAGCACCTGTTCTGGTTCTTCGGCCACCCCGAGGTCTACATCGTCGCGCTGCCGTTCTTCGGCATCGTCTCGGAGATCTTCCCGGTGTTCGCCCGCAAGCCCGTCTTCGGCTACAAGGGCCTGGTCTACGCCACCATCTCCATCGGCGCGCTCTCGGTCGCGGTGTGGGCCCACCACATGTATGCCACCGGTGCGGTCCTGCTGGCCTTCTTCTCCTTCACCACCTTCCTCATCGCGATCCCGACCGGCGTCAAGTTCGTCAACTGGATCGGCACGCTGTGGAAGGGCCAGATCACGTTCGAGACGCCGATGATGTTCGCGCTCGGCTTCCTCGTCACGTTCCTCTTCGGTGGCCTCACCGGCATCCTGCTGGCGTCACCGCCGGTGGACTTCCACGTCTCGGACACCTACTTCGTGGTGGCGCACTTCCACTACGTCCTGTTCGGCACGATCGTGTTCGCCACCTACGCCGGTATCTACTTCTGGTTCCCGAAGATGACGGGCCGGATGATGGACGAGACGCTGGGCAAGGTCCACTTCTGGCTCACGTTCATCGGCTTCCACCTGACGTTCCTGGTGCAGCACTGGCTGGGCAACGAGGGCATGCCGCGCCGCTACGCCGACTACCTGCCGACCGACGGCTTCACCACGCTCAACATGATCAGCTCCATCGGAGCGTTCGTGCTCGGGGCGTCGACGCTGCCGTTCATCTGGAACGTCTTCAAGAGCTACCGGTACGGGAAGGTCGTCACGGTCGACGACCCGTGGGGCTTCGGCAACTCGCTCGAGTGGGCCACGTCCTGCCCGCCGCCACGGCACAACTTCACCGAGCTGCCGCGGATCCGGTCGGAGCGTCCCGCGTTCGAGCTGCACTACCCGCACCTGGTGGAGCGCTTCCGCGAGGAGGCGCACGTGGGCGGCCACCCGCAGGTGGCGGAGATCGTCACCCAGGGCGTGGGCGGAGAGTCCCAGCCGAACGGGGACCCCACGTCCCGCTGAACGATGACAGGTGACACCACCGTCCTGATCACGGTCACCGGTCCCGACCGTCCCGGTGTGAGCTCGGTGCTCTTCGCCGCGCTCACCCGGCACGGGGTCGACCTGCTCGATGTCGAGCAGGTCGTCATCCGCGGCCGGCTCACGCTCGGCGCCCTCGTGGCGGCCCACCACGACCCGGAGGGCCTCCAGGAGGCCGTCGAGCAGGCCATGGCGGGCATCGCGATGCAGGTCCACACCTCCATCGAGACCCACGACAACCCCGCGGCCCGTCGGCACTCCACCCACGTGGTGGTGGTGATCGGCCGCCCGATCACCGCGCGGGCCTTCGGGTCCATCGCCCAGGCGCTCGCCGACGCGGGCGCCAACATCGACGCCATCCGCCGCGTGGCCGACTACCCGGTCACCGGCCTGGAGCTGATGGTCTCGCCCGTCCCCGGCAAGGGGTCCGAGAACTACCCACCCGGCACGCTGCGGGCCAAGCTCGTCGACGTGGCGCGCGCCGCGGGTGTCGACGTCGCCGTGGAGCGGGCCGGCCTGGGGCGGCGCAGCAAGCGGCTCATCGTGTTCGACGTCGACTCCACGCTCGTGCAGGGCGAGGTCATCGAGATGCTCGCCGCGCGGGCGGGCGCCGAGGCCCAGGTACGGGCGGTCACCGAGGCCGCGATGCGCGGTGAGCTGGACTTCGCCGAGTCGCTGCACCGCCGCGTCGCCGCCCTGGCCGGGTTGCCCGAGACGGTGCTGGCCGAGGTCGCCGCGGAACTGGAGCTCACTCCCGGCGCGCGCACCACCATCCGCACGCTCAAGCGACTCGGCTTCCGCTGCGGTGTCGTCTCCGGCGGCTTCACGCGGGTGATCGCGGGGCTCGCGGAGGAGCTCGGGCTGGACTTCTGCGCGGCGAACGAGCTGGAGGTCGTCGACGGGCGGCTCACCGGCAAGGTCGTGGGCGAGATCGTCGACCGGCCCGGCAAGGCCGTGGCCCTGCGCCGCTTCGCCGAGGCCTTCGGCGTCCCGCTGGAGCAGTGCGTGGCCGTCGGCGACGGGGCCAACGACATCGACATGCTCTCCACCGCGGGCCTCGGCATCGCGTTCAACGCCAAGCCGGCCCTGCGCGACGTCGCCGACACCGCCCTGTCCCTGCCCTACCTCGACGTCGTGCTGTTCGTCCTGGGCATCACCCGCGACGAGATCGAGCGCGCCGACGCCGCCGAGGGCGTGGGCCGGAGGGTCCCCATTGCCTGACGGCCCGTGCGCGCTTATCACTGCCCTGACCCTGCTTTTCGCTCACGACCCCGGTGCCGCGTGACCGTGCTCGAACCGCTCGCGGCCCGGTACGGCACCGCGTCCGTCGTCATCCCGCCCGAGCCCGACGGCATCACGCGCGCCATGCCCGTCGTGCTGCGGCTGGAGCGGCCGCCCGCCGCGCGGACGCCGGTGCTGGAGGCGGCGGCCGCTGCGGCGCTCGCGCTGTGCCTCGACCTGCGGGCCGAGCCCGGGGGCGAGTGGCACGAGGCCGTCGACCTGTGGGTGGCCAGCCGCATCCGCAAGATCGCCCGCCGGGCGCGCGGGGCGCACTGGGAGGCCGTGCAGGAACTCCCGGGTGTGACCTGCCGGGTGGGCGACGGCGAGGCCCGGGCGTTGCTCCCCGGCCCCGTCGACGACGTGCCCCGGGCGCTGTCGCGGCTGCAGATCGGCGGCACCGACCTCGAAGCCGACGAGCCGGGCCCGCCGCCACCCGGGGTGCCGGTGATCTGGGTGAACGCCGCGCTGCGCATGACGGTCGGGAAGGCCGCCGCGCAGGTGGGGCACGCCTCGATGCTCTTCGCGGGCGCGCACGCTCTCACCGAGGTGCCCCCGTTCGCCGTGCGGGACGCCTCGCCGCAGCGCTGGGCGGAGCTGTCCGCCGCGGTCGAGCGCGGGGAGGCCGTGGCCGTCCGCGACGGAGGCTTCACCGAGGTCGCGCCAGGCACGATGACCTGCATCACCGATCAGGGGGCTTGATGGAGATCACGACGACCGCCGGGGTCGTGCGGGGCGTCGTCGAGGGCGATCTCGTGGCCTGGCGCGGCATCCCGTACGCCGCGTCCACCGCCGGCGACGGCCGGCTGCGCGCTCCGCGCCCGCCCGAGCCGTGGACGGGGATCCGCGACGCGTCCCGGTTCGGCCCGGTGCCACCCCAGGCCCGCAACAACGCGATGGTCGGCGCGGGCCGGCGTACCCCGATGGGGGAGGACTGCCTGAGCGTCAACGTCCTGCGCCCCGCTGCGGAGTCCACACGGCCCCGCCCGGTGATGGTGTGGATCTACGGCGGCGCGTTCAGCGCGGGATCCTCGGCCGCCACGCTCTACGGCGGCACGGAGCTCGTCCGCGCGGGTGACGTCGTGCACGTCACCTTCAACTACCGCCTGGGCGTGCTGGGCTACCTCGACTTCACCCGTTACGCGACGCCCGCCCGTCCGGTGGACGCCAACCTCGGGCTCCGCGACCAGGTCGCCGCGCTGGAGTGGGTGCGCGACAACATCGCCGCGTTCGGCGGCGACCCGGGCAACGTCACGCTGTTCGGCGAGTCGGCGGGCGCGATCTCGGTGACCACCCTGATGGCCACGCCCGCCGCCCGCGGGCTGTTCACCCGCGCGATCTCGGAGAGCTCGGCCGTGGAGGCCGCGTACACCTCCGGTCGCGCGGCCGGCTGGGCCGCGGACCTCGCCGGCATCCTGGGGTCGGGCCCGCACGACGCCCTCGACGCCGTGCTCCGCGCCGACCCGGCCGCGCTGGTCGCCGCAGGGGCCACGCTCGACGACTGGGTCAACGAGCGGACGCCCGGCACGCTCTGCTTCGCCCCCGTCGTGGACGGGAAGTACCTGCCCGAGCACCCCATCGACGCGTTCGACGCCGGCCGCACCCACCCGGTGCCGCTGCTCATCGGCACCAACGACCGCGAGGCCACCCTGTTCGCCCGCTCCGGCCGGGTGCTGCCCACGTCGACGGACCTGATCGACCGCATGTTCGCGGGCACCGACCCGGGCGCCCGCGTCCGCGTCCTGGCCGCCTACCCGCGCTACCCCGCCACGGCGTCCGCGGTCGACCTCGGTGGTGACGTCACGTTCTGGTGGCCCAGCGTCCGGGCGGCCGACGGGCACTCGGCAGTGGCTCCCACCTGGGTGTACCGCTACGACTTCGCGCCGCGCGCACTGAAGGTGATCGGGTACGACGCCACGCACGGCACCGAGATGGCCGCCGTGTTCGGCGCGAAGCGGTTCTCCCGCCTGCTCACCGCACTCGGGGGGCGCCACGAGCTGGCCGACGTCACACGCCGGGTGCAGGAGCACTGGATCTCCTTCGCCCGCACCGGTTCGCCGGCTGCCGGTTGGCCCACCTACGACGTCGCCGACCGGCGCACCCTCGTGATCGACACCGAGGACCGCGTGGAGTGCGACCCCCGTCGGGCCCGCAGACAGGCGTGGACGGGGTACGCGAACTACCGCTGAGATCGACGCGGCCTACGCTTTCCGTCGTGGACGACGCGCGGCTCCGTTTCCTGTTCGGCACCGTCCCGGACGAGGACGACTACGCGGACGAGGACGGCCGCATCGCACTCCTGCAGGCCGACCGGCCCGACTCCGAGGAGGGCTGGCCGCCGCCGTCGATCCGCGTGGTGATCGCCAACCAGGTCCTCGACGGCGACCCGCCCGCGACGTGGGCCACGGCCGTCCGGCTGCTCGGGCTGGGGCTCGACCGGCACGCGGCGATGGACCAGCTGGTGAGCGCGGTGCTGCCCCAGATCGAGGCCGCGCTGCGCGGGCAGGACATCGACCCGGCCGGCTACGAGGCGGCGCTGGAACGGCTGCCGGCCCCGGCCCCGGCGGCCCTCCGGGCGGCCTACCTGGGCGTCGCCCACGAGCAGAAGGCGGTGTCGCTCGGCCGGTTGATGGAGCTGGTCGCCGCGCCCCTGGGTGTCGCGGCAGCCGACCCGGCGTGGTTCGCCGCCGTCGAGGCCGAACTGATGCTGGACCCGGCGTCCCCGATCACGATGGCGTATCCCGATGTCGTCGTGCACGTGCCGGGGCTGGTCGACGGCGTCGTGCTCACCCACCGGCTGTCGGCGGCCGAGCACGCCGAGGACTACCTCGACCTCGACGCCGACCTCGGCGCCTTCCTCCGGTTCCCGGAGCCGCGGGTGGCGCAGGGTCCGCTGGTGGTCGACGACATGGCGTGGGCCGGGCCCGTCGACTGGCTCGCGCCGCTGCCGCTGGACGCGCTGCTGGCCGTCCGCGTCACGGCTGACGGTGCCGTCACGGTCTCGGCGCTGGAGGACGAGCCCGTCGCCGCTCCCGGGCTGGTGGAGATGCTCCGCTCGGTCTACGACGCCGAGGTCGCCGAACCCGGGCTGCCGGTCACCGGCGAGATGCTCGTGGTCGGGATGCTGCTGCGCGACCGTGACGTCTTCGCCCGCCCGGTGCCGCCCCTGACCGAGCTGGCCGCGGCCGCCGGCCTGGAGCAGCGCGAGGACGAGTTCGCCCACGACGAGTCGGTGTGGGCCAACGCCGAGGATGTCGACCGCCAGTCGCGGGTGCTGGAGCGGCTGACCACGCAGGAGCAGCGCGACGCGGCCCTCGAAGCGCTCGACCTGCTGACGGGCGGGGCCGAGGACCCCGCTGTCCTGCGGCGGTCGCTGGATCTGCTGGGCGACCCGGACGTGCTGATCACGGTCGTGGACGAGCTGCTCGACGAGCACGATCAGCACGACGGCGAGCGGGTCGCGGCCCTGGTCGCGCTCGGCGCCCGGCTGGTCGCCGCGGCCGGAAGGACGCCTCGGGCGGCCGTGGCGGAGTTCGTGGCCGCGACCGCCGCGGAGCGCGACGGCCGGGTGCTCGACGCCGAGTCGCACCTGCGCGCCGCCGCCGCGGCCGCCGACGGCTGGGGACTGGTGGAGGACCGGCTCGCGGCCTACGAGTCCGATCGGGGCGACGCCGTGGCCGCCCTGGGCCGGTGGCGCTCCGTCGAGGCGGAGGAGGATGAGCCCGACATCGGCGCCGTCCGGCCGTTCGCCGCCGCCGCGGGCGCCGAGCCCGGACGCAACGACCCCTGCTGGTGCGGGTCGGGGCGCAAGTACAAGCAGTGCCATCCCGGGCAGCGGGCCGCCGCGCCGCTGGCCGAGCGCGTGGGGTGGTTGCACCGCAAGGCCGCCGGCTACCTCGAGCGCCGCGGCGGCGCCGCCTCCGACCTGCTGGAGGAGTACGCCGAGGCGCTCGCCGGCCCGGACGGCGACCTGGAGGGCGCCTACGACGAGCCGATCGTCGCCGACGCGGTGCTGCACGAGGGCGGCTGGTTCGCCCGCTTCCTCACCGATCGCGGCCCACTGCTGCCCGCGGACGAGCGGGAGCTGGGTGCGTCGTGGCTGACGGTGCAGCGCAGCGTCTACGAGGTCGTCGACGGCACCCACGTCCGGGACGTGCGCACCGGCGAGCAGCTGGAGACCGCGGGACGTCCCGGTGTCGTCGGCGCGCGGATCCTCGCCCGCGCCCTGCCCGACGGCACCGGCCGCCGCGCCCTGGTGGCCGTCGTCGCGGTGGAGCGGGATCTGGAGGAGGAGCTGCTCGCCGTCCTGGAGGAGCGCGACGGCTACGAGCTACTGGACCTGCTCGGCGAGGGCCCGCCCCCGCCCCGCACGGTGCTGCGGTCGGCGCCTCCGCGGTCGGCCCCGGCCGCGGCCCCCTCGGCGGCGGTGCTCCAGCTCCAGGAGCGCCGCGAACGCCGCTGGTGTGACGAGTCCGCGCCGGAGCTGGAGGGTGCGACGCCGCGCGAGGCGGCGGCGGATCCCGCGCGCCGTGCCGAGGTGGAGCGCCTGATCGCGACGCTCCCGGTGGACGACCCGGCCACGGGCAGGCTCGGGCTGCGCCCGGCCCGCATCCGGGAGCTGCTCGGCCTCGCGTGAGATCGAGGTGATGGGGGTGGCGCGGGTGGCGTAGCCCCACCACGTGCATCTCGCCCGCGGTGCCCCGAACTGTCGGAGCCCGCTGGCATGCTCACGGCGTGGCATCCCGACACATCTCCACGGTGGAGCGACGTTCGCGGCTCGCCGTTCGGCACCGACTCGTGCCCGATCGCCGAATCGACTCCGTCGAGGCCATCACCGAATCGCTGGTGGCGCTGCATTCCACCGATCCCGTCACCGTGTATCTGTCCGCGGCCGCGCGGATGATCCACCCGAGCCTGGCCGCGGTCGACGAGGCGCTCTACGACCACCGGTCGCTGCTGCGCCACCACTCCATGCGTCGGACGCTGTGGATCTTCGGCCACGACGCCGCCCGCGACGCCCACCACGGGGCCACGCTCGCCGTGGCGAAGGTGCAGCGGCGCAGCCTGCTCACCGAGCTCGAGGCCACCGGGATCGGGGCGCCGGAGGCGTGGCTGAAGGCGGCCACCGCCGACGTCGTCGCGCTGCTCCGCGAATCGGGCCCGCTCCCGGCCCGGGAGATCGGCGCGCGGCTGCCGGAGCTGGCGGTGCCGCTGACCATCGGCGGCGGCAAGTACGCCGCCACCCAGCCCGCACACACGCGGGTGCTGCTGAACATGGGTTTCGCGGGCGAGGTCATGCGGGCCCGCCCCACCGGCACGTGGATCAACGGCCAGTACCGCTGGGCCGCCGCCGACGTCTGGTTCCCCGACGGCTTCGGCTCGCTCGACGTCCGCCAGGCCGCAGCCGGCCTGGCCCGCCGCTGGCTGGCCGCCTTCGGCCCCGGCACCCGCACCGATCTGCAGTGGTGGGCCGGTTGGACGGTGGCCACCACGAAGACGGCGTTGGCCGACGTGGGAGCGGTGGAGGTCGATCTGGACGAGGGCGTGGGTTACGTGCTGCCCGACGACCTCGACGAGCCGCCCGCCGCGTCGCGGTCGTTCGCGCTACTACCCGGCCTCGACCCCACGACGATGGGCTGGAAGCAGCGCGACTTCCACCTCGACCCCGCCCACGTGCCGGTCCTGTTCGACCGCAACGGCAACGGCGGCCCGACGGCGTGGGTCGACGGCCGGGTCGTCGGGGCGTGGCACCACCGCAAGGACGGCACGGTGGCCCTGCACCTGCCCGCAGGCGTGGACGCCGAGGCGAGAGCGGGGCTGGAGGAGCGGGCCGGGATGATCGAGCGGCTCCTGGGCGAGGTGCGCTTCTCAGTGCGCTACCCGTCGCCGGTGCTGGCCCAGCTCTCGTAGCACCGTGCACGAGGTCTGCACGGTCGGCGGTTACGCGCCGCGGAGGCGGCGCAGGGCCGCGTGCACCTTCTCGCGGTCGTCCGTGGGCCAGAACGGGGGGAGGCTCGCCCTCAGGAACCCGCCGTATCTCGCCGTCGCGAGTCTGGGGTCCAGGATCGCCACCACCCCCCGGTCGTCCATGCCGCGCAGCAGGCGCCCGGCGCCCTGGGCGAGCAGGAGGGCGGCGTGGGTGGCCGAGACCGACAGGAAGCCGTTGCCGCCGCGGGCGTCCGTGGCCCGCTGCCTGGCCGCCACCAGGGGATCGTCGGGGCGGGGGAACGGGATGCGGTCGATGATCACGCACGAGAGCGACGGGCCGGGCACGTCCACGCCCTGCCACAGCGACAGCGTGCCGAACAGCGACGTGGGCTCGTCCTCGGCGAACTTCCTGACCAGCGTCATCGTGGAGTCGTCGCCCTGGCACAGCAGAGGGGTCTCCAGCCGGCCGCGCAGCGCCTCGGTGGCCTGCTTGGCCGCGCGCATCGAGGAGAACAGCCCCAGCGTGCGCCCGCCCGCGGCCTCCACGAGGCCGGCGATCTCGTCGAGGTAGGAGGGCGGCAGGCCGTCGCGGCCGGGCGGGGGCAGGCGCTTGGCGACGTAGAGAATGCCGCTGCGGGCGTGGGCGAACGGCGAGCCGACGTCCATGCCCGACCACTTCGGCGCGTCGGGGTCGGGGATCGGGTCGTCGGAGGCCGTGGACGCCGACGGGGGGAGGCCCCACTGGCGCGCCAGCGCGTCGAAGTTGCCGCCCAGGGCCAGGGTGGCGCTCGTCAGGACGACCGTCGACCGGCCGAACAGCCGCTCCCGCAGCAGCCCGCCCACCCACAGCGGCGCGGCCCGCAACACCTTGTGGCGCATGCCGTCCGGGCCCTGCTCGCCCAGCCAGACGACGTCGCGCCGCTTGGCCGGATCGGGTTCCTCGAACGCGCCGAGCAGGCGGGTGGCGGTGTCGAGCACCTCGTCGAGCGCGGCCTGGGCCACCTTCCGGCCGGATGCCACCGCTGCATCGATGTCCGCTCCGCCTGCGCTCCGCGGTGGGTCCGAGCGCTTCTCCGACCCCAGCGCCGTGCGGCAGGCGCCTGCGGCGTTGACGATGGCCGACAGCGCACCCGACGGGGCCTGCGGCAGCGCGTCCCAGCGGCCGGGCGCGAGATCCTCCAGCACCAGGCCCAGCCCCTCGCCGGCCTCGGCGAGCCGGTCGGCCACGGACTGGTCGACGAGCTTGCCGAGGCGCCGCGCCGTGATGCCGACCATGCCGGCCGTGAGCTCCGCGGTGGCCACGCCGGTGACGCGGTCGACCAGCTCGTGGGCCTCGTCCACCACCACGACGTCGTGCTCGGGCAGCACCGGGCGGCCTTCGAGGGCGTCGATGGCCAGGAGCGCGTGGTTGGTGACGACGATGTCGGCCCGGCCGGCCTCGGCCTTGGCCTTCTCGGCGAAACAGTCCTCGCCCACGGGGCACTTGGACACGCCCAGGCACTCCCGCGCCGTGACCGAGACCTGCCGCCACGTGGCGTCGGGGACACCGGGCACCAGCTCGTCGCGGTCGCCGAACTCGGTGGTGTCGGCCCACTCGTGCATCCGCTTGATGGCCCGGCCCATCGCCGAGATCGTGAACGGGTCGAAGAGCTGGTCCTCCTCCTCGTCCGAGCCGTCGCCGTGCAGCTTGTTGAGGCACAGGTAGTTGCGGCGGCCCTTGAGGATCGCGAACGTCGGGGTGCGGCCGAGCAGCGGCTTGAGCGCCTTGGCCAGCCGGGGGAGGTCGCGGTCCACCAGCTGGCGCTGCAACGCGATCGTGGCCGTGGAGATCACGACCGTGGAGTTCCTCGACACGGCGTGGTGGATCGACGGCACGAGGTAGGCCAGCGACTTGCCGGTGCCGGTGCCGGCCTGCACGGCCACGTGCTCGCCGCTGCTGATGGCCTTGCGCACGGCCTGGGCCATGGCGTCCTGGCCCTCGCGGCGCTGGCCGCCCACGGCGGTGACGGCGGCTTCGAGCAGCTCGGCGACGCCGGGGATCTGGGTCGCGCCCGCCGACGTTCTTCGTACCGCGGAGGCGGCATCGGCGATGGCCACCGGAGGAGGCTACCCGGCCACCCGGCAGGGCCGTGGGAGAACACCACAACCGGTGTGAGTGCGGGGTCACAGACGGGGTACCTGACATCATCGAAAGCGTGACGTCCACCCAGCTCCGGCTCGAGCCGTCCTCGTTCCCCGTGCTGATCGAGCACGCCGCCCGCTACAGCGACCTGGACCCCAGCCGTCGCATCGGCCGCGACGCCCTCGCGCGCTGGTTCGAGGACGCCCGGGTGTCGGTCGAGCTCGACGCGCTGGGCGCCGACCTGTCCACCCGCTACCGGTCCCGGCAGTTCAAGATGCTGCTGGCCTCCGTGGGTGTCGAGGTGATCGCGCCGTTGAAGGTGGCGGGCCGGTACCGGATCGGGGTCGGCGTGGCCCACGTCGGCACGTCGTCGTTCACTTACGTCTACGCCGTGTTCGCCGGCGACGAGTGTGTCGCCACCGGCCGGTCGGTCAGCGTCTACGTGACGGACGACGGCCCCACCCCGTTGCCCGCCGAGGTGCGCGCCGCGCTGACGGCCCTGAAGGTCGACGTCGCCGAGCCGCAGCGGGCCGAACGCCCGGCCGCCCGGCTCGTGCGCGAGGCCTACCCGTTCCGGCTCGACATCCGCACCCGCTTCGGCGACATCGACACCAACCGGCACGTCAACAACGTGGCGCTGGCCGGTTGGTACCTCGACGCCCTCGCCGAGCTGCACCTCGACGTACTCGGCTACCCGACAGGTGGCCCGCTCGACGGCCTGTCGCCCAGTTCGCTGAACGTGGAGTACCTCGCCGAGGTGCACTACCCGGGCATCCACCAGCTGCGCGTCGGCGTGCTGGAGCTCGACGACAGCACGGTGCGCTACGCCTGCGGTCTCTTCGACGGTGCGCGCTGCATCGGTCTGGCCGAGGCCGTGGGCTCCCACGCGGACGCCGACGGCACCCCGGGTGGCGAGGTGGCGGCGAGCCTCGCGGCCTGGCGGATGCGGAAGGTCTGAGCGACACCGGTGCCCTGTTGCAGCAGAGCCACGTTCACGCCATCTCGTTGCGTCAACGTGGCTCTGCTGCAATTCCCGTCAGCCGATCGCGGGCCTTGTCGAAGCCGCTCGTCACCGGCTTCGCGCCCACCGCCCCGGCGAGGCCCATCGTCGGGGTGTTGACGTACACGGTCTCGGCCGCCGCGACCCTGTAGGTCTCGTGCCAGACCCCGACGGCGTCGGGGGCCTTGCGGGCCCGCCGGTTGAACGCGGCCCACGCCGGTCGGTGTGTCGCGTCCGTGGAGGAGGCGTAGCGGTAGAGCGACTCGGTGTCGCGCCAGTACTGCACGATGGTCGGCCCGCCGCTCCCGATGAGCGTGCGGAAGCCGAGCAGCCCGAGGTCGGGATCGCGGCTCAGCTCGGCGAGCATCGGGCCCATGGCCAGGAACGTCGGGAGCCACTGGTCGGGCCGCCACGGCCTGGTGACGTGCATGCCGATGAGGAACACGACCATGTCCTCGCCGGTGGCCCCCCGGTCGTGCGTCCAGCGTCCGCGCTTGATCGCCATCGGAACCCTCTCCCATATTGGAAACTGCGACTTCCCAATATTGGACAGTGCCGGTACCCAATGTCAAGATGGTCGCGTGCGGATGTCGGAGTTGGCCCGCCGGGCGGGTGTGCCGGTCGGGACCGTCAAGTACTACCTGCGGGAGGGACTGCTCCCTGCGGGAACCCCGACGTCGGCCACCCAGGCGCAGTACGGCGAGGAGCACGTCGAGCGGCTCGCGCTGATCCGGGTGCTGGTCGGGACGGGCAGTCTGTCCGTCGCAGCCGCGCGTGCGGCCCTGCAGGTGATCGACGGTCCGGCGCCGTCGATCCACGAGGTGATCGGCACCGCCCACCAGGCGATCGGGCCCCAGGTCACGGCGGAGCCCGAGGCCCTCGAGCGGGCCCGCGAGCTCGTCGACGGCCAGGGGTGGCGCGTGGCCTGCGACTCGCCCGCGCTCGCACAACTCGGCGCGGCGCTGGAGGCGTGCGACCGCGCCGGGCTGCCGGGCATGGAGCACCTGGTCGAGAGCTACGTGGCCGTCGCCGAGCAGTTGGGGGCCATCGACGTCGCCGCCGTGCCCACCACCTCCCCGGCGGACGCGGTCCGGTTCGTCGTGGCGGGCACGGTGCTGCTCGAGCCGCTGTTGCTCGCGCTGCGCAGGCTCGCCCAGCAGGACGCGTCGTTCCGGCGGTTCGAGGGGCCGGCCGTCACGCCAGGGTCACGCCCGCGTCCCTGAGCTCCGCCAGCGTGCGTTCGGTGGTGTCCGCCGCCACGCCGGCACACAGGTCCAGCAGGACCGTCGTGGGGAAGCCCGCCTTCGCCGCGTCGAGCGCGGTGGCGCGCACGCAGTGGTCGGTGGCGATGCCCACCACCTCCAGCGCGGTGACGCCGCGTGCCGCGAGCCACTCGCGCAGCGGCGTGCCGCCCGGCTCGGCGCCCTCGAATCCCGAGTACGCGGCCACGTGGGCGCCCTTGTCGAACACGGCCTCGATGCCGGCGACGTCGAGGTCCGGGTGGAACGACGCCCCGGGCGTGCCGACGCGGCAGTGCGGCGGCCAGGAGTCCCGGAAGTCGGGGGTGTCGGAGAAGTGGGCGCCCGGGTCGACGTGGTGGTCGCGCGTGGCCACCACGTGGTCCCATCCCCGACCGTCACGGCCACCGGTCCGGATGTGCGCCGACACGGCGGCGGCCACCGCCGCACCGCCCGCGACGGCCAGCGACCCGCCCTCGCAGAAGTCGTTCTGGACGTCGACGACGACCAGCGCCTTGCCGCTCACGCGAACACCGTCGGGATCGCCGGCTCACCACGGGAGAGCTTGAGCCCCTCCCACGGGACCGCGACGAGGGCGGCACGCAGCCGCTCGCGCGACTGCTCCAGGGTCTCCAGACCCTCCACCTGCTCGCCCCCGCGGATCATCGGCACCGGCAGCACCCGGTCGTGCGGCCCGATCTCGGGCGGGGAGCCCGCGGCGTGCACGACCTCCTCCACCGCCGTGCCCGTGGGCTTGAACCGCCGCACCGCGGACTTCGCCCCGCCCCGCGACTCCTTGGACGCGCTCCGCTTCGCCACCGGCCGCCCGTCGACCTCCACGAGCTTGTAGACCATGCCCGCGGTGGGTGCGCCCGACCCGGTGACGACCGACGTGCCCACCCCGTAGGTGTCGACGGGCTCGGCGCGCAGCGCGGCGATCGCGTACTCGTCGAGGTCGCCCGACAGCACGATCTTCGTGGTCGTGGCACCCAGCGCGTCGAGCTGCTCGCGGGCCTGGCGGGCCATCTCGCCCAGGTCGCCGGAGTCGATCCGGATGGCGCCGAGCCCGGTGCCCGCCGCCTCGACGGCCAGCTCGATGCCGCGGTGGATGTCGTAGGTGTCCACGAGCAGCGTGGTGTCGGCCCCGAGCGCCTTGACCTGGCTCGCGAACGCACCCAGCTCGTCGTCGTGCAGCAGGATCCAGGCGTGCGCGGCCGTGCCGGCGGTCGGGATGCCGTGGCGGCGCTCCGACTCGAGGTTGGACGTGGCGGAGAACCCCGCCAGGTAGGCGGCGCGGGCGGCGGCCACCGCCGCGGCCTCGTGGGTGCGCCGCGACCCCATCTCGATCAGCGGGCGGCCCGCGGCCGCGGTGACCATCCGCGCGGCGGCCGAGGCGATCGCGCTGTCGTGGTTGAGGATCGACAGCGCGAGCGTCTCCAGCACGACGGCGTCGGCGAACGTCCCGCGGACGGTGAGGACGGGGGAGCCCGGGAAGTACAGCTCGCCCTCGGGGTAGCCGTCCACGTCGCCGGTGAAGCGGTAGTCGGCCAGCCAGTCCAGCGTGCTGCGGTCGACGATGTCGTCCAGCGCGGCCAGCTCCTCGGCGCCGAACCGGAACCGCTTGATCGATTCCAGGAGCCGCCCCGTGCCGGCGACGACGCCGTACCGTCGCCCGTCGGGCAGACGCCGTGCGAACACCTCGAAGACGCACGAGCGATCCGCGGTGCCGTCGGCCACCGCCGCCGCCACCATCGTCAGCTCGTACCGGTCGGTCAGCAACGCCGTGCTGACACCCGCCGTGGACGGACTACCACTCATGGAGCAGCACCCTATGTGCCGTGCGCCCGGAACGGACGGAGTGTCACCATGGAGTCCATGGCCGCGCCCCTTCCTTCCCCGACCGTGGAGCCGGTCGTCGTCGAGGACGTCTCCCCGGATGTGCCCTGGCAGGCGATCGTCTGGAACGACCCCGTGAATCTGATGTCGTACGTCACCTACGTGCTGAAGAAGCTCTTCGGCTATCCCGAGGAGAAGGCCACGGCCCTGATGATGGACGTACACCTCAAGGGCAAGGCCGCGGTGTCGGCCGGGGACAAGGACAAGATCGAGGCCGACGTGGCGAAGCTCCACGCGGCCGGACTGTGGGCGACCATGCAGAAGAGCTCGTGACATGAACGGCTGGAAGAAGGCCGGACGCGGTGCGAAGGTGCGGCTCGTCGCCTCGTTCGACGAGCAGGAGGCGGTGGTGCTGCGCGGGCTCATCGGCGAGGTGCGCCAGATGCTCGCCGGCCGCACCGCCGACAACCCCGCCGACGAGCTGGCCGCGCTCACCGGCATCCGCACCGGCCCGTCCACCCGTCCGGACGACCGCGTCCTCGCCCGGTTGCTGCCCGATTTCACCACCGAGGACGCCGACCTCGCCGCCGGGCTGCGCTCCCTGCACGAGCCTGCGCTGATCGAGGCCAAGGAGTCCGCCGCCGAGCTCGTGCTCGACACGTTGCCCGTCGCCGGGGGGCGCGTGGAGTTGGCGCCGGAGCAGGGCGACGTGTGGCTGGCCGCGCTCAACGACGTGCGCCTGGCGCTGGGCACCGCGCTGGACGTCAGCGAGGACATGCCCGAGCAGTTGCCCTCCGATGACCCCCGCGCGTCCCACCTGGGCGTCTACCACTGGCTGACCTACGTCCAGGACGGGTTGGTGCAGGCTCGCATGAAGGTGTGAGCGTCGTCCGGTGATGTGCGGACATTCGGGTTCGCCCCGTACCCTGGGGACCGTGCTGGTGATCCGAGCTGATCTCGTCGACGAGATGGTGGCCCACGCCCGCCGGGACCACCCCGACGAGGCCTGCGGTGTCATCGCCGGATCCGAAGGCTCCGACCGGCCCGAACGCTTCATCCCGATGCTCAACGCGGCGCGCTCGCCCACGTTCTACGAGTTCGACTCCGGCGACCTGCTGCGGCTCTACCGCGACATGGACTCCCGCGACGAGGTGCCCGTGGTGGTCTACCACTCGCACACCGCCACCGAGGCCTACCCGTCGCGCACCGACATCTCCTACGCCTCCGAGCCCGAGGCGCACTACGTGCTCGTGTCGACGCGGGAGCCGGAGACGTACGAGTTCCGGTCCTACCGGATCGTCGACGGTGTGGTCACCGAGGAAGAAGTTCAGGTCGTGGAGACTTATATGTTCGCGCACAACGGCGCGGACACCGTCCCGGACCAGCACTGACGTTCCCGCCGCCCACCCGTTCCACGACCTGGAGTACTGACTAGTGGCCGTCACCGTGTCCATCCCCACGATCCTGCGCACCCACACCGGCGGTGAGAAGTCCGTCGAGGCGAAGGGCAGCACCGTCGCCGAGGTCATCGCCGACCTGGAGAACAACCACAACGGCATCTCCGACAGGCTGCTCAAGGACGGCAAGCTGCACCGCTTCGTCAACATCTACGTCGACGACGAGGACGTGCGCTTCGCCGGTGGCCTCGAGGCCCCCGTCACGGAGAACTCGACGGTGACTATTCTTCCGGCCGTCGCCGGAGGTGCCCAGATCGCTTCGCCCGTCGACTCCCTCGCGAGCAAGGGTTTCCGTACCGTCGCCGGCGGCTGACGCGTCATGGCCCGGTACGACTCCCTGCTCCAGGCCGTCGGCGACACGCCGATGGTCGGGCTGCCCTCGTTCTCGCCCGCGCCGAACGTGCGGCTGTGGGCGAAGCTCGAGGACCGCAACCCCACCGGCTCGATCAAGGACCGCCCCGCGCTGGCCATGATCGAGAAGGCGGAGGCGGACGGGCTGCTCGAGCCCGGGGCCACGGTGCTGGAGCCGACGTCGGGCAACACCGGCATCTCGCTCGCGATGGCCTGCAAGCTCAAGGGCTACAAGCTGATCTGCGTGATGCCGGAGAACACCTCGATCGAGCGCCGGCAGCTGCTCACGATGTACGGCGCGGAGATCATCTCCTCGCCGGCCGCAGGCGGCTCCAACCAGGCCGTGGCCATGGCCAAGCAGCTGTCGGCGGAGAACCCGGACTGGGTCATGCTCTACCAGTACGGCAACCCCGCCAACGCCGACGCGCACTACCGAGGCACCGGCCCGGAGATCCTCCGGGACATGCCCACCATCACGCACTTCGTGGCCGGCCTGGGCACCACCGGCACGCTGGTGGGCGCCGGTCGCTTCCTGCGCGAGCACAAGCCCGACGTCCAGATCGTGGCCGCCGAGCCGCGCTACGGCGAGCTGGTCTACGGCCTGCGCAACCTCGACGAGGGCTTCGTCCCCGAGCTCTACGACCCCGACGTGCTCACCGCCCGCTACTCCGTGGGCAGCCACGACGCCCTGCGCCGCACCCGCCAGCTCGTGGACCAGGAAGGCATCTTCGCGGGCATCTCCACCGGCGGCATCCTGCACGCGGCCCTGGCCGTGGCGGAGAAGGCGGCGGGGGCCGGCGACACCGCCGACATCGTGCTCATCGTCTGCGACGGCGGCTGGAAGTACCTCTCCACCGGCGCCTACAGCGGCACCCTGGACGAGGCGGCGGACGGAATCGACGGCCACCTCTGGGCCTGATCGCCCGGAGGGTGTCCGACCGTGATCGCGTCCGGTCGCACCGGATGGTCCTGCGATCGGGACAACGTGTGGTGATCGCCGATCATGGAGACGCTCGTCGGCGGTGATCGCGGCCGCTCGCGCAGTACGGCCCCGGGGAGGGCCGCCGAGTGCTGTTGACGGCGATCATGTTCACCGGCCCTCGAGCACCCGCGCGAACCAGCTCCCGGGCGGCAGATCGGGCAGCGGAGGAGGCTCCGGCGCCAGGTGGACCTCCGGCTCCGGCGGCCAGAGGACCTGCACCCGCCTCGCGGCCGCCTGGACCTCGTCGCCGTCGAGCACCGTGGTGGTCTCGGCGACGCCCCACTCCGGCCAGGCGCACACCACCGTGAGCGGGCCCGCCGGTGGTAGTGGTGCGAGGAAGAATGAGGCATCGACGCTGCGGTTGCCACCGCTGGACCCACCCGGGGTGAGGGTCGGAGCGCCGTCGGTTCCGGCCCGCCGGCCGACGGTCGTGGCGGTTCGGCCGTCCGCGAACGCGACGCCGAGCAGCAGCGCCGGCCCCGCGCCGTGGCGCCCGGTCACGGCCGAGTGCAGCTCGCGGTGCTGGTCCCGCGAGCCGTGCCGGGCCCGCACGTCGATGCCCAGCCGTACCCCTGTGGAGTAGACCCGCGCGCCGATCAGCGCCACCGCGACGTCGTCGGATCGCCCCAGCACCACCGACCAGCCCAGCGCCACGGGCACCTCGTTGTCCGGCGGCTGCACGTGCCGGAACCGGTGCGGAGGGGCAGCGGGCGCCGTGGGGGCCTCGGTGTAACCGACGGAGAACGAGGTGGAGGTGGACTGCACCACCGACGCACGGCCGGAAGCGCCGCCCGCGCCCGTGCCGCCTGCGCTCGTGCTGCTGGTGCCCATGGCCGAAGCCTGTCGAGCGGACCCGCCGCTGTCACCCCGTTTGGGTCGCCACGCTGCTGCGTGCCTCGACATCGATCGCGGTCGCCCGCACGGTGCGGCCCCCGGGAGGGCCTCCACGTGCTGTGGACGACGATCATGACGGTGCCCGTGCCCCAGTGATCGTGATCGTCCGCACGCCGCGGCCCTGCCCAGGGCGCCGGCGTGCGACCGGTGACAATCTTCGCTGGTCGGGGGACGATCCGCGTACGCTCGACGGCATGGTCGCTCCTGCTCGGGCCCCCCGGCGGTCGATCGCGCGCGTGCTGCCGCCCTCGCTCGTCCCCGCCGCCGTCACGATGCTCGCGTTCACCGCGCTGCTGTACGTGATCGAGGCGGTGGACCAGGTCACCGGCAACACGCTCAACAACGACGGGATCATCTCGCGCAACCTGGACGGGCTGTGGGGGATCGTCTGGGCGCCGGTGCTGCACTACGGCTGGCCGCACCTGCTGAGCAACACCGTGCCGTTCCTCGTGTTCGGGTTCCTGGCCATGGCGGGTGGTATCCGGCAGTGGGTGGCGGTGACGGCGCTGGTCTGGCTGATCAGCGGGCTGGGGGTGTGGCTGATCGGGCCGCCGGACACGTCCACGATCGGCGCGTCGGGAGTGATCTTCGGGTGGCTGGTGTACCTGCTGGCCCGTGGCTTCTTCGCCCGCAGCGCCCGGCAGATCGGGCTCGCGATCGTGCTGTTCGCGATCTGGGGCAGCGTGCTGCTCGGCGTCATCCCCGGGCAGCCGGGCATCTCCTGGCAGGCGCACCTGTTCGGGGCGCTGGGTGGCCTGCTGGCGGCGTCCGTGGTGGCGCGGGCCGATCGTCGGCCGGCGGCCCTCACCCCGTGATCGCGCCGCCCGCAACCCCACGCCGGCGGCTGGACGCGGCAGGTTACGCGGGCGGCGATCACCGGTGCGCCACAATCAGGCCGTGAGCATGGACGCGCCGATCGGCATCTTCGACTCCGGGGTCGGCGGGCTGACCGTCGCGCGCGCGGTCATCGACCAGCTACCCGCCGAGCAGGTGATCTACGTCGGTGACACGGCCAACGGGCCGTACGGCCCACAGCCCATCGCCGACATCCGCCGCCACGCGCTCGCGCTGGGTGATGCCCTGGTCGACCGGGGCGTCAAGGCCATGGTCATCGCCTGCAACACCGCCTCCGCCGCCTGCCTCGCCGACGCCCGGGAGCGCTACCCGGTGCCGGTGGTGGAGGTCGTGCTGCCCGCCGTGCGACGCGCCGTCGCGGCCACCCACACCGGGCGCATCGGCGTGATCGGCACGAGGGCCACCGTCGCCTCGGGCGCCTACACCGACTCGTTCGCCGCCGCCCGCGACCTCGAGATCACGGCCGTGGCGTGCCCGCGGTTCGTCGACTTCGTGGAGCGCGGCATGACCAGCGGCCGCCAGATCCTCGGGCTCGCCCAGAGCTACCTGGAGCCGCTGCAGCGCGCCCGCGTCGACACCGTCGTCCTGGGCTGCACCCACTACCCGCTGCTCGCGGGCGTCCTCCAGATCGTCATGGGCCCGGACGTGACCCTCGTGTCCAGCGCCGAGGAGACCGCCAAGGACCTGGTGCGCGTGCTCATGTCCCGGGACCTCGCCCGCCAGCCCGAGGACCCGCCGCACGCCCCGCACGAGTTCCTCGCCACCGGCGACCCCGAGCCGTTCCGCCGGCTGGGCCGACGCTTCCTCGGCCCCGAGATCGCCTCCGTGCAGGCGCTGTACGCGGCCCCGGTAGCGTCCTCCCCGTGATCGCTGCGCTCGAGGTGGTGGTGCTCGTGGCGCTCGGCGTGCTCGCCGTCTACGGGCTCGTCACCACCGTGCTGAACCGGCCGCCGGACCGCACCACGAAGATCGCCGTCGGGGTCGTCGTCGCGCTGCTCGTGGTGCAGGCCGCCGTCGCCGTGGTCCAGGTGCTCGGCGGTGTCCAGCTCGCCGAGACCTCCACGTTCCTCATCTACCTGGCCGTCTCGATCGGCGTGCTGCCCATCGCCACCCAGTTCGCCACCGCCACCGACGAGAACACCGGCGACGGCCCCACCCGCTGGGGCGGCACCGTCGTCGCCGTCGGGGCGATCGCCGTCGCCGTCGCCGTGGTCCGCCTCCAGTACCTGTGGGACGCCCGTGTCTGAGTTGCCCGGGCCTGAGCCTGCTCGTGCCACCTCGTCCGGCGCCGGGCGTGTGCTCATCGCCGTCTACGGGATCTTCGCGCTCTCGGCCACCGCCCGCGCTGCGGTGCAGATCGCGTCGAAGTTCCAGGAGGCCCCCGTGGCTTACCTGCTCTCGGCGTTGTCGGGTGTCGTCTACATCCTCGCGACGATCGGGCTGGCCGGGCGCCGGCCGTGGTCGCGCGGACTGGCGTGGACCGCCGTCGCGATCGAACTGGTCGGGGTGCTCGCCGTCGGCACGTTCACGGTGCTCGACTCGGGCGACTTCCCTGACGACACCGTGTGGTCCTTCTACGGCCGTGGATACGGCTTCATCCCGCTCGTGCTCCCACTCATAGGACTGTGGTGGCTGCGGCGCACGAGGGCTAACGTTCGGCCATGAGGCTGATCGTGCTGGGCTGTTCGGGCAGCGGGCCGGGGCCGGTGTCGCCCGCATCCGGGTACCTGCTCGAGGCCGGCGACGCGCGGCTCGTCATGGACCTCGGCAACGGCACCTTCGGCGCGCTGCAACGCCATCTCGACCCCTGGACGCTCGACGGCCTGCTGTTCTCGCACCTGCACCCGGATCACTGCTCCGACTTCGCCTCCCTGGCCGTGTTCCGCCGCTACCACCCTCGCCCGCCCTACGACGCCACCGCGCGCCGGCTGCCGGTGCTGGCCCCCGTCGAGGCCCCGACGAGGTTCGCGGCCGCATACGCGCCGTCGGCGGCCGAGCTGGCCGGCACCGACATGAGCGACGTGTTCGACTTCCGCGTGATCTCCGACGGCAGCTCGGCCGAGCTGGCCGGGGCCACCGTGCGCGCCGGGCGCGTCGACCACCCCTGCGACGCCTACGGCCTGCGCGTCGATGCCGGCGGCCGGAGCATCGTCTACAGCGGCGACACGGGCCCGTGCGACGGCCTGGTCCAGCTCGCCCGCGGCGCCGACGTGCTGCTCTGCGAGGCCACCTGGCCGCACCACGAGGACGCACCGCCCGGCGTGCACCTGTCCGGACGTCAGGCCGGGGAGCACGCGGCCGCCGCCGGCGTCGGGCGGCTGCTGCTCACGCACGTGCCCGCCTGGTTCGACGGCGAGCAGCTGCTGGGGGAGGCCAAGGAGGCCTTCGACGGGCCGGTGGAGCTCGTGGCGCCGGACGCCGCGTACGACGTCTAACCGCCCACGCCCCGCCAGACCGCCGCGGCACCGGCGTCGCCGATCCACACGACGAGGCCGGTGACGACGACCCCCAGGACGGCCGCCACCACCGACGCGATCGTGGTGAGGCGCGACGAGGTGCGCGTGGTGCCCCCGTCGACCGGTCGACCCGGCCGGAACTCCGTCAGCACCGCCACCGCCAGCACCACGAGGAACGCCACCGCCCACGGCAGCAGCGTGTCGCCGCGCTGCTGGTGGAGCTCGATCAACGGGTTCGGACCGGGCAGCGCACGCTGCAGCTGCTCGCCGGTCTGCGTCGCCAGCGGGACCGCGGCGACGCCCACGACGGCGATGAACAGCACCGCGCCCCCCAACGAGCGTCGCCACCGTGGCCGGACCGCGATCAGCACGGCTCCGAGCGTGGCGAGCGGGAGCAGGACGACCACAGCGTGGATCACCAGGGGGTGCGCCGGGATCCCGTTGATGGTGAACATTCAAGTAGTAAACCGGTGAGGTCGAGCGGCCGCTGTGAAGTCGCGTCCTTAAGCTGGGCCCGTGACTCAGGCGACCGGTACACGCGCAGACGGCAGGACCGACGACGAGCTCCGGCCGGTGACCATCACCCGTGGCTTCCAGAAGCACCCCGCGGGCTCGGTGCTGGTGGAGTTCGGCGACACGAAGGTGCTGTGCGCGGCCAGTGTCACCGAGGGGGTTCCGCGCTGGCGCAAGGGATCCGGGCTGGGCTGGCTCACCGCCGAGTACGCGATGCTGCCCTCGGCCACCAACACCCGCAGCGACCGCGAGTCGGTCAAGGGCCGCGTCGGCGGGCGCACCCACGAGATCAGCCGGCTCGTCGGCCGCTCCCTGCGCGCCTGCATCGACCTCAAGGCGTTGGGGGAGAACACCATCGCCCTGGACTGCGACGTCCTGCAGGCCGACGGCGGCACCCGCACCGCTGCCATCACGGGCGCCTACGTCGCGCTGGCCGACGCCGTCACCTGGCTGGGCGCGCGCGGCAGGCTGTCGGACCCCAAGCCGCTGTCGTGCCAGGTGGCGGCGGTCAGCGTCGGTGTGGTGGACGGGCGGGTGCGGCTGGACCTGCCCTACGAGGAGGACTCGCGCGCCGAGGTCGACACGAACGTCGTCGCCACGAACACGGGCACGCTGATCGAGGTGCAGGGCACCGGCGAGGGCGCCACGTTCAGCCGCCGCACCCTCGACGCCATGCTCGACTCCGCGCTGGCCGGCATCGAGCGCATCGCGCAGATCCAGGCCGAGGCCCTCGCCCTGCCCTACCCCGGACAGTTGCCGGGATGACGAAGGTCCTGCTCGCCACGCGCAACGCGGGCAAGCTCGTCGAGCTGCGGCGGATGCTCGAGGCCGCGGATCTCGGTGGCGTGACGGTCCTCGGGCTCGCCGACGTGCCCGATTTCCCCGAGGCGCCGGAGACGGGCGCGACGTTCGCCGAGAACGCGCTGGCCAAGGCCCGGGACGCCGCGGCGGCCACCGGCCTGCCCTCGGTGGCCGACGACTCCGGGCTCGCCGTCGACGCCCTCAACGGCATGCCCGGGGTGCTCTCGGCGCGCTGGTGCGGGAAGCACGGCGACGACCTCGCCAACCTGGCGCTGCTGCTCGGCCAGCTCGGCGACGTACCCGACGAGCGTCGCGGGGCCGCGTTCGTCTGTGCCGCGGCGCTCGTGGTGCCCGGGGGCGCGGAGACCGTGGTGCACGGTGAGTGGCCCGGGCGGATCATCCGGGCTCCGCGTGGCGCCAACGGCTTCGGCTACGACCCGATCTTCGTCTCCGAGGGGGAGGAGCGGTCCTCGGCGGAGCTGTCCGCGGAGGAGAAGGACGCGGCCTCACACCGCGGCCGCGCCCTCCGCGCCCTCGTGCCTCACCTGGTCGCGCTCAGATCGTGATCTGCTCCAGGCGCTCGAACAGCTCGGTGCGCCGGTGCTCGAACTGCTCGGGCAACTGGAACGCGCTGCCGAGCTCCTTCGGCGACTCGTCGCAGGTCCAGCCGCCCTCGGGGTGTGTCACGGCGAGCTCGAACAACGCGCCGCCGGGGCTGCGGACGTAGACCGACTTGAAGTACTTGCGGTCCTTGAGCTCGGAGATGTCGGTGTAGCCGGCGCCCTCGATGGCGAACTTCAGCTCGTCCTGGTTCGCGAGGTTCTCGGCGTTCCACGCGAAGTGGTGGATCGTCCCCTCGCCGTAGCGCCACGTGCCGGGGTCGTCGGTGCGGTTGACCACCAGCTCCACGGCGCCGCCGCGGCCGGGCTCGCCCACCTGCAGCAGTACGCGGTCGCCCTCCTCGGTGAGCTCCTTGGCGAACAGCGACTCGCCGACGAACTCGACCATGTTCTCCGGGTTGGCGACGTGCACACCCACCCCGTGGATGCCGTGGATGGCGTGTTCGGCCGGCACGCCGCCGCCCGTCCAGCCCTCGCGCAGGTCACCGTCCACGCCGACGAGGGCGTACTCGATGCCGCACGGGTGCCGGAACAGCAGCCGGCGCCGGTCGAGGACCTCGGCGTCGGTGACCTCCACGCCGCGCTCGCCGAGGCGGGCGTTCCAGTAGTCCAGCGAGCCGGACGGCGCGGCCAGCAGCACCTCGCGGGCCTGGTTGGTGCCCCGGCGGCCCATGAGCCCGGCCTGCCGGAACGGGAACGTCGTCAGCACCGAGCTCGGGTCGCCCGCGGCGTTCGAGTAGTAGAGGTGGTAGATCGGCTCCGAGCCGTCGAAGAGCACGGTGCGCTTGATGAAGCGCAGGCCGAGCGTGCGGACGTGGAAGTCGACGTCCTCCTGCGCGGCCCCCACCGACATCGTGACGTGATGGCTGCCGTTGACGTGGGCCACGGGTGCTCCTTCGCTGGTCCGGGACGCTGTGGTTGGAACCTCAACTGTGGTTGAAACCTAAACCACATCCGCCTCCTCGGCCAGTACCCGGCGGGCCACCCCGAAGGCGCTGTTCGCCGCCGGCACACCGCAGTAGATCGCGGTCTGCATGAGGATCTCGACGATCTCCTCGCGGGTCAGCCCGTTGCGCAGGGCGGCGCGCAGATGCAGCTCCAGCTCGGCGAGGTGACCGTGGGCGACGAGTGCGGTAATGGTGACGGCGCTGCGCATGCGGCGGTCGATGCCGGGGCGGGTCCAGATGTGGCCCCAGGCGTACTTGGTGATCATCTCCTGGAACTCGGCGGTGGTGGCGTCGGCCCTGGCCAGTGCGGCGTCGACGTACTCGGGGCCGAGCACCTCGCGGCGCACCGCCAGGCCGTCGGGATCGAGGTCGAGGTCGGGTGTGTTCACGGTGGATCACGGTAGTCGCGGTGACGGGCAGGTGTACCGGAGATGATCGCGTCACCCCTTCCCCGCGGCCGGGCCCCGGACGTGGGTACCGTCGGTGCCATGACCCGACCCGGCACGTGGCGCGCAGCGACATGGTGGCGTGCGGTCGCCGGTGTCCTCGTGCTGGTCGCCCTGCTCGTGGTGGTCGTGCTGCTGGTCCGCTCGGGGGGCATCCACCACGTGCGGCGCACCGTGGCCGAGGCCGGCGCCTGGGCGCCTGTGCTGTTCGTGCTGCTGCAGGGCGTGGTCACGATCACCCCGCTGCCGCGCACGGTGTTCACCGTGGCCGCCGGCGTGCTCTTCGGCCCGGTCTTCGGGGTCGTGCTCACGGTGCTGGCCACCCTGCTCGCCGCGCTGGCGGCGTACTGGCTCGTGGGGTTCGTGGGCGGCAGCTTCGTGGACCGGCACTCCCACCGCCCGGGCGTGGCCTGGGTGCGCGGCCGGCTCGACCACAACGGCCTGCTCGCCATGGTGTCGCTGCGGCTGATCCCGGCGGTGCCGTTCGCGGTGATGAACTACGCCGCGGGCCTGGCGAAGGTGCGCGTGCTGCCGTACGCGGTGGGCACGGTGCTCGGCGTGCTGCCCGGCACGGTGGCCATCGTGGTGCTGGGTGACGCGGCCACCAGCGGAAGCATCCACCCGGCCTCGTTCGCGGTCTCGATCGCCGGCGGCCTGCTGGGCCTGGCCGGGGCGGCGGTGGCGTCGCGACGGGGCCCGGCGGCTCGCCCGGACCTCGCCACTTCTGTGGCAGCGCCGGAATCCGGTCCGGAAACAGCCGCATAGCTGCTGTTGCGCAGAGGTGGACCTCAGCGCGTTGGTGTCGGCGACGGGATTCGAACCCGCACTGTCTTGATCCTAAATCAAGTCTCTCTGCCAGCTGGAGTACGCCGACTCCTGTTCCGCCCGCACCACGTGTCCGTGAGTGCGTGGCAGTTCGGACACAGGATACGGAGGTTCTCGAGCCGGTTGTCGGTGTGGTCGCCGTTGATGTGGTCCAGGGCCAAAGGGAGTGGCTTCTCCTGTCACTCGCTCAGACCGCACTCCTGGCAGTGGGCGGGCAGGACGCGTCGAGGCCCAATCGCTTGATGTGGGCGCGCATCGTGTCGTACTTTCCCGGTCGCAGCCCGAGTCGGATGTGCACCTCCGCCAGCGTGCGGCTGGCCGCCACCGCGGCGGCGAGCTGCTCGTCGGTCCAGCTCCGAGGTCTCGGCGTGTCCGAATCATACCGAACGTCGGTTCGATCGAGTCGGGGTTGTCCGCAGGGGTCAGACCTTGAGGTCCTTGCGCAGCTTCGCCACGTGGCCGGTGGCGCGGACGTTGTACTGCGCCTCCTCGATCTTCCCGTCGGCGTCGATGACGAAGGTGGAGCGGATGACGCCGGTGACCGCCTTGCCGTACGTCTGCTTCTCCCCGAAGGCGCCCCACGCGGTGAGCACCTCACGACCCGGGTCCGACAGCAGCGGGAACGTCAGCCCTTCGGCGTCGCGGAACTTCGCGAGCTTGGCCGGCTTGTCGGGGGAGACGCCCAGGACGTCGAGGCCGGCGCCGTTGAGCTCGGCCAGGTTGTCGCGGAAGTCGCAGGCCTGCTTGGTGCAGCCGGGGGTGCTGGCGGCCGGGTAGAAGTAGACGACGACGCGACGGCCGCGGTAGTCCGAGAGCGACACGGGCTTCTCGTCGGCGTCGGGCAGGGTGAAGTCGGGGGCCGGGTCGCCGGCCGCGAGTCGGGTGCTCATGCACCGATCCTGGCACGCCACTCCGACGGTGACCGACGGTGTGATCTACGGTGACCACCTCAGCAACCATCTGTACGTCAGGAGGCGTCGTGGCGCGCGACCCGGACACCATCCAGCGCGAGATCGAGAAGGCGAGGGATGCCCTCGCCGACAGCCTCGACGTGCTCAGCGAGCGGGCGAATCCGAAGAAGCTCGTCGACGCGGGCAAGCAGAGCGTGACCGACACGCTCAACCAGCCGAAGGTCCGCTACGCCCTGATCGCCGTCGGCGCGATCGTCGGGCTCGCGATCCTCCGCAAGCTCTTCACGTAGAGGACTACAGGGTCGCGGCGTACTCCAGCGCCGCGGCCCGGTCCGCTCCGTCGGCCACCAGCGCGCGGTAGCGGGCAATGAGCCGCGCCGCGCCGAAACCGGCCACGGCCACGAGCCGGCCGTCGGCCAGGTAGCCGGCCACCGTGCCCTTGACCGGCCCGCCGTCCAGGCCCGTACCGTGCAGCGGGATCACCTCGTCGGCCTCGTCGGGCCGTCCGATCAACTGGATCTTGAGCCCGAACTGGTCGGACCAGAAGTACGGCACGGTGGCCGGCGGGGCCTCCTCGCCGACGATGTCGCGGGCCACCACCGCGGCCTGGTCGCCTGCGCTCGTCCAGTGCTCGCTGCGGTGCCCGTCCCAGGATGCGACGTCGCCCACGGCCCAGACCGCGTCCAGCCCGTCCACGCGCCCGCTCGGGCCGCAGAGCAGGCCCCTGGAGGTGTCGACGGTGTCGATCCACTCCAGGTCCGGCACCCCGCCGATCCCGACGACGACGGCGTCGGCCGTGACCGTGCTGCCGTCCTCCAGCGCAACGCCCCCGTCGACGAAGCCGGTGATCCGGGCGTTCGTGCGCAGGTCCACCCCGCCCTCGGTGAGCAGGCGCCCGTTGAGGGCGCCCAGGTCGGGCCCCAGCGCGCGCGACGACGGCGCGGGCAACGCCTCCAGCACGGTCACCTCGACGCCACGCGAACGGGCGGAGCTGGCCACCTCGGCCCCGATGAACCCGCCGCCCACCACCAGCAGCGACCCGATCTTCTCCAGCTCCGCGCGCAGGGCCAGCGCGTCGTCGAGCGTGCGCAGCGTGTGGACGGACGCGGGCTGGTCGGGCAGCTCGCGGGCCACCAGCCCGGTGGCGATCACGATCGCGTCGGCGTAGAGCGTGGCGCCGTCGGACAGCTCGACCTCGCCCGGGCGCAGCGCGACGGCCCGCAGGCCCAGGTGGGTACGCACCCCCAGGTTCTCGAGCTCCTCCACCGTGCGCAGCCCGGTGCGCTCGGGCTCCCAGGCGCCGGTGAGCACCTGCTTGGACAGCGGCGGCCGGTCGTAGGGCGCGTGCTCCTCGGCGCCGACGAGGCTGATGCGGCCCTCGTAGCCCGTGGCGCGCAGCTGCTCCACCGTGCGCAGGCCACCCAGGCCCGCTCCCACCACGAGGACATGTTCGGGCTGGCTCATGCTGCCGAGGTCTCCTTGCTGGTGGGGCGGCTGGGACCGGTGCCGTGATCGTGGCCGGCCGATGAACACAGATCCTCGCCGACGCTCAGCCGGAGCGCGTGTCCGGGTCCAGCCGGCTGCGCAGGCGGTCGAGGGTCTGGGCCAGCAGCCGCGAGACGTGCATCTGCGAGATGCCGACCTTGTCGGCGATCTGGGTCTGCGTCATGTTGCCGAAGAACCGCAGCAGCACGATGGTGCGCTCGCGCTCGGCCAGCTCGGCGAGGACGGGCCGCAGGGCCTGCTGGAAGTCGACGCGGGCCAGCTCGGCGTCGGCCTCGCCGACCAGCTCGCCCACCGTGGCGCTGCCCTGCTCGGACGAGAGCATCTCGTCCAGCGACGAGCTGCGGTACGCCTCCGACGCCTCGAGTCCCTCCAGCACGTCGGCGACGGGGACGCCGAGCTGGTCGGCGATCTCGCTGGGGCGCGGGGCCCGGCCCAGGTCCTGGGAGAGGTTCGACACGGCGGTGTTGATCGACACGTGCAGGTCCTTGAGTCGTCGCGGCACCCGCATCGACCAGCCGAGATCGCGGAAGTGTCGTCGTACCTCACCGCTGATGGTGGGCACGGCGAAGGAGAAGAAGTCGGTGCCGCGGTCGGGGGAGTAGCGGTCGACGGCGTTGATCAGGCCGACCGTGGCCACCTGCACGAGGTCGTCGAGCGGCTCGCCGCGGTTGTTGAACCGCCGGGCGATGTGCTGCGCGACGGGGAGGAAACCGGTGACGAGCTCGTCGCGCAGCGCTTCGCGTCGCGGGTCGTCGGGGTCGAGGGCGGCGTACTTCTCGAGGAGCGGAGACAGGTGGCCGTACTCGGGGTCGCCCTGGGTCACCGGGAGGTTTCGCCGGCGTGCTTGTCCAGCCGGATCCCGACCGTCGGGCCGTTGCCGTCGACGCCGGGGGTGCGCAGCGCCTGCACGTCGTCGGCGAGGGTCTGCAGCACCCGCCAGCCGAACGTGTCGGTGGAGACGGCGGCGTCGGGCTGCCCGGCGTTGACCTCGGCGCGCACCTCGATGCGTTCCTGGCGCACGAGGAACGTGCACCGCAGCGTGGACGAGGGAGCCGCGACGTCGACGAGCGTGGCGCAGGCCTCGTCCACGGCCATGCGCAGGTCGGAGATCGCGTCGAGGTCGAAGTCGGCCCGTGCGGCGAGATCGGAGGCGACCGCCCGGATGGTGGGGATCAGCGCGGCGTTCGCCGACGTGCGGACCTCCACGGTGGACACCCCGTCGAGCGTCTCGGCGGATGAGGGGAAGTCCAGGTCGGACACGCTGGCGGTCTCCTTCCGGTGGAACTGGCGAGGTGGTGATCGGTCATCTTGCTACCCGAGCGGGTGATCGTTCAAACGACCGCTGCGGACACATCCTCGTACATGTCGAAAAGCTGGTCGGAACCGGTGATCTGCAGGGGCCTGCGCACGGCCCGCGAGGGGGCCACGAGCCGCAGCCGCAGGTGCCGTTCCGTGGCCCGGTGGGCGGCCCGGATGAGCACCGCCAGCCCGCTGGAGGCGAGGAACGTGACCCCGGTCAGGTCCACCACCACCAGCTGCCCGGCGCCGGGATCGGCCAGCAGATCGCGCAGGGCCTGCTCCAGCGCGGGCGCGGTGAGGGTGTCCACCTCGCCGTGGACGTCGAGGAGGGCGGTGCCGGGCCGCGGCGCGGTGATCGAGGTCCGCAGTGGCGGGGTGTCGACGGTGGGCCGGGACCCGGGAGCCACGGGCTCGGTCACGGCGGGTCACCTCCGGCTGGTCGCGTCAGCGGTACTGGGAGCGGCTGGAGTCTCAACCACGTTGTGCGCAACATTAGCGGCGCGCCCACGTCTCGCGACCCCGGGGCGTCCGGTCCTAGGCTGTCCGGGTGGTGGATGTTCACGGAATGCCGCCGGCGGTGGCGGCTGCGGCGCAGCTGCCCCAGGTACTGGGTGGGGCTCCGGCCGCCATCCTCGTGATCGACCTGCGGGAGCGGATGGTCGTCTACGCCAACGCCGCGGCGATCGAGCTCACGGGTGACCGGGTCACCCTGCCCGTCGACATCGACGAGTGGGGCGACGCGGCGGGCCTCACCGACCTCGGCCGCAGGCGCATGAGCGAGACCCACTCCCCGCTGTCGATGGTGGCCAGCGGCATCCCGGTGGCCGGCGAGCCGGTCGCGGTCCACGACGAGGCGCGGCGCGGGTCGTCGGCCACCTCGGAGCAGCGGGAGGCCTCGGAGGGGCGGCTGCTGTGGGTCACGGGCTTCGGGCTGTCCGGCGTCATGGACCAACCGATCGCCGGGCCGGCTGACGGCGACCTGGAGACCCGCGCCCTGGTGGTGTTCCAGCAGCTCTCCGACACCGAGCACGGGCAGCGCCGCCGGCTCGAGGTGCTGCGCGACCGGGCCGTCGTCGCCACCGAGATGTCGTTCACGATCACCGATCCCCGGCTGCCCGACGACCCGTTGGTCTGGGTGAACCCGTCGTTCACCCGGCTCACCGGCTATCCGCTGGACGAGGTCATCGGCAAGAACTGCCGGCTGCTGCAGGGCCCGAACACCGACCGGGCCGCGATCGACCGGATCGTCGGGGCATTGCACCGCCGGGAGCCCGTCACCGAGGTGCTGCTCAACTACCGGCGCAACGGCACCGCCTACTGGAACCAGGTGTCGATCTCGCCGGTCTTCGACGGCACCGGCGAGCTGGTCAACTTCGTGGGCGTGCAGAACGACGTGACGGAGCGGATCGTCGTCGAGCAGGAACGCCGGGCCGCGCTCGCCGACGCGGAGGAGGCCCGCGGGCAGCTCCGCCTGCTCGCCGAGGCCACCACGCAGATGACCGAGGCCCTGGACGTGGGGGATGCCTGCGAGCGACTCGCGAGCATCGTCGTTCCGCAGCTGGCGGACCTGTGCGCGGTGGACCTGCTGGAGCGCCCGGACTCGGCCACCCCGGTCCGGATGGCCGTGGCGGCGCGGGACGCCGCCGACGAGGCCCGTCTACGCATCCTCGGTGAGCGGCGCGACTACCGGGCGGGTGGGGGCAGCGACACCGGGTCCGTGCTCGGGGGCCGGGAGCCGGTGCTGCTGGCCGACCTGCCCGAACGGGGCACCGACCGCTATCCCGACGCCGCGGACACCGGGGCCGTCACCGCGTACGACCACCTCCGGCTCCGCTCGGCGATGGTGGTGCCGGTGCGCGCCCGGGGCCGGGTGCTCGGGTCGCTGACGCTGATGACCCAGCACCCCTACGGCCGGCGCTACGGACCGCGGGACCTGCACCTGGCCACGGACCTGGCCGGGCGCGCCGGTCTGGCCGTCGACAACGCCCGCCTCTACGAGCGCGAACACGACGCGGCCGTCACGCTGCAGCACAGCCTGCTGCCGGCCCTGCCGGTGGTGGCCGGCCTGCAGCTCGCCGCGCGCTACCTCGTGGGCATGGACGGCAACCAGGTCGGCGGGGACTGGTACGACGTCCTCCCGCTGCCCGACGGCGCCGTGGGTATCGCCGTGGGTGACGTGGTGGGCCACGACCTGCGCGCCGCGGCCGCCATGGGCCAGCTGCGCGGTGTGGTGCGCTCCTACGCGTGGGACGGCGGTCTGCCCGGGTCGGTGCTCGACCGTTGCGACCAGCTCGTGCAGGGCCTGGAGATGGCCGCGATGGCCACCGCGGTGTACGCCCGCATCGAGGAGCCCGATGCGACGGGCCGCCGGGTCGTCCGCTACGCCAACGCCGGCCATCCGGCGCCTCTGCTGCTGGAGCCCGACGGCACGCTCGTGCGGCTCGACCGGCAGCGGAGTCCGATGATCGGCGCGGTGCCGGACTTCGGCCGCCGCAGCGGGCCCGGCCGGGCGGAGGCCGAGGTCTCGTGCGCTCCGGGCTCGATCCTGCTGCTCTACACCGACGGCATCACCGACATCGCGGGTGAGGACGCCGACGAGCGCACCGAGCTGCTGGAACACACGGTGGCGCACCTCGAGCCGGGAACGGACGCCGAGAGCGTGGTGGAGGAGGTGCTCCGCGTGTGCGTGACCGAGGGGCTCCGCGACGACGTGGCGCTGCTCGCGGTGCGGCTCGACGACTGACCGCCCGCCGACCGTCCACCGTGGACAGGAAGAGATCCCGATCACCCTACCCGCGGGTAGTTCACCGTTCACGGATCTCCGGCGGCCGCTCGACCCGCAGGTGTCGGGGTGCGCTGGATCTATGTGGTGCACGACCTGTCTACTGCACCGTGAAAGACCTGGAGGCCCCGCGCGGGGCCCGCGTCGAAGGAGACGTACTCGATGGTCGCGGTTCCGGACTTGCCTGCCTCCGCCGTGCCGGTGGCGGTCCACGCCCCCGGGCGGATCGGTCTTCCCGTCCATCGCCGGAGGGCGGTCGCGGTCGCCGCGAGCGCCATGGAGCTCTTCCGCCCCGAGTCCGATCTCGCCCGCCTGCTGGAGAGCTTCCAGGAGGTCGACCTGCTGCTGGCGGCCGACGACACCCCCGTCCAGGCCTGCGGATCCGTACACGTCCTGAGCCCTGCGGGAAGCGAGCCGATCGTGCTCGACGACAGCGTCGACGACGACGAGCGCGGGGACGACGAGGCGGACGACGTCCAGGCCAGGGCTTCCGCGCTCGACCTCGCCGACCTGCAGGTGCACCGGCTGGGCCTGCTCCACCCACTCGGTCCGGCCGCGGAGGCCGACGTGGTGGCCGCGATGAGCGAGCTCGTCGGTTTCGACCCGGAGCCCGGCGTCTACTGCCTGGCTCCGGCCGTGTCGCCGTCCGACGCTGGTCGTACGGCGGTCGGACGGGCGGCACAGCGGATCGCGCAGGTCTACGGCATCCCGCTGCTGCGCTACCGCTGCCTCGAGCTCTCGGTGGTCGGCCCGGAGCAGCTCGGGTAGGGCCTAGCTCGCCAGCGCGATCCCCTGACGCTCCAGGATGACGCGCCGCTCCGCCTCGGCGAGTCCGCCCCACACGCCGAACGGCTCACGCGTCTCCAGGGCGAACTCGCGGCACTGCTCCACCACGGGGCAGCGACCACACACCTCCTTGGCCTGCGCGGTGCGGCGGGCCCGGGACGGGTTGCGCTCGCCGTCCGGGTGGAAGAAGACGCCGCTGTCCATGCCGCGGCAGGAGCCGAGGCGCTGCCACTGCCAGGCGAAGTCCATGGGACCGGGAAGCCGCGAAACGTCGCTCATCGTCACCTCTTCGCTCGTGCCCGGACGAGCCGGGCGATCGAGGTGCAACTTCCCGGGTGGTTGCGCGACCAAACGCCTGGATTCGGTCCGCGTTCGGAGCAGCGGGCATCAGCGACCGTCACCGGGTGGCGAATCTGCAGCTCAGGGCGTTGGCGCCGGAGGCACCCCGAGCCGCACCCCACTGGTGGATGTGAGGTACATCACTCTCGATCAGGTCTCGGCGAGGGCCTGGTCGACCGTGTCGTGGATGTCGAACAGCGGGACGAGGCCCGCGATCGACAGCGGCCGCAGCACCCGTCGTGCGGTGCACGCGAGGCGGAGCTCCACCCCGGCCGCGTGGGCGGCCTCGCGCACCTCGATGAGGACGGCGAGCCCGCTCGTGCCGAGGAAGGTCACCCCGTCGAGATCGAGGACGACGAGCTCGGTGCCCGCCGCGTACTGGTCGAGCACGGCGGAGCGCAGGTGCGGCGAGGTGACCATGTCGACCTCACCACCCACCTCGATGACCGTCTGCTTGTCGCCCGGGGTGCTCAGCGAGAGGGTGATCTGGTCGTCGGCATCCCCGCCGCGGGGTACCGGCGGCGGATCGAAGGCGGGGTTCTCTCGCGTCTCAGACATCGGGGTCACCGTAGGGCTCGCGGGCTCCACCTGCCACCGCAGGCCATAGCCTCGACGGGTGACCCGCTCCGTCGACCGTTCCTGCTCCCGCACCCGCGCCTGGGTCGACGAGGCGATCCGGCTCGTCGAGGCCGACGCCAACCGCTCGGCCGACACCCACCTGCACGTCTTCCCGCTGCCGGCCGAGTGGGGCGTCGACGTCTATCTCAAGGACGAGTCGGTGCACCCGACCGGCAGCCTCAAGCACCGGTTGGCCCGGTCGCTGTTCCTGCACGCGCTGGTCAACGGCTGGATCGTCGAGGGCACCACGGTGGTGGAGGCCAGCTCCGGCTCCACCGCCGTGTCGGAGGCGTACTTCGCACGGCTGATCGGGGTGCCGTTCGTCGCCGTCATGCCGCGCTCCACGAGCCCGGAGAAGATCGCGCTCATCGAGCGGTACGGCGGGCGCTGCCACTTCGTCGACCGGGCCGCGGACATGTACGGGGAGGCCCAGCGGCTCGCGGACGGGTCGGGCGGGCACTACCTCGACCAGTTCACCCACGCCGAGAGCGCCACGGACTGGCGGGGCAACAACAACATCGCCGAGTCGATCTTCAGCCAGCTCGCGCTGGAGCGCCACCCCGTGCCGTCGTGGATCGTGGTCGGGGCCGGGACGGGCGGTACGTCGGCCACGATCGGCCGCTACCTGCGCTATCGCCGGCACCCGACGCGGCTGGCCGTCGTCGACCCGGAGAACTCGGCGTTCCTGCCCGGGTGGGCGAGCGGCACCCCCGACCACACCACCGGCATCTCGTCGCGGATCGAGGGCATCGGGCGGCCGCGGATGGAGCCCAGCTTCGTCGCCGGGGTGATCGATCGCATGATCGCTGTCCCGGACGCGGCGAGCGTCGCCGCAGCGAGGCACCTGCACGCCGTCACGGGGCGCTGGGCGGGTGGCTCCACGGGCACCAACCTGTGGGGTGTCTGGCAGCTGGTGGCGCGGATGCGCGAGAAGGGCGTGCGCGGCAGCATCGTCACGCTGATCTGCGACGGCGGCGAGCGCTACCGGCACAGCTACTACGACGACGGCTGGGTGGCGGGGCAGGGTATGGATCTCGCTCCGTACACGGCCGCACTCGAGGAGTTCATAGCCAGTGGGGAATGGTCCCCTCCGCCCGTTTGAGTAGTTGTGTCCGATAGCGGTTGTATATCCGGTGTTCACCTTCTGGACGGTTCGGTCAGAGACGGTGACGCACGGCCACCACCCGATCGAAGGATCTCGATCGGCCGTGCACGGACACTGGAGACGCATCGCATGACTGACGGACTGAACCGGCGGGACTTCCTGGCGCGCAGCGCCATGGCGGGCGCGGGAGTGGCGCTGATCGGCAGCACCGAGATGCTGCTGACCACGCCGGAGGCGTCTGCGGCTCCCGCGGCGCGTCCCGCCCCCGCGGCCGGCTACGGCGCGCTGGTCGCCGACCCGGCCGGGCGGCTGGCCCTGCCGAAGGGCTTCTCGTACACCGTCGTGACCCAGGCCGGTGCCACGAAGCTGGAGTCGGGTGAGTTCACTCCCCGCAACCACGACGGCACCGGCACGTTCAAGGGCAGGAGCGGGCGCACGCTCCTGGTCAACAACCACGAGATCCGCGAGCCGTTCGGCACCCACCTTCCCGTGCCGCACCTCGACGGCCTGACCTACGACCCGGGCGCCGCGGGCGGCTGCACCATCATCGAGGTCGACCGCGACGGCAAGCGGATCAGCGAGCGCGTCGGCGTCGCGGGCACCCGCACCAACTGCGCGGGCGGAGTCACGCCGTGGGACACCTGGCTCACCTGCGAGGAGGTGTACTCCACCGCGGGCACCGACGGGTTCCAGAAGGACCACGGCTACGTCTTCGAGGTCGACCCGTTCGACCGCGAGGCCAACAAGAACCCGCAGCCGATCAAGGCGTTGGGCCGCCTCGAGCACGAGGCCGTGGCGGTCGACCCCCACCGCGACCACATCTACCTCACCGAGGACGCGTCCACGCCCACCGGCCTGCTCTACCGCTGGGAGCCCCCCAAGGGCTACCGGGGCAAGAAGGGCGCGTTGCGCAAGCTCGGGGCGACCGACGGGGTGTTCGCGGCGATGAGGGCCTCGAACGAAGCCGGCAAGCACGTGGCCGACCTGTCGCTGGTCACGCAGCCGGGCACCGTCCTGAAGGTCGGGTGGAAGGCGATCCCCGACCGCGACGCCCGCACCGTCCCCACCCGCAAGCAGCTCCCCGACACCGAGGTCACCCGCTCGAAGAAGCTCGAGGGTGCCTGGTGGGGCGACGGTGGCGCGTACATCGTCTCCAGCTTCTCCCGCGAGACCGACAACCCGGGCGTCTCGAAGGTGCACGACGGGCAGATCTGGTTCTACGACCCGAAGCGCTCCACGATCACGCTGAAGCTGCTGTTCGGCAAGAACCCCGATCCCACCGTGGACGGGGCGTTCGACGGCCCCGACAACGTCAGCGTCTCGCCGTACGGCGGCGTGATCCTGGCCGAGGACGGAGAGGGTGTCCAGCACCTCGTGGGTGCCACCGACAGCGGCACGACGTTCCCCGTGGCACGCAACGACTTCTCCGACGCCACGAAGAACGTCGAGTTCACCGGGCCGGTCTACTCGCCCGACGGGAAGGTCCTGTTCGCCAACATCCAGGAGCCCGGCTACATGTTCGCCATCACCGGCCCGTGGCGGCGCCAGAAGTAGCGGCGGCGCAGAGATAGCGGCGGCGCAGGCCCGGGTTCTCCAGCGCCGGAGGTCGGTAGGCCTGGTCGAGGGTGCCGACGTCGGTGCCGGGCGGCACGATGTCGTCGATGCGGTCGAGGACGTCGTCGGTGAGGGTGACCTCCAGGCCGGCGAGCAGGGCGTCGAGGTGGTCCATGGTCCGGACGCCGACCAGTGCGCTGGTGACGCCGGGGTGGGCGACGGTGAACGCCATCGCGAGGTGGGTCATCGGCAGGCCCGCCTCGGCGGCGAGCGGGATGAGCTTCTCGACCGCGTCGAGCCGTCGCTCGTCGTCGAGATGGCGCATCATGCCGGCGCGCCGCAGGGTGTTGTCCTGGTCCTTGCGGACGCGGCCGGTGAGCAGACCCTGTCCGAGCGGCCCCCAGACGAGGGTGCCCATGCCGAAGCGCTGGGTGGTGGGCAGGATCTCGCGTTCGATTCCGCGGTTGAGGATGGAGTAGACCGGCTGCTCGGTGTGGAAGCGCGCGAGCCCGCGCCGCTCGGCGACCCACTGGGCCTCGACGATGTCGGCGGCGGGGGTCTGCGACGCGCCGATCGCGCGAACCTTGCCGCTGGTGATCAGGTCCGTCAGTGCGGAGAGGGTCTCCTCGACGTCGGTGTCGGGATCGGGGCGGTGGAGCTGGTAGAGGTCGATGTGGTCGGTCTGCAAGCGGCGCAGCGAGTTCTCCACCGCGGTGACGATCCAGCGCCGCGAGGCGCCCTGGCGATTGGAGCCTTGGCCGTGCGGGCCCTGCTGGGTGGGGTCCTGCCTGGTCGGGCGGCCGAACTTGGTGGCGAGCACGACGTCGTCGCGGCGCCCCCGCAGGGCCCTGCCGACCACGTCCTCGGAGTCGCCGTAGGCGTCGGCGGTGTCGACGACGTTGATGCCCGCGTCGAGCGCCTTGTGGATGATGCGGGCCGAGTCCTCGGGAGCGTTGCCCATCGTGGTGGCGAACATCAGGGCCCCCAGGGCGTAGGGGCTGACCTGGATACCGGTCCGGCCCAGTGTGCGGTACTGCATGGGTTCTCCGTAGGCTCGGCTAAGCGGAAAGCTGTTCCGCCAACATACGGAAAGATATTCCGTTTAGGCAAGGGGGGCGATGGGGTGGTGCACGACTCCACGGCGCCGCGGCGGCGGCGTGCCGACGCGCGACGCAACGTGGACGCGGTGATCGAGGCCGCGCGGACCGTGTTCGCCACGTCCGGGGTGGAGGCGCCGGCGAAGGAGATCACCGACCTGGCGGGAGTCGGGGTCGGCACCCTGTACCGGCATTTCCCGCAGCGCGCCGACCTGGTCAAGGCCGTCGTGGAATCGGGGATCGACGCCGTCGCCGATGCCGGCCCGGAGCTCGGTGCCGCGCACCGGCCGGCCGACGCGCTCGCGCTGTGGATACGCCGGTTCACCGACCTGCTGGCGAGCAAGCGCGGACTCGCCTCCGCGCTGCACTCGGGAGATCCGGCGTTCTCCGGACTGCCCGACTACTTCGTGGCGCGCCTCGGCCCCACCCTCGCAGCGTTGCTCGAGGCCGCGGTGGCCGAGGGCGCGGTCCGCGCCGACATCGGCGCCGAGGACCTCCTGCACGCCATCACGCAGCTGTCCCAACCCGTCCCCGGGCGGGGGTCCGAGCACAACCAGCGCATCGTCGCGGTGTTCGTCGACGGCCTACGCCACAGCGGTGCCGGCGGGGGCGTGTCTCAGGCGTAGGACCGCCGGGGTGCGGCCCCGGCCATCGGCACGACCTGCTGTTCCAACCGGGCGGCGGCTGCGAGCAGCGCGGCCTCCGACCCGGGCCTGCCCACGAGCTGCACGCCCACGGCGCGCCCGCCGACCAGTACGGGCGCCACCACGGCGGGCAGCCCGGCCAGGTTCCAGGCCTGCGTGAACGGCACCTGCGCGGCGGAGATCCGCAGCGTGGACAGGTAGCCGCGGCCCGCCATCGACCCGGCGGGCACGGGCGGCCCGGCCACCGCGGGCCCGACCAGCATGTCGTGGCCGCCCTCGTCGAACCAGGTGATCATCTGCGCGCGCCAGGCCTGCGCCGCGGCCGGACGGGGCCGGGTGAGGAGCTCGAAGCGGCGTCCCTTGCGGGCGATGACGGCGGTGCGCCGGTCGAGCCGGGACGGATCGAGATCGAGTGCGGCGACGTCACGGGCGACGCCGGCGTGCCAGCGCCGCATCCACTGCGACGTCAGGCCGCGGGGGTACGGCGGATCGGCGATCGTGACGACGGCGCCGCCGGGGCCGGCGCGGAGCCGGGCAGCGGCCCCCACGGCGGCCGCCCGGTGGTCGGGGTGCAGCCGTCCGACCGGTGAGGGGTTGCGCACCGACAGCGCGATGCGGGCGGGGCCGGGCACGTCGAGTTCGCACGGCTCGCCGCTCAGTACGGCGAGCATCAGGGCGGCGTCGCCCGCGGTGCGCGCCAGGGGCCCGACCGCGGACAGCCCGCACCAGTGCTCTTCCGCCCCGCCCGGCAACGGGACGACTCCCGAGCCGGGTTTGAGTCCCACGATCCCGCAGTAGGCGGCCGGGATGCGGATCGAGCCGCCACCGTCGGTGCCCAGCGCGAGCGTGGCCATCCCGGCCGCGACCGCGGCGGCGCTGCCCCCGCTGGAGCCGCCGGGGTCCAGGGTGGGGTCGAGCGGGTTGCGGGTGACGCCCAGCGCGGACTGGGTGAACCCCCACACCGCCAACTCGGGCATCCGGGTCTTGCCGACGACGATCGCTCCAGCCGCACGCAGCCGCTTGACCAGCTCGTCGTCGCGCCGTGCGGGTTCGGTGGAGGTGGCCGCGGAGCCGTGCCGGGTGGGGTAGCCGGCCACATCGACGCAGTCCTTGATCGCGACGGGCACCCCGGCCAGCGGCAGGGCGAACCGGTCGGCGCGGTTGTCGACGCCGCCGGCCTCGGCCAGCACCCGCTGCGGGTCGTGGGCCTGGAACGCGCCGATCTCCGGGTCGCGTTCGGCGATGCGGGCCAGGTGGGCCCGGGCCACGTCCACCGCGCTGCTGCGGCCGTCGTGCACGCGCGCGACGATTCCGGCCGCGGTGAGCGTGGTCAGGTCGACGTCCTCCATCCCCTCACCATTGCACTGATCAGGGGTTGTCCGCGACCGACCCGCCGCTGACGTTCAGGCGGGCTCCGAGTTGAGTCGGACCGGCTCAACTCGAGCTTGACTCTGCACCATGTCGAGGGCCCATGATTGAGCGATGAGGACTCAACTTCTGTCGCGCGGTTTTCGTGTTTGGGTGGGCGCCGCGACGCTGTCGCAGGTCGGCGACGCGATCGTGTACTTCGCTCTGGGCTGGGCCGCGAGCGGCTACGGGGGTGTGGCCGCGGGCCTGGTGCTGGCGGGGATCACCGTGCCGCGGACCGTGTTCATGCTGGTCGGGGGCGCGGTGGCCGATCGGCTCGGCCCGCGCGCCGTCATGCTGACGGCCGACGCGGTGCTACTGGTCGGTTCGGTCGGCGCCGCCGTGGCCGTGGCGGTGGTGGGCACGCCGCTGTGGCTGCTGCTCACCGTCGCGGTGCTGATCGGCGTCGTCACGTCGTTCTACTTCCCGGCGTCGGGATCGCTTCCGGCCCGGCTGGTCCCGCGCGATCAGTTGCCCCGGGCCATGGCGCTGCGCAATGCGGGCATGCAGTTCGCGTCGGTCGCCGGGGGACCTCTGGGTGGGCCGCTGGTGATCGTGGGCGGGCTGGCGGGCGCACTCGGCGCGAACGCCGTGTCGTTCGTGGCTGTCCTCGCCGTCATGTTGCGACTGCGCCCCGCGGTGCCCGAGACGGTCGTGGTCCGGCGACCCCTGCTCACCGAGATCGGCGACGGGCTGCGGGTGGCGGCGCGGGTGCCGGCCCTGCGGCTGGTGCTCGTGCTCTACGCGCTGGCCGGCGGCTTCGTCCTGCCGGTCAGCTCGCTGCTCGTCCCGTTGCTGGGCCGTGAGCAGGGGTGGGACGCCGCGCACACCGGTTTCGTCGTCGGCGCGATCAGCGTCGGGGCGCTGGCCGGGGCGCTCGTGTTCAGCCGGACCGGAACGTGGCGGCGGGTCGGGCTCGCGTCCGGGGCCGGGCTGGTCGTGATCGCCTTCGGGGCGGTGGCGCTGGCCGTGGCGCCGTCGCTGGGGGTCGTCACCGGGGTGGTCACGGGTGTGGCGCTGGCGGTGTTCATCGCGCACGCGGGGCCGCTGATCGTCGCGTCGACGCCCGACACGCACCTCTCCCGCGTGCAGGCGCTGCTCGGGGTGGTGCAGAGCGCTGCGCTGGTGGGCACGAACCTGCTGCTCGGGTGGCTGGCGCACGCCGGAGCCGGGCTCGCGTTGCTGGTGGCAGCCGGAGTGCTGGGGGCGACCGGTGTGCTCGCCGCCGTACACCCCGCTCTGCGGGCGGCTAGTGCGCCGCGGCCAGTGCCTCGGTGACGTCGTCGGCGATCGTGAACAGCTGGAGCAGGCCGGTGGCCTCGAGCGCCCGCTTGACGATGCGCGAGCCGGGCACGACCACGAGCCGGCAGCCGCGGTTCTCGGCGTCGTCCTTGGCCCCGACCAGCACGGCGAGGCCGGCCGAGCCGAGGAACGTGACGTCGGAGAGGTCGAGCACCAGGTGCGCGACCTGGGACTGCTGCTCCAGGAGCCGGACCTGCAGCAGAGGGGCGGTCAGCGTGTCGAGCTCGCCGACGACGTGCAGCACGTGCACATCCGGGCCGTGGTCGACCACGTCGAAACGGATGATCTCGCCGACGTCGGTGCCGTCACCGGCGCCCGTGTCGACAGGCGGATCGACGTTCATACTGCGCACCGGCTCCTTGATGGACGTCCCGGACTCGTGACGCGGACTGTGTGCTCAACCGCCTCGGGAACCCTACGGCTCGGGCTACGACGGGCACAACACGACCCCCACTCCCCGTTTGAGCGGGTGTGACGCGGGGTACACCGAGTCAGGCGGACGCGGCGGGCGAACGCCTCACGAGGAGGTCACCGTGCACCGCAGCACCCCCCGCGCCGACGTCGAACGCCTCTCCCAGGTGCTCGCCGACGCCACGTTCCCGGCCGCGAAGTGGCAGCTCCTCATGCACGCGGAGCAGTACGGCGCCGACTCCGCGACCCGCACCGACCTGTGGGTGCTTCCGGCGGGCGACTACCGGTCGCTGACCGACGTGCTGGTCGCGCTCGGGCTGGTCACCGTCCCGGCGCGACGTCCGCCGGCCTACCGTCCGCAGCCCCGGATCCAGGCGGCGGAACGGGAGCAGAGCCCGGGCTGAGAGCGGCCCGGAGGTCGTCGGGCCGGATGGTCACGCGGGGCGGTCGCGTCTCGTCGTCCGTGGTGGGAGATCCTGCCGGAATGGCTGATCACTTCGCGGTCCGCGTCGGCGTCCGGAGCTACGAGATCGACGTGAACGGGCACGTCAACCACGCCAACTACCACCGCTACGCCGAGCACGCCCGCACCGAGCACATGAACGCGGCGGGTTGCTCCATCGACCGGTTCACCGGGAGCGGCCTCGGCATCGTGCTCCTGGAGACGACCTGCCGGTTCCAGCGCGAGCTCCGCTACGGCGACGAGGTGGAGATCGACTCGCGGTTGTCGTTCGGGGAGGGGAGGACGTTCCGGATGGACCACACGCTGCGCCGCGTCTCCGACGGCGTGGCCGCGGCCGAGATCGGCTGCACGATGGGCCTGCTGGACGCCGCAGCCCGTCGCCTGCTGCCCGAGCCCCGGGTGCGGCTGCTGGCCATGGCCACGAATCCGGAGCTGATCGTCGGGCTAGGGGGATGAGTATGCGAGGTCTGTGCGTGGGGGTCCGCGAAAACGGGTACTCCGGCTCATGTCCACACCCCCGGACGACCGCGCCCCCGACCTCCGCATCACGATTCCTGCGCCCCGACGATCGCCGGACCTGCAGCGGATCCTCGCCGATGACGAGCTGATCGAGGCCGTCCGGATGGACCGGGTCACCCGCGACAGCCCCCGGGTGGCGCAGATGCTGGCGGTATGGCGCCGGTCGGTGCTCGCCTAGTACCGGTCCCCGTCCGCCCGTACCCTGATCGCCGTGGAAGAGCGACTCCCGTTCGTGCACGGCGACCGTGACGTCCTGCGCGTGCTGCTCGACCGGCGCGACGCGGGCACCACGCCCGGCACCCGCGTCGACGAGCACCGCGTGGCGCTCGTGATCGGTGGCGGCGGCATGCGCGGCTCGTACGTGGCCGGCATGCTGCGCGCGCTCGACCGGGCCGGCCTGCGTCCCGGCTTCGACGAGGTCTACGGCTCCTCGTCCGGGGCGATCAGTGCGGCCGCGTTCCTCACCGGCAGCGCGGCCGACTGCGCCGCGTGCTTCCACGAGGACCTCAGCACGCCCGAGTTCATCAGCATGCGCCGGCTCGGCGGCCGGAAGCCGGTGGTCCGGCTCGACCACCTCCTCGATGAGGTGCTGCGCGTACGCAAGCCCCTGGACTGGGCCTCGCTCGGCCACACGCCCGCCCCGCTGCGGGTCGTGGCCACCGACACCGCCGATCTGCGGTCGGACGAGCTCCTCGGGATGAGCACGGTCGGAGAGTGGCGGCAGGCGCTGCAGGCCAGCGCGTCGATCCCGCTGCTGGCCGGCCCGCCGGTGTCCTACGGCGGTCGCCGCTGGGTGGACGGCTCCGTCGGTGAACCCCTGGCCATGGCCAGGGCACTGCGCGGCGGTGCCACCCACGTGCTCGTGATGATGCCGCGCGGCACCGAGGCCATGCATCCCGACGCCGACGCGGGCCTGTCGCTGTGGGCCCGCGGTCTCGACCGGCTCGTGCCCGGCCTCGGCACCGTCGCCCAGGGATCGCGCCGCTACGGCGCCGACCTGCGCATCGTCACCGACGCGGCCCACCCCGACCGCGGCCCGGGCCACCTGATGGCGATCGGGCCCTGCCGTTCCGCGGACGTCGGGGCGCTGTGCGTCGACGCCGGCCCGGTGGAGGCGGCGGTGAAGATCGGCGACGAGTCGGTCGTGACGGCGATCGAGGCGGCGGAGCGGGACCTCGATCCGGCATAGGGTTGGACCATGGACCCAGCCGAGCGCCCCCGTGCCGCCGTCGTCGTCACCGGGAGCGAGTTGCTGACCGGTGTCATCTCGGACCGCAACGGCCCGTTCCTGGCTGCGGCTCTCGGTGAGCTGGGCTTCGAGGTGGCGCACCTGCTGGTGGTCGGTGACCGGCCCGACGACCTCGCGGCCGCGCTGGCGTTCGTCGCCGATGCCGGGGTGGCGCTCGTCGTCACCAGCGGCGGGCTCGGCCCCACCGCCGACGACCTCACCGCCGAGGTCGTGGCATCGTTCGCGGGCGCCGACCTGGTGCTCGACGAGCCGATGCGCGACCACATCGCCGGCATCCTCGCGGGCTGGGCAGCGCGCACCGGCTTCTCCGGGCCGGCGCTGGACGAGGCCAACCGCAAGCAGGCGATGGTGCCGCGCGGTGCCGTCGCGCTCATGCCGGTGGGCACCGCGCCAGGGCTGGTCGTCAGCCGGCCGGGCGGCCCGCTCGTCGTCGTGCTGCCGGGGCCCCCGCGGGAGCTGCAGGGGATGTGGCCTTCCGCGCTCGCGTCCGCGCCCGTGGCCGAGCTGCTCGCGGCCGTGCCCGCGGCCGCGTCGAAGGAGCTGCGGTTCTTCGGGTTCCCCGAGTCGGAGATCGCGGCCACGCTGCGCGAGATCGGTGCTTCGCGGGACCTGTCGGGCGTCGAGGTCACCACGTGCCTGCGCCGCTCCGAGCTGGAGGTGGACATCCGTCCGCTGCCGGGCTCGGAGGACGTGGCCGCGGAGCTGCACGCCGAGCTGGCGGCCCGCCACGCGAAGCACCTCGTCAGCGCCGAGGGCACCACCACCGACGAGCTGCTGGCCAGGGCGCTGCTGGAGCGGGGCTGGACGGTGGCCACCGGGGAGTCGTGCACCGGCGGGATGCTGGCGTCACGCCTGGTGGACCGGGCGGGGTCCAGCGCCTACGTCGCGGGTGGGGTGGTGGCGTACTCGAACGAGGCCAAGACCGCGCTGCTCGGCGTGCCGGCCGAGATGATCGCCGAGCACGGCGCCGTCTCGCCGGAGGTGGCCCGGGCACTGGCCGACGGCGCCCGCGCGCGGTTCGGCGCGGACATCGGTGTCGGGATCACCGGGGTCGCCGGGCCCGGTGGGGGCACGGAGGCGAAGCCGGTGGGCTACGTCTGCTTCTGCGTCACGACCGCTTCCGGGATCGTGCTCGCGCGCGACCCCCGCATGCCCGGCAGCCGCGCCGACATCCGCGAGCGCTCCACTGATCTGGCCATGCACCTCCTGTTGCGCGCATCCGGCGCCCGTGCGCGCCTATCACCGCCCGGGCAGTGATATCCGCGCACGACCCCAGTCAGGCGGCTGGGAAGCGCTCGACGGCGTCGGCCCAGTTGACGACGTTCCACCAGGCCTTCACGTAGTCCGGCTTCACGTTCTTGTACTGCAGGTAGAAGGCGTGCTCCCACATGTCGAGCATGACGATCGGGGTGAGGCCGATCGGGACGTTGGCCTGCTGGTCCCACAGTTGCAGGATGTGCAGTTGCCGCCCGAGCGGATCGTAGGCGAGGACCCCCCAGCCCGAGCCCTGGATCGTGGTGGACGCGGCGGTGAACTGGCCCTGGAAGGCGTCGAAGGAGCCGAAGGTGTCGTCGATCGCGGCGGCGAGGTCTCCTGTGGGCTTGCCGCCGCCGTGGGGGGAGAGGTTCTCCCAGAACAGCGAGTGGTTGACGTGCCCGCCGAGATGGAAGGCGAGGGCCTTCTCCAGACCGACGATGGCGCCGAAGTCGCCCGTCTCGCGGGCGGCGGCGAGCTTGTCGAGGGTGTCGTTGAGGCCGTTGACGTAGGTCTGGTGGTGCTTGGCGTGGTGCAGTTCCATGATCTCGCCGGCGATGTGCGGGGCGAGTGCGCCGTAGTCGTAGGGCAGGTCGGGAAGCGAGTAGGCAGCCACGAGCTCTCCATCTGTTGCGCAGTGTTGGCAACAGCGATCCTTGCGCAGAAGGATCGTCACCGCACGGCGAATCCCCGCAGTGCCCCCGTGTAGGGCTTCGTCGGCGGTCGGGCGAACTCCCCGCGCTTCCCGGTGGTGAGCCCCAGCGTCACGAGGCCCTCCACCGTCTTCGTGGCCGCGGCCACCCCGTCCACCACGGGCACGCCGACGGCCGCGCTGATGTGGGCGCAGAGCTCGGCCATGCCGGCGCAGCCCAGCACGATCGCGTCGCAGCCGTCCTCGGCCACGGCGCGGCGGCACTCCTCGGTGATCACCCGTCGGGCGTCGGAGGTGGGATCCTCCAGCTCCAGGACCGGGATCTCGCAGGCCCGGACGTTGCGGCACGCGCGCGGCGCCCCGTAGCGCTCCGCGAGCTCCCAGGCCCGTCCGGCGGTGCGCATGAGCGTGGTGACCACGCTGTACCCGCGTCCGAGGTAGGCGGCGGTGCGCATCGCCGCCTCCGCGATCCCGACGACGGGCCCGGCGGCCAGCTCGCGCGCGGCGTCCAGGCCGGGGTCGCCGAAGCAGGCCACGATGTAGCCGTCGGCGGGATGCCGCGCGATGGCGTTCAGGAGGCCGGGGACGGCGAGCGCCTCGTCGTAGTGGCTCTCGATCGACGCCGGGCCCATTGCCGGTGTCACGGCCACGATCTCGGTGTCCGGGGCTGCGACGGCGGTGGCCGCCACCCGGATCGTCTCCGTCATGGAGGCGGTGGTGTTGGGGTTGACCACGACGATGCGCATGCGGCCCATTCTTCCCGGGTGGCGGCCGGGCCCCGTATGCCGTAGCTTCCTGCAAGCAAGTTGCAACAGACTCCGCTGGTGATCGTTCTGGCAGCTCGGCACCCGCGGGGGGTGGTGTGGTCGGCCGCTGTCTCGGAACAGCGGCCGACCCCCGCTCCTGTCACGATGGAGCGATGGCGGGAGAACGTGAGGGCGTGCCCAGCGGGCGCCGGTTCGGTGACGGCCTCGCCGTCGGACCCGACCTCGAGGGCGCGGCCGAGGTGGCCGTCGGGCAGGCGCTCGGCGCCCTGGACGGGGTCACGCCCGACCTGATGTGCGTCTTCGTCGCGCCCGGTCCGGGCCACAGCGCCGACCAGGCCGGCACCGCGGGGGCGCGGGCGATGGAGCTGGCCGGTGCGGGCACCGCCATCGGCGCCACCGCGGGCGGGGTGATCGGCGACGGGCGCGGTGCGGAGAACGGTCCGGCCGTCGCGGTCTGGGTGGCCACGCTGCCCGGTACCCGGATCCGGCCCTACCGGCTCGAGGCGGAACGCAGCGAGGACGGCGTGCAGGTCACCGGCCTGCCCCAGCTGCTGTCCGACGACAGGATGGCCGCGATGCTCGTGGACCCCTACTCGTTCCCCGTCGGCGGCTTCCTCGAACGCAGCAACGTGATCATGCCCGGCTTCCCGCTGGTCGGTGGGCTGGCCGGGGCGGCGGGAGGCCCTGGTGCCAACCGGCTGTTCGTCGACGGTGAGGTGCACTCCCGCGGCGGCGTCGGCATCGTGCTGGGTGGCGAGGTCGGGGCGCGGGTCGTCGTCAGCCAGGGGTGCCGCCCGATCGGCCCGCCCATGACCGTCACCCGCGCCGATCGCAACGTGCTCCTGGAGCTGGCCGGCACGCCCGCCTACACACGGCTGGTGGAGATCGTCACCGCGCTGCCCGTCGGGGAGCAGGAGCTGGCCGCCCGCGGGCTGCACCTGGGCATCGTCATGGACGAGTACGCGGAGGACCACGGCCGTGGGGACTTCCTCATCCGCGGCGTCGTCGGCGCCGACGAGGAGACCGGGGCCGTGGCCGTCGGCGACGTCGTCGAGGTGGGGCAGACCGTGCGATTCCAGGTCCGCGACGCCGCCGGCGCGGGGGAGGACCTCACCGAGCTGCTCGGCGGCACCGAGAATCCGGCCCGCGGCGCGTTGCTGTTCTCCTGCAACGGCCGCGGCACCGCGATGTTCCCCAGCGCCGACCACGACGTCCGCACGGTGCGCGACGCCCTGGGCGCCGAGGGAGTGGCCGGTTTCTTCGCGGCGGGCGAGATCGGCCCGGTGGGTGGCCGCAACCACCTCCACGGCTTCACCGCCTCGGTCCTCGCCTTCCGCTGAGGCCTTGGCCAAGCCCCAACCCCAACACCCCGGCGAGTTCGCCATCTCGACGCGGCGAGTTCGCGATTCCACCGCGCGAGTTCGCCGTTCTGCGCGCCGGAAGCGCGAATCGGCGGCACCAGATGGCGAACTCGGTCCGCGAAACGGCGAACTCGCGCGGTGAGACAGCGAACTCACCGGGGGCGTCAGGTGAGGGTGGCGAAGAACTTGCGGAGTTCCGCGACGTAGACCTCCGGCTGCTCCATGCTCGCGAAGTGGCCGCCTGTCTTCTGGCGGGTGAAGTGGCGCAGGTCGGTGTAGCGCTGCTCGATCCAGCTGCGTGGCATGCGGAACAGCTCCTGCGGGAACTGGGTGACGCCGGTCGGCACCGTGACGGGGTCGGTGTGACGGCGGCTGCGGAAGCTCTCCCAGTACAACCGAGCCGACGACGCGCCGTTGCCGGGCAGCCAGTAGAGCATCACGTTGTCCAGGAGGCGGTCGCGGCTGATCACGTTCTCCGGGTGGCCGGCGCAGTCGGTCCAGTCCCAGAACTTCTCGACGATCCACGTGCACTGCGCCGACGGGGAGTCGAGGAGGCCGTAGCCGAGGGTCTGGGGCCGGGTGGACTGCTCGGCGGAGTAGCCGGTGCCCAGCCGCTGGAACGTCGCGCGGTCCTCGACGTCCTGCTTCTCGACCTCGGTCAGCGGCGGCACGGTCCCCTCGGCCGGGGGCATGGCCAGGGGCATCGTCAGGTGGATGCCGGCGAGGCCGGCGGGGGCCGCGACCCCGAGCGCCGTGGTGACGATCGAACCCCAGTCGCCGCCCGCGGCGACCCAGCGGTCGTAGCCGAGGCGGTCCATCAGCTGGGCCCACGCCGTTGCGATCCGCTCGACGCCCCACCCGGAGACGGTCGGCTTCGCGCTGAACCCGTAGCCGGGAAGCGACGGCGCGACGACGTGGAAGGTCTCGCTCAGCGGCCCGATCACGTCCAGGAACTCGACCACAGAGCCGGGCCAGCCGTGCGTCAGCAGCAGCGGCAACGCGTCCGGGTTCGACGAGCGGACGTGCAGGAAGTGGATGTCCAGCGAGTCGTCCCCGCCGCCGTCGAGCCCGGTGACGAACTGCGGGATCGCGTTGAGCTCGGCCTCGCAGCGCCGCCAGTCGTACCCGTCGGCCCAGTACGCGCAGAGCTCCTGCGCGTAGTCGAGCGGCACGCCCTGCGTCCAGCCCCCGACGGTGGCGGCCTCGGGCCACCGGGTCAGGGCCAGCCGCGCACGGAGGTCGTCGAGCTGGGCCTCGGGGATGTCGACACGGAACTCGCGCATTGCTAGAGCTGCACTCCTCGGGTCAGGGCCCCGTCGACGACCAGGTTGGTGCCCGTGATGAACGACGCCCGCGGGCTCGCGAGCATCGTGACGGCGTAGGCGACCTCCTGCGCGGTGGCCATCCGTCCGGTGGGGTTGAGGCTCATCGCGGTGGAGAACAGGTCGGGGTTGCCGCCCTCGATGCCCTCCCACACCCCGCCGGGGAAGTAGGTGTTTCCCGGCGACACGCAGTTGGCCCGCGCGCCGGACGGGGCGAGCTGGAACGCGAGCCCGGAGATGTAGTGCACGACGGCGGCCTTCATGGTGCCGTAGGCGTCCTTGGCGAAGTCGACCTCGCGGCCCGACACCGACGCCACCGCGACGACCGACCCCTTCGACGCCTCCAGGTACGGCGTGGCGGCCTCGGACATGCGGACGGTGTGCATGAGGTCGACCTCGAAGCCGGCCTTCCAGTTGTCCTCGCCCGGGCCGATGGCCAGCGCGCTGACGTTGGCGACGGCCACATCGATCCCGCCGAGCTGCTCGGCCGAGGCGGTCACCCACGCGGTGAGCGCCGCGCCGTCGGCGACGTCGAGCGAGGTGCCGACCGCTCCCAGCTCCCCGGCCGCCTTCTCCACCTCCGCGGCGTTGCGCGCGCAGAAGGCGACCTTCGCGCCCTCGGCCAGCAGCGCCTCCACCACTGCGCGCCCGATGCCTTTGGTGCCGCCGGTGACGAGAGCGACCTTGCCCATGAGTCCGAGATCCATCAGACGAGTCCTTTCGAGAGGGAACGCAGGTGGCGGTGCATGCCGCCGTACGCGTCGGCCGCGGGCAGCAGGGCCTTCTCGATCTTCGTGATCGCGCTGTAGTTCGCGTCGACGACGTTGGCCAGCGGCGAGAGGCTGATCTGGGTGAGCAGCTGGTAGGCGTCGAGCCGGTCCAGCCCGTACAGCTCGCCGAGCCACGCGATCATGCCCATCTGGCTGGCGCGCCACGCGTCCTCCAGCGGCCGCGCCGACCCGACGACGACGTAGTGGTCGTCGTGCTCCAGGCGTGGCCATTCCGGAGCGCCTCCCTTCACGAGGTCGACGACCACCGTCACGTCCATCGCGCCCTCGACGGCGGTGCCGCAGCTCTCCCCCTCGCCCTGCCGGTAGTGCCCGTCGCCGAGGGAGAACAGGGCGCCCTCGACGTTGACGCCGAGGAAGCAGGTGGTGCCGGCCTTCATCTCCGGGGTGTCCATGTTGCCGCCGAACTTGTCGGGCACCAGGCTCGTGCGCACCTCGCGACCGGCCGGGGCGACGCCGACGGTGCCCAGCATGGGAGCGACCGGCAGCTCCAGGCTGAGGTTCTTCGCCTCGTAGAGCACCGTGCCCTTCGTCCGGTCGAGCTGGTAGATCCACGTCCGCTCGGGCAGCGGCTCCTGCAGCAGTGCCGTCCGGTCGGTGCCGGTCAGCGCGCCGAAGAACGGAATGGTGGTGGACGCGGCCCAGTCCCGGGCGGGCGTCAGGTCGACGATGTGGATGGCGAGCGTGTCGCCCGGCTCCGCGCCCTCGACGTAGAAGGGGCCGGTCTGCGGGTTCACCTCGTTCATGTCGAGCACCGGGCTCGGCATGTCCGTGACCCGCTGCAGGCGCCCGGAGAAGGCGTCCTCGGTCCACAGCTTCAGTGCCGTGCCGGGCCTGATCCGGTGGGTGGGTGCGGCACCCCCGAACGTCCACGCGAACTGGTGCGGCTCGGGGCGGAACTCCACGACGTCCATCGGCGTGATCGTCGCCCCGCACCGGGCCTTCCGCAAGAGCAGGGCTTGACCTTCCAGCAGCTGGAACTCCTAGCGTCGCGGACATGACCATCGAGGTGATCGACACCTACTCCGCCATGAGGCGGATCCTGACCGCCCCGCGCGGGGAGCGACCGCGGCTCCTGCGGGAGATGCTCGAACCGGCCGCGGGCATGTACAGGTACTTCCCGGGCGAGCCCGATCTGGTCGCCCTGCACCACATGGGCAGCGGGTTCCGCGTCGACCGCGACGAGCCCCGTGCGCTCCCGGCCCTCGAGGCCCTGGACGGGGTGTGGGAGCGGGTCGCCACCGCCCTCGACGACGCAGCGGCGCTGCAGCTGGCCGCCACGCCGGACATCCGCGTGCCCGACATCCAGGTCGTCATCGTGCTGGGCGATCCGGCGGACGCGCACTTCATGGACGTCACCCTCGGGATGAGCGCCAACGGCAGCACCACCGGCTACGTGTGGCTCAACTTCTGGCCGAGCCCCGAGAACCTCGCGCGGGTGGAGGCGACGGCGGTGCACGAGTTGAACCACAACCTGCGCTACGCCAACGCGCCGCAGTTCTGGAACCCGGCGACAGTGGCGGTCGGCGAACAGGTCGTCAGCGAGGGGCTGGCCGACGCCTTCGCCCGTCAGATGTACGGGGAGCTCGGCTACACCCGCATCGGCCTGGCCGCGCAGCACGACGAGGCGGCGTTCGAGAAGGTCGTGGCCGGTCTGGGCGTCACCGGCATGCAGAACTTCGCCGCGTACGTGCACGGCGACGCCACGGCAGCCCGGTTCGGCGCCACGCCGGTGGGGCTGCCGACGGGCGCCGGGTACGCGGTCGGCAACCGGCTGGTCGACGCCTACCTGACCGCGACCGGGCGGACCGCGGCCGAGGCGTTGCTGGTGGACGCATCGGATGTCATCCGTTTCGCGTGATCGCCGCGCTTCGAGGCGAAGATCGACGTCAGACGCATGTCGTCGTCCTCCGGCGGGCGTTCCGGTGCGCTCGTGGCGATCATGCGCCCAGTGCCCGTGAGATCCCCCGCGCCGCCGCCCGGACGACGGGGACGTAGGGCCGCGCGTCGCCGGCACCCGCGCCAGCGCCCTCGGCCGGCACCACCACCGACAGCGCCGCGACCACCTCACCGCGCGGCCCGTGCACGGGCGCGGCCACCGACAGCGCGATCAGCTCGATCTGCCCGTCGCTGACGGCCACACCGGTACGCCGCACCTCCGCCAACGCGTGGCGCAGCTCGTCGGGCCGGCAGAGGGTCTTCGCCGTGTAGCGGCGGAGCCGGCCGGCCAGCACCTGTTCCTGCAGTTCGGGGGAGGCATGAGCCAGCAGCGCCAGGCCGACGCCGGTGGCGTGCAGCGGCAGCCGCCCGCCGACCCGCGTGATGACGTTGACGGCGCCGCGGCCCGACAGCCGTTCGACATAGACGGCGTCGGTCCCGTCGAGCACCGCGAGCTGCACGTTCTGGCGGGTCACCTCGACAAGGTCCTCCAGGAACGGCATCGCCGACTCGCGCAGCCCCAGCCCGCGCGGCGCGAGCGCGCCGACCTCCCACAGGCGCAGTCCCACGCGGTAGCGGCCGTCGTCGGCCCGCTCCAGGGCGCGCCAGGCGGTGAGCTCGCCGACCAACCGGTGCGCGGTGGTCAGGGGCAGCGAAGCGCGGCGCGCGATCTCGGTGAGCATCAGCTCCGTGTGCCCGGCGTCGAACGCGGCCAGCACTGCCAGCACGCGCGCCGTCACCGTGTCGCCCACGGGTGAGAGTCTTCCGCTCAACGGAAGGTGCGTCGAGTGCGGGTCGGTCGTCCCGCCATCCTCGGAGCCATGCGCACCCAGGTGGGAATCGTGGGAGCGGGACCGGCAGGGTTGCTGTTGTCGCACCTTCTGTCCCGCCAGGGAATCGAGTCGGTGGTGCTGGAAGCACGCAGCCGCTCCTACGTCGAGCAGCGGGTGCGGGCCGGAGTGTTGGAGCACCCGACCGTCGAGCTGCTGCGCGAGGTCGGGCTCGGTGGGCGGATGGACGCCGAGGGTCTGCCGCACCAGGGCATCTCGCTGCGGTTCTCCGACGAGGACCACCGCATCGACTTCGCCGAGCTGGTCGGCCGCGGCATCGTCGTCTACGGGCAGCAGGAGGTGGTCAAGGACCTCATCGCCGCGCGGCTGGCCGACGGCGGGGACCTGCGCTTCGAGGTCTCCGATCTGACCATCGACGGCATCACGGACGACCCCGTGATCACCTACACCCGCGACGGGCAGCGCGAGGAGCTGCACTGCGAGGTCATCGCGGGCTGCGACGGCTTCCACGGGATCAGCCGCGGGGCCTTCGCCGGCGAGGTGTTCGACCGGCAGTACCCGTTCGCCTGGCTCGGCATCCTCGCCAAGGCCGCGCCGATCCAGGACGAGCTCGTCTACGCCAACCATCCCCACGGATTCGCGCTCTACTCGATGCGCAGCCCTGAGGTGACGCGCCTCTACCTGCAGGTGCCGCCCGACACCGACGCGAGCACGTGGTCCGAGGCGCAGGTCTGGGACGAGCTGCGGCTGCGGCTGGGCACCGAGATCAACGAGGGCCCGCTGATCGAGAAGAGCGTGACGGGCATGCGCAGTTTCGTGACCGAGCCCATGCGGCACGGGAAGCTGTTCCTCGCCGGCGACGCCGCCCACATCGTGCCGCCGACCGGCGCGAAGGGCATGAATCTCGCGATAGCCGACGTGCGGATCCTCGCCGACGCGCTCGAGACGTACCTGCGGAAGGGGGACGAAACCGGCATCGACGGCTACTCCGACACCTGCCTGCGCCGCGTCTGGCGCGCCGAGCACTTCTCGTGGTGGATGACCTCGATGCTGCATAACTTCCCCGACGAGGACGCGTTCCAACGCAAGATCCAGCTCTCGCAGCTGCGCTATACGGTCTCCTCGACGGCCGCGGCCACCAGCCTCGCCGAGAACTACGTCGGCCTGCCCCACGGAGCGATCTGATGACGTCCACCCAGCCCGCCGGCTACCGGCCGGCCCCCGAGGGCACCCACCCGCCCCTCCTCTCCCCGGGATACAAGAGCACCGGCCTGCGCGCGCCGTCGCAGCCGCTGGTGGTGCTGCGCGACCGGCTCACCGAGGTCACCGGCCCGCTGCTCACCGGGCCCATCGGCCCCAACGATCACGACCTCACCACCCAGCACGCCGGCGAGGCCGTCGGCCAGCGGATCGTGGTGTTCGGTCAGGTCCGCGACTCCGACGGCCGCGCCGTCCCCGACACGCTCGTCGAGGTGTGGCAGGCCAACGCGGCCGGCCGCTACGCCCATGCCCGCGACAACTGGCCCGCCCCGCTCGACCCCAACTTCTCCGGTGGCGGCCGCGTTCTCACCGACGCGCACGGCCACTACTCGTTCACGACGATCAAGCCCGGCGCCTACCCGTGGGGCAACCACCACAACGCCTGGCGCCCCGCGCACATCCACTTCTCGCTGTTCGGCCGGGCGTTCACCCAGCGCCTCGTCACGCAGATGTACTTCCCGGACGACCCCCTGTTCGCCCAGGACCCGATCTTCAACTCCGTGCCCGACGAGAAGGCCCGGCAGCGCATGATCTCCACGTTCGACCTGGACGCCACCCGCCCCGACTGGGCCCTGGCCTTCCGGTTCGACATCGTCCTGCGCGGACGCGAGCAGACGCCGTTCGAGGAGGCGCACGCATGACCGAGACGCCTTCGCAGACTGTGGGCCCCTTCCTGAGCATCGGCCTGACCTGGGCAGACGGTCACCTCGTCGTGCCCGAGGGCTCGCCCGGCGCCGTCCGGATCACCGGGATCGTGCGCGACGGCGCCGGGGCCGTGGTGCCCGACGGGCTCATCGAGACCTGGCAGGCCGACGCCGACGGCCGGTTCGACCACCCCGACGACCCCCGCGGCGCGTCCGGCTCCGGGTTCGGCGGTTTCGGCCGCTGCGCCACCGACCCCGAGGGCCGGTTCACGATCGTCACGGTCAAGCCGGGCGCGCTCGGCGACGGTCAGGCCCCGCACATCGACGTCTCGGTGTTCGCGCGCGGCCTGCTCGACCGGGTGGTCACGCGCATCTACTTCCCCGACGAGACCGCGGCCAACGCCACCGACCCACTGCTGTCCTCCCTGACCCCGGAGCGGGCGGCCACTCTGGTCGCGGTGTCAACGGCCGACGGAGAGCTGACGTTCGACGTCCGGCTGCAGGGAGAGGACGAAACGGTCTTCCTGGTCGTGTGAACGGTTACCCTGGACGGGGTGTTCGAGCGATTCAGTGATCAGGCCCGTCGCACGGTCGTCCTCGCGCAGGAGGAGTCCCGTCGCCTGGGCCACCGGGTCGTCGGTGCACCCCACCTCCTGCTCGGCGGGCTGTCCCTCGGCGATCCGCTGCCGCACGGCGATCTGGTCCGCACCGCGTTGATCGAGGCGCTGGGGCCGGGCCAGACCCAGCCGGACGGCGGGCACATCCCGTTCACGCCGGGCGCGAAAGCCTCCCTCGAGCGCGCCCTGCGCACCGTCGACGGCGAACATCGGGAGGAGATCACCCGCCACGACCTCCTGCTCGCCCTCCTGGATCAGCCCGAGGTGGCCGAACCGCTGGAGGCCGTCCTCGACCTCGACGCCCTGCGCGCGGCGGTGGCCGCCGCTCGCGTCACCCCGGAGAGATCGACCAACGGCGACACCGAGGTCCTGCGCCTGCTCCGCGAGATCGTGCGTCGCCTGGACGCGATCGAGGCCCGCCTCGACCACTGACGGCGCGCCGCCAACGGGCCGGGCGAACCGGTGGCGACGATCACGTCGAACACGCCGGAGATCGCGGAATCACCCGACGATCACAGGGTTCACACCGATGAGGGACAGCGCACAGCAGGTGTGGCGTGGGAGAAACGCCGGGTAGTGCTCGGCAACAGGTCAGGAGGGGACATGGTGGACATGACGAGCTCGGCGTTCGGGTTCAGCGCGCCTGTCGTCGCCGTCCCCGAGTCGTGGCGCCTCCGGCTCCGCCAGGCCCACCCGTTCGCCGCCCAGGCGGCCCGCTACACGATCGTCGGTGCGCTCGGCACAGCCGCCAACGCCGTGATCTTCCTGGCCCTGCGCACCTGGTGGGAGGCCCTCGCGGCCAACCTCGCGGCGCTGGTGCTGAGCACGCTGCTGAGCACCGAGGTCAACCGCCGGTTCACCTTCCAGGGTGCCGCATCGGCCCACCGGTGGCGCACCTCCGTGCAGAACGGCGGCACGGTCGTCTTCTACGCGTTCTACAGCTCCGCGGTCCTGATCAGCCTGGCGCTGGTGGTCGACGATCCCAGCCCGTGGCTGCAGTCGGTGGCTGTGGCGGCCGCGAGCGTGATCGGCGGAGCGGCCCGCTTCCTGCTGCTGCGCTACTGGGTGTTCGACGGTGCGCCCGGCAACGGCGCGGGCGCCTGACGCTCGTCGCGCACCTGGATCTCTATCCGTGCGTCGAGCGCGGCGGGGTGCCACATCTCGTCGAACACGCCCATGATCGAGTAGCCGCCCGCGGCACCGCGCCGGCGCACGCGTAACGCCAGCCCCACCAGTCCGCCCAGCACGACGACGACGGTGGCCGCCGTCAGCAGGACCGCCAGCGCGTCACCCACTCCACAACTGTGCCAGCGCCGCAGCGCGTTCGCGACGGTCCAGGCCGCGCAGGTCCGCCGAGCCGTGCTCGGTGACCACCACGTCCACGTCGTGCGACGCGGTGGTGACCGGCCGTGACAGCCTCTCCACCAGCGTCGACGAGCCTCGGTGGCCCGACGCCACGGCCACCACCGACAGCCCGTGCAGCGACCGCGCTCCGGCCGCCGCGTAGTCGGGGTGCCCACCGACGCCGCCCACCACCGCCGTGGCCGTCCCCTCGACGTTCACCTGCCCGGCCGTGTCGATCTCCACCGCGGTGTTCACGGCGATGAGCGGCGACGGGTCGTCGGAGCACAGGCGGCTCGGGTCGTGGGTGACCTCCAACGGGTGCAGCAGCGGGCGCCCGTCGGCCCAGCCGTAGAGCCGTTTCGTGCCCACCATGTACGCGCCGAACGCGCTGATCAGGAGGCCGCGCGCGTCGAGGTCGACGACCGACTCGGGCAGCAACCCGGAGTCGACGCGCACCGGCACCTCGATCGCGTCGAGCACGGCGGCGCCCAGCCGGCCCGGTCCGACCTGCACGCGGGCGCCCTCGGGCACCCACCGCGCGACGTGGGTGGCGATGCGGCGGTCGATCTCGCCCGGTGCGGAGAACGCCACCACGCGCGGGGCGTCGTCGGTCTCGCCGAGCACGGTGATCGCGTCCTCGGGCAGCGGCGGGCCGGCGTCGGAGTGCGGCGCGGTCCGCGAGACGACCGCGGCCACCGGGACCCCGGCGAGCACGGCCCCGCGCATCCACGACACCTCCGCGCCGAAGCGCAGCCCGTCCGGGGTGCGGACGAGTGAGGCGAGCAGAAGATCGGGTCGCAGCGGCCCGGCCAGCAGCGACGGCACCGCCGACAGCCGGGTCGGCACCGACCGCACCGCCCCGGCGTCGACGGGCTTGCGCAGCCCCCAGCCCGACATCACCGTGCGGGCGTCGGCGAACGCGGAGCCGTCGAGGTCGGGTTCGGCGTGCGGCGTCCAGCCCAGGACGAGGCGCAGGTCGCCGTGGTGCGCGGCGATCCGCGTCAGCTCGGGGAACAGGGCACGCGGGGTGCCCGTCCCGTCGGCCACCGCGATACGCATTCCCGGGCGGATCAGGTCGTCGAGTGCGGGCACGGCTCTCACAGTAGGTTCCGGATGTGACCACCTTCGAACGTGAACCTGTCGCGCTCGACGAGCGGATCACCGCCGACGGCTCGTCGCGGTGGCCCGTCGAGGCCGGCCGCTACCGGCTCGTCGTCGCGCGGGCGTGCCCGTGGGCCAACCGGGCGGTGATCGTCCGACGGCTGCTGGGCCTGGAGCCGTCGATCTCGATGGGGATCGCGGGCCCGCTGCACGACGAGCGCAGCTGGCGCTTCCATCTCGACCCCGACAACCGGGATCCGGTGCTGGGCATCGAGTACCTGGGCGAGGCCTACCGCGTCGCCGACCCCGACTTCGACGCCGGCATCACGGTGCCCGCGATGGTGGATCTGACGACCGGCGGCGTGGCCACCAACGGCTTCCAGCAGCTCACCCTCGACTTCTCCACGCAGTGGACGGCGTTGCACCGCGAAGGCGCGCCCGACCTCTACCCCGAGGCACGGCGCGACGAGATCGACGCGGTGAACGCCGAGGTCTACGAGGATCTGAACAACGGCGTCTACAAGTGCGGGTTCGCCGGCAGCCAGGCGTCCTACGAGCGGGCCTACGCGGCGCTGTTCGCGCGGCTCGATGCGCTGTCGGAACGGCTCGCCACCCGGCGGTATCTCGTGGGAGACGCGATCACCGAGGCCGACATCCGGCTGTGGGTCACGCTCGTGCGGTTCGACGCCGCGTACCACGGCCACTTCAAGGCGAACCGCCAGAAGCTCACCGAGATGCCGGTGCTGTGGGCGTACTCGCGTGACCTGTTCCAGACGGCCGGCTTCGGCGACACCATCGACTTCCAGCAGATCAAGCAGCACTACTACGGCGTGCACCTCTCGATCAATCCGACGGGGATCGTGCCGGTCGGCCCGGACGTGTCGGGGTGGCTGACACCACACGGGCGCGAGGAGCTCGGCGGTCGCCCGTTCGGCGACGGCACCCCGCCCGGCCCGCCGCCTTCGGGTGAACGGGTACCGGACATCCGATGAGTGACGGGCCCGACCTGGACGGCGTGCTGGAGGCCGTCGGCCCGCGCCTGCGCGCCCTGCGCCGGCAACGCGGAGCCACGCTGGCGGAGCTGTCGGAGTCCACCGGGATCTCGGTGAGCACCCTGTCGCGGCTGGAGTCCGGCCAGCGCCGCCCCACCCTCGAGCTGCTGCTGCCACTGGCTCGCGCCCACCAGGTGCAGCTCGACGAGCTGGTGGACGCCCCCGCCACCGGCGATCCCCGCATCCACGCCCGCCCGTTCCAGCGGGGTGGCTCGACGTTCATCCCCATGACCCGTCGCCCGGGCGGGGTGCAGGCGTACAAACAGATCATCCCGCCGCACTGGCCGCGCGGGGAGCCCGACCTGCGGGTGCACGAGGGCTACGACTGGTTCTACGTGCTCTCGGGCCGGATCAGGCTGCTACTCGGCGAGCACGACATCGTGCTCAAACCGGGGGAGGTGGCGGAGTTCGACACCCACACCCCGCACTGGATCGGCAACCCGGGCCCCGAGCCGGCCGAGGTCCTGAGCCTGTTCGGCCCGCAGGGGGAACGCCTGCATGTCCGGGCGCAACCGTCCCCCGGCTGACGCGGGAGCGGGCCAGGGCGGATGATGGTCGGCGATGTCGTTCACCAGTGGAACCGTCCGATCGCGTCGCAGCCGCTCCGCCGTGCCGTTGCTGGGTGGGCTCGTCGTCGGGATGCTGGGCAGCCTGCTGGTGGCCCCGGCATCGGCGGCCGTCCCGGTGCCCGCCGCCGCGCCGACATCGGCGCCTGCAGCCGCCCCGGAGCTGACCGGCCTCGCTCTCGGAGCCGACCGCCTGCCCGACTGCAGTGCGGCCGTCGCCGCGATGACCCCACGGGCCCGGCTGGCGCAGCGCCTCATGGTCGGGGTGCAGGGCGACGACCCCGCCGGCACCGCCTCGACCGTCCGCGACACCCAGGTCGGCGGCATTTTCATCGGCGGCAACGCCACCCCGCTGCTGCGCAACCAGTCCCTGCGCGGGGTACAGGCCGCGTCGCGTGTGCCGCTGGCCGTCGCCGTCGACGACGAGGGCGGTCGTGTCCAGCGCATCGACGCCCTCGACGGCGAGCTGCCCAGCGCACGCACGCTCGCCGCCACCAAGACGCCGCTCGAGGTGCGCGACATCGCCCGCGAGCGCGCGAAGAAGCTCGTGGCCCGTGGCATCACGATGAACATGGCCCCCGACGTCGACGTCAGCGACCAGCCCGCCGACGACGTGATCGGTGACCGCTCCTTCAGCAACAACCCCGACACCGTCGCCACGTACGCCATCGCCTACGCCCTCGGGCAGCGCGAGGCGGGGATCTTCACGGTCCTCAAGCACTTCCCCGGCCACGGGCACGCCAGCGGCGATTCCCACAAGGGCCGCGTCACCACCCCGCCGCTGGCGCAGCTGAAGGCCGACGACCTGAAGCCCTACGCCACCCTGCTGGGCGACGGCGGCCCGCTCGCGGACAACAGCGGCCGCGGCCGCACCGCGGTGATGGTGGGCCACCTCGACGTCCCCGACCTCACCACGGACCTCCCCAGCTCCCTGACCCCCGCGGTCTACCAGCTGCTCCGCAAGGACTACGGCTTCGACGGCCTGGTCATCACCGACGACCTGGGCGCGATGAAGGCGATCACCGACGAGTTCACGCTGCCCATCGCCGTGCAGCGGGCCCTGGAGGCCGGCGCCGACATGGCCCTGTGGACCAGCGGCGACAAGGTCACCCCCGTCCTCGACGCCCTGCAGCAGGCTCTGACCAGCGGCAAGCTGGATGCGGCGGCGAACGACAAGGCGGTAACCCGCATCCTGGCCGCGAAAGGCCTCTGCACCCGCTGACCCCGGATCCGCGCGCCGATTGTGCATCCGCGCGCGTAGCGACACGCGCGAACGCGAGTTATGCGCGCGAACAGGTCGTGACGCGCGCGTTCCGGCCCGGCGCGCGCGTCCCAACGCGCGCGCAGCGCCCACAATGCGCGCGCGAGTCCTCGTTGATGGCAGTACAGCAGCAAAACAGCCCCCGGCCGGCCCCTTTTCTGCTGCACCGCCATCAACGAGGCGCGGCCGCGAGTCTTACGCCAGCGCCCCTGGCAGTGCAGCAGCACAACAGCCCCGATCGGTCCCTTTTCCTGCTGTACCGCCAGGGATGTCGGTGGCCGGCTTGGGCAACAGACGAGTAGTGGCTCACGCGGCCAGCCCTACCGGACCCTGGTCCCCCAGCCACCCACGCATTCCTCCGCTCCCAGCGCCGTCCCGGCCGTCATCCCGTTGCGGGCAGGACAACAGCACCACACGTCAGTCCCCATGGACGGGACGGGAGAGCACCCGCGCCAGACCCGGTAGGGCAGGTCGGGGACGGCCGCCAGGTCCCCACGCTCATCCACTCGTCGCGCCACACCCACCCCCTGGAAAGCGAACACATGTTCGAGTAGAATCGGGGACGTGGTGGACGAATAGTGGAACGCAGCCGACAACGAGCTGCTGCACGCCCTCTCCGCATCGCAACAACGCGTGAACGCCGCCCACCGGGACATGCTGGAACTCGTCGCCGAAGTGGCTGCCCGACAACTCGGCGGAGCACACGGCTTCTCCACCGACATCGATCTGCTGCGCTGCACCCAGAACGTCACCAAGGCCGAGGCCCGGCGCCGGATCATCGCCGCCCGCGACGTGCTCCCAGGCCGCACCGTCACCGGGGAGGCCCTCCCGGCCGCGTTGCCGGCCACTGCTGCCGTGGTCGCCGAGGATGCGATCTCCCTCGAGCACGTCACCGTCATCTCCCGGGTGCTGGCCGGGCTCGCGCCGTACCTGGAGTGCCACCGCGCTGAGCTGGAGACCTACCTGGCCGCGCAGGCCCGCACCTTCGACCCGCACGAGCTGCGCACGCTGGGGCGCGCTGATCAACCTGGTCCTGCTGTGCGGACACCACCACACCGTGCTCCACCGCGGCGAGTGGTCGGTGACCATGGTTGATGATCACCCGCTGTTCCATCCACCACCCTGGATACCCGGTGGACCCCGCCGGAACGCGGTCCACCGCATCGACCTCGTCAGTCACCCGCCTTCGCCATCCCGCGCCGCACGGCGCTGATCAGGTACGGCCGCAGTCTCGTCGGGGGCACGATCTCGTCCACCGAGCCCACGCTCTGGGCGCGCTGGATGCTGTGCTTGGTGTCGAACTCCTCCGCCACCTGGCCCAGCTTCTCCGACCGCACTCCTGGCCGCACGGCTGCCAGCTCCGCCGTGAGCCGGGCCGCTTCGGTCTCCGCCCCGGCCTGCCGCGTCTCGGCGATGCGCGCCTCCAGGTCGGCGATGCGGGAGTCGCCCGCGGTGCGCTTGTTGACCTCACCGGCGAACACGACGGCCGCAGCGGGGGCGCCGCCGAGCACCGACGCGTAGGAGCCCTCGACGGCGGCGATCTCCATGTTGTCGTTCAACGTTCCGGAGAACACGACGAACGCGCCGCCGTGATAGCGGCTGACCACGCAGAACACGATGGGGCCGTCGAAGTTCACCACCGCCCGCCCGATCTCGGCGCCGTACTCCAGCTGCAGCGAACGCAGCGACTCCGGGGAGCCGTCGAAGCCCGACAGGTTGGCCAGCACCACCAGCGGACGGTTGCCGCTGGCGGCGTTGATCGCCCGCGCCGTCTTCTTCGACGACCGGGGGAACAGCGTGCCCGCGGTGAACGTCGTCGGCCCGTCGACGGGCACGCGGCCGCGGCGGGGGAGCGGCCGGGACTCGATGCCCAGCAGTGCCACCGGCTGCCCGCCCAGGTGCGCGTCCAGCACCACCACACCCTCGGCGTCGATCATGTCGACCCAGCGCTCCAGCGTGGGGTGGTCGGCGTCGGCCACCGACCGCAGCACCGACCGGATGTCGAACGGCTTCTTGCGGCCCGGGTTGGCCGTGAAGACCTCGCCGACGGTGGCGAAGTCGCAGCCGGCCCCCGAGTGCGGCGAGTCGGAGATGTCGCGCTCCACCGGGTCGACGCTCGGCGCCGGCCGCGGGAACCGCTCGCCGGGCGCGCGGTAGGTGTGGGCGTAGTGGGTGAGCAGGAGGTCCACCGCGGCCGACAGGTCGGGCGCCCAGTACTGCGCCTGGCCGTTCGGGCCCATGATGCGGTCGTAGCCGCCGATGCCGAAGTTGTCCTCGGCGCTGACGCCGCCGGAGTAGTCGAGCGACTGCTTCCCGGTGAGCACCATCGTGCTCTCCGGCGTCATCACGAGGATGCCCTTGGTGTGCATCAGCATCGTGGCCTCGGCGTTCCAGTACGGCTGGGCGCCCACGTTGATGCCCGTCACGATGACGTTGATCTCGCCGCCGTCCTGGGTGAACTCGATGATCGCCCGCAGCACGCGCGAGATCCAGTCCATGTTCTCGGTGCCGGAGCCCATCGCGATCTTCGCGCCCGCCGAGACGGCGAACCACTCGATCGGTGCGTTCAGCTGCCGGGCCAGCTCGACGGCGGCCACGACGCGACGGCACTCGGCCTCGGCCAGTGCGCCCAGCGCCCGGGTCGGGTCACCGAGCAGGACGACGCGCGTCATGCCCTCGGGGTAGCGCGTGGTCTTCGTGGTGACGGTGCCCAGCACGATGCTGGCGGTGTTGCCACCGGGCGCGCGGTCGACCGGCACAGGGGCGAACGAGTCGTCCAGGTCGTACTCGGTGAACACACCTGCGGGGCCGCCGCGGTCGGGGTTCCGAGTGATCATCGGGACCAGCTCGAACGGGTACACCGCCCCGCGACGACGGGCCCGGATCACCTTCTGCGTGTAGGCGTCGAGCTCGCGCATGGGCTCGGTCGGCGGCTCGGTGACCCGCACGGTGAGCCCGGCGCCCGGCGGCCGCGACATCCGCAGCATGTACTCCTGCGGTTCGGCCGCGGGATCGGTGACGTGCCGGAACTGCACGATCACCTGCTCGAGGCCCAACGCCTCCGACCGCGGCGCGAGCACCCGGACGACGGAGTCGAGCTCCTCGAACGCCACGTCGACGACGGGCCAGACGTAGAGCAGGACGCGGTTCCAGTCGAGTTTCGCATCACCGCGGTCGGTCGCGCGGGCGGAGCGCAGGGCGTCGAGGCAGGAATCGAGCACATGTTCCAGCTGGGGGAGGGCGCGGATACGGCCGCCGCGTGCAGCGTCAGCGGAGCGCGCATCAGCGCTGTCGTCGCGCAGGATCGTCAGGTCGCGGACGTCGGAGAGCACGATGAGCCGCTTGTCGTCGGCCGACTCCTTGCCCACCGCCCGGAACAGGTGGACGTCGATGGGCGAGGGCAGGCGGGTCAGCTCGAAGCCCGAGAGCCGCCACAACCCGAGCCGCTCGGCGACCATCGGGTGCAGGCCACGCAGGGTCTTGTCCTCGACGGGCCTGCGGTCCGGCCCGGCGCGGAACGTGAACCAGGCCGACCGCTCGTCCCCGGCCGGGCGCCGCACCGCGACCGCGACGCGCGCGAGCCGGTCGGGCATCCGGCCGAGCAGGGCGCGGATCTTCTCGGCGGAGCGCTCCGGGTCGGCGTCGGGTGCCTCGCCGGCGATCACGTAGAGGTCCAGCAGCGCGCTGGCGCCCGCGGGGAGCTGGGTGATGAGGCGGCGCAGGTCGCCCTGCACGGCCATCGGGTCGCCGCCCGTGGGGGCGTCGGGCGCCGTGTGCACGGTGGTGGCCAGCACGACGTGCTGACGCCCGTCCTGGTCGTAGTGGGCGGTGAGCAGCGGGCGGCCGCCGCGGTCCTGCAGAGCGACGTCGGTGAGCGGGCGCACCCGGTAGTAGCGCCGCGTCATGACCTCCAGCATCGCGGCCTGGTGGTCGTCACCGAACACGCCGAGGATGGGCTCGGCCGCCGAGACGATCCGGTCGATCTGGCGGGCCCGCTCGCCCGGTTCGTCGGAGAGCCGGTCGAGCTCGGCCCGCACCTCGGCCTGGCCGGCGGCCCGCTCGGCGTCGAGCAGCGGGGCGTCGAAGCAGGTGTAGCGCACCCGCCGGGCCAGGCCGCCGACGACCGGATGCCGCAGCTGGGTGGCGGTCACGAGCTGGTCGAGCACCCGCTGGTACTCCTCGCGCCCGTCCCCGAGCGATGTGGTCTCCGGCAGCGACTCGGGGTGGCGCAGCCGCCACTGGAGCAGGTCCAGCAGCACCGGCACGTGCGCGGACGCGCGGCGGTGGGCCAAAAACATCCGGTACAGCGCGCTGTGCAGCTCGGGGGAGGGCTCCAGGTCGGCCACGCCGTAGTGCGCGAGCGCGCGGCGGAGCTTCTCCCGGAACGACTCGGGCAGCCCCTCGACGTCGGCGTCGCGGGAGCGCAGGTAGGCGTAGAGGTACTCCTGCGGGTTGCGCGCCTGCTCGCCGGCCGGGTCGATCTGCTGCGACTCGTCCTCGGGGCCGCGGCGGTTGCGCGACAGCGCGCACAGGTCGGCGAAGATCCGGAACGTGGCCATCTCGCCGTGCAGCACGCTGGCGTCGTCGGGCTTGAGCTCGTCGCGGGCGGCGGTCAGGGCGGCCATCAACGGGCGCGCGTCACGCTCGTCGATGTCGTAGCCGAGCACCAGGAAGCGCAGCGACGTGAGCGCGTCGGCCGCGACCGCGCCCGCGTCCGACCCCGCGACGGCGGGAGCCGAGAGCGCGGAGAGGTCGGCCCGGTCGCCGCTGGAGGTGGGCCCCGCGTCGGTGTCCGGTTCCAGACGGATGAGCTTCGTACCGCCCTCCACCTGCGTGTTCGTGTCGACGAGCACCTCGGCCACCCGGCCCGCGACGGGCGCGCGCAGCGCGGTCTCCAGCTTCATGCTCTCGACGATGGCGACGACGTCGCCGGCCTGCACCTCGTCACCGGGGGAGACCGGCACGGCCACGACCATCGCGGGTGCGGGCGCGCGGACCAGACCGGCCTCACCGCCGGAGATGCGGTGCACGGCGCCGTCGACCTCGACGAGGTAGTCCGAGCCCTGCGGCACCGACAGCACGGCGAACGTCTGCGTGCCGACCACGAGTTTGCGCTCGAACCGGCCGGTGCGCTCGGCGTCGACGTCGACCGAGTGACCATCCAGTTCGACGTGGTAGCGGCCTGTCCGGGACTGGGCCACCCGTAGCCGGTACGACTCGCCCGCCGCACGCACATCCACCTGGTGCCAGGTCTCGTGCCCGACCTCGGGACGCCCGCGCTCGGCGGAGGCGAACAGCCGCTCGCGCTGGCGGGCGACGTGCGCGTCCTGGGCCTCGACGGCGGTGGCCAGCAACGCGACGTCGAGGCGCCGCGGCGGGGTGTAGCCGTCGGCCATCATCGTGTCGAGCCACGTGGTGTCGGTGTCGCCGTTACGCACCTCGGGGCGGTCGAGCAGGTCGAGCAGGAACGCCTTGTTGGTGGTGCCGCCGTCGATCACCGCGGCGGTCTGTTTCAGCGCGCGGGACAGCCGAGCCCGGGCCTCGTTGCGGTCGCGGCCCCACGCGATGACCTTGGCGATCATGGAGTCGAACTGCGGCGGGATCGTGTCGCCCGCGGCCACGCCGGTGTCGACGCGGACGCCCGGGCCGCTGGGCAGCGCGAGGTGCTCGATGCGACCGGGGGCGGGGGCGAAACCCTGTTCGGGATCCTCGGCGGTGAGGCGGGCCTCGATCGCGTGCCCGCGGGCCGGCGGGGCTTCCGGCGCGATGTCGGCGAGCGTGCCGCCGCCGGCCACATGCAGCTGCAGCTTGACGATGTCGACGCCGGTGGTGACCTCGGTGACCGGGTGCTCCACCTGCAGGCGCGTGTTGACCTCCAGGAACGTCAGCAGGCGCTCCTTCGGCTCGTACAGGAACTCGACGGTGCCCGCGTTGACGTAGCCGGCGGCCTTCGCGAGCGCTGCGGCGGAGGTTCGCAGCAGCTGCTCCTGCTCGGCGTCGAGCGCCGTGGACGCCGACTCCTCGAGGACCTTCTGGTTGCGTCGCTGCACCGAGCAGTCGCGGATGCCGAGCGTCCAGACGTCGCCGGTGGCGTCCGCGACGACCTGCACCTCGACGTGGCGGCCCCCGGAGATCGCGCGCTCCATGAAGACGGTGGCGTCGCCCGCCGTCTTGGCTGCCTCGGATCCCGCACGCTCGAACGCCTCGGCGAGCTGGTCCGCCGACTCGACCCGGCGGATGCCACGCCCGCCGCCACCCGCGGTGGCCTTGACCATGAGCGGGTAGCCGATGCGCTCGGCGTGCTCCCGGGCCGCGGCGATGTCCGGGACGGCGCCGTGGCTCCACGCGGCCAGTGGCACGCCGACCTCCTCGGCCAGCTCCTTCGCCGCGATCTTGTCGCCGAGCCGCTCCATCACCTCGGGCGACGGCCCGACGAACACGATGTCGAGATCACGGCACAGCCGCGCGAAGTCGGCCTTCTCCGAGACGAAGCCCCAGCCCGGCCACACGGCGTCGGCCCGGGCGACCTTCAGGGCCCGCTCCAGCTCCGCGTAGTCGAGGTAGGGGCTCGGGCCCATGTAGTCGGGGTCGTCCGATCCGATGAGGACGGCCTCGTCGGCCTCGCGGACGAACATCGCATGCCGGTCGACGGCGGTGTGGATCGCGATGGTGCGCAGCGGCCGCAGCCCCTCGGCGTTCCACTCCCGCACCGCGTGGATCAGCCGCATGGCCGGCTCGCCCCGGTTGACGATGGCGACCCTGCTGAACAGCTGCTCCGACACGATGTGCACCCTCCGTTGCTCGAACCGCCGGGATCGTCCGGCACACGTCCACCCAACTCGACCGGACCGCCCTCGCACAACCTGCGTGCGGGGGACCCCCGTCATGATGCCCGCTCGCATCCGGCGGAAGATGATCGCGTGGAACGCATCGTGGTCGGTATCGACGGATCGGACACCTCCAGGGCGGCGCTGCGGTGGGCGGCGACGGCGGCGGCGGGTCTCGGAGCGGAGCTGGACGTGGTCCGGGCGTTCCGCTACCCGCCCGCACTGCACGACTGGACCGCCGTGCCCAGCAACTACGGCTTCCTGCCCGAGCTGCCTCCGGAGGACGTCGTGGAGCGGGGCGCGCACGACGACACCGCCGATCTCGTGACCTCCGAGCTCGGGGCCGATTCCGCCGTGAAGGCGACGGTGCGCGCGGTGCGGGCCGAGCGACGTCCGGCCGAGGTGCTGGTCGAGGCGGCCGCCGGTGCGTCGATGCTGGTGGTGGGCCGGAGCGGCCACGGCGGCATCAGCGAGATGCTGCGGATCGGCTCGGTGGCGCGGGCCTGCATCGAGCATGCCCCATGTCCGGTCGTGGTCGTTCCCGCGTCCTAGGGTCGACGCCATGGCACGTGTTCCGTACGTCGATCCCGAGAACGCCCCGCCCGCCACCGGGCGGGCTCTGGGCAACCTGCCGCCGCTGCACGTGTTCGGGCTGCTGGCGCAGGCCGAGTCCGTGTTCGTCCCGTGGTTGCGCTTCGGCGGGGCGGTGCTCACCGACCTCGCGCTGGAGCCGCTGCTGCGCGAGCTGACGATCCTGCAGGTCGGACGGCTGGCAGCCCGCTACGAGTGGGTGCAGCACGTGCCGATCGCGCAGGCGTGCGGCGCCACCGACGAGCAGATCGCCGCCCTGGACGCCGGTGATGTCGACAACCCTTGCTTCACCGCGGCGCAGCGGGCGCTGCTGGCGTTCGTGGCCGACATGGTGCGCGACGGCGAGGTCCCCGACGACCGTTACGCCGCCCTGGCCGCCGAGCTGGACGACCGGCGCGTCGTCGAGGTGGCGGTCACCGCGGGCCACTACCTCGGTCTGGCCCGGATCATGACGGCGCTGCGCATCGACCCCGATCCCGCCACCCCGGTGGGGTCGCTGAAGGCGGCGACCACCTAGTGGAGGTCCTCGCCGGCCGGGTGTTGCTGCGGCCCGTCGACATGGACGCCAGCCTGGCGTTCTACCGCGACGTGCTCGGCCTCGCGATCGCCCGCGAGTTCTCCGGCGGCACGGTGTTCTTCCTGGGCGGCGGGTTCCTGGAGCTCTCGGGGACGGCGGACGCGCGCGCGGGCGGCACGATCCGCCTGTGGCTGCAGGTCCGCGACCTCGACGCGGCCCACCGGGAGCTCGTCGGGCACGTCGTCCGCGAGCCGCGGCGGGAGCCGTGGGGGCTGGACGAGATGTGGGTGGCCGATCCCGACGGCACCCCGATCGTGCTGGTGCAGATCCCGGCCGACCACCCGATCCGACGCGATCAGCGCTGATCGACGGTGGGGCGCGGTGAGTCGGTGCGCTGCTGCGGCAGCTCGATGCCCAGCACCGGGACCGTGATGATCGGGATGGGCCCGGTGTCGAGGTAGCCCTGCCAGTCGTGGGTGGGGAACCCGGCGTACTTGCGGGCCAGCCAGTCGTACTCCTGGCCGCGGGCCCCGCACCGTTCGCACATCTTCTCGCGGCCGAACCACACCTCGAGACAGCGACAGCACTGCAGGTGCGCCCCACGCCAGCGACGGTCGACCTTGAGGACCACCACGATGCCGACCGCGATCACCGCGAAGCCGGCCACCAACGTCATCCAGACGAGCATCGGGCGAGACTACTGAGCCCCGGTGTCTCTGGGTAGTCACTCCATCGCACAAGGTGTGCCGCCGGGCGATCGGCGTACTCAACCTGCGCGACGCGCCCCGGGTCCGGGCACGGACCGCAGTCGGGTGTCGTCCTCGATCAGGTGACCCTCGGCGCAGCGCAGCTCCACGTGCACGGGCGTGCCGCACGCCCGGTGGTCGACGCGCATCGGCGGGCCGTCCGGACCGGCGCGGTGGGCGTCGCCCCAGGCCAGCATGGCCATGATCACGGGGCGCAGCTCGCGCCCGGCACGCGTGAGCCGGTACTCGTGGCGTTCGCGACGGCCGGGCTCCTGGTAGGGCACGCGGTCGACGACGCCCTCGTCGATGAGCGTGGTGAGCCGCCGGGTCAGCACGTTGCGGGCGACGCCGAGGTGGGTGGCCAGCTCGTCGAAGCGATGGATGCCGTTGAAGAGATCTCGCAGGACCAGCACCGTCCAGCTGTCGCCGACGACCGCCGCGGTGCGAGCCACGGAGCAGCGCGTGCTGTCGAGCTCCTTCCAGTCCATGGCGCCCACGGTATCACTGGGTTGCTCAATGAAACCCAGACGCTCTAGGCTGCGTCTCTCATGAAGACTCAGCAGGGAGATCCCTTGACCGTTCGCGAGCGCACCCACACCTGGCAGGACCCCATGCGTACGGCAGCGGCCGCCGCCGAGACGGACGGCCTGACGTTCTGGAAGCGCGTCATGACCGGGGAGCTCCCGCCGCCGCCGATCGCCACCACGCTCGGCTTCACCGTGCACGAGGTCGAGGAGGGGCGGGTGGTGTTCGGCATGGAGCCGGCCGAATATCACTTCAATCCGATCGGCTCGGTGCACGGCGGCGTGTTCGCCACCCTGCTCGACTCCGCCACGGGCTGCGCCGTGCACTCGGCCTTGCCCGCCGGCGTCCGCTACACCAGCCTCGACCTGTCGGTGAAGTTCCTGCGCGGGCTCAGCGCGGAGTCGGGCGAGGTCCGCTGCGAGGGCCTCGTGGTGCACCTGGGTGGGCGCACGGCGCTGGCGGAGGCGAGGTTGTGGGACGGGAGCGGGCGCCTCTGCGCCCACGCGACGAGCAGCTGCCTCATCCTTCGCTGACCTGATCCGACGAGCGGCACTCTCGTCGGAACCTAGGCGACGAGAGTGCCGCTCGTCGGAACGGGGATCGGGGCTACCGCGCTGCGAGGGGTCAGTGCCGCGATCACCGACGCCACCAGGGCGGCGCCCGCCGCCGCCAGGAACACCGTCGTGTAGGCGGCCGCGGCGGGGAGGGTCTGGCCGGCCACCACCGTCGTCAGGCCGCTCGCCACCGCCGCCGCCACCGCGCTGCAGCTGGACGTGCCCAGCATCCGCATCAGGGTGTTGAGGCTGTTGGCCGCGGCCGTCTCCGTGGCCGGCACGGCCGCCATGATCAGCAGGGGCAGCGCGGAGTAGGCCAGTGCGGCCCCGACCGCCGTGACGCCGGACGCCACCATCACCAGCGGGATCGACGGCGGCAGGACGGCCAGCCCGACGTTGCCGAGGGCGAGCACGGACGCGCCGAGCACGAGCGTGGTGCGGGCGCCGAAGCGGGCCGACAGCCGCGCGGACACCGGCGAGAACACCGCCATCGCTCCGCCGTTCGGCAGCAGTACCAGGCCGGCGGCGACGAGGGAGAGCCCGAAGCCGTAGCCGACGGCGATCGGGGCCTGCAGGATCTGGGTGGTCACCAGGAACCCGGCGAACATGGCGAACCCGATGAGGATCGACGCCAGGTTCGTCCACAGCACGGCGGGCCGCGCCGTCACGCGCAGGTCCACGAGCGGGCTGCGGGCGCGCAGCTCCAGGCGCCCCCACAGCAGGAACGCGACCACCGAGAACGCCAGCAGGCCGAGCACGCGCGGGCTGCCCCAGCCCCACTCGCCGCCCTTCGAGACCGCCAGCAGCAGAGCCACCAGCGCCACCGCCAGCCCGAGGGCGCCCGGCAGGTCGAAGTGCCCTCCGGAGCGTTGCGGCGACTCGCTCACGATCCGGGCGACGAGGGCGAACAGCAGCGCGCCCAGCACCGCGGCCCCCGCGAACAGCCACCGCCAGCTCGCCTGCTGCGCCACCAGCCCGGTGATCGGCAGCCCGACCGCGCCGCCGATGCCCAGCGATGTGCTCATCAGCGCGATGCCGCTGCCCACGCGACCCGGCGGGAGCAGGTCGCGCATGATGCTGATCCCCAGCGGGACCACGCCGAGCGACGCGCCCTGCAGGACGCGGGCCACGATCAGCGTGCCGACGTCCGGTGCGGCCGCCCCGAGGGCCGAGCCCACGGTCACCAGCGCGAGCGCGACGAGCAGCATCCGGCGCTTGCCGAACATGTCGCCGAGCCGGCCGAGCACGGGCGCGCACACGGCGCCGGCCACGAGCGTGGCGGTGACGAGCCAGGCCACCGTGGCCGGCGCCGCGTCGAGCAGGCGGGGGAACTGCGGCAGCAACGGCACGACCAGCGTCTGCATCAGGGAGACGACGAGCCCGCACGTGGCGAGCACGCCGATGACGAGCGCAGGACGGGATGCTGGGGTGGCCACCCGATCAGGTGACCACGGTTTCGTTGGCATTGGCAAGTTCGTCCGGTTCGCCGCGCTTCCGGCGGGCGGGGCTCGCCGACCACGTGGTCCGGCCGCTGGAGCACCTGGCACTACGGTGATCACGTGGCCTTCGACCCGTCGCCCGAGCTCGTCGCCTTCTGGGCGGAGCGGCACCTGTGCACGCTGGTCACCCTGCGCCGTGGCGGCACGCCGCACGTCGTGCCCGTCGGCGTCACGCTCGACGTCGAGGCCGGGCTCGCGCGCGTGATCTGCACCGGTGGCACGCAGAAGGCGCTGAACGCCGAGCGCGGGGGCGTGGCCGTCGTCTCCCAGGTGGACGGCAGGCGGTGGTCCACGCTGGAGGGGTCGGCGGTGGTGAACGACGATCCCGATGCGGTGGCCGAGGCGGTCCGGCGCTACGCCGAGCGCTACCGGCAGCCCCGGGTCAACCCCGCGCGCGTGGTGATCGAGATATCCGTCGGGCGGGTGTTGGGGCCCCTCTAGTCACCCGGGCGCCGGTCGGGGACACTGGAACGGTCAAGAGGGTCGTCCCCACCGTCGCGGCGTGGCCCGCCGGCATGAACTGCTGCAGGAGCGCCGCTGTGACCACCGCGTTCGGGGACGAGCACGCCCACGACGACAACGTCGTCGCGCTGCCCCGCGTCCAGGACACGCCCGACCTGACGATCACCACGCTCGGCCCGTCCCGGATCACCTCGCCGATGGCGCCCCTGCTCGACGCGCGGCGCACCACCGAGCACTACGTCGACGAGCACGACCGCGTGCTGCTCGACGACACCGTCGCCGGCATGAGCTCGCGTGGCGTCCAGCTCGCCGACCTGCCCGGTTTCGAGCCCTGCGGCCCGCGTCGCAAGATCTTCTTCGACCCGTCCAAGACCCGCGCGGCCATCGTCACCTGCGGCGGGCTGTGCCCCGGCCTCAACGACGTGATCGCCGGGCTCGTCCGCACGCTGACCTACCACTACCGCGTGCGCCGCGTCGTCGGCATCCGCAACGGCTACCAGGGCTTCGTCGCCGACTACGGCCACGACGTCGTCGACCTCACCCCCGAGAGCGTCCGTGACATCGCCACCGACGGCGGCACGGTGCTCGGCACCTCCCGCGGCCCGCAGGACCCCGACGTGATCGTCGGCTGCCTGGAGCAGCTGCACATCAACGTGCTGTTCGTGATCGGTGGCGACGGCTCGATGCGCGGCGCCATGAAGATCGCGGAGATCGTGGCCGAGCGGGGGCTGATGATCTCGGTCGTCGGCATCCCGAAGACCATCGACAACGACATCCCCTACATCGACCAGAGTTTCGGGTTCCAGACCGCGTTCAGCATCGCCAGCGACGCCATCCGGGCCGCGCAGGTGGAGGCCAAGTCCACCGCCAACGGGATCGGGCTGGTCAAGCTGATGGGCCGGCACTCCGGCTTCATCGCCTGTTACGCCGCGCTCGCACGGTCGGGCGCCGACGTCGTGCTCATCCCCGAAGTGCCCTTCGGCCTCGACGGCGAGCAGGGCCTGCTGGCCCACCTCCGGCGCCGCGTGGAGGAGCGCGGGCACGCCGTGGTCGTCGTCGCGGAGGGCGCCGGGCAGGACCTGCTGGAGGGGCATGCCGACGCCCGTGACGCCTCGGGCAACGCGAGGCTCCAGGACATCGGGCCCTACCTGCGGCGGCGCATCGGCGACCACTTCTCCGACGCCGGCGTCGAGACGTCCATCCGCTACATCGACCCCAGCTACGCCATCCGCAGCGTGCCGGCCAACCCGTACGACTCGGTGTACTGCGTGCGCCTGTCCCAGGCGGCGGTGCACGCGGCGATGTCCGGGCGCACCGAGATGGTGGTGGGCCGCTGGCGCCGCCGCTTCGTCCACATCCCGATGGGGGTCGCCGTGAGCCGGCGCAACCAGGTCGACCCGCACGGGGACCTCTGGATGGCGGTTCTGGAGTCCACCCAGCAACCGGTCCGCTTCGCCTGACCACCCCGCGGGATACTGGCGCGGTGCACGGGCTGGCGATGCGGTTCCTCGGCCACTCCACCGTCCGGATGGAGCTGGCGGGGAAGGTGGTCCTCACTGATCCGCTGCTGACGGGCGGGGTCGGGCCGCTGCGGCGATTCGGGCCGGTGCCCACCGTCGCGGACTACGTCGACGTCGACGTCGTCCTGCTCTCGCACCTGCACGGCGACCACCTGCACCTGTCCTCGCTGCGGCTGCTGCCGCCCACCGCCCGGGTGGTGGTGCCGCGAGGCGCAGGGGTGTGGTTGCGCGGCAAGGGCGTCCACGGGGTGGAGGAGCTCGAACCGGGCGAGGAGTTCACCGACGGCGAGCTGACCGTCACCGGGGTGGAGGCCGCGCACAGCGGCCACCGCTGGGGTCCCCGCTCCACCCACGGTCCCCAGGCCCCGGCGATGGGCCACCTGCTGGAGACGCCGCGCGTGCGCGTCTACGCCTCCGGCGACACCGATCTCTTCGACGGCATGAAGGACCTGCCCGACCTCGACGTCGCGCTGCTGCCGGTGTGGGGGTGGGGCCCGTCGCTCGGGCCGGGCCACCTCACGCCCGCCCGCGCGGCCGACGCGGTCGCGGTGCTGAAGCCGCGGGTCGCCGTGCCGGTGCACTGGGGCACGCTCGCGCTGCGCGGCCTGACGGCGCTCCCGGGGAGCCCGATGAAGAGACTCCTGGTGGAGCCGCCGCACGAGTTCGCCGCGGCCGTCACCGGTCCGACGCGGGTGGCGATCACCGCGCCCGGCGACGACGTGATCCTGGTGGGCACGCCGTGAACCTCGACTTCACCGACACCGCCACCATCGGCTACCCCGTGCTGCTCGGCGGGGTGCTGCTCGGCTCGATCGTGCCGATCGTCCCCACCGGGGCGGTGGTCGGCGCGGCCGCCGCCATCGCCACCACCACCGACCACCTGTCGCTGCCGCTGGTGATCCTGTTCGCCACCGTCGCGGCGCTGGCCGGCGACCTCGTCACGTTCGCGGTCGGGCGGCTGGGCAGCGACGCCGCGCTGCGCCGGGTCACGCGTGGGCAGCCGCCGGAGAAGCTCGAGAAGGCTCGCAGCCAGTTCGCCACGCGCGGCTGGCAACTCGTGGTGGTCGGGCGGCTCATCCCGGCCGGCCGGATCCCGGTTCTGCTCGCCGCGGCCGCGCTGGACTACCCGTGGCGCCGGTTCGTGCCGTCGGCGGCGGTCGCGTGCCTGCTGTGGGCGGTGGCGTACGCCGTGCTCGGCGTCGTCAGCGGCGGTCTCTTCGACTCGCCGTTGATCGCGACGCTGATCGCCACCGTGCTGGTGCTGCTCGTCGGCGCGGGAGGCACGCTGGTCAGCCGGACCCGCTCAACGAGACCACTCCGACGCCGGCGACGATCAACGCGAGGCCCAGCACGCCCACCGCACTGATGCGCTCGCCGTAGATCAGCAGCGCCAGCACCGCCACCCCGGCGGTGCCGACGCCGGACCAGACGGCGTACGCGATGCCGACGTTGACACTGCGCAGCGCCAGGGCCAGCAGCACGAACGACACCAGGTAGCCGACGGTCACGACCGCAGCCGGGCCCCAGCGGAACTCCGCGGCCAGCGAGCGCAGGGCGAGAGTGCCGGCCACCTCGGCGCCGATCGCCCCGGCGAGGAGCAGCCATCCCATGCCGCGGACCCTACGGCCCTGACACACTCCGTCGATGACCTTCGTCCTCGTCCACGGCGCCTGCCACGGCGGCTGGTGCTGGTCGCGGGTGGCCCCGCTGCTGCGCGCCGCCGGCCACGACGTGTTCACCCCGACGCTCACCGGCTTCGGGGAGCGCGCCCACCTGCTCACCGCCGACGTCGGCCCGGCCACCGTCGTGCAGGACGTCGTCGCGGTGCTGGAGTGCGAGGAGCTGACCGACGTGGTGCTGGTCGGCCACAGCTTCGGCGCCCTGGTGGCACTGGGGGTCGCGGACCGCGTGCCCGAGCGGCTGGCCCGGATCGTCATCCTCGACGGGGTGCTGGTCGAGCCGGGGGAGCCGGGCTTCGCGGGGCTGCCGCCCGAGGCGGGCCCGGAACGCATCGCGCGGGCGGCCGGCGGGCTGACCTACCCCCCGCCCCCGGCCACCAACTTCGGCGTCAGCGAACCCGACGACGTCGCCTGGCTCGAACGCCGCCTCACCCCGCACCCGCTGCGCACCTACACGGAGTCGTTCGGCCTCCGCGCTCCGCTCGGCAACGGCGTGCCGGTGACGTACCTCTGTTGCACCGACCCGCCCTACCCCGCTGTCCACTCGGCCCACGCGATCGTGCGACGGGAGGGCTGGGAGTTGCGCGAGCTCGCCACCGGCCACGACGCCATGATCAGCGCCCCCGACCTGACAGCGCAGGCCCTCCTGACCTGAAGCCGGTTTGCAGGCGATTTTGTGCGTTCGCGATCCCAATTGGGCGCGCAAGGACTCAAAATCGCGCGCAAACCGGGTGGGGTCAGCTGCCCGTGCCCTCCGGCGCCTGCACCTCGCGGCGCAGGATCTTGCCGGTCGGGCCCTTGGGCAGCTGGTCCACCACCCACACGTGACGCGGGTACTTGTAGGCCGCCACCCGCTCCTTGACGAACGCCGAGAGCTCCGCGGGCTCCGCCGACTGACCGGCCTTGAACGCCACGGCCGCGCCGATCTCCTCGCCGAGGTCGGCGTGCTTGATGCCGATCACCGCGGCCTCGGCGACGGCGGGGTGCTCGTAGAGGGCCTCCTCGATCTCACGGGGGTAGACGTTGTAGCCGCCCCGGATGATGAGGTCCTTCTTGCGGTCGACGATCGTGTAGTAGCCGTCGGCGTCCTTGGTGGCGATGTCGCCGGTGCGGAACCAGCCGTCCGGGATGGACTCGGCCGTGGCCTCCGGGCGTCCCCAGTAGCCCTTCATGACGTTCTCGCCGCGGATGGCGATCTCGCCCGGCTCGCCGTCGGCCACCTCGTTGCCGTCGTCGTCGACGACCTTCATCTCGCAGCCGGGCACCTCGACGCCGATGGTGCCGGGCTTGCGCTCCATGTCCGGCTGGTTGAACGACGCGACGGGTGAGGTCTCCGAGAGGCCGTAGCCCTCGAGGATCACGCAACCGAACTTGTCCTCGAACGACTTCATGATCTCCACCGGCATCGCGGACCCGCCGGAGATGCAGGTGCGCAGCGTGGACATGTCGGCATTGTCGGCGTCGGCGTGGTGCAGCATCCCCGCGTACATCGTCGGCACGCCCTCGAACACGGTGACCTTGTCGCGCGCCACCACCGCCAGCGCCTTGCCGGCGTCGAAGCGGGGGATCAGGGTGAGGCAGGAGCCGTTGCGCACCGAGGCGTTGAGGCCACAGGTCAGGCCGAAGACGTGGAACAGCGGCAGGCAGCCCATGATCACGTCGTCGGGCGTGATCTTGATCAGGGCCTCGACGGTGACGGCCGCGTTGCTCGCCAGGTTGTGGTGGGTGAGCTCGGCGCCCTTGGGCTGCCCGGTGGTGCCCGAGGTGTACAGGATCACCGCGGTGTCGGAGTCGGCGCGCTCGACCGGCTCGGCGAGCGGCGAGCCCGAGGACTCGTCGGGGCCCATCGCCCCGACGACGATGCTGTCGACGCCCTCGGCCCTGGCTCCCTCGGGCACCGCGTCGCCCCCGCCGTCCCAGCCGAAGACCAGCGACATGCCCGAGTCCTTGAGGTAGTACTGCACCTCGCGGGCCTTGAGCAGCGGGTTCATCGGGACGACGGTGGCGCCGGCCAGCAGCGAGCCGTAGAACAGGATCGGGTACGCGGGCACGTTGGGCAGCACGAGCCCGACGCGGTCACCCGGCTTGATCCCCTTCTCCACCAGCGTCCCCGCCACCGCGGCTGCGGCGGCGAGGAGATCGCTGTAGGTCAGGACATGGTCATCGAGGCGGACGGCGGGACGGTCGCCGTGCTCCGCCGCGGTGGCCACCAGGTTGGCCGCAAGATTGGTCATCGTCGACTCCATCGCTCAGCTCGGGTTGCCGCCACCCTAGATGAGTCAGGTCACCCGAGCAGGGCCTCCTCGGCGTCGGCCTCCTCCTGCTCCTTGCGCGCGGCCGCGGCGACCCGGGCCGTGGGCAGCGCCATGCGCACGCCCAGGAAGAAGACGGCGACGCTGAACACCGCGACGACGAGCAGGTCCCACCAGTCCGGGATGATCTTCAGTCCGTCGTACTGGCCCAGCAGGGAGATCACGCCGAGCCCGATGAACCACGGCAGCATCCAGCCGAGCGACCTGAGGTCGAACGGCGGGCGCTCCATCGGCTTATGGAACGCGTACGACAGCCCGAAGATCACGAACCCGGCGAGGATGGCGAGCAGCAGCTTCGACACCGCCGTCCACGACGCCCAGTAGATGATCTCGTTGGCGAAGACGAAGGCCAGCGGGGCCATGAACTCGGCGGCGGGCAGCTTGTAGGGCCGCGGCCGGTCGGGGTCGACGCGGCGCAGCGCGATCAGCGTGATGGGCGCGAACCCGTACATGATCACCGTCGCCGACGTGACGATCCCGACGAGGCTCTGCCAGCTCGGGAACGGCAGGAAGCAGATCAGCCCGACGATGAACGCCAGCAGGACCGACGTCCACGGCACGCCGCGGGTGGAGATCTTCGCGATGCCCTTGGGTACGTAGCCGGCGTGACCGAGCGCGTAGGACAGCCGTGCCGACGTGCCGACGTAGACCAGGCCCGTGCCGGCCGGGGAGATGAACGCGTCGATGTAGAGGATCACGGCCAGCCAGCCGAGACCGAGCGAGGTGGCCAGGGTGGCGTAGGGGCCGAAGTCGCCCTTGCCGACGGGGTTCTGCCAGCCGCCGATGATGTCGGCGGGGTTGAGGGCGCCGATGAAGGCGATCTCGAGGGCCAGATAGATCAGCGTTCCCACGATCACGGCGCTGATCACCGCCCGCGGGATGTTCTTCTGGGGTTCCTTGGCCTCACCGGCCATCTGCACCGCCTGCTCGAACCCCTGCAGGGCGAACACGACGCCGAGCGGGAGAGCCGCGAAGATGCCGTGCGCGCCGTAGGGGGCGAAGCCGCCGCCCGCGGTGAAGTTGCTGCCGTGGAACGACACGAACACCAGCACGATGACGGTCAGGACGGGCACCGCGGTCTTCCAGATCACCGCGACCTTGTTCGACTCCGCCAGCCACTTGACGCCTGCCACGTTGAGCAGCGTGAACAGCAGCATCAGGATCACGGCGTACACCAGGCCGAGGCCGGTCAGCGCCCCGTTCGCGTCGACCAGTCCGGGGAAGATGTGGTCCATGTAGGACAGCGCCGCCTCCACCTCGATCGGCGCGATGGTCACGGCCTGCAGCCACGCCACCCAGCCCGCGGTGAACCCGGCGATCGAGCCGAAGGCGAGCCGGGGCCAGCGGGCGGTGCCGCCGGCCAGCGGGTAGGTCGCCCCCAGTTCGGCGTGCACGAGGGCGAGCAGGATGAGGATGACGCCGGCGAGGATCCACGACAGGATCGACGCGCCACCGGCCACCTGGGCCGCGGTGAGCGCTCCGAGCAGCCAGCCCGAACCGATGATCGATCCCAGTGAGATGAACATGAGCGACATGAAGCCGATGTCGCGTTTCAGCCCGGTCGAGCCTGATCCTGCGGGCCTGTCCGAAACGTCCGTCACGGTGCACCTCCGTCGTGCTGCGAGCCAGTCGGGCCATGCTGCGCCGTCAGGAGTTCGTTAACGTCCGCCGAAAGAGTGGCCGATTGTTGCGATCACGTTCATCAGCTTGAGCTGCGAGAACATTGCTCCCGTGGTGTTCCCCGTGTCCGTTTCAGGGAAATGGCCAGGCAGCGCAGTCACTTGATCAGAGGGTCGCGGGGAAGCCCGAGCAGGCGCTCGGCCACCTGGTTGCGGGCGATCTCCGACGTGCCACCCGCGATGGTCATGCTGCGCCCGTAGAGGTAGGTGCGCATGACCAGCTCGTTGCCGCCCATGACGGCGGCGGCCCCGGCCAGCCGCACTCCCAACTCGGCGACGCGCTGGCCGTGCTCGCTGGAGAACAGCTTCGAGAGGTTGCCCTCCGGGCCCGGCTCGGTACCCCCGACGGCGCGGGCGGCCTGGCGCAGCAGCATCAGCCGCGTGGTCAGCTCGTCGGCGATCAGGGCGCCGACGTCGCGCTGCGCCACCTGCGGGTCGGGTGACGCGGCGGCCAGCGGCAGCAGGTGCCAGGCGCGCAGGGGCAGCACCCCCGCGGCGCCGCCGCCGATGGACACCCGCTCGTTGCCCAACGTGGCGCGCGCGACCCGCCAGCCCTGGCCGACCTCGCCGACCACGCACTCGTCGGGCACGAACACGTCGTCGAAGAAGACCTCGTTGAACATGGAGTCGCCGCTGAGCTGGCGCAACGGCCGGACGTCGACGCCGGGCGTCTTCAGGTCGATCGCCATCATCGTGATGCCTGCGTGCTTGGCCCCCGACGAGTCTGTGCGGACGGTGGCGAAACCCCAGTCGGACAGGTGGGCACGGGTGGTCCACACCTTCTGGCCGGTGACGCGCCAGCCGCCGTCGACCCTGACGCCACGCGTGGAGATCGCGGCCGCGTCGGAGCCGGCGCCGGGCTCGGAGAACAGCTGGCACCACTCGGTCTCGCCGCGCAGTGCGGGCCCGGTCCAGTGCTCGATCTGCTCGGGGGTGCCGTGCTGCACGATCGTCTGGATGTTCCAGGCCGTGATGCCCAGCGACGGGGTGTCGATGCCGGCGAACTCCTGCTCGATGACGAGCTGCTCAGCGGCGGAGGCGTCGCGGCCCCACGGCGCGGGCCAGTGCGGCACCAGGTAGCCCGACTCCGCCATGGCGTTGCGGAGGGACCGGGCGTCCTTGCCCTCCAACGACGCGACGAACGCCTGGACAGCCGCGCGGTACTGCTCGGCCTCGGGGGGCAGGTCCAGGTCGGGGGACCGCCTGACGCCGCTCCCGACCAGCGTGGCGACCTCGTGCTCGGCCACACCCGTGCGCGCGACGTACGCGGCGAGCACGATGGCCCGCCGCAGGTAGAGTTGGGCGTCGTGCTCCCAGGTGAAGCCGATGCCACCGTGCAACTGGATGTTCATCTCGGCGGCCCGGACGGCGTTCGGCACGGACCGGACGGCGGCGATGGCCGCCGCCAGCTCGGCCTCGGGGGTGCCGGGCTCCGCACGGGCGGCGTCCCACGCCGCCGCGACGGCGAGCTCGGCGTCGACCAGCAGGTTGGCGCAGTGGTGCTTGACGGCCTGGAACGTGCCGATCGTGCGCCCGAACTGGGAGCGCTCCTTGGCGTAGGCGACGGCCATGTCGAGGCACGCGTACGCGCTGCCCGCGGCCTCGGCGGCACCGAGCACCCGGGCGAGCCGGCGCGCCACGGCACCGGCACCGGCGATGCGGCCGATCGTCGCGGACGCGCTCACCTTCGCCGAGCGCCGCGTCGGGTCCAGACCCGCCTTCGGGATCTGCCGTTCGGTGGTGGCCGCATCGACCACCACCACGTCATCGCCCACCACGAGCAGCACCACGTCGGCCAGCCCGCCGCCGAGTACCAGGTCGTCGGTGACCCGCCCGTTCTCCTCGACGGCCGCGAGCCCGACGGCGCCGACCTTCGAGCCGTCGACGAGCCCCGGCAGCAGCGACGCCTTCAGCTCGGCGCTGCCCGCCTCCACGAGGATCGCCGAGGCCAGCACGGTCGGCAGGAACGGGCCGGGCGCAACGACGCGACCCAGCTCCTCCAGCACGACGGCCAGTTCACCGAGGCCGGCGCCCTCGCCGCCGAACTCCTCGGGCACGGCCAGTCCGAGCCAGCCCAGCGACGCGAGCTCCTTCCAGAATGCGGGCAGCGGCTCGTCGGCCTGCTCGAGCAGGCCGCGAGCGGCGACGCGCTGGCCGGTGAGGAAGGACCGGGCCACCTCGGCGAGAGCCTTGTGGTCGTCGGTGATGGCGAGAGGCATGCAACGGCTCCAGGTTCTACAAGTGGGTGGATGGTCTACTCGCCGGTCCAGACGGGGTCGCGCTTCTCCGCGAACGCCGTGGCGCCCTCGCGGGCGTCCTTGCTGGTCATGACGGGTCGCATGATCGCCTCCTGGCGCTGCCAGCGGTCCTCGGCGGGCCAGTCGGCCCCCTCGGCGACGATCTGCTTCGTGGCGCGGACGGCGAGCGGCCCGTTCGCGGTGATCTTCCGTGCGAGTTCCAGCGCCCCGACGAGGGACTCGCGGGGCTCGGTGAGGTGGTTGACCAGGCCCCAGGTGTGGGCGTCCTCGGCGCCGAAGAAGTCGCCGGTCAGGGCGTACTCCATCGCGATGGCGCGCGGGATGCGCTGGGGCAGCCGGAACAGCCCGCCTGCGCCGGCCACCAGCGCCCGCTTGGTCTCCGGCAGGCCGAACTTCGCCTCCCGGGACGCGACGATCAGGTCGCAGGCCAGCGCGATCTCGCAGCCGCCCGCGAGAGCGTAGCCCTCGACGGCGGCGATCATCGGCTTGGCGGGCGGGGTCAGCGTGATGCCGGCCAGGCCGCGGCCCTCCACCGACGGGATGTCGCCCGTCAGGAACGCCTTGAGGTCCATGCCGGAGCAGAACGTGCCGCCCGCACCGGTGAGTACCCCCACCGACAGCGTCGGATCCTCGTCGAGCTCGTCCAGCGCCGCGGCCACCGCGTGGGCGAGCGCCCCGTTCACGGCGTTGCGCGCCTGCGGCCGGTTCATCGTGATCACCAGGACCGCGCCGTCGCGCTCGGTCAGCACCTCGTCGGACATGTCCCGGAGCCTAACCCCAAACAGGCAGTCCTGACTGTAATCGGACCTGTTCTAATCGGGGTGTGATCGACGATGCCACGACCGGACCTCTCGCGGGAGTGGTCGTCGCCGACTTCTCCCGCATTCTCGCCGGCCCGTACGCCACCATGCTGCTCGCCGACCTCGGCGCCACCGTGATCAAGGTGGAGGGCCCGCCGACCGGCGACGACACCCGCACGTGGACCCCGCCGGTCTCCGACGACGGCACCGCCACCTACTACCTGTCGATCAACCGCAACAAGCGCTCGATCGTGCTGGACCTCGCCGACCAGGGAGACCTCGAGGTGGCCCACCGGCTCGCCGCCCGCGCCGACGTCATGATCGAGAACTTCAAGCCGGGCGGGCTCGTCCGGTTCGGGCTCGACCACGCCTCGGTCGCGGCCACCAACCCGAACGTCGTCTACTGCTCGATCAGCGGGTTCGGGACGGCGGGCGGGGCCGCGCTGCCCGGCTACGACCTGCTGGCCCAGGCCGTCTCGGGGCTGATGAGCGTCACCGGCGAGCCCGACGGCGGCCCGACCAAGGCCGGCGTCGCGCTGTTCGACGTGACCACGGGCCTGCACGCGGCGATCGCGATCCTCGCCGCGCTGCACCACCGCGAGCGCACCGGCGAGGGGCAGCGCGTGGAGACGAACCTGCTCTCTGCGGCGCTGTCGGGGCTGGTCAACCACACGTCGGCCTACCTCGCCGCCGACGTGGTGCCGCGGCGGATGGGCAACGCCCACGCCAGCCTGTTCCCCTACGAGCCGCTCCCCACCGGCGACGGTGATCTCATCATCATCGCCGCCAACGACAACCAGTGGCGGCGGCTCGTCGGCGCGCTCGGCGCGCCCGACCTGCTGGAGGATCCGCGCTTCGGGTCGATGGGGGAGCGAAACACCCACCGCGACGCGCTGCGCGTGCTCCTGCTGGAACGCCTGGCCACCCGCTCGGCGCAGGAGTGGTTCGACATCCTGACCGCGGCCGGCGTGCCGTGCGGTCCGATCAACACCGTCGAGCAGGGGATCGCGCTCGCCGAGCGGCTCGGCCTGGAACCCGTGGTGAGTCCCGGTGGCGCGCCCAGCGTCCGTAACCCCGTGACGTACTCCGCGACCCCACCGTCCGACCGGCGCCCGCCGCCCGCCCTGGGCGCGGACGGCGACGAGATCCGGGCGTGGCTGAAGGACTGAGCACAAGGAGACCGGCCGGGCGTAGGAGGGAGGCCGCCCGGCCGGTCTCGCTGGCGGAGGTGTGCGTCAGTTGCCGCCGCCGAAGGGGTTGAGGTTGCCGAACGGGCTGCTGCCGCTGCCCCCGTTGCCGCTTCCGTTGCCGCTTCCGTTGCCGCTGCCCCCGTTGCCGGTGCCCCCGTTGCCACTGCCCCCGCCGAACGGGTTGGCGTTCTGCCCGCCGGTGCTGGTGCTGGCCGCCTTGTCGGTCTGGCTGCCGAGCGTGACCTGCACGGTCTTCGATGCGCCGCCACTGGTGACGGTCAGCGTGACCTGCTGGCCGGGAGCGTAGGACCCGATCCGCGCCACCAGGTCGGAGAAGTCCTCGACCTTCGCGTCGCCGACCTTGGTGACGACGTCGCCCGCTGCGAGACCGGCACTGGCGGCCGGCGACCCGGGCTGCACCGTGGAGATGGTGGCGCCGCCGCCCTGGGCGGTCTGCCCGCCGGTGCTTCCGGAGATGCCCAGCACGGGCTTGGTGGCGCTGCCGGACTTGATGATCTCCTGCGCCACCCGCTTGGCCTGGTCCACCGGGATCGCGAAGCCCAGCCCGATGCTGCCGGTGCTCTGCGAGCCACTGGTGGCGATGGCCGAGTTGATCCCGATGACCTGGCCGTCGAGGTTCACGAGCGGGCCACCGGAGTTGCCCTGGTTGATCGGGGCGTCGGTCTGCAGGCCGTTGTAGACGACGCCGGCACCGCCCGTCTCGCTCTGCACGGACACCGTGCGGTTGAACGCGCTGATGATGCCGTTGGTGACCGTTCCGGTCAGGCCCTGCGGCGAGCCGATGGCCACGACCTCCTGGCCGACCTGCAGGTTCGAGCTCTCGCCGAGCGTGGCCGGGGTGAGCCCCGAGACGCCCTGCAGCTTGATGACGGCGAGGTCATAGCTCGGCGAGGTGCCGAGCACGGTGCCGGTGTGCGTGGACCCGTCGGCGAGCGTCACCTGGATCTGGCCGGTGGAGCCTGCGACGACGTGGTTGTTCGTGAGCACGTCGCCGTCGGCGGTGAGGATGATCCCGCTGCCTTCGGCGGTGCCCTGGGCGAGCGTCACCTGGATGTCGACCGTGCTGGGCATCGCCTTCGCGGCCGCGGCCGCGACCGAACCGGGCACGGTGTTGGCGGCGTTGGACGCCGACGACGCGGGCGACTGCGTCAGCGTGGTGCCCGATCCCCGGTCGAGCAGGGCGTAGGCCCCACCGAAGCCCAGCCCGCCGCCGACGACACCCGCGATCAGGGCCGCGGCCACGATGCCGGTCATCGTGCGCGACTTCCGAGGCTTGTCGGCGACGGCGGTGCCCCCCTGCTGTGCAGCGTGCTGCCCGTACGGCCAGCCCGAGCCGGCCGGCGTCTCGCCCGGCTTGTCGCCGACGGTCGGGAACTGCGAGGTGTCGGACGCGGACCGCTCGCCCGCGTTGCCCATCCCGTCCTGTCGGGGCGGGGCCCAGGCCGACGCCGCGTAGGAGCCGGCGGGCTGGGTTCCGTAGGCCTGGCCGGGATGGGGCTGGCCTGGGTAGGGCTGGCCCGAGTAGCCGGGATAGCCGTTGCCGGGGCCGTAGGACGGGGCCGGGCCGACGTACCCCTGCCCTGCGGGCGCACCGGCAGGCGGCGCGGAAGGTGTCGGTGGGACGCTCTCGGCCGGAGCCGGCGTGAGGGTCGTCGCGTCCGTGTTGTCGGTGGCACCCGTGTTCTCGGGGGCGGACGGGACGGGGTGCTGGTCGGTGCGGGAGCTGTCGGCCGGAGCACTCGCGTCCCGGCCCTGCTCCCTCTGCTCGTCGCTCATGTCCTAGAGCCTGCCCCCGGAGTCTGGGAGCTTGCTGAGCGGGACCTGGGAATCGGGTCGCGGTTTGCCGTCATTCCGCCGCATGTAGCGCTCGCTGACCAGCCAGAACGTGAGCCCGGCCACCGCGACGGCCCCACCCAGAACCGTGACGCCGAACCACCCGGCCACCGGGTAGACCGCGGACGTGGCCGCCGACGCCGCGGCGCCGCCGAGGAACACCGACACGATGTAGGCGGTGGTCACGCGGCTGCGGGCGCCCGGGGAGCGGGAGTAGATGGCGCTCTGGTGACTGATCTGCAGGGTCTGCTGGGCGAGGTCGAGCAGCACGATCCCGGCGACGAGCGCCACCAGCGACACCGCACCCGCGGCGAGCAGCCCCCAGCTGGCGAGCAGCACCACGAACGCGCCGGTGATCGCGAGCCCGCCGCGGCCCCGGTCGGCCAGCCGGCCCGCGACGGGAGCCGCCGCGGCCCCGGCCAGCCCGGCCAGCCCGAAGAGCCCGATCGTGGCCTCCCCGAAGCGGTAGTCCGGGCCCGAGAGCAGGAACGTCAGAGCGGTCCAGAGGATCGTGAACCCGCCCATCCCGAGCGCCCCCAGCACCATCCGCTGGCGCAGCACAGGCTCCGCACCCACCAGCGCCACCACCGAGCCGAGCAGCTCCCGGTAGGAGATCGACTGTTCCGGTTCGACACGGGGCAACCGCAGCCGGACCACGACGGCGAGCACCAGCATCACAACGGCGGCCAAGGCGTAGACCAGGCGCCAGCCGCCCAGCTCGGCCAGTCCACCCGCGACCGTCCGCGCCACGAGGATGCCGATGAGCAGCCCACTCATCACCGTGCCGACGACGCGCCCGCGCGTGGCGTCGGGGGCCAGTGACGCGGCGAGCGGTACGACGATCTGCGCGACGGCCGAGCTCACCCCGACGGCGAAGATCGCGGCGACGAGCGCCGGGAACGTCGGCGCGACCGCGGCCACGACCAGCCCGACGGCGGTGACGGCGAGCAGCACCGTCACCAGCCGCCGCCGCTCCAGCAGATCGCCGAGCGGCACCAGCAGGGCCAGTGCCGCCGCGTACCCGAGCTGCGACGCCGTGACGAGCAGGGCCGCGGTGCCGGTGCTGATCGCGAAACCACCGGCGATGGCGGCCAGCAGCGGCTGCGCGTAGTAGATGTTGGCGACCGCCGCGCCCGTGACGACGGCCAGCGTGAGCACGAGTGCACGGCCCGGACCGGTGGACTGGGACATGTGCCGGAGCCTGCGCGCATCGGGTGCGGAGCGCATCGCGGGCCGTGCCGCGTCACACCGGTTCTTGCCCTGTGTGCGGGGCGCGTGTGACGATGGAAACAGGTCAGCGCGTCACCCATGTGATCCGCGAGAGCCGCTTCGGGCGGTCAGCCGGTCCGTTCAGGACACGGCGAGGGGGGACCGAGCTCTCGACCCCCGGAGAACCACCATGATCACCGTCGTCCTCGTCGGCATCGCCCTGCTCGTCCTCATCGCCGTTCTCGTCGGCGTCGCCGACGCCGTCCACGCCCCGACCCGGCGGCAGCTCGCCGCCGAACGCCGGCAGCGTTGGGAGGCTCGGCGGGTCGAGGAATCCTCTTGATCGGAGGTGCCGCTCCGGGATCTCCTGACGTCATGGACGACTGGACGGACCTCGCCCTCACCGTCGACGTGACGGCCGCGGGCGCGGCGGTGCAGGTCGCCGCCGTGACCGAGGCGGGCCGGCAGGCCGACGCCCTGCTGGGCGAGCCGCCGATCCCGGGCAGCGTCGAGTGGCATGCCGAGGAGAGCACGGACGTGTCGGTGCGCCGAGAGCGGGCCTGGCAGCTCCTGCAGTTGCGGATCGGGCTGGCCGCGGGCCTGGACCCGCTGCCCACCCTGATCGGCCTGAACCGCCACGGCGCGGGCTGGGACGAGATCGCCCTGGCCATGGGGACCACGCCGCCGGCGGCCCGTGCGGAGTGGGATCCGAGGATCACCGCGATCCTCGGCTCCTGACTCTCAGCGCAGCAGTTCCACGATGGTCGCGTTGGCCGTGCCGCCGCCCTCGCACATCGTCTGCAGGCCGTAGCGGATGTCGTGGTTGCGCATGTGGTGCACGAGGCGCGTCATCAGGATGGTGCCCGACGCGCCCAGCGGGTGGCCGACCGCGATCGCCCCGCCGAGGGGGTTCAACCTGTCCTCGTCGGCGCCGAACTCCGCGTTCCACGCCATCGGGACCGGGGCGAACGCCTCGTTCACCTCGAACGCGCCGATGTCGGCGACCGACAGGCCGGAACGCTTGAGGACCTTCGCCGTGGCCGGGATGGGGCCGGTCAGCATCTTGAGCGGGTCGGCGCCGGCGACCGCGCCGGAGTGGTAGCGCGCGATCGGCGTGAGGCCCAGCTCGGCGGCGCGTTCCGGCGTGGCGATCAGGACGGCCGACGCGCCGTCGGAGATCTGCGAGGCGTTGCCGGCGTGGATCACGCCGTCCTCGGTGAACGACGGCTTGAGCTTCGCGAGGGTGTCGGCGGTGGTGCCGCGGCGCAGGCCCTCGTCGGCGGTGAATCCGGGCGCGCCGGGCACGGGGGCGAGCTGCCCGTCGAAGTCCCCGCGGTCGATGGCGGCCGCGGCCCGCTCGTGGGACCGGGCCGAGTACTCGTCGAGATCGCGGCGGGAGAAGCCCCACTGCCGCGCGATCCGCTCGGCGCCGATGCCCTGGTTGAAGCTCTCGCCGGGGAACTCGCCGCTGGTCAGGTCGGCCTTGTAGCGCTCGCGGACCAGCGGGCCGTAGGGGCTGCCGAGGTCGCGGCCCGCGCCGAGCGGCACGCGCGTCATGGTCTCCACGCCGCCGGCGACGACGAGGTCGTACTGCCCGCCGAGCACCATGCCCGCGGCGAAGTCGAACGAGCTCTGGCTCGACCCGCAGGCCCGGTTGATCGTCACCCCGGCCACGGACTCCGGCCAGCCCGCGGCGAGCACGGCGTACCGGCCGATCTGCGCGGCCTGGTCGCCCACCTGGTTGACACAGCCCCACAGCACGTCGTCGACGAGCCCGGGGTCGATGCCGGTGCGGGCCGCCAGCGCCTGCAGCACGGCGGCCGACAGGTCGGCGGCGTGGATCTCGGCCAGCGACCCCTTGCGCTTGCCGATCGGGGTGCGGACGGCGTCGACGATGACGGCTTCGGGCATCGGGTCTCCTTGGTGTGCGCGTCGCCACGACGTTAGGTCCGGTGGCGCGCCACGGCCAGCCCCTCGGGCAACGTCACAGGTGAGCTGATCACGGGACGGTCAGGACGACCTTCCCCGCCCCGTGCCCGGCGGCGACCGCGGCATGGGCCTCGGCGCCGCGGTGCAGCGGCACGGCTTCGCGCACGACGATGCGGAACCGGCCCTCGGTCGCGAGAGCCGCGGCCGCCGCGAGGCCGTGCCGGCCGTCGGGCCCGCCGCTCCCGCTGTAGGAGAGCCGGACCCCGTGGCGGGCCGCGGTGAAGTCGGCGATGGTCACCACCCGGGCCGGGTCGCCGGTGATCGCGACGAGGTCGGGCAGCGAGCCGGCGCCCGCGACGTCCAGCGCGGCGTCGACGACTGGGCCGGCCGCGGCGCAGACCCGCTCAGGGAGGCCGGGACCGTACGGGGTGGGGGTCGCGCCGAGCCCGGCGAGGAAGTCCTGGTTCGCCTCCGAGCCGGTGCCGACGACCCGTGCGCCGCGGGCGATCGCCAGTTGCACGGCCACGCTGCCGACACCGCCCGCGGCGCCCTCGACGAGCAGCGTCGTGCCCGCGGTGACGTCGAGGGCGTCGAGGGCGCGGGTCGCGGTCTCCACGCTCGTGCCGGCAGCGCCGGCCTGGGCCCACGTCCACACCGCGGGCCTGGGTGCCCAGAACTGGAGGACGGCGAACTCGGCGGAGGCGCCGCCGAGCCGCATCACGTCGACGGCGCCGAACACCTCGTCCCCGATCGCGACGTCGGTGACCCCGTCGCCGATCTCGTCCACGATCCCCGCGGCGTCGACGCCGGGCACGTGCGGCCACGTCAGCAACGGGCGGAGGCGCCCGGCCCGCAGGACGGTGTCGGTGGGGGCCACGCCCGCGGCCCGCACGGAGATGCGGATCTCGCCGGGACCGGCGTGGGGGGAGACGTGGTCGCCGACCGAGAGCACGTCGGGAGGGCCGAAGCGGGAGTACTGCAGGGCGAACATGAGCCCGACCGTAGGCAGATAACTGGAGCAGTGCGTCCGTTTGTGCTGAAGTGGGATGCGTGACCACGGCATCGACTCGGAAGACCCGGTCGGACGCCCGGCACAACTGTGCACACGTCCTGCGGGTGGCCCGTGCCCTCTTCGCCACGGACGGCCTGGACGTCACGATGCGCGAGGTGGCCCGGCGTGCCGAGCTGGGCGTGGCCACGATCTATCGGCACTTCCCGACCCGCGAGGCGTTGATCACCGCGGTGTTCGCGGATCAGGTCGCCGCGTGCACGGCGACCGTGGCGGGCGCCGTCGCCGATCCGGATCCGTGGCGGGGAATCATCACGATCGTCGACGAGGTCTGCGCACAGCAGGCCCTGGACCGGGGATTCACCTCGGCCCTGCTCGGGTCGGCGGCCACCGCGACGGTCTTCGCCGCCGAGCGCGCCGACAACGCGCGGGCCCTCGCGGAGCTCACCGGGCGGGCGCGTCGTCAGGGGGTCGTGCGATCCGACTTCACCGCTGCCGACCTGGGGCTGGTCCTGTCCGCCACCAGGGACGTCACCGCCCCGACGCCCGACCGGGCGCTGGCCGAGGTACGGAGGCTGGCGGCGCTGCTCTTGCAGGGCATGCGGGCCCGGCCCGCGATCCCGCCCGAGCCGTTACCTCGGCGCCCGCCGCCGGGGCTCGCGCCGGGGCCCGCGCGATGAGGTCATCGCGCGGGCCGTCGGGTCGTCAGGAGTACCAGGTGGGCTCGGGCAGCTCGTCGCGCAGCAGGAACGCCCCGACCTCGCGGCGCTTGTAGGCCACCGGGTCGTGCAGCGTGTGCGTGCGGACGTTGCGCCAGAACCGGTCGAACCCGAGCGCGGCCGCGGTGGCCCGCGCGCCGAGGCCCTCGAACACCTTGCTGGTGATCTCCAGCGAGACGTCGGTGGCGCGGGCCTTCACCGCGGCGACGCGCACCTCGTGCTCGCCGCGCTGCTGCTCGGTGACGTTCCAGGCGTCGTGGTGGATCGCGAGCCCCTCCAGCGCCACCTGGTCGGCCAGCGCCTCGACGGCCCACAGCTTGGACGCGAGGTCGCCGTAGAGGTCGAGCTGGTAGGGCTCGTCGACGGCGTTGTCGTGGCCGCCGTGCAGCCACGGCCGGGTCTGCGTGCGGGTGTACTCGGCCGCCGTCTCCAGGGCGCCGCGCGCGATGCCCAGGTAGAAGTTGACGAACACGAGCTGGATGGTGGGCACGTTGAGGGTGTTGTAGACCCGGGGCTGGAACGTCTTGTCGGCGAAGCCCGCCGCCGCCTCCCACGGCACCTGCACGTCGGAGATCGTGACGCTGCCGCTCTCGGTGAGCCGCTGGCCGATGTTGTCCCAGTCGTCGTGGAACGTGATGCCCGGCTGGTCGCTGGGCACGATCGCGAAGACGTGCGTCTCGGTGTTCTCGAGAACCCCCTCCAGCACGGTGACGTCGGAGACCTTGCTGCCGGTGGAGAACGTCTTGGCCCCGGAGTAGACGATGTGGTCGCCCTCGTCGCGGATCTGCACGTCGGAGTCACGCGGGTTCACCGCACCGCCGAAGAACCACTTGTTGCGGGTGGCGTCGGCCTCGACGGCCGCGATCTGCTCCTTGGTGCCGACGAGCCGGGCGGCCCAGAACCACAGGTAGTGGTAGCCGAGCAGCTGGCCGATGGAGCCGTCGCCGGCGGCGATCTCCCGGATCACCTGGTAGGCGAGCGGCCACTCCTGGCCTGCGCCGCCCTCGGCGGTCGGGCCGAGCAGCGTGACGAGGCCGGAGTCCTTGAGCAGGGCCACCTCGGCGAACGGGGTCTCGGCGGCCTTGTCGCGGGCCGCGGCGTCGGAGGCGAGGACCCCCCGCACCTCGCGGGCCCGGGCGAGCCAGGCCTCAGGGGAGCCGGGGGTGGGCCGTGCGGCCCAGTTCGGAGTGGCGGTGGGACGGTTCTCGAGCGTGGTCACGGAATTGCCTTTCGGGCACGGCGGGGTGGACCTCGCACGCGGAGCGCGGCGGGCCTGGAGACGGGCAGAGATCATCGGCTCGGTGCGTTGGCGGCAGAATGCTGCCGCGGGTGCACCGGGCTGGTGATCATGAAAAGTGGAGCGGGCTCACGCCGGAGACGGCGAGCCGGGCGGGGTCACCGACAGGCGGTGGTCACCGCACGCGCGTGGTCGACGTGACGCCGACGCGTGAAGAACTTCGGGTACAACGGGGCGCTCCTTCGTCGCGCTCGTGCGTGGATATCGCTGCCGGAACAGCGTTATCCACGCACGGGCCGCGTCAGCGGCGGCCTAGACCAGGGCGGGCCGGCGCTCGGAGAGCTCCGCCTCCTTCTCCCGGATGATCGGCAGCACGTGCTTGCCGAAGTGCTCGACCTCCTCCTGGAAGTGGAGGTAGCCGAGGAGGAGCAGGTTGGCCCCGCGGCGCTTGTACTCGATGGCCCGGTCGGCGATCTGCTCCGGCGTGCCGATGAGCTGGGTGCGGAAGCCGTCGTTGTACTGGACGAGGTCCTCGAACGAGGAGTCCGCCCACATGCCCTTCTTGTCGCCCGTGGACGCGCCCGCCTGCTGCACGGCGTCGTGGAAGCCCTGGACGGCCGGCTTGTTGGCCTTGGCGATGATCTCGCGCAGCGTCTCGCGGGCCTCCTTCTCGGTGTCGCGGGCGATCATGAAGCCGTTGAGGCCGAACTTCGGCGGGGTGGTGCGGCCGGCGTCCTTCGCGTGCCCGAGCACGTCGGTGACCTGCTCGGTGAAGCCGTCGTAGTCCTTGCCGTTGGAGAAGTACCAGTCGGCGACGCGGCCACCGTTGACACGGGCCGCGCTGGAGTTGCCGCCCTGGAAGATCTCCGGGTGGGCCCGGCCCGGGACGTCGAGGGGCTTGGGCTTCAGGTCGTAGTCGTGGATCCGGTAGAAGTCGCCGTTGAAGTTGGCGCCGACCTCGGGGTTCTCCGGCGTCCAGATCTCACGCAGCACCTGGATGAACTCCGCGCTGCGCCGGTAGCGCTCGTCGTGCTCGAGCCACGGCTCACCGAGCGCGGTGAACTCGGCCTTCAGCCAGCCGCTCACGACGTTGACGGCGACGCGGCCCTTCGACAGGTGGTCGGCCGTGGCGACCCACTTGGCGAGCACGGCAGGCTGCCAGAGGCCGGGGTGCACGGCGGCGATGACCTTCAGTCGCTCGGTGGCGAGCAGCAGCGCGAGCGAGAAGCTCGTGGACTCGTGCTGGTGGTCGGCGCCGTAGCTGGCCATGTAACGGACCTGGCTCAGGGCGTACTCGAAGCCGCTGTTCTCGGCGGTCTGCGCGAGCTTCTTGTTGTAGTCGTAGCCCCAGTCGGTGCGCTGCTCGATGGTGCTGGTGACCAGTCCACCGCTGACGTTCGGCACCCAGTAGGCGAACTTGAGCGGTTCTGCGGGCAATTCCTCGGACACTGGGAGCCTTTCGTGGGACGTACTGGGAAATGAGCGGACATACGACGTCCGGCGACCCGCAACAAGCGACGGTCGGTCCCATATCCTGGAACCGACGGAGCTGTGAACTGCGGAAACAGAGCCGGCCGACCTCGATGAATCAGCGACAGCGGGACGAACAGACGCGGAGGAGGTCGACATGCCGTCGACGGCTGAATACCCACGCGCGCATGAAGCGAGCCTGCGTGAATGACCGCCGCGCTGTCAACCCGGGTGTGGCCGATCACCCATCACGCCGCTTCGCGTCGGCGGAACACAACTCCGGGCCCGTGGTGTTGTGGGGAACATGACGAGCACGATCTCGGACCTGCACACCTCCTGGGCCGCGTGGCACTCCGCCCGCGAGGACGAGCTCCGCGCCCCGCACGGCTGGCTCAGCCTCACCGACCTGCAGTGGCTCACTCCCGAGCCGTCCGCGATCGAGGGACTCCCGGGCCTGTGGAGCGCCACCCCGGACGGCGTCGTGGTCACCGCGACCGCCGCCGACGGCCTCGTCGTGCGCACCGTCCGCGAGCCCCGCAGCATCGACGGCAGCGTCACGCTCCACCCCGTCGACGGGCTGCCCGGCACGCTCGTCGAGGTGGGCGACAAGGTCGTGGAGGTCGTGCGCCGCACCGACACCCACGCGTTGCGTGTCCGTGATCCCGAGGCGATCACGCGCACCGCGTTCGCCGGCGTGCCGACGTTCCCCGTGGACGGGCGCTGGGTGCTGGACGGCCGGTTCGAGCCCTACGCCGAGCCGCAGCCGATCACCGTGGGAGCCGTGGTCGAGGGCCTGGAGCACCACCTCACGGCCGTCGGCGTCGTCGGCTTCGAGCTCGACGGCCGGGAGCACGCGCTGGTGGCGCTGCCGGGCAAACAGGGCGGGCTGTCGCTGCACTTCCGCGACACCACGAACGGGCACTCGACCTACCCGGGCGGGCGTTCGGTGCGCACCGAGGATCCCGCGGAGGACGGCCGCGTCACCGTCGACCTCAACCGGCTGACGAACCTGCCGTGCGCGTTCACCGACTACGCCACCTGCCCGCTGCCCCCCGAGGGCAACACGCTGGCCGTGGCGATCGAGGCGGGCGAGAAGAGCCCGTTGCGTCCCGACCACTGAGGCTTCGCCGTCGCGGAAAGCGGGTAGCCCAGGCGCGTGAATCCGCGTGATTTCCTGGACCTCGACAGTCTCCTGTCCGCCGACGAGCTCGCTGTGCGGGACCGCGTACGCGCCTTCGTCTCCGAGCGGGTACGGCCGGACATCGCCGGGTGGTACGAGGCCGCGCACTTCCCGCGGGAGATCGTCAAGGAACTGGGTGCGCTGGGCCTGCTCGGCATGCACCTGACGGGCTACGGGTGCGCCGGGCGCAGCGCCGTCGAGTACGGCCTGGCCGCGATGGAGTTGGAGGCGGGTGACTCCGGGCTGCGCACGTTCGTCAGCGTGCAGGGCTCGCTCGCCATGAAGGCGATCCACGCGTTCGGATCCGAGGAGCAGAAGCAGCAGTGGCTGCCGGGCATGGCCGCGGGTGAGCTGGTCGGCTGTTTCGGCCTCACCGAGCCAGGGGCGGGCAGCGACCCGGCCGGCATGACCACGACGGCCGTCCGCGACGGCGACGACTGGGTGCTCCACGGCGCGAAGCGCTGGATCGGGCTGGCCTCCATCGCCGACGTGGCCGTGATCTGGGCGAAGGCGGACGACCGGGTCCGCGGCTTCCTCGTCCCCACCGCCACGCCCGGTTTCACCGCCACCCCGATCACCGGCAAGCTCGGGATGCGGGCGTCGATCCAGTGCGACATCGCGCTGGACGGGGTCCGGCTGCCCGTCGACGCCGTGCTGCCCGACGTCGCCGGCCTGAAGGGTCCGTTCACCTGCCTCAACGAGGCCCGCTACGGGATCATGTGGGGCGCCATGGGTGCGGCCCGCGACTCCTACGAGGCCGCGCTCGCCTACGCGCAGGAACGCTGCCAGTTCGACCGGCCGATCGCGGGCTTCCAGCTCACCCAGCAGAAGCTCGTGGACATGGTGCTGGAGATCCAGAAGGGCGTGCTGGTGGCGTTGCACACCGGCCGGCTCAAGGACGCCGGGACGCTGCGCCCTGAGCAGATCTCGTTCGGCAAGCTGAACAACGTGCGCGAGGCCATCGACATCTGCCGCCAGGCCCGGACGATCATGGGCGGCAACGGCATCACGCTGGACCACGCCCCGATGCGCCACGCGAACAACCTCGAGGCCGTCCGCACCTACGAGGGCACCGACGAGGTCCACACCCTGATCATGGGCCGGGCCATCACGGGCATCCCCGCTTTCGGCTGAACCCCGGCGGTTCGCTTCCGCTATGATGACAGAGCCTGACATCATCTGTCCGTGGAGGAAGCGCGTGTCCGCAACAGCCCCCGCCATCGAGGCGGTCCGCCGCGCGCTCGGTGAGGTCGGCGCGTTCCTGCCGATCCCGACCGACGTCGCCGCGGCCATCGATCTGCAGCGCGATGCGGTGCGGCGTCTGGAGCGCGCCGGCTACCGCGCCGCATGGACCAACGAGGTGATCGGCAAGGACGCGCTCACGCAGCTGGCCGTCCTGCTTGCGGCCACCGAGAGGATGGTGTTCGGCACCGGCGTAGCGAACATCTGGGCGCGGTCCCCGCAGACCGCGCACGGTGCGGCGGCGCTGCTGGAGCAGGCCTACCCGGGCCGGTTCGTGCTCGGCCTGGGAGTCGGGTACCCGGAGCAGGCGGCCGCTGTCGGACGGGAGTTCGGCACCCCGCTCGCCACCCTGCGCAGCTACCTCGCCGAGATGGTCGTGCCGGGCCAGCTGCCCGCGCCCGACGTGGCCTACCCCCGCATCATCGGCGCCAACGGCCCGAAGATGCTCGCGCTGGCCGCTGAGATCAGCGATGGGGCGATGCCCGCGCTGGCGGCGCCGGAGGCCACCGCCCGGGCGCGACACGTGCTCGGCCCGGACAAGCTGGTGGTCGTGCTGGTGCACGCGAGCACGGGCGGGGGTGACGCGGAGGCCACCGCGGCCACCGTGGCGGCGCACATCGCCGCAGGTGCGGACCACGTGGCCGTCGGCGAGCCGATCGGCACCGACTTCACCGAGGGTGTGGACCACCTGGAGCGGCTCGCTCCGGCGTTGGTCGGTTCCTGAGTCAGGACCAGGCGCCGCCGGACATCGCCGCGGAGCGGGTGCGGTAGCCCGCCGTGCCCGCGACGATGTCGCGACGCAGCTCCGTCTTGTTGCGACCCGTGGTGCGGACCGTCGGGCCCAGCGATCGGGCGATGGCCTTCAGCAGCGGCACGGTGAACACCGCGTCGTGGCGGCGCAGGTAGGCCTCCACCTCCGCCGGGTCGGCCAGCTGGTTGATGGTCTCCACGGCGCCGGCCACGTCGGAGGACCGGGCGGGCTCGGGCGACGCCGGGCGGCGGCGCCGCTCGACCGGCTCCGGACGGAACACCAGCTGCGCGCGGCCGGAGGCGAGGTCCGTGACCTGCTCGGGCGTCAGGGCGTCGAGGACGGCCGCGGCGTGGTCACGGGCAGCGTCGAGGTGATCGGTCAAGCTGGGTGCTCCCTGAACGTGGAACGCGGTCAGGCCGCGATCGTCTCGAGGTGGTCGGTCAGCTCGGACACGAGGTCGCGCAGCTCCCGGGTGGCGGCACGGCCGGTGCCGCCGAGGATGACGGGCACGCCGTGCTCGGGGGCGGGGCCGTACACCGATTTGCTGTCCCGGATCGTGGTGCTGAACGTGGGCACCTGACGCGCCTCGATACGGCTGATCACGCTGCGCTGGGCCTCGATCGGCTGCCCGTCGTGGCTCTGCACCATCGTGAACACGACGGCGGCCGGAGGACGCTGGATGTGCGTCTCGCCGCAGGAGTTGAACTCCTCGGTGAAGGAGCGGATCTTCAGGCCCAGGGAGTCGATGCCGTTGGTGGACAGGTAGTCCGGCTTCGTGGGGATCAGCAGCATGTCGCTGGCGGCCACGGCGTTCTTGGCGATGAGGCCGAAGTTGGGCGCGCAGTCGATCAGCACGATGTCGTACTCGCCCAGTGACTTGTGGGCCAGTGCGGTGCGGAGCCGGCCGTGCATGTCGGCGAACCGGTCGGGGTCGTTGATCAGCTGCGCGGCCAGCAACGTCTCGACGTCGGAGAGGTCGCGGTGCGACGCGATGATGTCGAGGTGGCCCTTGCTGCGCGACAGCTTGTCCTGCACCCGCGGAGGTGAGGCGACGAGCTGGGCCGGGCTCTCGAGGGCGTCGTCGGTGCCGATGCCGTCGTACCAGTGCTTGATGGTCCTCGTCGGCAGCAGGCCGTCGGTCCACTCGTTCTGGGTGAAGAACGAAACGGTCAGACTGGCCTGCGCATCGAGATCGAGCAGTAGAACCTTGTGGCCCCGGGCCGCGAGCCCGGCGCCGAGGTTGGCGGTGAGCGTGGTCTTTCCCACGCCGCCCTTGTGGTTGATGATCGAAACGACCTTCACCGTTCTCCTTCCCCGCAATCACGCAGCGCGAACGATGCCACACCCTCGGGTACGGCTTGATGGCAGGTCGGACTCCGCGGGGATCCTCACACGGCGTCCCTCACCGCGCGCTCGACGGGCGAGGCGGGGTGGTCCGGATCGAGCGGTCCGATCGGCTCCAGCGGCGGTTGTGCCATGAACTTCGGCGTCGTCCCGCGGAGGGGTTGGGCCGCGTGCACGAGGAACGGGGGCAGAGGAAGACGTCCCCGCGTTGCCGGTAGCGGTCGCGACGGGCCGGTGGTCGGTGGCGGGCACCGCCTCGCGGCAGAACGCGAAGAACTCGGCGCCGTCGTCGCCGTACGGGGCCAGCAGCGGCGGCAGGTCGTGGTGCGACCCCACCCGGATCCGGGTGGGTGCGTCGTCCGGGCCGACGTCGGAGAAGAGGAACAGCAGGAGCAGTGCGCGGCCTCGCGAGCGGAGGTTCAGGCGCATGTCGCCGCCCGGGCCGCTGAAGATCCGTCGAGCCGCACCACGGGCCGCGTCCACGTCGCCGGGTCGTGAGGGTCGCAGCCGGTGGCCGACCAGAGGAGGTTCCGCCCGGCGTCGCGGCTCGATCATGCGTCCAGGGTGCCGACGGGGGAGGTGTGGACTCCACCGATTTGACGTCGGTGTCGACACAGGGTGAGCAGGGTGGTGGCGCCGAGGCGGCGTCGCCAGGACGTGTCACGCGGACGGCCCAATCGGGTGGGCAATTGTCACGGATCGTCGATCATGGCCAATCACCTGCATGGCCGCAGATCGTCGCAATTGCCGTCCCGTTGTACTCGACAGTGGGACGCCCGATCGGTGGCTTCCCGTCGATCGTCATGAACCGCAACGGATTTCGGCTCCCCCTCGAGTCCGCGGTTCTGCAGATGGCGCTCGGAGAATCGAACGCAGGAGGAGAAAGTCGTGCTGAAGAAGGCCGGACTGACGATTGCCATTGCAGCAGCCGGAATGCTGGCGGTCAGCCCGCTCGCATTCGCCGGGGACTACCAGTGGGGTGACCAGGGCCACGGCCACGGCCACGGCCACTCGGTGGTGAACAAGACCAACACCAACGGGAACACCTCGTCGGGCCTCGTGAACGTCTCGGGCAACAACGTGAACGTGCCGATCCAGGCGTGCAACAACGACGTCCCGATCCAGGCGGGCATCCTCCAGGGTCAGGTTCCGATCAAGGATGTCACCGCGGCACTGAGCGGCGCTCTCGCGCTGTTCGGTACGGCCAACTCGTCGGTCACCCAGGTCACCGACAACTCGCGCAGCTGTGGTGACAACAGTGGTTCGGCCGGCGACACGAACGTGCAGGGAAACGGCTGATCATCAGCTGAACTGACGGAGAGGGCGCCGGATCATCGATCCGGCGCCCTCTCTCGTGCCGGGAATCGGCGCCGGCCGGTCGGGTGGAGCGCACTGCGCTCAGCGGCGGTCCGCAGCATGGCCGAGGATCGTGGCAACGAGCACCTCGATCACCCCGGGACCGATCGCGTGCCCCATTCCCGGGATGCGGACGGGCGACCCGATGCCCATGACCGCGGCGAGGTGGGCAGCGTGCGGCGGCGGGTGGACGGGGTCCTCGGGCGCCTCGACGACAAGTGTCGGCACCGTGACTCCGGCGAGTTCCGCGCCGCGGGCGGGCACGTCGAGGTAGGTGTGCGCCGTGGACGGGAGGTCCGTGCCGGCGTGGGCGATCACCCGCTGCTCCAGCCCCCGGAAGAACATCCCGTCGAACGGGATGCCGGTGCCGTGGACCATCCGCCAGTGGGCCAGCCGCCAGGCCAGCTCGGCGCGGGGGCCACGGGGGTCGTCGATCTCGGCCCACAGCCGCAGCACGCCGGGATCGGGACCGGGGAGCTCGCCGTCGTCCGGGGCGGGGAGGGCAGCGCAACAGACGAGCGTGGCCGACGCGAGCCGATCGGGGTGGTCGAGCAGGAGCAGTTGCGCGATCAGACCACCCAGGCCCATCCCCACGACGTGGGCGCGCGGCACGTCGAACGCGTCGAGCACGTGGACGGCGTCGTGGGCGAGATCGGCGAGCTCGTAGGGCCGCTCGTCGAACGAGCGCGTGGAGCGGCCGGTGTCGCGGTGGTCGTAGCGGATCACGCGGTGGTGGATTGCGAGGCGGGCGATCAACTCGTCGGGCCAGACCAGGCCGGAGGATCCCGCATCCATCACGAGCAGGACGGGCCGCCCGGGCCCCGGGACGTCGTCGGCCCAGAGCCGGACCCCCGGGGCGACGTCCACGGACAGTTCCACGGGGTCAGACTGCCGCACCCTGCCCGGCCCCCGCGTATCCGGGGCCGGGCGGTGGGACGGTTACTTCAGCGCGTCGAGCAGCGCCTGGCGCTGACGGTCGCCCAGGCCGGCGGCGCGGCGGGAGACGTCGATGCCGGTCTGCTCCAGCAACGCCGTGACCTTGGCGGGACCGTAGCCGGGGAGGCTCTTGAGCAGGTCGGCGACCTTGGTCTTGCCGACGATCTGGTCGGTCTTGGCGCGGTCGAGGACGTTGGGGATCGTCTCCGTGCCGGCCGCGATCTTGTCGCGCAGCTCCTTGCGGGCGGTGCGGGCGGCGGCCGCCTTCTTCAGGGCGTCGGCGCGCTGCTCGGGAGTGAGCGTGGGCAGTGCCATGTCGTCGTTCTCCTCTCCGTGCGTCCACCCCGAATGGGTGTTCACGCAGGTCATCTTCACGTCAAGCGTGGCAGAGGCCCGCAGCGACGCGCGGGCACCCCCCTCTTTGTGGTCTGGCACGCTGGCCGGGGTGACCGGTCTGGTGATCGACATCGACGTCCGGATGTCCACGCGGGACGGCGTGTCGCTCGCGGCCGACGTCTACCGCCCGGCCGACGGCGGCCCGTTCCCCGCGCTGCTACACCGCACGCCCTACGACCGCACCGACCCCACTCTGGTGTCCGCGATCGTCGCCGACCCGGTATCCCTTGCGCGCCGGGGATACGCCGTCGTCGTGCAGGACGTGCGGGGGCGGTTCGGATCCGGCGGCGAGTTCGACTTCTTCCACCAGGAACAGGCCGACGGTTTCGACGCCGTCGAGTGGGCGGCGGCGCAGCCGTGGTGCGACGGGCACGTCGGGATCTACGGCTCGTCCTACCACGCGATGACCACCTACCAGGCCGTTGCGGCGCAACCCCCGCACCTGCGCGCGGCCGTCGCGATGATCGGCGCCACCGACCTGCGGGCCACCACCCACCCCGGCGGGCTGTTCGAACTGGGATTCCTGACCCTGTACGGGCTCGGACAGCGCCTGGAGGCCGTTCGGCGCCTCGACGTTCCCCCTGCGGAGAAGGCGGCGCTCCTGGGCCGGATCGGAGCCGCGTTCGCCGACCCGCGCGCCACGGTGTCGGCGCTGCCGGTGCGCGACCTGCTCGACACGGGGTTCTGGACGGACTGGATCGACGGCGCGCGGCACGCGGACACTCTTCGCGACCGCCCCGATCTCGTCGACGTGCCGCTGTTGCAGGTCGTCGCGTTCCGGGACTTCATGGCGCCGACGATGCTGGAACTGGGGGCTGCCCTTCTGCCCGGCGAGCGGGTCGGCCCCGCCCCGCGCCGGCCCCCCGGCTGCGAGCGGAACTCCGCTCCGAAGCACCTGCTGATCGCGGGACCGTGGGCGCACAGCGGCACCTACACCGGCCACATCGGATCGCGCACCTACCCGGGCGCCACCGGCGGCGTCGGTACCTGGGGGCCGGTGATCGCGGGCTGGTTCGACCGGCACCTGCGCGGGCGTACCGAGCTCACGCTGACCCCGGCCACCCGACGCCTGCTGGAGGGCCCGCCGGTGGCCTACTACGTGACCGGCGAGGACCGCTGGGCCGCCGCGGACACCTGGCCGCCGCCCGGCTCGACCGTGACGCTGCCCCTGGGGGCCGGGGGCGGGCTGGACGGCGTCCCGGGTGTGCGGTGCTACCGCTCCGATCCCCGCGACCCGTTCCCCACCTGCGGGGGCGCCTCCAGCGGCGCGGCACTGGGCCCTGACGGCGTGCAGGACCGCCGCGCCGTCGAGTCCCGGGACGACGTGCTGCTCTGGACGTCCGAGCCCCTTCCCGAGCCGCTGCACGTCGCCGGGCCCGTCACCCTCGTGGTGCACCTGGAGAGCACCGCCCCCGACGTCGACGTGTGCGCCACGCTCGTGGACGTCGAGCCGGACGGGTTCGCGGCCGGGATCAGCGAGGGGGCGCTGCGCGTGCGCAGCGTCCGGGAGGGATGGCTGGAACCGGGCGAGGTGGTGGAGCTCACGGTGGCACTGCACGACACCGCCCACACCTTCCGCGTCGGGCACCGCGTGCGCGTCGAGGTGGCGGGCGCGAACTTCCCGAGGCTGAGCCGCAACCTGCACACCCGGGAGGTGCCCGAACACGGCACGGAGATGGCGGTGGCGGAGCAGACGATGCACGGCGGGCGCCTGGTGCTCCACACTCCTTACGCGCCCCGAACGGGCCGGTGACGGCCCACGAACGCACGGGTCCTTCCCTCTCGACCGGGCGCACTGTGGTGCCCGACACCCGAGCGAGAGGCCACCGAGATGAGCACCACCAATCGCGTACACACGGTCCACCGGGCCGGGGCAGCAGGCCTCGGCGGGTTCCTCGTCGCGTTCGGGCTCGCCGGCCTCACGTTGGGCCCCGAGTTCCTCTCCACCAGCGGCCCGATCGTCATGGGCCTGTCCACCAACGGCCTGCTCTCGACGCTGTCGCTGATCGTGGGCGTCGTGCTCGTCGGTGCGGCGGTGCGGGGCGGGCAGGTGGCCTCGACCGTGTCCGTCGCGGTGGGCGCGCTGTTCCTCGCGTCCGGCATCGTCAACGTGCTGGTGCTGAACACGTCGCTGAACATGCTCGCGTTCCAGATGGCGAACGTGATCTTCAGCCTGCTGGTGGGGGCGGCGCTGCTGTCCGTCGGCGCCTACGGCCGGTTCACCGTCGACCTCCCGGCGTCGAGCCCCTACGCCCGCGAGCGGACCCGCGTGGAGCTCCCGGTGTACCGGACGGACGGCGCACTCGAGCGGGCGATGGCGGCCGCCGAGCGGGCGGTGGCCCAGCACGTGGCGACGGCCGACCAGGCGCGACGGGTGGCGGCGGCCGGGCGCTTCCGCACGGCGGAGGCCCGCCGCGCGGCGTTCTCGAACGTCAACTGACCGGGCTTGTCAGGCCTGCGCGCCCGCCGGCTCCTGCTTCTCCAGCCGCGGTGCCGGAGCTGCGTGGTCGTCGTCCAGCATCGTCGTCTCGTCGAAGGGATCGGCGCCGGAGAGGACGCGGTCGGCCTTCGCCTTGTCGAACTCGCCCACCCAGTTGCCGATCAGGACCGTGGCGACGGCGTTGCCGGCGAAGTTGGTGACGGCGCGGGCCTCGGACATGAAACGGTCGATGCCGACGATGATGCCGACGCCGTCGACCAGGTCGGGGCGGTGCGACGACAGGCCGGCCGACAGCGTCGCCAGCCCGGCGCCGGAGATGCCCGCCGCGCCCTTCGACGCGATGATCATGAAAAGCAGCAGGGAGATCTGCTCGCCGAGGGCCAGCGGCTTGTTCAGCGCGTCGGCCACGAACAGCGAGGCCATCGTCAGGTAGATGGCGGTGCCGTCGAGGTTGAACGAGTAGCCCGTGGGCACCGTGATGCCCACGACGGGCTGCGAGACCCCGAAGTGCTCCATCTTCGCGATCAGCCGCGGAAGCGCCGACTCGGACGACGACGTGGAGACGATGAGCAGGAACTCGCGGCCCAGGTAGCGCAGCAGCGAGAAGATGTTGATCCCGGTGAACGTCCTCAGCAGCAGGCCGAGGATGAGGAACACGAAGATGGCGCACGCGACGTAGAAGCCCAGCATCATCTGCAGCAGCGCGCCGATCGCCGACCAGCCGGTCTTGCCCACCAGGGCGGCGATGGCGCCGAACGCGCCGAGCGGCGCCACCCACATGATCATGGCCAGGACGCGGAACACGAGCCGCTGCACGTGGCCGACGCCCTTCAGGATCGGCTCACCGGCGCGCCCGAGGGCCTGGACGGCGAACCCGACGAGCAGGGCGACGAACAGCGTCGAGAGCACACTGCTGTTCACCAGCGGGGAGAACAGCGTGGTCGGGATGACGTCGAGCAGGAAGTTGCCGGTGCCCTCCGTCGCCGGTGCCACGTACGGCTTGACGTTGAGGTTCAGCCCGGTGCCCGGCTGCGCGATGTTGCCGACGACCAGGCCGATCGCCAGGGCCACCGTCGACATCGCCAGGAAGTACCCGAGGGCCAACCCGCCGACCTTGCCGACCGTCGCGGCCTGGCGGATCGCCCCGATGCCCAGGACGATGGTGCAGAAGATGATCGGTGAGATCATCATCTTGATCAGGCTGATGAACGCGGTGCCGATCGGCTCCAGCGAGACGGCGAAGTCCTTGAACAACAGGCCCACGATCACGCCCAGGACCACGGCGACGATCACGGCGATGTACAGGAAGTGGGTGCGGTCCCGCTTGGCGGGTGCTGCGGGTGCTGCGGGTGCTGACACGGGTCCTCCGTTGGGCCGATGGTTAGCGTGAGCGTGCGGCATCATGTGGCCGGCATCACCCTTTCGTTCATTTCGTACGGTGGAGGCGGTGGGACGGTGAAGAACTGGAGCCTGGCGCGGCAGCTGTTCGCACTGCAGGCCGTGGTGATCGCGCTCGTGATGGGCGGGGTGGCGGTGGCCGCCTACCTCCGGATCGACGCGTCCAACACCGAGGCCACCGGCACGGAGATGCTGGCGGTCGCGCACACTCTCGCCGTCGATCCCACGGTGCTGGCGGCGCTGGACGACCCCCACCCGTCCGCCGTGCTGCAACCGCTGGCCGAACGTGTGCGGGCCGACACCTCCACCGACTTCGTCGTCGTCATGACCACGGCCGGCATCCGCTACTCGCACCCCACCGTCAGCGAGATCGGCCGGACGTTCCAGGGCACGATCGCCCCCGCCGTGGCCGGCCGCACCGACTACACCGAGACCTACCCGGGCACGCTCGGCCCGTCCGTACGCGCCGTCGTCCCCGTCCTCGACGGCGGGCGCGTGGTGGCGCTGGTGTCGGTGGGCCGCACCGTCACGGCCGTGTCGCGCGAGCTCGCGCCGCTCGTCGGGCAGATCCTCGCGGCCGCCGCGGCCGCCCTGCTGCTGGCCGCGGCCGGGTCGTGGCTGGTCAGCCGCTGGGTCCGGCGCACCACGCACGACCTGGGGCCGGCCGAGCTCGCGCGGATGTACTCCTACTACGACGCCGTGTTGCACGCCGTGCGGGAGGGACTGGTGCTGCTCGACCGCGCGGGCCGCGTGCAGCTCGTCAACGACGAGGCGCGGCGGCTGCTCGCGCTCTCCGGTGACGTGCAGGGGTCGCGCGTCGACGAGATCGGGCTGCCGGCCGTGCTCGGGGACGCGCTGGCCGACGGCGAGCCGCGCAGCGACGAGATCCACCTGACCGCCGACCGGATCGTCGTGGTGAACCAGGGCGCCGCGGGCCGGCTCGGCACCGTGGTCACCCTGCGCGACCACACCGAGCTGCGGGCGCTGGTCAGCGAGCTGGAGACCATTCGCGGGTTCGCCGACTCCCTGCACGCCCAGGCCCACGAGGCCGCCAACCAGCTGCACACCGTCGTCTCGCTGATCGAGCTCGGCCGCGCCGAGGAGGCCCTCGAGTACGCCACGGCCGAGCTGGAGGTGGCCCAGCACCTCACCGACGCGGTGCTCGCGGCGATCGCGGTGCCGGAGCTGGCGGCGCTCGTCGTCGGGAAGGCGGCGGTGGCGGCCGAGCGTGGGGTGGAGCTCGACCTCGACGACGGCACGGTGCTGCCCGACGGCGTCGCGGACGCCCGCGACCTCGTCACCATCGTCGGGAACCTGCTCGACAACGCGATCGACGCGGCGCTCGACGGCACGGCGCCCCGCTGGGTGCGGCTCGGCGCCGTCACGGTGGCCGGGGAGCTGGTGCTGCGGGTCTCGGACAGCGGTCCTGGCCTCTCGCCCGACGCCGCCGACCAGGCGTTCACCCGCGGCTGGAGCACGAAGCCCACCGACAACGACGCCGGACGAGGTCTGGGCCTGGCGCTGGTACGCCGTGCCACCCACCGGCTCGGTGGCCGGGTGGAGGTCGGCGCGGGGGACCGGGGTGCGGTGTTCACCGTCGGACTTCCCGTACCCATGGACGCGACGGACCCGGTCCGCGCGTGATCCGCACGCTCGTGGTCGAGGACGACCCGGTGGCTGCCGACGCGCACGTCGCCTATGTGGGGCGGGTGCGCGGATTCGAGGTCGTCGGTTGTGCCGGCACCGGTGCGGACGCGCTGCGCCTGCTCGCGTCGTCGGAGGTGGAGCTGGTGCTGCTGGACGTGCACCTCCCCGACACCAACGGCCTCGAGGTGCTGCGCCGGATGCGGGCGGCCGGGCACACCACCGACGTGATCATGGTGACGCGGGCCCGGGACCTCGCCGTCGTGCGCGCCGCCGTCGCCTACGGGGCTACGCAGTACCTGGTGAAACCGTTCACGTTCAGTGCGGTGCGCGCCAAGCTGGAGGGCTACCAGAGCTACCGCGAGTCGACGGCCCCGGTGCTGGCCCAGGACGACGTCGACGGGCTGTTCGGGGCCCTGCGCGGACCCGCTCCGGCGGGCGGGCTGCCGAAGGGCATCAGCCGCGAGTCCCTGGACGCGGTCGCCGTCGTGTTGCAGGAGGAGGGCCGGACGGCCGTGGAGGTGGCCACGGCGCTCGGCGCCTCCCGCGTGACGGCGCGGCGCTACCTCGAGTACCTCGTAGAGACCGGGCTCGCCGTCCGGCACGCCCGCTACGGCACCACGGGCCGTCCGCAGACGGAGTACCGCTGGCGCCCCGAGGGCGTCCAGTAGAGGTCACCGCCGTTCAGGCGGGCTCCGGAACCCGCTCATCGGGTACCTCGGCGGAGGTGTGGGACCCGAACACCATGAAGCACATCGAGGGCCACTCGTTCGGCGTCGACCGCGGTTCGCTGACCTGGATCGACCGCTATGGCGGGGCCTGGTGGGGCACGTTCGCAGGCAGTTCGTGGAGGCGGGGGAGTAGGTGTCCCCACTGGTCGGCTGTGGTGATCGCTGGCGGTGAACATGGCTGCTGTGGGCGAACACCGGGCGCCGTGGCTTCCGCGCCGTCCTCGGCGGTCGCAACGATGCAGCTCGTCGATACTGTCGGGGCGGTGGGGAGCGAGTCGATGGGCACTATCCGGTTGCAGTACCTGCGCGCGTGGCAACGGCTGTCGGCCAGAGCCGAGATGGTCGACGACAGCAGGTGGGAGGCGCCGAGCCCGTGCGCCGGCTGGTCCGACCAGTTGGTCGGGCACACCATCGACGCGGCTCATCAGACCAGGTTGTCGATGGTGGGGATCCTCCCGCGGCACCGGTGAACGACGCCGATGACCTGCGGGCGTTGGCCGGCACTGATCCGGCCGCACAACTGCGGGCCGCAGTCGCCCTGCTGCTCGGATCGGTGGGCGATACGGACGAGGAGACCGTGGTCGCCACGCCGCACGGTGGTCTGCTGATCGAGCAGTTCCTGGCCATGGCGCTGGTCGAGCCGGTGGTGCATGGATGGGACCTGGCCGCCATCGGCATGTACGCCCCCGCCGTGGCGGTTCCGGCGACCGCGGACGCGCAGCAGCCTCTACTGGGACTGCTCGGCCGCCGCGATTGAGCAGGAGGGCGGTGCACGCTGCTCGGTTCAGGCGATGTCGAGCAGGTGGACCATGGGTCGTTGACGAGGTCTTCGATCCACGTCGATCCAGCCGGGCGGGATGAACTCTGGTCGGCCACTGTCCATGCGGACCTGCCAGTCCGAGTGATGGATCAGCCGGTGGCACGGGCGGCACAACATCACGCAGTTGTCGACGGAGGTTTCGCCGTCGAACTCCCATTCCAGCACGTGATGGATTTCGCACCAACTCGGCGGGCGGCCGCAACGGGCGCAGCCGCCGTCGCGGGCGGCCACCGCGCGGCGGATCCCGTCCGGGATCACCCGGGTGAGGCGTCCGACGTCGAGGGGCTGGCCCTTGCCGTTCATGACGATCGGCACAACGGCGGCGTCGCAGGCCAGCATCCGCAGTGATTCCGGGGACAGCGTGCCGCCGAAGTCGAGCATCGCGGCGCGGGCCCGCTGTTCCAGGTCTTCCAGCCGGATGATCACGTTCATGTGCGGGCGGTGGCCGCCGCGTTCGGGCATGTCGCCGTGGGTGAGGACCTGGCTGCAGATGTCGGCCAGGGCTTCGGCCTGGCGTTGTGGGGCGGTGCGCTGGTCGTCGCCGGTGAGCGGGGCGGCGTGGGCGTCGACCGCGGTGGCGATGGCGTCGAACAGGGCGGCATCGTCGAAGCGGCCGGTGACCCGCCCGCCCGGGCTGCCGCGGTGGCGGCGCAGGTGCAGCTCGTTGACCCGCGGTGGTGGGCGGTCGTCGGGTGCGGCGCCGTCGGCGTCGAGCGCGTCGACCATCGCCGTGCCGATCGACAACAGCTGGGCGGGGCCGGTGTCGGTGGCTTGTGCGGCGAGGATGGTCTCGAC
>JBBRLM010000011.1:0-138506 GCA_038231335.1 Mycobacteriales bacterium
CGACGCACGAACCGCGAACTCACCGGGCCGAGGCTACCCAGCACGCCAATTCTTAGTGACCAGAAGCCCCCACCCGGGCACGAGAACCAGCAGGTCAAACCCTCGGCGCCTGCGATTGATCATGGAGTGGCACGAGTCAGGCCGGACGTGGTGGGCACGCAGGTGGCGGGTGTGGGTACAGCCGGGGAACCGGCAGCCGGAGCCGTCGCGGACGGTGAGTGCGGCGATCTGGGCGGGGGTGGCGAGGCGTCGGCGACGGGAGAGGTAGAGCCGGTTGCGTTTCTTGTCCTGCAGCAGGACCTGCACGTCGGCGTCGCAGGCGATCCGTTCGGCGGTGGTGGCGGGGATCTCCGGGCCGCCTTCGATCCGGGCGGCCCCGGTGGCGGCCTCGATGTGGACGACGACGTGGGCGTTCTGCCGGGCGAGCGTGGGCCCGTCGTCGTCGCCGGTGGTGGTGGTGCCGGCGGTGTTGGCGACGAGCGCGATCAGGGCATCGGCACGGCGGGCGGCGATCCGGTCGTCGACGGCGCCGGGGGCCTGTTCCCGGCCGAGGTCCTGCCACCCGTCGGGTGCGGCCGGCACCGGGTGGGTGACGGGTTGGGGCGGGGTGATCAGGGCCTCGATCGTGGCGACGAGCTGTGCTCCTTCGTCGGGGGTGAAGCGGCCGCGCAGGATCAGGGATCCGTCGTCGGCGTGGTGCCAGGACAGGGAGCGCAGGGCGGTCGCGCGGTTCGGGTCGGTCTGGGCGCGGCGGGTGGCCCGTACGACGGTTTCGACGTGGCTGGCGGTGCCGGCCAGGGCGAGATCGAGCAGGGTCTGCTCGGAGTCATCTGCCAGGCCAGGCACCCCGGGCCCGGCCGTCGCCGCCCGGACGTCGGCTGCCCGGTCGTCGTCTGTCTCGGCACCGTGGATCTCACGCCCCGGGGAATCGTCGGACGGCTGCGGTGTCGGCCGTCCGGCGATCCGGGTGATGGCTCTGACCTTCGAGTAGGACACCCGGCCGGCCGCGAACGCCTCGGTGATCTTCGGTAGGCGGGTGAGCGCGTGGGCGACCCGCACGTGCTCGGCGGCGGTGCGCAGGTTCATCCCGATCCGCCAGCACAGCCAGTGGGCGCACGACTTCAGACCGGGACCCGCCCAGCCGCCGCGCAGGTCGAACTCGGCCAGCAGTTGCAGGAAGCGGCACTGCGCGGCGGCCAGGTTCCCGGCCAGCCCGAGCAGCTCCGTCTCCAGGTCGGGGGTGCTCAGCGTGATGGAGCTCAGCGCGAGAGTGGGGGCGGTGACCGTCGCGGTCATGGGGTGCTCCTCGGGTGTCGAACAGGTGTTCGATCCAGTGTGACCCAGGGCGCCGACAGTTTCGGTCGACCGCGTTCCGCGGAACGCGGTCGACCCTGTCCGACGGGATCCATGACGCGACTCAGCGGGCCAGCTCCACCAGCGGCGAACCGGTAGTGACCGAGGCGCCGGGCGCCACGAGCACGCGCGTCACCGTGCCGGCCACCTCGCTGCGGATCTCCATCTCCATCTTCATCGCCTCCAGCACCGCGACGACGTCGCCGACCTCGATGTCCTGGCCGACCTCGACGCGGACCGCGACGACGGCGGCGTCCATGGGAGCGACGGGCGGGCCCCCGGCGGCCGCGGCAGAGTGCGCCCCCGCGTGGTCCCGGTCCGGTCGTGCACCCGCCGTCGCGGCAGTTCGGGGGGACCGGCCGTGCACCGCCACCTCGACGGGGCCGCGGTCGGTCATGATCCGCACTCGCCGGACGGGTGCCGTGCCTGGCAGGGTGGCCGCCACGGGGCGGTCTGCCGGGTCGGGCACCCAGTCCCGCTCCACCGACCCCGTGTCGTGCGTGCCCGCGACGAACGCATCCGAGCCGAGCACGGTGCGCAGGTAGGGCGCCGTCGTGGGGACGCCCTCGACCCGCAGCTCGCCGAGCGCCGCGACGAGCCGCCGGCGGGCGGAGTTCCGGTCGCTGCCGAGCGCGAGAACCTTGCCGACCATCGAGTCGTACTCGGCCGCGACGGCGTCCCCGGCCTCGACGCCCATGTCGTTGCGGATCCCCGGCCCCTGCGGCAGCGTCAGGGCGGTGATCCGCCCGGGGGCCGGCCGGAACCCCTCCCACGGGTCCTCGGCGGCGATCCGGGCCTCCATTGCGTGGCCCCGGACCAGCACGTCGTCCTGGCCGAATGGCAGCGGTTCGCCGCCGGCCACCCGCAGCTGCGTGGCGACGATGTCGACGCCCGTGACCAGCTCGGTGACCCCGTGCTCCACCTGCAGGCGCGTGTTCATCTCCAGGAAGAAGAACTCGCCGGTGGCCGGGAGAACCAGGAACTCGACGGTGCCCGCCCCGACGTAGCCGACGCGCCGCGCGACGGTCAGCGCCGCGTCCGTCAGCGCCCGCCGCAGGTCGGGGGACAGGCCCGCCGCGGGCGCCTCCTCGATGAGCTTCTGGTGGCGGCGTTGCACCGAGCAGTCGCGGTCGCCGAGGTGGACGATCGTGCCGTGCGCGTCGCCGAGGATCTGCACCTCGACGTGCCGGGGCCGCTCGAGATAGCGCTCGAGGTGCACCTCACCCCGGCCGAACGAGGCCATGGCCTCGCGCCCGGCCGCGGCCAGCGCCTCGTCGAGCCCCCCGGCCGAGGTCACGACGCGCATGCCGCGACCGCCACCACCGAACGACGCCTTGACGACGAGCGGATAGCCCACCGAGGCGGCGCCGGCGGCCGTGAGGTCGCTGCTGCCCGCCGGCACCGGCACCCCGCATGTCATCGCGATCGCCCGGGCCGCGACCTTGTCGCCCATCGTCGCGATGACCTGCGGCGACGGCCCGACGAACACCAGTCCCGCCCCGATCACGGCCTCGGCGAACCCGGCGTCCTCGCTCAGCAGCCCGTACCCGGGGTGCACCGCGTCCGCTCCGGACGCCTTGGCCGCGCGGAGCACGGCGTCGATGTCCAGATAGGACTCGCGGGCGGGTGCGGGGCCGATCCGGTGGGCCTCGTCGGCCGCGCGGACGTGCAGTGCCGCCGCGTCGGCGTCGCTGTACACGGCGACGCTGCGCAGGCCGAGCTCGCGACAGGCGCGCATGATCCGCACCGCGATCTCGCCGCGGTTCGCGACCAGTACCGTCCGCACACCCACCACCCCTGTCCGCCTGCCGTGCTCTGTCTACCAATCGGCCGTCTGGTAGTCTAGCGTCCGTCGGCGAGACCCCGGACCCACCGGCACTGCACTTCCAGGAGGTCCCGTGACGGCAACCGACGTGCCCAGCGATGCACACAGCATGGCCGATCGACTCTCCGTGTTGCGCGAGAAGCAGGCCGCCGCCCACGCGAGCGGCGGGCCCGAGGGTCTGCGCCGCCACCGCGAGTCGGGCCGGCTGCCGGTCCGTGAGCGGATCGACCTGCTGCTGGACCCGGGCTCCTGGTTCGAGATCGGCGCGCTCGCCCTGCCCGAGCTGCGGCGCGAGAAGCCGATCCCCGGCGACGCCGTGATCACCGGCTTCGGTCTGCTCGACGGGCGGCGCGTCGGCGTCATCGGGATCGACGCCAGCGTCGTCGCGGGCACCACCGCGCCGATCAGCATGCGCAAGCAGGGGCGGCTCATCGAGCACGCCCAGCGCCACGGCTTCCCCCTCGTCCTGCTGTGCGACGCCGACGGCGGCCGGATGCCCGACGTCTCGGGGTGGCGGTTCTCCGGCCTGCCGCTGGACTTCACCACGTTCCTCAAGCCACCGCCCGGGTCCCCGATCGTGCCGCGGGCCGCCGCGGTGCTCGGCCCGAGCTACGGCGACTCCGCGCTGCACGCCTCCACCGCGCACTACGTCGTGATGCTGCGCAGCGCGTCCATCGCCCTGTCCGGGCCGTCGGTGGTGGAGCCGGCGATCGGCGAGAAGGTCACCGACGACGAGCTGGGTGGCCCGGCCGCGGCCACCGAGGCGGGCAACGCGCACCTCGTCGTCGAGTCCGAAGCCGACGCCATTGACGCGATCGCCGCGTTCCTGTCCTACCTGCCGCAGAACTCGGCGCAGCCCGCGCCCGTGGCGCCGCCGCTGCCGCCCGCGCGCGACCCGTCGGAGCTGGAGACGGTGGTGCCGCTCGGCGCCCGCGCCGGCTACGACATGCGCGACGTCTTCGCGTGCCTCGCGGACGAGGCCAGCATCCTGCCCTGGGCCGACGGATGGGGTGCGAGCCTGCTCTGCGCGCTCGCCCGCATCGAGGGCAGGCCCGTCGGGCTGGTCGGCAACCAGCCGATCGTCCGGGCCGGGGCGCTGGACCCTGCGGCGCTGGTGAAGGAGCGGTCGTTCGTCGACCTCTGCGACACCTTCGGGCTTCCGCTGGTGTTCCTGCACGACGTGCCCGGGCTGATGATCGGCACCCAGGCCGAGCGGGGCGGCATTCTTCAGGGCTACGAGGCGCTGGTCTCCCGCATCGCCGAGGCACGAGTGCCCAAGATCGGTGTGGTGCTCCGCAAGGCGTACGGCGGCGGGCACTTCGCGATGGGCGGGCGGCCGACCAGGCCGGACTTCCTGTACGCGTGGCCGTCGGCGGAGCTGGGCTTCATGGCCCCCGAGACGGGCATCCGGACCATCCATCGCAGGCGGCTGGAGAAGGTGCTCGCCGAGGAGGGGCCCGAGGTGCACGCGGCGCTCGTCGAGGAGCTCACGGCGGAGTGGATCAGCGAGGCCGAGCCGTGGGAGGCCGCGGCCAACCTCTCCCTCGACGACGTGATCGAGCCGGCCGCCACCCGGCGCGTGATCGCGACGAGCATCGACATCGCCCTGGGTGGCTCGCTACGGGGGGGACGGGCGTGAGCAACCTGCGCGTCGAGGAGGAGAAGGGCATCGCCGTCCTCACCATCGACGACCCGGCCCGGCTCAACGCGATGGGCGCCACGTTCTGGCCCGAGCTTCGCGACGCCCTGACGACTCTGGAGGCCGACGGCACCACCCGGGCGGTGATCATCACCGGCGCGGGGGAGAAGGCGTTCTCCGCGGGCGGCGACATCGCGAGCTTCGCCGCGCTCACCGACGTCAGGTCCAAGCGCGCGTTCCAGCAGGACTGCATGCGCACCTTCGCCGCGGTCGAGGAGTCCCCGCTCCCGGTGATCGCCGCCGTCAACGGCTACGCGATGGGCGGCGGCTGCGAGCTGACGATGGCCTGCGACATCGTGGTGGCCGCCGACAACGCCGTGTTCGGGATGCCCGAGACCGCGGTCGGGCTCGTCCCCGGCTTCGGGGTGCTGCGCGCGCCGTCGGTGATCGGCCGGCACTGGACCAAGCTGATGATGTTCGCGGGCGAGCGCGTCGACGCCGCCACGGCGCTGCGCATCGGGCTCGTGCAGAAGGTGGTTCCCGCCGCCGACCTCATGGACACCGCCCGGGCGTTGGCCGAGCGGATCGCCGCCGCCGCGCCGCTGGCCGTCGCCACCGGGAAGAACCTGGTGAACGCCGGGGTCGATCGTGGGGAGTTCGACCACTCCACGGCCGCGCTCACCACCCTGCACGCCACCGCGGACGCCGCCGAGGGCATTGCGGCGTTCGTCGGGAAGCGACCGCCGATCTTCGAGGGGCGCTGATGACGGACCCCTTCGTGGCACTCATGCGCCGCTACGTCAACGACTACACCAACCGCCACGACACGAGCGTCTGTGCCGACATCATGGAGCCGGGCTACGTGCTCCACATGGGCCCGCACCTCGTCGAGGGCCGCGACGGGGTCTACATCCCGGCGGCCCGCAAGCAGTTCGCGCAGTTCCCGGGCCTGTGCCTGACGGTCCTCGAGATCGTCAGCAACGGTGACCGGCTGGCGATGCGCTTCTGCGAGCACGGTCGCTCGGTGCGCCACGGCGGGCGCGGCGCCGCCTGGACCGGGCTCGGGCTGTACCGCTGGAACGGACGGAAGCTGGTGGAGAACTTCGTGGAGCAGGACTACCTGGCGCGCCGTCGCCAGCTCGCGTCCGGCGTGCCCGCCGCGGTCGGCGCCCCGGCGCTGGCACCGTGGGACACCCGGGCCGAGCCGCCGGATCCAGGCGCCGAAGCCGTTGTGCGGCGCTGGATCGACGCGGGCCTCCCGGGATGCGAGGTGACGTCCGACGACGGCGACGCCGCCCCGCTCCTGCACGATGCCACGTCCGATGTGGACGATGTGTTCTCGGCCGGAAGGCACGTGGCCTTCCGGCTGTCGAGCCACGGCCGCTACGCGGGCGGCCTCGGCGCCGACGCCGCCATCGACGACGCCGCGCTCGCCGGCACTGCCGCCACGCTGCACCTCGTCGGACTCGTCACCGTCGACGACGGGCACGTGTCCGGCGGGCACGTCGTGCGGGACCGGCTCGGGCTGGCCCGCGCCGTGTCGGCGGAGAGCCGGGTATGACTGCCGACCTGCTGACCCCCGCCGCCGGCGCCGACCCCTACGCGCTGTTCGCCACGCTGCGCGCCGAGGATCCGGTGCACTGGAGCGACACCCACCGGGCGTGGCTGCTCACCCGCTACGACGACGTCTCGGCGGCGTTCCAGAACAAGGCCTTCTCCAACGACCGGGTGCGGCCGGTCCTGGCGCGTCGGCAGGCGAGCACCGAACCCACGACCGCCGGGCCCAGCGCATCGGAGCGGGTCCTGGGCCTGCTCACCGGCTGGATGGTCGTCAACGACCCGCCCGTGCACACCCGCCTGCGCAAGCTCGCCGCCGGGGCGTTCAAGGGCCAGCGGATCGCGGCGATGGGGGAGCAGATCACCGCCATCGTCGACGAGCACATCGACGCGTTCCTGGCCGGCTCCGGTCCGCAGGACCTCGTCTCCGAGGTCGCCTACCCGCTGCCCGCCACCGTCATCGCGACGATGCTCGGCGCGCCGGCGGCCGACCGCGACCGGTTCCGCGAGTGGTCCGACGAGCTCGCCCTGGTGGCGTTCGGCACCGGCGGCGCGGCCCGGGCCGAGCGGCACGAGCGGGCGCTGCGCGGGCTACAGGAGATGGACGGCTACTTCCGCGCCCTGGTCGCGCGCCGTCGCGCCGAGCCGGGCGAGGACATGTTGTCGGCGCTCATGGCCCGGGAGGACGAGGACCTGCTGACCGACGACGAGCTCGTCGCCATGTGCGCGTTGCTGCTGTTCGCGGGCCACGAGACCACCACCAACTCCATCGCCAACGCCACACTTGCGCTGCTGCGCCACCCCGAGCAGCTCGCCCGCCTGCGCGCCGACCCGGAGCTGCTCGCGCCCGCCGTCGAGGAGCTGCTGCGCTTCGACGGGCCGATCAAGGTGATCAACCGTTGGGTCGTGGCCGACACGGTGGTCGGCGGCCGGGCGATCTCGGCCGGACAGCGCGTGCATCTCGTGCTGGCCTCGGCCGACCGCGACCCCGCGAAGTTCACCGACCCCGACGTCCTCGACCTCGCCCGCAGCCCCAACCCGCACATCGCGTTCGGCAAGGGCATCCACGCCTGCATCGGGGCGCAGCTGGCCCGGATGGAGACGCGCATCGCGGTGGGGCGCATCGTCGAACGCCTGCCCGGGCTCGCGCTGGTCGAGGAGCCCGTGTGGAAGGACGCGCTCGCGTCGCGGTCGATGGAGTCGCTGGTGGTGAGGCATCGGTGAGAATCGGCGTGGAGCAGGAGCTGTGCGAGGCGCACGGCCAGTGCGGTGTCGTGGACATGGACCTCTTCCCGCTCGACGACGACGGCTTCTCCGCGGTCGGGCCGGACAGCGAGGTGCCTGCCGGCGAGGAGGACACGGCGCGCCTGGGGATCGCGGCGTGCCCGGTCCGCGCGCTCAAGGTCGTGTCACCGGGGACGCTGTGACGCGACGGCACCGCGCGCGCTCGGGGCCGACCCGGTGGCGCGGGCGCCCGACGGCGCCGCGTTCGCTGGTCAGCGGCTCGCGGGCGACGGTGATCGGCGACGTGCACCCGGAGGACGACAGGTGCGTACGCCGACCGCGCGGCCGAGGGTGCATGCTGCCGGGGTGATCGTTTCCACCTCCCGCATCGGCATCGGCCTGGCGGCTGTGGCGCGGCCCGCCTACATCACCTCCGGTCGGGATCGGGACCTCGGCGAGCAGCGCGGTGTGGCGGACCTGCGGGTCCGTACCTGGGCGGTCCTCGACGCCGCCTACGCGGCCGGGATCCGCTACGTCGACGTCGCCCGCTCCTACGGCCGGGCGGAGGAGTTCCTCGCCGGCTGGCTGGCCGAACACCCCGGCAGGGTCGACGTGGAGATCGGCTCGAAGTGGGGCTACCGCTACGTCGGGGGCTGGCGGACCGACGCGGAGGTCCACGAGACCAAGGACCACTCGGCGGCCGCGTTCGCTGCGCAGTCCGCCGAGTCGCTCGCGTTGCTCGGCGACCGGCTCGGCACCTACCACGTGCACTCTGCGACCCTCGAGACCGGAGTGCTCGCCGACGCCGGGGTGCATCGCGCGATGGCCGCGCTGCTCGGGCGCGGCATCCGGGTCGGCATCTCCACCTCCGGCCCGGCCCAGGCCGACGCCGTGCGGCGGGCCCTGGAGGTCCGGGTGGACGGTGAGCCGTTGTTCACATCCTTCCAGTCGACGTGGAACGTGCTGGAGCCCTCGGCCGGACCGGCCCTCGCCGAGGCCGCACGGGCCGGGGCCCGGATCATCGTCAAGGAGCCGGTGGCCAACGGCCGGCTCGCGCCCGGCGACGACGACAGCACCCCCGGGGCCGCGCGGGCGGCCGAGGCGGCGGCCCGGGCCGGCGTGCCGGTCGACCAGTTCGCGATCGCGGTCGCGATGGCGCAGCCGTGGGCGCACACCGTGCTCTCCGGCGCGGTCACCCCGGCCCAGCTGGCCAGCAACGTCGCGGCGGTCGCAGTCCCGGTCCCGGACGAGCTGGAGTCGCTCGCCGAACCCCCGGCGGAGTACTGGACCCGCCGCTCGCGACGGGGCTGGCGTTAGGGACGGGGGAGGCGAGGTGCTTTCGCCCCGATGAGGACGCTCGCGGGGGCGAGGCCGCCGTCGACCAGGCTGCGGGCCACCTCCGAGAGGCGCAGGTTGTTCGTGCGGGAGTAGCCGCGGAGCCGTTCGAAGGCCTGGTCCATGGTCGAGCCACCGTGCTGGGCCAGCACTCCCTTGGCCTGTTCGATCACGACCCGGCTGTTCAGGGCCGTCTGCAGCTGCTCGTTGACGACCTCGCCCCGCCGGATCGCCTGCTCCTGGAGGATGCCGATTGTGGCGACGTCGGCCAGCGCCTGCCCCAGCACCAGGTCGTCGGATGGCAGCCCGCCGGGCTGGGTGTGGAACAGGTTCAACGCCCCGACGGCCTCGCCGCGCAACCGCAGCGGCAGCGCGTGCACCGACCGGAACGCGCCCTGCTGTGCCACGGCCGCGGCGAACAGCGGCCACCGGTTCGCGGCGTCGTCGAGGTCGAGCACGGTGACCGGCGACGCGGTGCGGAAGCACTCGAGGCACGGCCCCTCGCCGTTCTGCAGCTGCAGCAGCTCCATCAGCTCCGCATCTTCGCTGGACGCCGCCACGACCCGCAGGTCGCGCCGGGCGTCGGCCAGCATGATGCCCGCGGCGTCGGCGGCGAGGAGCTCCACGGTGTAGCCGACGAGGCGGTCCAGCAGGTCGATGATGTCGTAGTCGTCGACGAGCGTGTCGGCGAGCTCGACGAACGCCCTGGTCAACCGCCGCTCACGGCCGCTTCCCGGAGGGCTCGTGACGGATTCCCGAACGGGGTCCATTAGGTCATCTCCTCGGTGAAGAGCAGCTGGTGCGCCACGACGTCGCGGGCGACGTCGACGAGCAACCGCTGCTGGACGAAAGCGTAGGCCCGCAGCCGGGCCAGAGCATCGGTCGCGCTGACCCCGAGTTGGACCAGCACCATGCCGGTGGCCTGGTGGGTCTCGGCGTGGCTGGTGACGGTCGGGTCGAGCCGGTCGCCGCCGCCGGGGTCCGTGCGCAGGCCCAGCATCATCAGCGCCGCGGTGTCGGCGGCGCGGCCGGCGTCCCGGTGCTGGGCCACCGTCAGGTCCCCGGTCGAGCGACGGTAGAGGTCCAGCACCCCGAGGTTGACCGCGCCCCACTGCAGCGGCAGCGCGAAGAGCGCCCCGACGTCGGTCTGCTCCACCACCGCGGCGGCGAACATCGGCCACCGGGACGTGCGGGGGCTGGTGCGCAGGTCGCCGACCATCACCGGCCGCCCGGTGGCCGCGGCCTCCATGCAGGCGCCCTCGTTGAGGCTGAACTGGAGATCCTCCAGACGTTGCGCGGTGGCGTCGGTGGCCCACAGGGTCTGGCGGGACGGGCTGCCGGTCAGCAGCGAGACCGCCGCACCGTCGAGGCCGAGCCCGGTGGAGCACGCCTCGCAGATCCGCCGGGCCAGGACGCGGTCGTCGGGCACGTCGCGGGGGATGGACAGCATCGCCCGGGTGGCCGGGCCGGAGACGTGGTCGGCGTGGGCGTGGTCGCCACACGGCATCGCGTCACCTGATCCGGTCCGGTCCGAGGGCCGCCGGGGTCAGGAGCGACGAGATGGTCCCGGTCAGCCTCTCAGGCCCGGCCGTGGGCGTCCAGGCGACCCCTCCGTGCGGCCGGGGTCGCGGCCGGGGTCACGGTCCGGGGTCTCGAGCAGCCGGCGGTGCAGCTCGCCGGTCAGCGCGTGGATGGCCCGGGTGATATCGCGTCCGCGAGGCGGAGCCGTGCGCGGGCGGCGCGGTGGGCGGACTCCGCGGTGACCACCGGGTGATGCGCTCTGACGTGCACGACCCCACCCTCCGCCGGGACGCACCCGCCGGATACGGGCGGAGGTCCCGGCGCGGAGGGGTCCAACGCCCGCAGCGCCGGGCCCGGCGACACACCTAGCTTCGAAACATGCAGGCCCGCGACATCATGACCAGGACCGTCGTCACCGTGACGGCCACGACCACCGTCCACGAGGCGGCCACGCTCCTCGCGTCCAACGGGTTCACCGCGCTCCCCGTCGTGGACGACAGCGGTGAGCTGGTCGGCCTCCTCACGGAGGTCGACATCCTCCGCGACCGCTTCCCGCACGATCCCCGCTTCTACTGCTCGGACGAGGGCAGCGTCCGGGCCCCGGACACCCGCGAGCCCGCGAGCAGCGTCGGTGCGGTGATGACCACCCCCGCGGCGAGCGTGCGGGCCGGCGCCGACGTGGTCGACCTGGTCACGATCATGCGGGCCGACGGACTGCGCAGCATGCCCGTCGTCGACGGCCCCCGACTGGTCGGCATCGTCACCCGCCGCGACCTGGTACGCACCCTGACCAGGGACGACAGCGCCGTCGAGCGCGACGTCCGACACCAGCTGGAGATCTACGGCGGCCCCGGTCGCTGGACCGTCGAGGTGGACGGCGGCGCCGTCACCATCACCGACGCGCTCGACAACACGACCGACCGCCACGTCGCGACCGTGCTCGCCGAAGCGGTCCGCGGCGTCACCGTTGTCCACATGCCACGGTCGTCCGCACCAGGAGAGGGAACCCCCCGATGAGTCTCGCCCGCACCACCGTCGTCGCCGCCGTGGACGGCTCGCCGTCCGCGAGCCAGGCCGCCCTCTGGGCCGCCGACGTGGCCGCCCGGCGCCACCACCCGCTGCGGCTGGTCCACGCCGACGACGCCTACTCCTTCGGCTACTCGGGAGGCCTGGCGCCGCCGCAGAGCTACTTCGACGAGATGGCCGCGGCCGGCGCCCGGGTGTTGCGCGACGCCGAGGACGCCGTCCGCCTGGCCCACCCGGTCCTGGACGTCGCCGTGGACCTGCAGACCACGGGCCCGGTGCCCATGCTGATCGAGCAGACCGACGACGCGCTGCTGCTGGTGCTGGGCGCGCGGGGCACGAGCGGCTTCCGGGGTCTGCTCGTCGGCTCCACCGCCGTCGCGCTGGTCGCGCACGGGCGCTGCCCGGGGGCGGTCGTCCGCGGCACCACCCCGGGCGACGCCCCGCGCACGACCGGACCCGTCGTGGTCGGCGTCGACGGCTCGCCGACGAGCGACGCCGCCATCGGCAGCGCGTTCGACGAGGCGTCGTGGCGCGGTGCCGAGCTGGTGGCCGTGCACTCCTGGCTCGAGTACGCCACCGACCAGATGCTCGATCGCGGCCTGGACCCCGGCTGGGCCCAGGTGGAGCAGGCGGAGACCGAGCTGCTGGCACAGCGGCTGGCAGGCTGGCAGGAGAAGTACCCCGATGTGGTGGTGCAGCGGGTCGTCACGCAGGGGCGCCCGGTCGAGCGGCTGCTCGAGCAGGCCGACGCGGCGCAGCTGCTCGTGGTCGGCAGTCGCGGCCACGGCGGGTTCGCCGGCATGCTGCTGGGCTCCACCAGCCAGGCCCTGATCCAGCACGCCACCTGCCCGCTGCTGGTCGTGCGACCGGTCGAGTCCTGATCCCCCGGCGACAGCGATCAGGGGCCCGTCGGAGCCGCTCCCGTCCGGCGTGCCGACAGCGCCGCGCCCACCTGCTCGGCGAGGGTGACGGCGACGAGGAGCTGCTCGCGGTCGGGGCGGCGGACCGCCGTGGCGGAGGTCAGTACGTAGCGGCCGTAGGAGGTGCCGCCGTGCTCGACCGGGAGGCTGATCTCGTCCATGGTCGGCAGGCCCTCGCGGTCGACGTCCACCTCGTGGCCGTTCCAGGTCGTGACGCCGTCCCGGTCGATCCGGACCCCCTCCGCCCCCGCCACGGCGGGATCGAAGCGGCACGCGTCCAGGTCGAGGACGTCGGAGATCTGCCGGCCGACCCGCTCCACCAGCTCCGGCAGCGACGACTCGCCCGACGCCACGGCCCGTGCCACCGCGGCGACGCCGGCCAGGTAGCCCTCGCGGCGGCTCGACCGCGACTGCTGGCGGCGGCCCGACAGGGCGATCTCGGTGACCGCGAGCCCGACGACCACCAGCAGTAGGGCGCTCTCGACGTCGTCCCGGTTCGCGATGGCGAGTGTGCCGTAGGGGGCGGTGAGCAGGAGGTCGAACCACAGGGCGCTCGACAACGCCGCGACGACGCCGGCCAGCCGGTTCCCGGTGGCGGCCGCACCGACGACGACGAGCACGAGCAGCAGCGCGGCGTTCGTGCTCACCACGTCCGCGCGGAACGGCACGAGCAGCCCGCACAGCGCCACCGGGGCGAGCACGGCGACGGTGAGTATGACGGGCGTGGAGCTTCGCATCCCCGCATGAAGCGCGCCGTGGCGTCCGGCGTCAAGACGGCTTGACGGCACCTTGACGCCCGCGTCCGCGGGGTTGCACCGCGAATCCGTCGACGATGGCCGCGACGGACTCCTCGAAGATCGCGTCGTCGTCCACGTCGTGGTCGCGGAAGACGCGCGGGAAGCGCGCGGCCAGCTCCTCGAGCGGGAGCTCGGGCGCCGCGGGCGCGGATGCCTCCACCTGCTCCTGCAGGACGAAGCCGGTCACGTACGACATGAGGGTGTCGGCCGCGACGTCGGCGCGCTCCGGCACGACACCGGCCTCGAGCAGGGCGATGAGACGGTCCATCAGCGCGAACGCCCCGGTGCTGCCGCTGCGCGGGGCCGCGGCCAGCACACGGGCGGAGTCTCGACGGGCGCGCAGGGTGCGGCGGGTGCATCGGCACAGCTCCGCGACGGCATCGGGCCAGGCGTCCGCGGGCCGGTGGCGGCCCTCGAAGTCGGCCAGGGCCTGCCGGCACACCGAGTCGGCCATCGAGCGCAGCAGCGCGGACTTGTCGGGCAGGTGGTAGTAGAGCCCGCCCACCTGCACGCCCAGCCGCGCCGCCACGGACCGCATCGTCAGCTTGTCCAGCCCGGCGTCGTCGAGCGTCTCCATGGCGGCGGCGGTGATGGTCTGCGTGTCCACGGCACAGACTGTAGTCCGGCTCTTGAACATTGTTCAAACCGTCGGTACGGTGGCGCCGTCGGGGTTTGAACAATGTTCAAGGAGAGACGTCGTGATCGTCGAGCGGATCCTGGAAGCGGCCGTGGTCATCGTGGCGATCGGCACGGCGTTGCGGCTGGTCGGCCTCCGTGAGCGGGAGGGGGTGTCGCTGTGGGCCCAGGTCCGCGAGCGTCCGGTGCCGGTCACGGCCCTCGTCGTCACGGCCCTGCTGGTGGTCGGGGGGCTCCTCGGCAACCCCGGGACGCCGGACGACTGGTGGCACGCGTTCACCGCCCCGTTCTTCCAGGGCGACGTGCTCTCGACGCTGTTCAACATCGCCACCGCCGCGATCGTGCTCGCGCTCGCCGGCTGGTTCTGGGGCCAGCTCGTGGCGGCGGGCGTCTGGCTGCTCGCGGCCTGGGCCCCGGTCGGCGCGGCGGCGGGCCTGGTGGGCTACCACGTGTCGGCGCAGAACGTGACGGCGTACTCCTTCGGCAGTTCGGGGGCCACCTTCTTCACGGTGGGCACGCTGTGTACGGCGCTGCTGGTCGCCGGGGCCGGGCGCGAGCGGCTGCTCGGGCTCGTGGCCCCGGCGATCGGGATGGTCATGTGGCTGGCGACGAACGACGGGCACGGCGTCATGGTGGTGGAGGGCGCGGTGCTGGGGCTGGTGCTCGCCGGGATCCGGCACCTGGTCCGGCCATCGGACCCGGCAGCGCGGCGGACGTCTCCGACCAGCGTCGGCGAGGAGGCCGAGTGACCCCTCCGGCGGCGGCACCCTCGACGCGCTGGCCTGGGCCGCGCGGTGGAGCTGTTCCTCGCCGGCGCGGGTGGTCGTCGCGACGGTGGTGGCGGCTGGGCGGGCTGGTGCTCGGGCTGCTCGTCGGGGCCGCCGGTAGGGTCCGGACCGTTCGGGAAGACGGGAAGGACGCCACACGATGACCGCCGAGACGATCGAGTTCCAGGCCGAGGCACGGCAGCTGCTCCAGCTGATGGTCCACTCGATCTATTCCAACCGCGACGTGTTCCTGCGGGAGCTGATCTCCAATGCCTCCGACGCGCTGGACAAGCTGCGCCTGGAGACCTACCGCGACAAGGACCTGCAGGCCGACGTGTCGGACCTGCACGTGGAGATCACGGTGGACGCCGGGGCACGCACGGTCACGGTGCGCGACAACGGCATCGGGATGACCCGTGACGAGGTCGTGGCGTTGATCGGGACGATCGCGAAGTCGGGCACCGCGGAGATGCTCGCGTCCCTGCGCGCGGCCAACGACTCCGAGGAGATCGGCGCCGCGAGTGAGCTGATCGGCAAGTTCGGCGTCGGGTTCTACTCGAGCTTCATGGTCGCCGAATCGGTCACCATGGTCACCCGCCGCGCCGGCTCCGACGCCGGGGTGCGGTGGGAGTCCGCGGGAGAGGGCAGCTACACCGTCGACGAGGAGCCCGACGCCCCGCAGGGGACCTCGGTCACGTTGGTGCTCAAGCCGGCCGACGCCGACGACGCCATGCCCGACTACACCGACCCGTCGACGGTCCGGCGCATCGTCGCGCGCTACTCGGACTTCATCACGTGGCCGATCCGGCTCAACGGCGACCCCGAGCCGATCAACCGGATGAAAGCGCTCTGGGCGCGGCCCAAGGACGACGTCTCCGACGAGGAGTACGCCGAGTTCTACCGGCACGTCAGCCACGACTGGCAGGAGCCGCTGGAGACCATCCGGCTGCAGGCCGAGGGCACGTTCGAGTACCAGGCGCTGCTGTTCCTGCCCACCCGCGCGCCGATGGACCTGTTCATGCGCGAGAGCCGCCGCGGCGTGCAGCTCTACGTGCGTCGGGTCTTCATCATGGACGACTGCGAGGCGCTCGTCCCGGAGTACCTGCGGTTCGTCAAGGGCGTGGTGGACGCCGCCGACCTCTCGCTCAACGTCTCACGGGAGATCCTCCAGCAGGACCGCCAGATCCAGCTGATCCGCAAGCGGCTCGTCCGCAAGGTGCTCTCGACGATCAGGACGATGCAGGCCGACGACCCGGACAAGTACGCGACGTTCTGGGCCGAGATGGGCCGCGCGGTCAAGGAGGGCCTGCTCTCCGACGCCGACAACCGCACCGAGATCCTCGCGATCTCCTCGTTCGCGAGCACCCACGACGCCGAGAAGCCGACGACGCTGGCCGCGTACAAGGGGCGCATGCCGGAGGGCCAGGAGCAGATCTTCTACGCCACCGGCGAGTCGCGCACCGCGATCGAGAACTCCCCGCACATGGAGTCCCTGCGCGCCAAGGGCTACGAGGTGCTGCTGCTCACCGACCCGATCGACGAGGTGTGGGTCGAGCAGGTCCCGGAGTTCGACGGCACCCCGCTGGCGTCGATCGCGAAGGGCGAGGCGGCCACCGAGGACAAGGTCGAGGGCGCCCAGGAGTTCGCCGGGCTGGTGTCCTGGATGGGGGAGGTGCTGGCCGACGACGTGCGGGAGGTCCGCCTGACCTCGCGGCTCACCACCTCGCCCGCCTGCCTCGTCGGCGACAGCGGCGACATGACCCCGACGCTGGAGAAGATGTACCGGGCGATGGGTCAGGAGCTGCCGGCGATCAAGCGGATCCTCGAGCTGAACCCCGGGCACCCGCTGGTGGCCGGCCTGCGCGCGGCCCACGAGGAGCGTCCGGACGACGAGGGACTGACCGACACGGCCCGCCTGCTGGCCGGCATGGCCCTGCTGGCGGAGGGCGGTGAGCTGACCGACCCGGCCGGCTTCGTCCAGATCCTGGCGCGTCGCCTGGAGGCCACCCTCTGACGCTGGCCCTGCGGCGGGGTCAGGCGCCGCGGGCCTCGGCGAGCATGGTCCGGCAGAGCCGGGAGAGCGGGTGGCGGGGACCGTGCCGGGCGTCGATGCTCACGAGCACCGACTCCAGCGGCCCCACCGCGGTGGTCGGGCGTCCGGCCGCGAAGCGGGCCAGTGCGAGCTCGATGCGGGCGTTGTGCGTGGAGGAGTGGCCGTTGCCGAGCACCCGCTCGCGGTCGACCACCAGTGTGGCGAGCTCGGCCGCCGCCACCCCGCTCTGCCCCAGCGCCAACCGCGCGGCCGCGAGGTTCCCGCGGACGACGAGGGTGTCGGGGTGGTCGTGGCCCAGCGCCCGGTCGCAGTCGGCGGCGAGCACCGTCAGCCGGTCCAGCGCCGCTCCCGGCTGGTCGTCGGCGAGATCGGTCAGGGCGAGCTCGTTCTCCGCAGCGAGGGTGTCGCGGTGGTCCGGGCCGAGCGCGTGGTTGCGCTCCGCGGCGTGCTGTTCGAGGATCGGGCGCATCAGGCTCAGCCCGGCATCAGTGGTGGCGAGCGCCCGCCGGGCCGCGTCGCGCAGCGCCCGGGCTGCGGTACCCGGGCGGGTCCAGACCCCGCGGCCGCGCCGCTCGTCCACCGCCGTGCTGTGTACAGCCATCGATCCCCCGATCGGCTGCGTCCGCTGTCGCTCTCCGTGGTGAGGACGAGCCTGTGGAACGGACAGTAGTCAACTCTGCGGCGGTTCGGGTGACCGTTCACCGCTGAGAGGTGACCCTTCGACACCACGCACGCCGTCGAACCGGCGAACGGGTGATTACCATGCCGCCATTCGTGTAGCCGTGAAGGGACGCCCATGCCAGTGCTCGCCGCGACTCCCACCGTGGGCAACCCCGGCCTCAACCTGACGATCTTCGCCGGGTTCGTCCTGGTCACGTTCGCCATCATGATCGTCACCGCGCGGGGCGGCCGGGCCACCACCGACTACTACACCGGCGGCCAGGGCTTCACCGGCGCCCAGAACGGCACCGCGATCGCGGGCGACTACCTGTCCGCGGCGGCGTTCCTCGGCGTCGTCGGCGCGGTGGCGGTCTACGGCTACGACGGCGTCATGTTCGCGATCGGCTCGCTCACCGGTTGGGTGATCGCGCTGCTGTTCGTCGCCGAGCCGCTGCGCAACACCGGCCGCTACACGATGGCCGACGTGCCGAGCTACCGGCTGCGGGTCCGGCCAGTGCGCTCGGCCGCCGCGACGTCGACCCTGCTGGTGTCGATGCTCTACCTGGTGGCCCAGATCGCCGGGGCCGGCGGGCTGATCTCGCTGCTGGTCGGCATCCCCAACTCCGACCGGTTCAGCCAGTCCGTCGTCATCGGCGGGGTGGGCGTGCTGATGCTCGTCTACGTGCTGGTCGGCGGCATGAAGGGCACCACGTGGGTGCAGATCCTCAAGGCGGTCCTGCTGGTGGTGGCGGGCGCGTCGCTCGCGGTGTGGGTGCTGGGCCGCTGGGGGTTCAACCTCTCCTCGTTGCTCGGCGCGACCATGCAGGCCAACCCGCAGGCCGGCCAGGCGCTGCTGGAGCCCGGCCTGCAGTACGGCCAGACGGGCCTGTCCAAGCTCGACTTCCTGTCGCTCGGGCTGGCGGGCCTGCTCGGTCCGGCGAGCCTCCCGCACGTGCTGATGCGCTTCTACACCGTGCCCGACGGCCGCTCCGCGCGCCGCTCCGTGGTGTGGGCGATCTGGCTGATCGGCGGGTTCTTCCTCGCGGCCATCGTGATCGGCTACGGGGCCGCCGCGCTCATCGGCCCGGAGGCGATCACCGCGGCGGCGGGGGAGTCGAACGCCGCGGCGCCGCTGCTGGCCTACGAGCTCGGCGGGGAGATCCTGCTCGGCGTCGTCGCGGCCATCGCGTTCGCCACGATCCTCGCCGTCGTCGCCGGCCTGACGATCACCGCATCGGCGTCGTTCGCCCACGACGTGTACGCCACGGTGCTCAAGCGCGGCACCGCCGAGCCGCGCAAGGAGGTCCGGGTGGCGCGGGGTACCGCCGTCGTGGTCGGGATCGTCGCCATCGCGGGCGGCATCGTGGCCAACGGCCAGAACATCGCCGTGCTGGTCGGGCTGACCTTCGCGGTGGCCGCCTCGGCGCACCTCCCGTCCCTGCTCTACACGCTGTACTGGCCGCGCTTCACCACGACCGGCGCGGTGCTGAGCATCTGGGGCGGCATGATCATCGCGCTGGGGCTGGTGGCGTTCTCGCCGGAGGTGTCGGGGCGCCCGACGTCGCTGTTCCCGGACGTCGACTTCGCCTGGTTCCCCTTCGCGAACCCCGGGATGGTGTCGATCCCGGCGTCGTTCCTGCTGGGCGCGGTAGGCACCTGGTGCAGCCGCCGCCCCGACCGCGACGCCCGGCGCCGGCAGGCCGAGATGGAGGTGCGGGCGCTGACCGGCGCGAGCGCCGACCGGGCCACGCGACGCCGCAGCCCGGTGGCGGCGCGCCGCCACCGGGCGTGAAACCCGTCAGGCGGGGGTGATCCGGTCGAGCCAGCTGAGGATGCCGGCCTCGACCTCGGCGCGGTTGGTCTCGTTGAGGATCTCGTGCCGCGCCCCGGGATAGGCCACGAACGTGACGTCGCCCAGGCCAGCGGCACCGTAGCGGTCGACCAGTGCGTTGACCAGCGCCAACTGCCCGTTGACGGGATCGGCGTCGCCGACCGCGATGTAGATCGGCAGGTCGTGGCGCATGCCGGCCAGCCGGGCCGGGTCGGCCACCCCGCGGGCGGCGGCGAACATGCCCTTGCCCGAGGCGGCGTCGAGGCCGAAGCCGCACCGGGGGTCGGCCACGTACGCGTCCACCTGCGCGCCGTCGCGGGAGAGCCAGTCGAAGTCGGTGCGGGCCGGCGCGAACGGCGCGTTGAACGCCGACAGGTCGATCGGGGCGTCCAGGTCGAGAGCCGGCTCCAGCAGGTCGATCGCACCCGTGCCGGTGAGCACCACCGCGGTGACGTCGGCACTGTGGTCGAGCACGTACTGCTGCACGGCGAACGAGCCCATGCTGTGCCCGAAGATCACGAGCGGCATGCCGGGGTTCTCGTCGTGGTTGCGGGTGACGAGCACGTCGATGTCGTCGACCAGGCCGCCCCAGCCGGACGGGCCCAGCTGCCCCTGGTCCTCGATCGACGCCGCGCTGGCGCCGTGGTGGCGCTGGTCCTGGCCGATCACGAGGTAACCGGCGTCGGTGAGCGCGCGGGCGAAGTGGTCGTAGCGCAGCATGTGCTCGCCCATGCCGTGGGTGAGCTGCACCAGCGCCCGGGGTGGTCCGTCGGGCTCCCATCGGTAGGCGACGACGGACGTGCCGTCGCGGCCGGTGAACGTGAACGTGGCGGGTCCGGTGGTGGTGGTCATGACGTCACCGTCGACATGTGGTCTCCTCGCTGAGTCAGAACTCGACCGATCGTGGCGTGGTCCACATATCAGGTCAATACTGACCGTTCCGGTGGCGGTGTCGTGATCGACCGGGATCGAAGGAGATCTGATGGCGCTGGCACGGAACCTGCTCGGGACGCGGAGCGATCCGGTCGAGTTCGCCTGGACCGTCGACGACGTCCTGCTCTACGCGCTCGCCGTGGGCGCCGGGCACGACGACCCGCTGCAGGAGCTGGCCCTCACCACCGACAACACCGACGGCGTGGCTCCCGCGGTGCTGCCCACGTACGCGAACATCATCACCCGTGGGTCCCGGATCCCGCTCGGTGACTTCGACCCGGCCCTGCTCGTGCACGCCGAGCAGGGCTTCCGACTGCACGCGGTGCTCCCGGTGGAGGGGCGGGCGATCACCACCTCCACGGTCACCGGCGTGTTCGACAAGGGCCGCGGCGCGCTGGTGCGCACCGAGGCGGAGGCCGTCGACGCCGTCACCGGGCAGCCGCTCGCCACCACCGTCCAGTCGGTGTTCATCCGGGGTGAGGGCGGTTTCGGTGGCCCGCGCGGGTCGTCGGAGCCGTCGGCGCTGCCGGAGACGGAGCCGGACCACACCGTCAGCTACCGGACGGCCTCCGGCCAGGCGCTGCTCTACCGGCTCACGGGCGACCGCAATCCGCTGCACACCGACCCGGCGTTCGCCCGCCGCGGCGGCTTCGACACTCCGATCCTGCACGGGATGTGCACCTACGGCTTCACCGCGCGGGCCCTGCTCGCAGGAGTCTGCGACGGCGACCCGGCCCGGTTCCGCGGCATGGACGCCCGGTTCACGCGCCCGGTGCTGCCCGGAGCCGAGCTGACCGTCTCGATCTGGCGCGACGGTGCGGGCGCCTGGTTCCGCACCACCAGCGGGGGCGAGACGGTGCTCGACCGTGGTCGCCTCGTCACCGAACATGCCACCGAATAGGAGCGACATGGGTGTGCTCGACGGACGGACCGCCATCGTCACCGGAGGGGCCCGCGGTATCGGCGCGTCGATCTCCCGGCGCTTCGCCGCGGAGGGGGCGGCGATGGTCGTCAACGACCTCGGCGGCGGGCCCGACGGGTCCGGCAGCGACGCGGGCGCGGCCGAGGCGCTCGCCGCGGAGATCCGTGCAGCGGGCGGCCGAGCCGTGGCCGACGGCGGCGACATCGCCGACACCGACACCGGGAAGCGGGTCGTCGCCACGGCGGTGGAGGAGTTCGGCGGGGTGGACATCCTGGTCAACTCCGCGGGGGTGCTCCGTGATCGGATGATCTTCAACATGTCCGACGAGGAATGGGACGTGGTGATCCGCGTGCACCTGCGCGGGCACTTCTCCGCCTCCCGCGCGGCCGCCGCGTACTTCCGCGAGCAGCGCAACCCCGAGGGCCACTACCGGATCGTCAACTTCACGTCGCACTCCGGGCTGGAGGGCTCACCCGGCCAGGCCAACTACGCCACGGCGAAGATGGGCGTGGTCGGCCTGACGTACTCGCTGGCCCAGGGCCTCGCCCGCTACGGCGTCACGGCCAACGCCATCGCGCCGGCGGCCGCCACCCGGCTCGTCGCGACCGTGCCGCAGGAGCGCAAGGCCATCCAGGACCGCCCGGGGGAGGACGACCCGAGCCGCTCCCCGGACAACATCGCCGCACTGGCGCTGTACCTGGCCAGCGACCGGTCGGACTGGCTGACCGGTCGCGTGCTCGGCTCCGTCGGGTTCTCCGTCGGCGTCTACCAGAACCCGACGGTGATCGGCGAGGTCACCTCGGACGGGCCCTGGAGCTTCGAGGACATGGCTGCTCAGATGGAGCGCGACGTCCGTGAGGTGGCCGACGGCCTGCCCCCGAGCCTGTTCGCCGCACAGGCGGCGTCCCGCGGGGCCTGAGCCAGGCGCGCTGTTGGTGCCGTCATTACCGGGGAATTACCAGGTAGCCCGGCGGTCGGCCCCGTTCCTCCAGTCGTTACCGTCATCGCCATGTTCGCCCGGGCGGAGGGCCTCCGTGACGCGGCGGCCTGAGACAGCGGCCCGCGGGTGGCGTCTGCGGGCGCTGTGCGGTCTGGTGCTGGCGGCACTCGTCTGTGGAGTGCTGGTGACGGATGCGCTCGGGGTCCGCAGCGGCAGCCTGCCCCGGTCCCTCGCTCTGCCGGAGTGGCTCGATCCCACCGGTCAGGACCCGAACCCGGCCGTCGACGCCGCCGCCGAACGGGCGGCCGTGGCCCGTGCGGCGCCGCCACCCGAGGTCGGCGAGGCCGAGGCGCTGACGCCCTCCGAGAGGCTCCAGGCCGGCCTGGTGGACGCCGAGGACAAGCGGATCTCGCAGATCGTCAGCGACCACCATTCCCGGCGTGTGCCCTTCGTCGTGCCCGGCGCGGCGGGGGTCCCGCCGACCGAGGTGCTGACCCCGCGGGCGCAGCCCTACGACCTGCCGGCGCTGCTGGACATCGGGGCGGCCACCCGCCTCCCCGACGGCTCCTGGCTGCTGGACCGGTCGCTCCTGGTGGTCCGGGGCGCGCAGCTGCGTATCGAGGCGCCCGGAGCCACGGTGCGGTTGGCCAGCGGGCCCGGCGGTTTCGTGTCGATCATCGCCTTCAAGTCCGCGGTGACGCTCAGCGGCGGTGCGGGAGCCCCGTTGACGATCACCAGCTGGGACGGGGCCGCCTCCGCACCCGACACCGACACCGACGACGGCCGCGCCTACCTGAGGGCGGTCGGATCGCGGATGGACCTCACCGACGTACACCTCTCGGACGTCGGGTTCTGGAGCGGGCGCACCGGCGGCCTGGCGTGGACCGGCGACGTCACGACACCCTCGACCGGATCGATCACCGACGCGGTCGTCGTGCACAGCCACTACGGGCTCTTCTCCCTGCGCTCGACGGGCCTGGCGGTCACCGACTCGGTCCTGAGGGACAACGACGTCGACGGCCTCCTGGCCCGGCGGGACACCACCGGTCTCGCGATCCGGGGGGTCATCACCAGCGGCAACGGCCGCAACGGGGTCTCGATCGTCGACGGCGCGGCGCACGTCATCCTGTCGGGGGGCTCGGCCGCCGGCAACCGCGTCGACGGCATCCGCGTCGACGGCAGGTCCCACGCAGACGGCAGGTCCCACGCAGCAGCGCCCGCGGTGGTGGGCACGGGCTACGCCGTCACGGGCTGCGCGGTGACGGGGAACCAGGACGTCGGGATCCTGGTCACCGCGGCCGACGGGGTCGCACTGCGGGACAACACCGTCTCGGGGGGCCACGACGGTGTCGCGCTCCACGGGGTGTCCGGAACCCCCCAGATCACCGGGAACGTCGTCGGCGCCGCCGATTTCGGCATCTCCGTGCGCGGCGGCCCGCCGGCCAGTACGGCCACCGTCAGCGGCAACCGCATCGGTCCCGCGCTCACCGGGATGCAGGTCCAGGACGCCGCCGCGGACGTCCACGACAACTCCGTCACGGGTGCCACCCGCTACGCGGTGTCGCTGGTGGGTCGGGTCGACAGCACCAGGGTCGCGGTCAACACCCTCGGCGGTCACGGCCTGTCCGCGCTCGACGTCGTCCGCGTCACCCCCGGCCTGACGCCGGAGCTGGACGGCAACGACGACTCGGGCTGGACGAGGGACATCGACTACGTGGCGTCCACCGGCGAGTACATCGCCACCCATCCCCTGGTGCTGCTGTGGGCCCTCATCCTGGTCATCCCGTTCACCGCGCGGGTGCGCGGCCTGTGGCGGCGCCGGGACCCGCGGCGCGAGCCCGGTCACCCCTACCGACCCACCGGCCACGACGCGGCCGACCTCGCGGTCGTGCGGTCGCCGCGCCCGCCCGGGCCCGATGCGCCGGAAGCGACCGCGCTGCTCCCGGTCACGAGGGTCACGGTCGTGTCGCGGGAGCCGGCGCTGCCGCGGTCGAGCCGGCCCGGCGGCGGGGGATGAGCGGGAGGTGGCCGGTCGCCGCCGGTGTCGCCGCGGTCGTCTCCGTCGTCCTCGTCGCGGGGTGCACCTCCCCGCCGTCGGCCCCGCCGCCCGCCGCCGCTCCCGGCCCGGTGGCGGCGTGCTCGTCGGCGGCCGCGGTCCGGGTCGCCGACTCCGCCCAGCTGACCGCCGCCCTCCAGGCCGCCCACCCGGGGTCCGTCATCGCTCTCGGCGCCGGCACCTACGCGGGCAACTTCGTCGCCACCGCGCAGGGCGGCTCCGACCAGCCCATCGCGCTCTGCGGAAGCCGCGCGGCCGTCCTGGACGGCGGCGGCACCTCCACCGGCTACACGCTGCATCTCGACGGGGCGACCCACTGGCTGCTGGACGGGTTCACCGTCCGCGGTGGCCAGAAGGGGGTCATGATCGACCACGGCCGGTTCGACACCGTGCAGGATCTGCTGATCGAGGGCACCGGCGACGAGGCGTTGCACCTGCGTGCGGGCAGCACGGACGATGTGGTCCGCAGCACCACGATCCGCGACACCGGCCTGCACGACGCCAAGTTCGGTGAGGGCGTCTACGTGGGCACCGCGCAGAGCAACTGGTGCCGGATCTCCGGCTGCGGTCCCGACCGCAGCGACCGCAACACGATCGAGGGGAACACGATCTCGCACACCACGGCGGAGAACGTGGACATCAAGGAGGGCACCACCGCGGGCACGGTGCGCTCCAACATGTTCTCCGGCGACGGGATGTCGGCGGCCACGGCCTGGGTCAACGTCAAGGGCAACGGCTGGACGATCGCCGACAACGTGGGCACCGACAGCCCGCAGGACGGCTTCCAGCAGCACCAGATCCTGTCCGGTTGGGGCCTGGACAACACCTTCAGCGGCAACGACGCCGCGGTGAACGCCGACGGGTTCGGCGTCAACGTCACCGCGGCTGCCGATCACACCAGCGTCGGGTGCGACAACCGCGCCACCGGCGCGGGTCGGGGGCTGAGCTCGATCGCCTGCGTCGGACCCGCGCCCGGATGACCTCCCCTACTTGCGGATGTTGACCGCGCGGGCGATGACGAGTGGGACGGTCACCAGCGACTGGGCGAGCATGGTCAGCTTGGCCCACCGGGTCAGTGGCAGGGTGTCGGTCGGGCTGAACGCCGTGGCATTGGTGAAGGACAGGTAGGAGGTAGTCGACGAACGTCGGCTCCCAGTCCGGGTCGGCCAGGTCGGGGGCGGTCATCTGGACGAACTGGAAGTCGGGAAGGACCGTGCGCGCGGGCGACGGGGCCACCGCGGTCGAACTGCCAGTACCACAGCGCGAAGGCGATGACGTTGGTCAGCAGATCGAGGCGCCGGTGGACAGCAGCGGTCCGGCGTCCTCGCCCTCCTGCCCGTTGACCAGGCCCAGCACGAGCAGCACCGCCGACCAGCCGTTGGCCAGGGTCACCAGCCCGCTCAGCGACAGGCTCGCCGTGCGGACCACCCGGGACTCCCGGTTGAACCGCTTCGGGGTGGCCACGACCAGCGCGACCTGCAACCCTCGGGCTGCTCGTTGTTCATGGGATACCTCGCGTCGCGTCGTTCGACCCGCGCCCATCATCGCGCCTTTCCCGCTGGCGCCATTCGCCAGCCACTGGGTCGGTATCCGAACAATCCGACATTCGGCGAGGAACGGCTGGAACCGTTCGACACGGACCTCGGACTTCCCCTTCTTTCGGCTCGGGAACGGCGACGATGTCCCGGTGATGGTGAAACAGGACGGACGTCAGCGCGTTCCGGCCGGTTCGGTGCCGCTCAGTCCGTTCGCCCGGAACGTCATGGCGCTGCGCGCATCGGGCGCGGCCTGGCTGGCCCGGCCGCTGGCGTCGTTCCACCTGTTGCTGGCCGTCTTCTTCCTGCTCACCGTCATCGGGCTGGTGATGGTGCTGTCCGCGTCGAGTGCCGAGTCCGCACAGGGAGGTTCGGCCTACTCGGTCTTCTCCCGCCAGGCCGCGTTCTGCGCGGCCGGCCTCGTGCTCTTCTGGGCCGGGATGAAGATCACCCCACGTCAGCTCCGGCGGCTGGCCCCGACGTTCCTGCTGGTGATGCTGGTCCTGCTCCTCGCGGTGCTCGTGCCGGGAATCGGGACGACCATCGCGGGCGCGCGGAAGTGGTTCGTCGTCGGGGGCCTGTCGTTCCAGCCCTCGGAACCGGCGAAGCTCGCCCTCGCCCTCTGGGGAGCCCACGTCCTGGCGGCGCGGCGCGGCGTCCTCCACCACTGGCGCAACGCCGTGTCCCCGGTGCTGCCGGTCGCGGTGGTCGTGCTGACGCTGGTCGTGCTCGAGCCGGACCTCGGTACCGCCGTGTCGATCGGCGTCGTGGTCCTGGCCCTGCTGTTCTTCGCCGACGCGCCGATGCGGCTGATCCTCGCCCTCCTGGGTGGGGCGTTCGGCGGAGTGGTACTGCTCGGGCTCACGGCGGGGTACCGGCAGAGCCGGATCACCGCGTTCCTCTCGCCCGACACGGCCGATCCGCAGGGTGCGGCCTACCAGTCGACGCAGGCGCTGTACTCGCTGGCGGACGGCGGCCTGTTCGGCGTGGGGCTGGGCCAGGGGAGCAGCAAGTGGAGCTATCTCCCCAACGCACACAACGACTTCATCTTCGCCATCCTCGGCGAGGAGCTGGGCTTCGTCGGCGCCTTCGCGGTCATCGCCCTGTTCGGGGTACTGGCCTGCACCGGGCTCCGGATCGCCGCCCGCAACGCCGACCCCTGGATCAAGATCGTCGTGGGCACCCTGACCACCTGGGTGGTCGGGCAGGCGGCGATCAACATCGGCTACGTCGTCGGGCTGCTGCCCGTCACCGGCATCCCGCTGCCGCTGATCTCGTCGGGCGGAACGTCGCTGGTGGTGACGATGTTCGTGTTCGGGGTGCTGGCCAACGCCGCCCGCCACGAACCCGAGGCCGTGGCGGCACTGCGCCGCAACGGCCAGAGCCGCACCTCACGGTTGCTGCGGCTGGGTGTTCCGGAGCCGTACCGGCCCCGCCGCGCTAGAAGCTCCGCTGGAGGATGAGGACCGAGCGCGAGCAGACCTCGATGCTGCTGCCCGGCGCGGGGAACCTGCGACGGTCGTCGGCGAGCAGCGGGTCGGCGGTGTCGAGCGCGGTCTTCCACCCCTTGCCGTAGCTCTCGTCGGGCAGCACGAACGTCTGGTCCTCGTGGTGGGCGTTGAACAGCAGCATGAACGAGTCGTCGACGATCTGCCTGCCCAGCTCGTCGCGGTCCGGGATGCCGGCGCCGTTGAGGTAGACGGTGAGGGTCTGCGCGGTGGCGCCGTCCCAGTCCTCGTCGCTCATCGGCTGCCCGTCCTGGCGCAGCCAGGCGATGTCGTCGATGTTGCTCCCGCGCACCGGACGGCCCTGGAAGAACCGCTGCCGGCGGAAGATCGGGTGCTCGGAGCGCAGCCGCGCGAGGCGGGCGGTGAAGTCGGTGAGCACGTCCTGGTAGCGGGCGGCCTCCCAGTCGACCCAGGACAGCTCGTTGTCCTGGCAGTAGACGTTGTTGTTGCCCTGCTGGGTGCGCCCGAGCTCGTCGCCGTGCGCGATCATCGGGACGCCCTGGCTGAGTAGCAGCGTGGTCAGGATGTTGCGCTTCTGCCGCTCGCGCAGTGCGTAGATCGCGTCGTCGTCGGTAGGACCCTCCGCGCCGCAGTTCCAGGACCGGTTGTGGCTCTCGCCGTCGTTGTTGTCCTCGCCGTTGGCCTTGTTGTGCTTCTCGTTGTAGGAGACGAGGTCCTGGAGCGTGAAGCCGTCGTGGGCGGTGACGAAGTTGATCGACGCGATGGGGCGGTGGTTGTCGGCCTCGTAGAGGTCCGACGATCCGGTGAACCGCGCGGCGAACTCGCCGAGGCTGGCGGGTTCGCCGCGCCAGAAGTCGCGGACGGTGTCGCGGTACTTGCCGTTCCACTCCGTCCACAGCGGGGGGAACCCGCCCACCTGGTAGCCGCCGTCGCCGACGTCCCACGGCTCGGCGATGAGCTTGACCTGGCTGACGATCGGGTCCTGGTTGATCAGGTCGAAGAACGCCGAGAGCCGGTCGACGGCGTGGAACTCCCGCGCCAGCGACGACGCGAGGTCGAACCGGAAGCCGTCGACGTGCATCTCGGTGACCCAGTACCGCAGCGAGTCCATGAGCAGCCGCAGCGACTCGTGGTGGCGCACGTTGAGGCTGTTGCCGGTGCCCGTCGTGTCGAAGTAGTGCTTCTCGTCGCCGTCGACGAGCCGGTAGTAGGCCTGGTTGTCGATGCCGCGGAACGACAGCGTCGGGCCCATGTGGTTGCCCTCGGCGGTGTGGTTGTAGACGACGTCGAGGATCACCTCGATCCCGGCCTTGTGCAGCGTGCGCACCATCGACTTGAACTCGTAGACCTGCTCGCCACGCGTGCCGAAGCTGGCGTAGCCGTTGTGCGGGGCGAAGAAGCCGATGGAGTTGTAGCCCCAGTAGTTCGACAGGCCCTTGTCCACGAGCGTGGCGTCGTTCACGAACTGGTGCACCGGCATCAGCTCGATCGCGGTGACGCCGAGCTTCTTCAGGTGCGCGATCGTGGCCGGGTGGGAGATGGCGGCGTAGCTGCCGCGGACGTCCTCCGGCACGTCGGGGTGGCGCATCGTCATGCCCCGGACGTGGGCCTCGTAGATGATCGACTCGTTGTACGGGACGCGCAGCGGCTGGTCTCCCGCCCAGTCGAAGAAGGTGTTGATCACCACGGAGGTCATGGCGTGCGGCGCGGAGTCCTCGTCGTTGAACGAGTCGGGGTCGCCGAAGTCGTAGGAGAACAGCGACTGGCCCCACTCGATCTCGCCGTCGACCGCCTTCGCGTACGGGTCGAGCAGCAGTTTGGCCGGGTTGCAGCGCAGGCCGGCGGACGGCTCGTACGGGCCGTGCACCCGGTAGCCGTAGCGCTGACCCGGCCAGATGCGCGGCAGGTAGCCGTGCCAGACGAGGCCGTTGCGTTCCGGGAGGTCGACGCGGGACTCCCGGATCTCGTTGCCTGGGCCGTCGTCGTCGAACAGGCACAGCTCGATGCGCTCGGCGACCTCGGAGAAGATCGCGAAGTTGGTGCCCCCGCCGTCGAACGAGGACCCCAGCGGGTAGGGCGAGCCGGGCCAGATGTGCACGAGACCTCCGGGAGACGTGCTGCCGGAAGGGGCAGCACGTCTTTCTAGAGCACGCAGGCCCGTCCGGCGACTCGGGGCGACTCAGGTACCGGGCGCGATGAAGAACTCCAGCCCGATGTTGTCGGGGTCGCGGAAGGAGATGCCGCTGCCGTAGTGGGCCTTCTTGATGCCGCCGTGGGCGATGCCGAGCTCGTCGAGGCGGCCCTGCCACTGCTCCAGCTCGGCCGAGCCCGACAGGGCGAAGCCGACGTGGTCGAGGCCCGTGCGGTGCTCGTCGGCCTGGTCCTTCGTCTCGGCGCCCATGTGGGTGTGCAGGCCGAAGAGCATGCCACCGTCGAGGGCGAAGACGGTGTGGTGGAACGCGCCGCCCTCCTCGTCCTCGTCGAGGACGGGGTCGGCGCCGAACAGTGTCGAGTACCACTGCGTGCTGCGCTCGAGATCGGACACCGTGATGGCGACGTGCTGCAGTCCGGGAAATGCCACGGGAGGCTCCTTCGACTCGGTGGGACCCCACCATCACGCGCGGGCGGTCACCGGGGCAACCGCTGACGACGAGCGGCCCACCCGTCGCATAGGTTCCGACGAGAGTGCCGTTCGTCGGACGGCGGGGGCCGGTAGGGTCCGGGTAATGGCGCGACCAGTCCGGGAACTCATGACCGCCCGCGTCGTCACCGTCCGCGCCGACGAGCCGATCTCCGCCGCGGTGGAGCGCATGACCCGTTTCGGCTTCAGCGCGTTGCCCGTGGTCACCGGCTCGTCCCGGCTGGTCGGCATGGTGAGCCTGCTCGACGTCCTGCGCTACCGCGAGGCGCACCGCACCGAGGGCATCGAGGCCGACGAGCGGGTGTCCGTCGAGGAGATCATGAGCCCCGACGTGCTGTCGATGTCGGCCACCGCCAACGCGGCCGTCGTGGCGGAGCGGCTGCGCAGCCGCGGTCAGCTCCGCGTCCTGCCCGTCGTGCAGGGGAGCAGGCTGGTGGGTGTCGTCACCCGCAGCGACCTGCTCCGGCACCGCGAGGGCCGCGGCTCCCGGCCGGGCCTGCGCCGGCTGTTCGGTGGAGGTCGGGACCCTGCCGAGGACGACGCGCTCGCCGCGATGGTGCGCGTCCGCCGAGCCGGCCCGCCGCCGGACGCCGCCACGCCGGTGCACGTCGTGATGACCCGCGAGGTCGTCACCGTCGCCGCGCCCGAGCCCGTCGCCGTGGCCGCCCGGCTGATGCTCGAGCACCGCCACACCGCGCTCCCGGTGGTGGACGCCGACGGCCGGCTCGTCGGGATCATCAGCGAGGCCGACATCCTGGCCGACCCGCTGGCCGGCAGGAAGGGGCACTCCACGGTGTCGTCGGTGATGACGAGAACCCCCGTGACGGTGGACGTCCGCGCGAGCGTCGGGGAGGCGCAGGCCCTGGTGGCCGACCACGGCCTGCGCACGGTGCCGGTGGTGGACGGAGAGAACCTGGTGGGGGTGGTGAGCCGCAGCGACCTGGTCTGACCCGGGGTCACGGAACATCGATCCCGGGCCGGGCGTTCTCCTGGCGGTACCAGCACACATCGAGGAGGCAACACAGGATGACAACCGAGACCGCGATCCTCGCCGGAGGCTGCTTCTGGGGCGCGCAGGAGCTCGTGCGCCGGCGTCCCGGGGTGATCTCCACGCGCGTGGGGTACTCGGGCGGCGACACCCCCGACGCCACCTACCGCAACCACGGTGACCACGCCGAGGCCGTCGAGATCGTGTTCGACCCCGCCGTGTTCTCCTTCCGCGAGCTGCTGGAGTTCTTCTTCCAGATCCACGACCCGTCCACGCGGGACCGCCAGGGCAACGACCTGGGCCGCAGCTATCGCTCCGCGATCTACTACACCTCCGACGACCAGAAGGCGGTGGCGATCGACACCATCGCCGACGTCGACGCGTCGGGCCTGTGGCCGGGCAAGGTCGTCACCGAGGTGGAGCCGGCCGGCCCGTTCTGGGAGGCCGAGCCCGAGCACCAGGACTACCTCCAGAAGTACCCGACGGGCTACACCTGCCACTTCGTGCGGCCGGGCTGGGTGCTGCCGAAGCGCGAGGCGGAGTCCACGCGCTGAGCCGAGACATCGGATGTCTTAGCCGTGCCTGCCTTGTTGGTCCCGGCAGGCGCGGACTAGGCTCGCTCATACATCCGATGTCATGGAAGCCTGGTGCCCAGTGAGTCGACCGCGTGTCACCGACGTCCGTGCCGTGGACGTCCGGTTCCCCACCTCCCGCGAGCTGGACGGCTCGGACGCCATGAACCCCGACCCCGACTACTCGGCCGCCTACGTCGTGATCACCACCGACGCGGACGACGGGCACGAGGGCCACGGGTTCGCGTTCACCATCGGGCGGGGCAACGAGGTGCAGACCACCGCGATCTCCTCGGTCGCCGCGCGGCTGGTCGGGCGGCCGGTCGAGGAGATGCTGGCGAACCTGGGGCCGTTGTGGACCGAGCTCGTCCACGACTCGCAGCTGCGCTGGCTGGGGCCCGAGAAGGGCGTCATCCACATGGCGATCTCCGCGGTGGTCAACGCGCTGTGGGACCTCCGGGCGAAACGGGCCGGGCTGCCGCTGTGGAAGCTGCTGGCCGACCTCTCACCCGAGGAGCTCGTCGAGCTCGTCGACTTCCGCTACCTCACCGACGCGCTCACCCGTGACGAGGCCCTGGAGATCCTGCGCAAGGCCGAGCCGGGCCGGGCCGAACGCGAGACGCGGCTGCTGGCCGAGGGCTACCCCGCCTACACGACGAGCCCCGGCTGGCTCGGCTACGACGACGAGAAGCTCGCCCGGCTGTGCCGGGAGGCCGTGGCCGACGGGTTCGGCCAGATCAAGCTGAAGGTCGGCGCCGATCTCGACGACGACCGGCGGCGCCTGCGGATCGCACGCGACACCGTCGGCCCGGACTTCCGGATCGCCATCGACGCCAACCAGCGCTGGGACGTCGCGGACGCCATCGCCTGGGTGGGCGCGCTGGCGGAGTACGAGCCGTGGTGGGTGGAGGAGCCCACGAGCCCCGACGACGTGCTGGGCCTGGCCGCGATCGCCGAGGGCATCGCCCCGGTGAAGATCGCGACCGGCGAGCACGTGGCCAACCGCGTGGTGTTCAAGCAGCTCCTGCAGACCGGCGCGCTGTCCTACCTGCAGATCGACGCCGCCCGCGTCGGCGGGGTGAACGAGAACGTCGCGATCCTGCTGCTGGCGGCCAAGTTCGGCGTTCCGGTGTGCCCGCACGCCGGCGGGGTGGGGCTGTGCGAGCTGGTGCAGCACCTCTCGATGCTCGACGTCGTGTCGATCTCCGGGGCCTGGGACGATCGGGTGATCGAGTACGTCGACCACCTCCACGAGCACTTCGTCACCCCCGTCGACGTGCACGCGGGCCGCTACTGGCCGCCCACCGCACCCGGCGGCGGCGGCGAGATGCACCCGGCCACGCTGGCCGATTTCCGCTTCCCCGACGGTGCTGTCTGGAAGGACGAGACCCCATGAGCGAGTTCGACGGTCTGGTCGCGGTGGTCACCGGCGGGGGATCGGGCATCGGTCTGGCCACCGCCCGCCTGCTGGCCGACCGCGGCGCGACGGTGGCGTGCCTGGATCTCGACCCGTCCGGGGTGCCCGGGCCGCTGCTCGCGTTGACGGCCGACGTCACCGACGCGGCCTCCGTGGACGCCGCCGTGGCCACCGTGGTCGAGCGTCTCGGTGGGCTCGACATCCTGGTCAACAACGCCGGCATCGGCGCGCAGGGCACCGTCGAGACCAACCCGCTCGACGAGTGGCGGCGCGTGCTGGACGTCAACGTGCTGGGCATCGTGCGGCTGAGCCGCGCGGCGCTGCCGCACCTGCGCCGCTCGCAGCACGCGGCGATCGTCAACACGTGCTCGATCGCGGCCACCGCGGGCCTTCCGCAACGGGCGCTGTACTGCGCGTCCAAGGGGGCGGTGCAGTCGCTCACGCTGGCGATGGCCGCCGACCACGTGGCCGAGGGGATCCGCGTGAACTGCGTGAACCCGGGCACCGCCGACACCCCGTGGGTGGGGCGGCTGCTGGACTCCGCGGGCGATCCGGAGGCCGAGCGGGCCGCACTGGAGGCCCGTCAGCCGATGGGCCGGCTCGTCACGGCCGACGAGGTGGCCGCGGCCATCGCCTACCTCGCGAGCCCGCTCGCGTCGTCCACCACGGGTACGGCGCTGGCGGTGGACGGCGGGATGGCCGGCCTACGGGTGCGCCCCCGGACCTAGGGCGCTCCGCAACCACTGCTCCACACCGGCCACGTGCACGGTGGCCCACGAGCGCGCCACCTCGGGCTGGCGGGCGGCGATGGCGTCGCAGATGGCCTCGTGCTGCTCGATGGTGCGGGCCACCGCGCCTTCCTGTGTGAGCCCGCGCCAGATCCGGGCGCGGGTGGTGGGGCCCGACAGGCCGTCGATCAGCGAGCACAGCACCGTGTTGCCGCTGCCGGCCGCGATGCGCCGGTGGAACTCCAGGTCGTTGGCCACGAGCCGCTCGGCGTCGGGATCGGGGCCCAGTGCGGCCAGTACCTCCCGCAGGCCCACGATCTCGTCGTCGCTCATGGCGAGCGCGGCCATCGCGGTGGCGGCGGGCTCCAGGATGCGGCGCACCTCGAAGAACTCCAGCACCGTGTCGTCCCGGTGGAAGTCCACGACGAAGCTCATGGCGTCGAGCAGGAGGTTCGGGTCGAGGCTGGTGACGTAGGTGCCGTCGCCCTGCCGGACGTCGAGCACGCGGATCAGCGACAGCGCCTTGACCGCCTCGCGCAGCGAGTTGCGCGAGAGGCCCAGCCGCACGGCGAGATCGGCCTCACGAGGCAGCCGTGCCCCCGGGCCCAGCTCGCCGGAGACGATCATCGCCTTGATCTTCTCGATGGCGTCGTCGGTGACCGGCATGCGCCCATCCTTCCCCATGTCGTCCGAGCTGCCGCGCGTCAGAGCTCGATGCGCGAACCCATGACGACGGTGCGGTCGACCGGCAGGTGGAAGTAGGCGGCCGGGGTGGCCGCGTTGTGCGAGAGCCCGATGAACAGCCGCTTGCGCCAGCCGACCATGCCGGGCTGCTTGCTGCGCTCGATCGTGATGCGGGACAGGAAGAACGACGCCCCGGCCGGGTCCAGGTCGAGCTCGGGGGACAGGCCGCGCGCCTGGCGCAGCACGGCGGGCAGGTCCTGGTCGTCCTGGAACCCGAAGCGGGCGCAGAGGTGGACGATGCCGTCGTGGGCGTCGCCGAGCTCGTCGACGGTGAGCCGGTTCTCCACCGGTACGTGCGGCACGTTCTCCGACTCCACCGAGATGATCACGACGCGCTCGTGCAGCACGTGGTTGAACTCCACGTTGGCCCGCAGGGCCAGCGGCGCCGTGCGGTTGGTGGGGTGCGGGAACACCGCGAGGCCCGGTACCCGCGTGATGCCCTTGCCGTGCATCTTCTCGACGAATGCGGGCAGCGGCCCCTCCAGCTCGGTGCGCCGCGCGGTGATGATCCGACGCCCCCGCTGCCAGGTGGTCATGACGGTGACGACGATCGCCGCGATGAGCAGTGGCAGCCAGCCGCCGTGGGCGATCTTGGTGAGGTTGGCACCGAGGTAGAGCAGCTCGACGCCGCCGAAGACCACGCCCACGAGCGCGAGCTTCCAGCGTGCCCACTGCCACGCGGCGGCGGCGTACATGAGGAACAGGGTCGTGGTGAGCAGCAGCGTGCCCGTCACCGCGAGACCGTAGGCCGTGGCCAGGCTCGCCGACGACCGGAACGTCACGATGAGCACCAGCACGCCGCCGAACAGGAGCCAGTTCACCGCGGGCACGTAGATCTGGCCGCTCTCCTGCGTGGAGGTCTGGCGCACGGTGAGGTGCGGCAGGAAGCCCAGCCGCACGGCCTGCCGCGACACCGAGAACGCCCCGGAGATCACCGCCTGCGACGCGATGACGGTGGCGAAGGTGGCCAGCACGACGAGTGGCAGCCGCGCCCAGCTCGGTGCGAGCAGGTAGAACGGGTTGGCGATCGCCGTCGGGTCGTCCAGGATCAGCGCGGCCTGCCCCAGGTAGTTGACGATCAGGGCCGGGAACACCACGGCGAACCAGGACATGCGGATCGGGCGCCTGCCGAAGTGGCCCATGTCGGCGTAGAGCGCCTCGGCGCCGGTGATCACCAGCACGACCGCGCCCATCGCGACGAACGCCGTGTAGGGATGGTCGGCGACGAACGAGACGATGTAGGTGGGTGAGAGCCCGAGCAGCACGCTGGGCCGGCCGATGATGTGCGGCAGTCCGAGCACGGCGAGCGTCACGAACCAGATCACCATGACGGGCCCGAACAGGCGTCCCACGCGGTGGGTGCCGAAGCGCTGGGCCGCGAACAGCACGGCCAGGATCGCGATGCCGATCGGCAGGATGGCGTCGGCGAGCCCGGCATCGGCCACCTCCAGGCCCTCCACGGCCGAGAGCACCGAGATCGCGGGGGTGATCAGGGAGTCGCCGTAGAACAGCGACGCGCCGAGCACCCCCAGCGCCAGTGCCAGCCCGGCCCGTCGCGCGCTCGACCCGGTGACCCCACGGACCAGCGCGGCGAGCGCCATGATCCCGCCCTCGCCGTCGTTGTCGGCGCGCAGGATGAACGTGACGTACTTGAGCGTGACGATGACCGTGACCGACCAGAAGATCAGCGAGACGACGCCGTAGATGTCGTCGGGCGTGGGTTTCACCGCGCCGTCGTCGATCGAGAACACCGTCTGCACGGCGTAGAGGGGACTGGTGCCGATGTCGCCGAACACGATGCCGAGAGCACCGAGGGCGAGCCCGTACAGGCCGCCGCTGTGGGCGGCGGGATGGTCGGGATTACCGCCCGTTCCGCGGGGTACGGGCGGAGCGTCGGACGGAGGGGCATCGGTCACGCGCCCAGTGTGCCCCGATCACCCGATCGCGTACCGCAGCGAGGCCGTGACGATCCCGGTCACGATCTCCAGCTCGCCGTCGTCGCGGGGGCCGGGGATCAGCACCATGCCGGGACTGAGCCGCACCCCGGCCAGCGGGTGCGCCACCGCCCAGCCCTTGGCCAGGGCGTCGTAGGCCAGCGCGTCGGGCAGCGCGAGGTGCAGGCTCCCGTCGGGAGCGGGGTGCAGGTGGGCGAACTCACCGAGGGCGGGCAGCAGGTAGGCCGTGTCCGGTCCCCTCGCGGCCGCGCGGTCGAGCAACAGGGCGCGGGTGCCCTCGACGCCCACGGTGGTCGGGCCGGTGGTGACGCCGTCGAGGGCGGCGAGCCGGTCCCACAGCCGTTCCTGCAGGTCGGCGGGCCCGTTCTGCGACGTCTGGTGCTGCGGGATGCCGGACGTGGTGTCGGGAGCCGGGCCGGCGCGACGGGGGAGCGGCCGGCCGCCCCAGTCGGGCTCCCGGCCGTCGGGCAGCGGGTTCTCGCCGTGCGCCCGCAGGTGGTCGAGCCGGTCGGCCATCCAGGTACCCAGGTCTCCCACGACCTTCCCGGCGAGCTGGTCCCCGCCGGGCACGCGCTCGGCCCACAGCGGGGCGCCGCTGTCGCGGGCCAGCCAGTCCCAGGTGCGGGCGAGCAGGTGGACGGGGGTGCGGGGGTCGTCATCGGCGTGGGCGAGGAACACCGGCATCCCGGCCAGCGGTGCGGGGCCCGGCGGGGCGTCGAGTGGGAGCGCGCCGTAGAGCAGGGCGGCCCCGGAGAAGCGGTGCGGCGCGTCGAGCATCAGGGTGCCCGCCATCGTGACGCCGTCGCGGAAGGCCAGCAGCAGGACGGGCCGCTCCGGGTCACCCTCGGTGTCGAGCCAGTCGAGCAGCCAGGCGCCGGCCTCCGGCAGGTCGCCCGGGTCCAGGAACCACGAGTACCCCGTGCCGTGCTCGAGGGGTGCCCGCACCGACACGTAGGCGACGGGCCCGTGCGGCAGCCACGGCGAGATCTCGATCATCGAGTGCTCGCTGGTGCCGTTGCCGTGCAGGGCGACCACCAGCGGCGCAGCCGGGTGCTCGCTGCCCCAGCGCGCGACCATCGGACGGCCGTCGGCGTCGGTGGACCACCCCGCGCGCGACGCCATCGCCAGATCGTGGTCCCCGGTGGACGACGGTGGCAGCGACGTCTCAGTTCGAGACGCGCCCCGCTGCCTCCGTCCACCCGCGTCGATCACGGCGCCGTGGTCGCTTGTCGATCTCTGCGAGCGACCTTCTCGCCTTGATCGTCGTTCCCGGGGCGGTGGGCTGGCAGGCTGTGGGTATGCGCAGCTCCCCTGTGGCCCGGTTCGTGGCGGCGTCCGCGCTGGTGGGTGTGGCCGCCTGCTCGTCCCCGGCACCCGCCCCGGCCCCGCCCCCTGCGCCCACCCGGGCCTCGGCGGCTCCCTCGGCTCCCGGGGCGTCGAACTGCCCGACCACCGCAGCCGCCCGCCTGGGCTGGGGCGCGCCCACCCGCTCGTCGGACTTCAACGGCAGCACGCTGCCCGCCGACTGGCACCCCTACGGCCCCGAACCCGGCCACCAGCGCAACGGCGTGCGCACCCCGGCCGCGATCACCGTTGCCGACGGCGTCGTCACCATCAGCGGCACGCCGGACGGCACCACGGGTGCCATGAGCTGGCACCCCGGTCAGCGCTACGGCCGGTGGGAGGCGTGCGTGCGCTCCGACGCCGCACCCGACGGCCTGCACGCCGTGCTGCTGCTGTGGCCGGGGGCGGAGGACTGGCCCGTCGGCGGGGAGGTCGACTGGATGGAGATCTCCGACCCGGCCCGGCAGGAGACCGGGTTCTTCCTGCACTACGGGGAGAACAACGAGCAGGAGGCCGCGACCGTCTCCCACGACGCCACCCGGTGGACGGCGTGGGCGCTGGAGTGGACACCCGAGAAGATGACCGTCTACGTCGACGGCGAGGAGTGGTACTCCTCCACCGACACCAGCCACTTCCCGCCGCGGCCGATGAACATGACGATGCAGCTGGACTACTTCGGCGACACCGACACCGCCACCGCGATGCACATGGACTGGGCCCACCAGTGGGCGTTGCCCGAGAGCGAACCCGCCACCCTGTCGCTGGCCCCGGGGGATCCGGCCACCGGCCAGCCGGGGCTCCATCCCGAACGGGCACCCCGCAGGCTGGGATGACCCGTCGTCTACCGGCTCGACCAGAGCGTCACGACCATGTCGTCGAACCGGACGGGGGCGCCGACGACGAAGTCGGGCGCCACGGCGGCGAGTGCGCCGGTGGTCACCTCGGGCACCGGACGCCACGCGCCGACGGGGCCCGGGTAGCCGGCCACCCACACCCGGCCGCAGGCGCGCAGGTTCGCCACGACCTGCTCCTGCGGCAGCTCGTCGGCGAAGAGCCCGGCCGGGGGCACCGGATCCAGGGCGACGTCGCGCAGCGCCCCCCGCAGGTAGTACGCGACGCCGAGGCGCGCCCAGCCCGGCGCGTAGGCCACGCAGTCGCCGGGCCGGGCCGTCGCGTCGAGGTAGGCGGCCGCGGCGCGGAGGTCCTCGGTCTTCGACGCGGGCCCCTGCCACGCGGTGGGCAGACCGGTCAGCGCCACGAGCACCATCGCCGCGGACACGATCCGCTGCCCGGGCAGCAGGGCCACGGCGGCTCCCGCGGTGAGGGCGAGCATCGGCACCGAGGCCAGCACGTAGCGCTCGACGTAGAGCGGATGCCCCAGCCACGAGACGATCAGCAGCACCGCTGGCCCGGCGAGCACCGCGGGGGCGACGGTCACCAGCACGGCGCCGGCCGGGCGCCTCGTGACGGCCGCGCCCAGCAGCAGCACGCCGATCGCGATCGCCGTCGCGCCGGTGCCGGCGACGTCCACCGCCAGCACCCGCGCGTCGTCGAGGGTCGGGACACCCACCCACGACACCTGCCCGACCTGCCGCGCAGCGGCCCACACCAGCGGCGCGACTCCGGCCGCGTAGCCAGCGGCGCAGGCCAGGAGGGTCCGGCGCTCCGGGCGGGTCGCGCACGCCCATCCGGCGAACAGCCCGGCGACGGCGAGGCCGTCGAACAGGTGCGCGTAGGTGGCGAGCACGGCGAGCACGGTGAACCAGGCAAGACGGGGCCGGTCGGCGCCCAGCAGCGCGAACGCCGCTGCGCACACCAGCGCCGCACCGAGGGCATACCCCCGAGCCTCCGTCGCGAAGAAGCCGAGGAACGGGTCGGCGATCAGCAGCACCGCCACGACGGAGGCCGGGACCAGGCCCAGACGGCGTCGGGCCAGCTCCGCCGCCAGGCCGACGGCGGCCACCGAGCAGACCAGGGACGGCAACCGCACGACGGTCTCGGAGTGCCCGAACAGCAGGACGACGTGCAGGAGCAGGTCGTAGAAGCCGTGGACCACGTCGATCCGGCCGAGCGCTGTCAGAAGAGCGGGCAGCGGCCGCGACGCGATCTCCACGCTCGCGACCTCGTCGCGCCACAGCGGCAGCCGTCCGATGGCGTGGCCCTGCACGATCGCCGCGACCGCGCAGACTCCCACGAGCCAGCCGCGCATCGGCGTCGTCGTACGGGTCGGGGCGAGCACCACCCCATCATCCGCCCGGACGCTCAGTGCACGTGCAGGTCCGAGTCGTCCCGGGTCCAGCCGCCGCCGCGGCTCGTCGGGGTCCAGGCCGGTGCCGATGAAGACGATCTCCTGCCCGGGCCGGGCCGCGTCGTCGGACAGCAGCTGACCCAGTTCTCCAGGCTCGCCATCAGCCGGGCCGGGTGGAACGGGCGCGCCGCGCGGTAGACCACCGACGAGATGCCGTACTCCTGCGTCTCCGGTGTGTGCGTGCCCGACAGTTCCGCGGTCCAGCCGGGGGCGGTGGCCGCGGTGATCGGGTCGTAGCGGCCGGTATCGAGCACCTCTGCGAGCTCGACCGCGCCGTGGTGGGCGTGCAGCAGCCGCGCGCCGGGGTTGAGCCGTCGCAGCAGTGCCTCGACCCGGCCGGTGCGGTCGGGTCCGGCGAGATCGGTCTTGCTGACGACGAGCACGTCGGCGAACTCCACCTGGTCCACGAGGAGGTCGGAGATGCCCCGTTCGTCCGTGGCGGACGCCTCCAGGTGGCGGTCGGCGAGATCGTCGCCGAGCACCAGCTCGTCCAGGAACGTGGACGCGTCGACGACGGTGACCATCGTGTCGAGCCGGGCGTGGTCGGACAGGCTGCTTCCGTCCTCCAACACCCACTCGAACGTCGCCGCACGCGGGCTCAGCTCCTGGTGCGCCGGGACCTGGCGACCACCGCGCCGATCCCGCCGACCACCACCACCACCGCGACGACCACCCAGACCCAGGCGGGCACGCCGCCGGGGGTGGCCGGGGTGGACGCGGCCGCCGGGGCCGGGGCTGGGCTGGTGCTCGGGACCGGTGCCGGAGTCGTGGTGGGGGCCGTGGTCAAGGTGAAAGCCACCTTGCCGCTGACGGCGTCGCCGTCGTCGGAGATCACCGTGTAGGCCAGCGTGTACGCGCCCGCGGGCCCGGTGGCCGTGACGGGGGCCGAGACCGTCGAGTCGGTGATCGAGGCCTTCCCGACCGTCCAGCTCACCCCGCCGGGCCCGGTGACGGCGATGGGCGTCGCCCCGACGGTGACGGGTTCGGCGAAGGTCAGCGACACGGTGGTGGGCGGGGTGGCGAGGCGCGCGCCCTGGGCGGGCGTGGTGCTGTCGAGCTTCGCGTGGGCGAGCGCGGGGGTGGCGGTGAGCAGGAGCGCGAGGCCGGCGACGAGCGTGGCCGCGAGAGTGCGTCGGATCATGGTCATGAGATGTCCGTTCGGGTGGGGGAGTGACGGCGCCGGGTCGCGGCGACCGCGTCGAGCAGGACGAAGGCCAGCAGGCTCAGCCCGAACAGGGGCATCAGCCAGCCGAGCGCGACGGCGGCCAGTACCAGTCCGAAGGTCACGGGCTGCGAGAGCGCCCGGGCCACGCCGCGCGGGGCGAGGGCACCGGGTGGCCGGGAACCTCGGGTGGGTCGGCGCTGCCACCACATGCGGTAGCCCCAGAAGACCATCGCGAGCAGACCGACGGCCATCGCAGCGAGGGCGAGCTGGCTGACCAGCCCGAACAGGGAGCCCATGTGGGCGAGGATCCCGATCCGGGTCAGCTTCGCCATCAGGGGGAAGTCGCGCCACAGCAGTGTCTCGGTGATCCGCCCGGTGTAGGGGTCGACGGCGACCTGGTCGCGCTGGACCGGCCAGGTGTCGGCGCTCTCCGCGACGGTGAACACCGCCCCCGGCTTCTCGGGCGGCGTGATCGTCAGGGGACCCTCCAGGCCGGCCCCGCGGGCCACGTCGAGGACGGCCTGCTCCCCGATACGCGGCGCCGCCGACACGCCGACGGGGTCCGCGGTCAGCGACGGGGTGTTGTCGTGCAGCGACGTCACCAGGGTCTGGAACCGGTCGCCGGCGAACTGCGACCAGGTCAGCCCGGTGGCCGAGATGAACAGCAGGGCCAGGGTCAGCCAGACCCCGACCGCGCCGTGCCAGCCCCGGATCCGCCGGCGGCCCGCCGGGGTGCCGGGCCCGTGCGGGACGACGAGCGCCCGGCGCCGGACCCGCCGCCGCCCTGTCCACAGCGCCAGGCCGCCGAGCGCGAGCACGGGCAACCAGCTCGCGGCCATCTCGGAGTAGATACGGCCCGGATCGCCGAGCAGCAGGTTGCGGTGCAGGGCGTCGAGGGTGGTCTGCAGGGGAGGGGTGTCGAACCAGGTGTCGAGGGCGCCGCGCACCTGCCCGCTGTAGGGGTCGACGTAGACGGTGCGGGTGGTGTCCGCGGCGAGGCCCGGCACGGAGAGGGCCACCTGGGTGGTGCGGTCGGGGTCCGACGGCACGACCACGGAGCTGAGCGTGCCCTCCGGGTGGGCGGTGAGGGCGGCCGAGACCTGCTGGTCGAGCGGCCGGACGGCGCCGTCGTGCGCCCCGACCAGCAGTTCGTGGCCGTACACGAGGTCGTTGAGCTGCGGGCTGAAGACGTAGGCGAGCCCGGTCAGGCAGGCGACGACGAGGAACGGCGCCACCAGCACGCCGGCGTAGAAGTGCAGCCGCAGCGCCAGCGGGCGCAGGGCGGCCCAGCCTTGTGTCGGGGCGTCGGTGACGGGTGTCCCGGCGACGGGCAATTCTGGAACAGGCGTTTCGGAGACAGGTGTCTCGGGGGCAGGGGGCATGGATGCTCCAGGAACGGGCGCGGCCCGCGACGGTGCCGCAGGCGAGGGGGAGTGCAGGGCTGTTCAGGCCGCCCGCGGTGGTCCCCGACGTCCGAGGGTGTGGCGCAGTACGGCGGTGGCCGGAGCGAACAGGGCGGGGCGGCCGGTGGTCGCCGCGACCGCGACGGCGGGCCGGGGCCGGGGAGCCAGCACCCGGCGCAGCCACGCGGCGACGGCCCGCGCGGCGCGGCGTGCCACCTCCCAGGTCCGCCGCTCCCCGCGGCGCAACCAGCCCGCCACCAGCACCGCGGCCACGACGTGCAGCTGCAGCATGAGGTCGTGGGGGACCAGGCCGCCGGTCATGCCCATGCCGCCGGTGGCCTCCAGCCCGGCGTGCACCGCCTGCTGCCCGGCGAGCTGGGCCGCGGCGATCGGAATCCAGCCGCGCTCCCGGCCGGCCAGCAGCCAGGCGGGGCCGAGCAGGGCCAGCGCCGCGACGAGCACGCCCAGCGGCGGCACGTCACCCCCGGCGAGTGCGTGCCCGGCCGCGCCCAGCGCCGTCGCCGAGGCCGCGGCCACGGAGGCGCGGGCCAGGCGGTGCGGGGCGGCGGACACGGAGGTGGGGTCAGACCGCGCCGAGGAACATGACGGCCATGAGCACGCACATCACGACGTGCGCGCCGACCACGATCTGGACGGTGGTGACCCTCGTGTGGGTCGACACCGCCACCGCTGAGCCGCCGGCCGCGGGCGGCGCCGGGCGCCGGAGCCGCCCGGACAGGATCCACGCGTACCAGACGAAGTAGCCCATCAGACCGAGCGCGACCGCCGAGAGCCCCGGCGACCCGCCGGCTCCGCCCATCGCCATGGTGTGTCCGACGTGCGCGGGATCGGCCATCGTCGTGTCCGCGGGTCCGGCGCTCATCGAGCCCATGGTCAGGTACATGAGCACCATGGCGGCCGGGCCGACGACGAGGTGGGTCGACTCGGTGAGCCCCACCCGGCCGGTCCGCAGCAGCTGCGCCCCGAACCAGGCCGCGATCACCACGAAGACGAGCGCCCCGGCGACGGGGGGCACAGGGTCGCCCCACGGCGAGAACATGCCCGCCATACCGAAACCCATCAGTGCGTGGGCGAGGCAGCCCAGCCGTTCGTTCGGTCGCCGGGCCGCGGCCAGCAGGAAGATCACGCCCGTGCCGAGACTGATCACGGCGAGCAGAGCATTCACCCAGGTGGACCCCATGTGGATCACTCCGATGCGTCGCGGACGGCGGCACCGTGAACTGTAGGGAAGGACAACGACGTTATCCATACGGCCACGGGGTACCCGCTTCAGGTGAGCGCGGCCCGGCAGGAGTTGAGGTGATCACGCAGTGCGGCGCGTTCGTGGTCGCCGAGGCCGGCCACCATCCGGGCCTCGAGCGCGGCCACCGCGTCGGCCACCTCGGCGAGCCGGGCCCGTCCGGCGGGCGTGAGCCCGATCAGGCGCCGTCGCCCGTGGCTGGGGTCCGTGCTCCGGGTGATGAGCTCCCGGCGTTCCAGGGCCGTGACGATGTCGGACATCGCCTGCGGCGTGACGAAGGACATGCGGGCCAGCTCGGCGGTGGTGCGGCCCTCACGACGCTGCAGCACGGTCAGTGCCGTGTAGGTGGAGGTGGTCAGCCCGTGGGGGCGCAGCAGCTCGTCGAGGCGGGCGCGGACGGCGAGCTCGACCTGCTTCACGGCGTACAGCAGGGACGGCGCGGGTTCCATGAATGGCAGGGTTCCTGTTATGGTCGGTGGCGTCAAGGACATCCTGGTCAACGGCGCGAGGAGCACGACGGTGCGCGGACCCGACGGTCTCGGCAGCTGGCCCGCCCGGCGGGCCCGGATCGACCCCCACCGCCCGGCCCTCGTGGGGCCGCGCGGCCCCGTCGGCTACGGCGGGCTGGCCGAGCGCGTCGACCGGCTGGCCGGCGCACTGGCCGCGGCCGGCGTCCGCCCGGGCGACCGCGTCGCGCAGCTGGGCGTCAACGCCGTCGAGGTGCTGGAGACGTTCTTCGCGGTGTGGCGCCTGGGCGCGATCGCGATGCCGCTCAACCACCGCCTCGCGGGCCCCGAGATCCGCTACATGCTCGACGACGCGGGCGCCACGTTCGTCGTGTTCAGTCCCGACGCCGCCGGGCTGGCCGCCCACGCCGACGGACCACGGCTGGAGGTCGGGGCCGACTACGAGAGCGCGATCGCCACGAGCCCGGGCCTGGCCGGGCCGCCCGTCGTCACCCTGGACGAGCCGGCGCTGCTGCTCTACACGTCCGGCACCACCGGCCGGCCCAAGGGCGCCGTGCTCACCCACGGCAACCTCACCTGGAACACGGTCAACCAGCTCGCGCACGTGGACGTGCTGTCCACCGACCGCGCCCTGTGCATCTCGCCGCTGTTCCACTGCGTCGGGATCGGGCAGATCACGCTGCCCACCCTGTTCAAGGGCGGCAGCGTCGAGCCCGTGGCGAAGGTCGACCCGGCCGCGATACTCGCCCGTGTCGGCGAGGTCGGCATCACGAGCTTCTCCGGTGTGCCGACGATGCTGCAGATGATGTGCGAGCACCCCTCGTTCGCCGCAGCAGACCTGTCGTCGCTGCGCGTCGTGCAGTACGGCGGGTCGCCCGTGCCCGCGCGGGTGGCCCGGGCCTGGATGGACCGCGGCGTCACGCTGCAGCAGGGCTTCGGGATGACCGAGGCCTCGCCCGGGGTGTTCATGGCCACCCGCGAGGGCTCCCTCGACCACCCGGTGTCGGTGGGCGTGCCGCACTTCTACACCGACGTCGCCATGATCGACGGGGACGCGCGGGTGCCGCTGCACGCCGGCCCGGCCGAGGTGGCGGTGCGGGGCCCCAACGTGTTCGCCGGCTACTGGGGCCGATCCGATGCCGCGCTCGACGACGGCTGGTTCCGCACCGGCGACGTCCTGACCGTCGCCGACGACGGCTGGGCCACGGTCGTCGACCGCGTCAAGGACATGTACATCTCCGGCGGCGAGAACGTCTACCCGGCCGAGGTCGAGGCGGTGCTGATGCGGCTGCCCGAGGTGGCCGGGGCCGCCGTGATCGGCGTCGCCGACGCGACGTGGGGCGAGACAGGCATCGGCTTCGTCCAGCCCGCCGACGGCGCACAGCTCGATCTCGACGCCCTGCGCGCCCACCTGCAGACCCACCTGGCCCGCTACAAGGTCCCGCGCCGGCTCGTGGTCACCGACCGGCTGCCCCGCACCGCGACGGGCAAGATCGCCAAACCCGCGCTGCGCGCGATCGCCGAGGAGAACAGTCAGTGATTCCCGCCCACCACCATCACGGCACCGGTTCCGGCCGCCCCACCCATCGAGGAGCACCCGGTGACCCTTCCTGACACTCTCCAGGTCGAGGAGCACGGCGCGGTCGCCGTCGTGCGGCTCAACCGCGCGGCCAAGCGCAACGCCCTCGACGACGCCACCGTCCTCGGGCTGGAGACGTTCTTCTCCTCGCCGCCCCCAGGGGCCCGCGCGGTCGTCCTCGACGCCGACGGCGACCACTTCTCGGCCGGGCTCGATCTCGGCGAGCTCGCGGAGCGCGACGCCTTCGAGGGCATGGCGCACTCGCGGATGTGGCACCGCGTGTTCGACCGGATCGAGCGCGGCGACCTGCCCGTCGTCGCGGTGCTCAAGGGCGCCGTCGTCGGGGGCGGGCTGGAGCTCGCCTGCGCCGCACACATCCGCGTGGCCGAGCCGAGCACGTTCTACGCGCTGCCCGAGGGGCAGCGCGGCCTGTTCGTCGGCGGCGGGGCGTCGGTGCGGGTACCGAAGCTGATCGGGGTGCACCGGATGGCCGACATGATGTTGACCGGCCGGGTGCTCGACGCCGACGAGGGCGCCGCGCTGGGCCTGGCGCAGTACCGGGTGGGGACGGGCGAGGGGTTGACCCACGCGCTGGGCCTGGCCGGCAAGATCGCCGCCAACTCGCCGGTCACGAACTTCGCGGTGCTGCAGGCGCTGCCGCGCATCGCGGCGGCCGATCCCGACCAGGGCTATCTGCTGGAGTCGCTGATGGCGGCCGTCGCGTCGAGCAGCGGGGAGGCCAAGGAGCGGATGAAGGCGTTCATGGAGGGGCGGGGACCGAAGGTGGGTCGCACATGACCGGCAGCATCATCGAGCGCTTCGCACGGAGCGCGGGCCACGACGACTACGCGTCGCTGCACCGCTGGTCGGTCACCGACCTCGACGGGTTCTGGTCGGCCGTGGCGGAGTTCTTCGAGGTCCGCTTCGCCACGCCGCCCACCGCGGTGCTGGGACGCCGCGAGATGCCGGGCGCCGAATGGTTCCCCGGTGCGACACTGAACTACGCCGAACACGCGCTGCGCGGTGTCGGGGTGGAGGACGACGACGTCGCCGTCGTCGCCTACTCCCAGACCCGCCCGACGACCGAGCTGACGTGGGCCCAGCTGCGCGACCAGGTCGCCCGGGCCCGCGCCGGGCTGGTGCGCCTCGGCGTGGGCCGCGGGGACCGCGTGGTGGCCTACGCTCCCAACATCCCCGAGACGCTCGTCGCGTTCCTCGCGACCGCGAGCCTGGGTGCGGTCTGGGCGAGCTGTGCGCCGGAGTTCGGCGCCCGCAGCGTGGTGGACCGCTTCGCACAGATCGAGCCGGCGGTGCTGATCACGGTGCCCGGCTACACCTACGGCGCCAAGCCCATCGACCGTCGCGACGAGGTGGCGGCCCTGCGCGCGGGCCTGCCGACGCTGCGGCACGTCGTCGCGATCCCGTACGGCGACGGTTCCCTGCCGAACGCCACGACCTGGGACGACCTGCAGGCCGAGCCCGGCGGGCCGACGTTCGATCCGGTTCCGTTCGACCACCCTCTGTACGTGCTGTTCTCCTCGGGCACCACCGGCCGTCCCAAGGCGATCGTGCACGGCCACGGAGGCATCCTGCTCGAGCACCTGAAGAACCACGCGTTCTCCTGGGACCTCGGCCCCGGCGACCGGATCCTCTGGTTCTCCACCACCGCCTGGATGATGTGGAACGCGCTGGTCTCCGGCCTGCTCGCCGGCGCGTCGGTGGTGCTGATCGACGGCAACCCGCTGTACCCCGACCTCGGGTGGCAGTGGCGGATAGCCGCCGAGACCGGCGCGACGATCATGGGCGCGTCGCCCGGGTTCCTCATGGCGTGCCGGGAGCAGGGCGTGTCGCCCGGCGACCTGCCGCGGCTGCGCCAGCTCGGCGCGGCGGGCAGCCCGCTGCCGCCGGAGGGCTTCCGCTGGGTGGCCGAGCAGTTCGGCGACCGCGTGCTGCTCAACGTCGGCAGCGGTGGCACCGACGTCTGCACCGGCATCGTGCAGGGCAGCCCCTGGCAGGCGACAGTGGTCGGCGAGATCTCCGGGCCCGCGCTCGGCGTGGCCGCGGAGGCGTTCGACCCCGAGGGCAGGCCGGTGGTCGGCGAGCTGGGGGAGCTGGTGATCACCGCGCCGATGCCGTCGATGCCCGTGGGGTTCTGGGGCGACGAGGACGGCACCCGCTACCGCGACACCTACTTCGACGTCTACCCGGGCGTCTGGCGCCACGGCGACTGGGTGCGGTTCGCCGAGTCCGGCAGCTGCGTGATCGCCGGTCGCTCGGACGCCACGCTCAACCGCGGCGGCGTGCGGCTGGGCACCGCGGAGTTCTACGCCGTGGTGGAGGAGTTGCCCGAGGTGGCCGACAGCCTCGTCGTGCACCTGGAGGACCCGGCGGGCGGCAACGGCGAGCTGCTGCTGTTCCTCCAGCTCGTCGACGGGGTGGTGCTCGACGACGCGCTGCGCAGGCGCATCGGCGGCGAGCTGCGCTCCGCGCTGAGCCCGCGGCACGTGCCGGACCGGATCGAGGCGATCCCGGCGGTGCCGCGCAACCGCACGGGCAAGAAGCTGGAGCTGCCGGTGAAGAAGATCCTGCTGGGCGCAGCGCTCGACGACGTGGCGAGTCGCGACGTCCTCGCCGATGCTGCCTCCCTCGACGCGTTCGTGGGATTCGCCCGATGAAGGTCGCGGTGGTGGGCACCGGCGTCATCGGCGTCAGCTGGGCTGCGCATTTCCTCGCCCACGGCCTCGAGGTCGTGGCCACCGACCCGGCCCCGGACGCCGAGGAACGGCTGCGCGCCGGGGTCGCGGCGATCGGCCTGGGCTCCCTCGACCGGCTCACCTTCACCACCAGCGCCGGGGAAGCAGCCGCCGCGGCCGATTTCGTCCAGGAGAACGGGCCCGAACGCGAGGACGTCAAGCACGCCCTGTTCGCCGTGCTCGACGAGGCCGCGCGGCCCGATGTCGTGCTGGCCAGCAGCTCGTCGGGGATGCTGCCCAGCGTCATCGCGACGGGTTGCCCGCACCACCCCGAACGTCTCGTGATCGGGCACCCGTTCAATCCGCCGCACGTCATCCCGCTGGTCGAGGTCGTGCCCGGGCAGCTCACCTCCGACGCCGCCGTCGAGGCCGCGCTGGCGTTCTACACGTCGGTCGGGAAGAAGCCGATCCGGCTGCGCCAGGAGCTGCCCGGCCACATCGCCAACCGGCTGCAGGCCGCGCTGTGGCAGGAGGCGTACTCGCTGGTGGATCGCGGGGTCGCGAGCGTGGCCGACATCGACACCGCCATCTCCCAGGGCCCCGGCCTCCGCTGGGCGGTGCTCGGCCCGTTCGCCAACCAGCACCTCTCGGGCGGTCCGGGCGGCATCGCGCACATCCTGGAGCACCTCGGCCAGCCCACCGAGGCCTGGTGGCGCGACCTCGGGCAGGTGCACATGACCCCCGGGCTGGAACAGAAGATCATCACCGGCGTCGACGAGGAGCTGGCCGGCATCGACCCGGCCGATCTCGCCGCCCGCCGTGACACCGTCCTGCGCACGCTGCTGGCGGCCAAGACCGAAGGAGACCTGCCGTGATCGATCTCTCCACAGTGGACGCCATCGATGTCCACGTCCACGTCGAGCAGGACGGCCACGGCTGCTTCTCGCTCGACCAGGAGCTCAACGACGCCTCGGCGGCCTACTTCAAGGCCGACGCCAACCGCACGCCCACGGTCGCCGACATCGCCGCCCACTACCGGGAACGCCGCATGGCCGCCGTCGTGTTCACCGTCGACTCCACCTCGGGCACCGGGCACCCGGCGCTGTCGAGCGAGGAGATCGCCGACACCGCCGCCGAGTACGCGGACGTGCTGATCCCGTTCGGCTCGGTGGACCCGCACGCGGGGAAGGCGGCGGTCCGGCGCATCCGCAGCCTGGTGTCCGACCACGGCGTGCGGGGCTTCAAGTTCCACCCCAGCCTGCAGGCCTTCGAGCCCCACTCGGTCACGTTCTACCCGCTGTACGAGGCCATCGAGGAGCTCGGCGTGCCCGCGCTGTTCCACACCGGCCAGACGGGCATCGGAGCCGGCCTGCCCGGTGGGCGCGGGATCAAGCTGCGTTACTCCGACCCGATGCTCATCGACGACGTCGCCGCCGACTTCCCGCATCTCACGATCGTGCTCGCCCACCCGTCGGTGCCGTGGCAGGACTCCGCGATCTCCATGGCCACCCACAAGGCGAACGTCTACATCGACCTCTCGGGCTGGTCGCCCAAGTACTTCCCGCCGCAGCTGGTGCGCGCGGCCAACGGCCTGCTCAAGCGCAAGGTGCTGTTCGGCTCCGACTTCCCGGTGCTGCAGCCCGATCGCTGGCTGGCCGACTTCGCGAAGCTGGATCTCAAGGAGGAGGTCCGCCCCCTGATCCTGAAGGAGAACGCGATCAGGATGCTCGGCCTGAAGCAGTAGGTCGCGCTCCGGGATGGCGCGGCCCCGGGGCGCAGAGCCCGGCCGGTGTCATGATCACCGGATCGGCGCGTTCTCGGCCAGGTCTCGCCGAAGATGCGCCGGAGCGCCGATCATGACCTGGCGCGCGACCCAGAGTTCGGCCCGAGTGCGGGGGTCGTCCAGGGAACGGCCGGTGAGCTCCTCCACCCGGCGCAGGCGGCGGCGGACGGTGTTGCGGTGCACCCCGAGCGCCGCCGCCACCAGCGTGAGCTGGCCGTGGCAGGCGTGGAACTGCTCCATCGTGGCGTGGAGATCATCGTGGCCCGGCTCGGCGAGCGGGCCGAGCACCCCGCGGGCGAACGCCTCCCCGGTGGGGCCGCCCAGGAGCGCCACGAGCCCGTGATCGACGACGTCGTTCCAGCGCGCCACCGGCCGTTCGGGACCGGTCCGCACCAGCGCGGCGGCGGCGGTGGCGTCGGACGCGGCCATCCGGGACAGCGGCTCCGGCGCCCCTACCCCCACACAGGTGCCGCGGTCGACCAGCTGGGTGAGAGCCACACCACTGCCGGTGCCGTCCTGGGAGTCGAGGTCCGTCCCGACCGCGCGCTCCGGATCGGGGTGGCGTGCGTCGGCGCGATGCTCCCTGTCCAGGTTCTCCCGGACGACGACGACGGCATCCCCGTCGGCCACGTCCGCCGCGGAGACCGCCAGGAGGACTCCGGGGTCGGTGGCCGCCCAGCTCTCTGCGCCGTCGAGCGCGCCGACTCCGCGCACGCGCAGGACATGGAAGCGGCCCCCGCCCGACACCCGCCCGGCCGCGGCCGCGCGGAGGCCCAGGACCTGCAGAGCGGAGTCGGCGGCGCCGGCCAGCAGCAGCGCCCAGGCTCCGGAGCGGATCTCGCGCGCGGCGATCAGCGCGTCGGCCCGGCGTTCGGCGTCCAGCGAGAGCAGCGTGACGGCGGTGGCGACGGCGCCGTGGTGCGCGGCGTCCCACGGGTGCGGGCCCGTCACCAGCAGGTAACCGCGTGGTGGACCGGCCAGCCCCAGCGGCTGCACGAGCGTGCTCCCGCGCGGCCCCGAAGCGCTGTGCGACCCGCGCAGCCCCGCCGCGCGCAGGCGCGAGAACACCGCGGGATCGAGCCCGGCCCCGTCCGGGCCACAGACCCGAGCCGACCCCTCGACGATCGCGCCGAGCGTGCGCAGGATCGCCGCCGGCCCGTCCGGGGCCACCGCCGCACGGGTCAGGCGCCGTTGCAGCGCTGCCGCGGTCCGCAGGGCCCGCTGCTCCTCCTGCTCGACGAGCCGGCCCACCTCGCGCGTGATCGCCACGAACGGCACCGGCCGCGGGACGGCGAACAGCGGCAGTCCCGCCGCCGCGGCCGCGCGCTCCAGGGCCGCCGGCACCGCGGCGTGGGTGAGCCCGGTCCCCAGCCCGAGTGCGACCACGCCCGTCGCCACCAGCCGGGCGACGTAGGGCTCCCACTCGGCGTCCCAGCCTGCCGTGGTGAGCCCGGTGGTCAGGAGGATCTCGCCGCCCTCCAGGAACGGGGTGGGATCGGCCAGCTCGCTGGTGGCCACCCAGCGCACGGAGCGGTCGCCGGGCACGTGGACCGTCAGGTCCAGGGACGGGCTGGCGAGCACCTCGGCGAGCATGGGCATGGTGTCAGTCTTGCACCACTTCTGGCCAGGAGTGGTGCGGTTCTGTCCCTATGACGTGGCCGGCCCCGGTTCTACCGTCAGGGCACGCCCACTCGAGGAGACGATGAAGTGACCAGCACCCTGCCCACCGTCGGCGGCCCCACCCTGCCCCAGGTACGACGGCTGGTCACCGAGATCCCCGGCCCGCGCTCCCGCGCCCTCGCCGCCCGCCGCGCCGCCGCCGTGTCGGCCGGCGTCGGCGGCACGATGCCCGTGTTCGCCGCCGCAGCGGGCGGGGGCGTGCTCGTCGACGTCGACGGCAACTCCTTCATCGACCTCGGCTCCGGCATCGCGGTCACCGGCGTCGGCAACAGCGCCCCCGCCGTCGTCGAGGCCGTCTCCGACCAGGTGGCGCGCTTCGTCCACACCTGCTTCATGGTCACCCCGTACGAGGGCTACGTCGCGGTCTGCGAGGAGCTCAACGCGATCACGCCCGGCGACCACGTCAAGCGCAGCGTCCTGTTCAACAGCGGTGCCGAGGCCGTGGAGAACGCTGTCAAGATCGCCCGCGCGCACACCGGCCGCCAGGCTGTCGCCGTGTTCGACCACGCCTACCACGGCCGTACGTCGCTGACGATGGCGATGACCGCGAAGAACGTGCCCTACAAGGACGGCTTCGGCCCGTTCGCGCCCGAGGTGCACCGCGCGCCGATGTCCTACCCCTTCCTCGACGGCCTCGACGGGCCCGCCGCGGCCGCGCGCAGCATCGAGATCCTCGACCGGCAGGTGGGCGCCCACAACATCGCGGCGCTGGTGATCGAGCCCATCCAGGGCGAGGGCGGGTTCGTCGTGCCCGCGCCCGGGTTCCTGCCCGCGCTGCTGGAGTGGTGCCGTGCGAAGGGGATCGTCTTCGTCGCCGACGAGGTGCAGACGGGCTTCGCCCGCACCGGCGCCCTGTTCGCCTGCGAGCACGACGGCATAGTGCCGGACCTGATCGTGACAGCCAAAGGAATAGCCGGGGGCATGCCGCTGGCCGCCGTCACCGGCACCGCCGAGATCATGGACGCCCCTCATGTGGGCGGCCTGGGCGGCACCTACGGCGGCAACCCCGTCGCCTGCGCCGCCGCGCTGGCCGTGATCCGCACCATCCGCGAGGACGGCCTGGTCGGGCGCGCCCGCGAGATCGGAGACGTCCTGCTGGGACGCCTGCGTGCCGTGCAGGCTGTCGACCCGCGGATCGGTGACGTCCGGGGTCGCGGCGCGATGGTGGCCGTCGAGCTCATCGATCCGGCCACCGGCGGGCCGGACGCGGCCACCACCAGGGCCGTCGCGGCCGCCGCCCATGCGGCCGGGCTGATCGTGCTCACCTGCGGCAGCCACGGCAACGTCCTGCGCCTGCTCCCGCCGCTGGCCATCCCCGGCCCGCTGCTGGACGAGGCCCTCGACGTGTTGGCCGAGGTGATCGCCGCATCGCGCTGAGGGTGGGAGGCTCGCGGGATCCGCGGCCCTGGCACACCCCTACGGCCAGGTGAGCGCCGCAGCCCCCCAGGTGGCGCCGCCTCCGAAAGCCGCCAGCGCCACGCGGTCACCAGTGCGCAGCCGGCCCTCCGCCTCGGCCTCGCTCAGTGCGATCGGGATCGAGGCGGCCGCGGTGTTGCCGACGGTGGCCAGGTTGCTGACCACGCGCGAGGGGTCCATCGACAGCCGGGACGCCACGGCGTCGAGGATCCGCTGGTTGGCCTGGTGGCCGACGAAGTGGTCGACGTCACCGACCGTCCAGCCCACCCGCTCGAGGATGGAGCGGGTGCTGCTCGCCATCCGGGCCACCGCGTGCCGGTAGACCGTCTGGCCCTGCATCGTGTACGGCGACTTGGCGTCCTCCACGAGGATGAGGTCCTCCATCTCGCCGTCACTGCCCAGCTCCACGGCGAGCACCGCACCCGCCTCCCCGGGCTCGCCCGCCCGCAGCACCATCGCGCCGGCGCCGTCGCCGAACAGGAATGCCGTGGCGCGGTCGTCGGGGTCGATGAACGACGAGAAGATGTCGGCGCCGATCACGAGTGCGGTGTCGTACATGCCCGAGACCAGCATGCTGTTCGCGGTCGCCAGCGCATAGATGAAGCCGCTGCACACGGCGTTGACGTCGAAGGCGGGCGCCTCGGTCAACCCGAGCCGGGTGGCGACGACGGGTGCGGTGGCCGGGCAGGGATGGTCGGGGGTGGTGGTGGCGACGATGACCACCCCGGCGGTGGTGAGCCCGGCTGCGGCCAGCGCGCGCCGGCCGGCCCCGACCGCGAGATCGGACGTGCTGGTGCCGGTGTCGACCATGTGCCGCTGCCGGATACCGGTGCGGGTGCGGATCCACTCGTCGGACGTGTCGAGGCGGGCGGCCAGGTCGTCGTTGGTGACGATCCGGTCGGGCAGACAGTGCCCGAGTCCCGCCACAACAGCGGAGCGAAGGCTCATGTCACTCCTCGGTTGTCCAGCGGGTACCCGGGTACGTTCGGGGCCCGGGACCCCACTGGTTCGACCGTACTTGGTTACTCACGGGTCAGCTCGGGACTCACGTCACAGGAGAAGTTGGCGTGCCGTACAGGTTCTGTTCGTTGCCCCCACCGGCCGTGCCACTCATCGGCGGGTGCGTGGAGCGAGCGGTCGTGTTCCCCCGCCCGGTGCACATCGCGAAGCCGGGCATGTCCCTGGAGACTCAGGGACGCAGGGAGTGCAGCACCATCGACTGGGCGGTGCGGATGACCTCGTCCAGCGGGCCGCCCTCGGGGTCCCACCACTCGGCGGCCCAGTTCAGCGCGCCCAGCACCATCATCCGGCCGACCGCCGGATCCACGTCGGCCCGCAGCTCGCCGGCGGCGGCGAGCTCGGCCACCAGCACCCGCCAGACGTCGTTGTAGGCGGCCACCTCGGCCAGCGCGCGCCTGCTGACCGCCTCCGGCAGCTGGTTGGCGTTGCGGATGATCGCCGTGGAGTAGGCGGAGATCTCCAGCTCGTGGCGCAGGTGGGCCTCCACGGCGGCACTGATGCGCCCGGCCGGGGTCGTGGACGGCGGCAGCGCCTCCAGGGCCGCGGTCAGGTGCGTGCGCATGGCCGCCGCACCGACGTACATGACCTCCTCGATGAGGTCCTCGCGTGACGGGTAGTAGTAGTAGATCGCGGGCGCCTGGACGTGGGCCTGTTCTGCGATGTCGGCCAGCCGCGTGCCGGCGAAACCCTTGCGGCTCAACACGGTGGCCGCGGCGTCGAGCAGCCGCCGCCGCGTGCGGGTCGACTTGGCGCTCGCGTCCTCGTGGGGGGTCACGGGTTCGGCGGCGGGGGACTTCCTGGGCACGGGGGAGATCGTAAGCGCCCGTCGACGCACGGCCTTGCCACGCGCGCCCACGTCTCACTAATCTATCTCCGATTAAACTCTGGCCGAGGAGAGCCCATGACCGGCAGCATCGACGCCCGGCGCACGGCCCTCGCGGCCCGTCACCCGGTGTGGGAACCCACCACGCTCGACGGCTTCCTGGATCGCCGGGCGGCGGACTTCCCGGACCGCCCGCTCGTGCTCACCGACGACCGCACCCTGACCTACGCGGAGACCGTGGCGTGCTCGCGGCGCCTCGCCGACGGGCTGGCGGCGCTCGGGATCCGCCGCGGCGACCGGGTCGGCGTGCTGATGGCGAACTATCTCGAGTTCGTGCCGCTCAAGTTCGCGATCGCGCGGGCCGGGGCGGTGGCGATCCCGTTCAACTTCCTCTACCGCCGCGACGAGCTGGCCTACGTCCTGGCGCAGTCGCGGTGCAACGTGCTGGTGACGATGACGGGCTTCGCCGGCCTCGACCAGCCCGCGATGCTCGACGACATCGCGCCCGGCTGGGAGCAGGGGGTCACCAGGGAGCTGCCGGACCTGCACGCGGTGGTGCAGCTGTCCACCGACGGCCGCACCCGGGCCGGCGTCCGCACCCTCGACGACCTGGCCGCGCTCGGCGACGGGCACCCCGGCGCGGCCGACGGCTCGGGTGCGGCGCCCGACGATCTCGGCGACATCCTCTACACCTCCGGCACCACCGGCTCGCCCAAGGGCGTGATGGTCACCCACGACGCCGTGCTGCGCACCGGCTACGCCTCCGCCCTGACCCGGGCGTTCGAGGACGGGCGGCGGATCCTGTTCTCGCTGCCGTGCTATCACATGTTCGGCTATGTCGAGGGCCTGCTGGCGGCGATGATGGTCGGCGGCGCGATCGTCCCGCGCACCACGTTCACCCCGGCCGACTACTTCGCCGGCATCGAGCGGCACGAGGCCACGGAGATCCTCTGCGTCCCCACGATGTCGGTGGCCCTCCTCGAGCATCCCGACCGGCACACCCGCGACCTGTCGTCGCTGTTCGCGGTGCTGTCCGGCGCCGCGCCCGCCCCGGTGTGGCTGTGGGAGAGGATCCGCGACGAGCTCGGCGTCACCGAGATGACCACCGGCTACGGCATGACCGAGTGCGGCGGCGCGATGACCATGTCGCTGCCCGAGGATCCCCTGGAGCGGCACTCGGTCACCGTCGGGCGGCCCAAACTCGCCGGCGTCGCGGGCCTGCCCGGCTCGGGGGACCTGTGCACCTACCGGACCATCGACCCGCTGACCGGCGACGACCTCGCGGGTGGCGCCGAGGGCGAGCTCGTGTCCTCCGGCCCCACCCACATGCTCGGCTACTGGGACGAGCCCGAGGAGACCGACGCCACGCTGCGCGGCGGCCGGGTGCACTCCGGCGACCTGGGCCGCGTCCGCCCGGACGGCTACGTCCAGCTCACCGGCCGCAGCAAGGAGCTCTACAAGAGCGGCGGCGAGCTCGTCATGCCCAAGGAGATCGAGGAGCTGCTCACCCGGCACCCCGGCGTCAGCCAGGCCTACGCGGTCGGGGTGCCCGACGAGCGGTGGGGCGAGGTCGGGTGCGTGTGGGTGGTGCCCGATCCCGGCGCCACCGTCGATCCCGACGCCCTGATCGCACTGTGCAGGGAGAAGCTCGCGCGGTTCAAGGTGCCCCGGCACGTGCTCGTGCTGGCCGCCGACGAGCTGCCGACGACCCCGACGGGCAAGGTGCAGAAGTTCCGGCTCGCGCAGCGCGCGGCGCAGCAGCTCGCCATCCGGTGACGGGCGGCATACGCCTGTTCTGCCGTGTAAGGCCGGATCCGCTTGCCACCGACCCCGCCGCCGGTTCACCATGGGGCCCATGGACGCCACCCTCGAGCGCTTCTGGCCCTCGCGCCGGGGCCACGCGTACGACGAGTTCTGTCGCTGAGCCGGCCGGCTCGCCCACTCGTCCCGTCCATACCCCGGAGTCGTCATGTCGCTCACCGTCCCCTCCCTTCCCGCTGTGCCTCTTCCCGCTGTGCCCCTTCCGACCCGTGACCAGCGCCGGGCGGCCGCCGCCGACCGGCTGCTGACCGCGCTCGAGGACCTCGTCCGACGCCACCGGGCGCTGCCTGTCGACGACGAGTACGACGGTCTGCGTGCCGAGCTGATCGCGGCCGAGGTGGCCCACGAGCTGTCGATCACGCGCAGTGCGTTGCTGCGGCACCGACCCCTGCCTAGGCTGGTCGAGTAACCGACCGGCGACCACGAGTGACTGTGAGGGTTTCCATGCGCCACATCGCCACGTTCTGCGGCAACTGCAACTGCGGTTGCCCCGAGCTCTACGTCGACGACGCGGCGGCACCCGAGCGCCGCGTGGTGATCACCGACGACTTCGGCCAGCGCATCCAGATGAGCCTGGAACAGCTCGCCGACCTGGTCGCCGACGTGCGCAGGGGCGTGCTCGACGAGGTGCTGGCACCGGCGGGCTCCTGAGCGGTCACCGGGTGGCCGGGTCGTCGTCGGCCCGGCCACGCCTGTGTCCCAGCTGTGCCTGCACCACGAGCAGGTGAGCCTCACTTGTCTGGAACCGTTCCAGAAAAGGTGCTGGAATGGGTCCATGAGCGAAACCCTCGACCCGGCCCTCGTCGGGGAGTCCCACGGCGGCGCGCTCGGCGCCCGCCTCAACTGGCTGCGCGCCGGCGTCCTCGGCGCCAACGACGGCATCGTCTCGGTGGCGGGCATCGTCGTCGGCGTCGCGGGCGCCACCCTCGAGAGCGGCCCGATCCTCACCGCCGGCGTGGCGGGCCTGGTGGCAGGCGCGGTGTCCATGGCACTGGGCGAGTACGTGTCGGTGAGCAGCCAGCGCGACACCGAGCTGGCCCAGCTGCAGGAGGAGAAGCGCGAGCTGCGCGAGTTCCCCGAGGCCGAGCTGGCCGAGCTGGCCGCGATCTACCGGGCGAAGGGGCTCAGCGAGGAGACCGCGCACACGGTCGCGGTCGAGCTCACCGCCCACGACCCGCTCGCCGCGCACCTCGACGCCGAGCTGAACCTCGACCCCGACGAGCTGACCAGCCCCTGGCAGGCGGCCTTCGCCTCGGCGGTGTCGTTCACGATCGGGGCGCTCCTGCCGCTGCTGGCCGTGCTGCTGCCCCCGCCCGCCCTGCGCGTCCCGGTCACGGTCGTGGCGGTGCTGCTCGCGCTCGCGATCACGGGTGTCCTGAGCGCGAAGGTCGGCGGCGGTGACGCCCGGCGTGCGGTACTGCGAATCGTGATCGGCGGGGCGCTGGGCCTCGCGGTGACCTACGGCATCGGCCACCTGGTGGGCGCCGCGATCGGCTAGCCCGCGGGGGTCGTGGTCGGGGCCGCCGTCGCCGAGGCGTTCACTGCCGTCTGCATCGCCTTCAGCCCGGCCTGGATCTTCTGCAGGTCGGGCCCGCACGTGGCCGCGGAGGGGGCGGGCTCGCTCGGCGAGGCGACGCAGCCGTCACGGACGAAGGCCGACACCGCGTCGCCGACGGCGGTGGCCGAGGACTGCAGGGCGGCCGCGCCGGACCGGCCCGGCGCGGCACCTGTGACGGCGACGGCGACGTTGCCGACCTCGGTGATGAACCGCGGGCAGTTCGGGAAGACGGTGGCCGCGGTCATGGTGGCGCACTCGTCGAGCGCGATCGAGTCGATCTTGTCGGTGAGGGCGGAGAGCGACCCGTCGACGCCGGTGCGCACCGGGGTGGTCGGCGTGCCGTTCGCCGTGGTCGCGCCACAGCCCGTGAGGGCGAGAGCGAGAACGGCGAGCAGGACGGGGTAGCGCGGCAGTGCAGGCACGGTCACACCGTATGCCCGGCCGGAGAGCAGCGCCTTCAGAGCCCCACGACCAGCGTCCGCAGGATCAACACGAGCACGAACACGACGATGAAGGCCAGGTCGATCCCGATCCCGCCGGCCCGGATCGGCGGCAGCACCCGCCGTACCGGCGCCAGCACCGGCTCCGTGGCCGCGTGGGTGACGCGCACGGCCTGGCGGCGCCACTCGGGTTCGGGCCCGGGCGACAGCACCCCGATCCAGTCGACGACGACGCGGACGATCAGTACGAGCTCGAACAGCAGGAGCAGCAGCCCCAGCACCGACCCGATGACGGACATGCCCGCTCAACGAGCGGAAGGCCTGCTGCGTGCCCGCCGGCGTGGCGGAATCCTGTCCAGCCCGAGCAGCCGGTCCAGGACGCGGAGGCGGTACGCCGCCGTCAGCGCCACGAACCAGATCACCAGCGCCGGCAGCACCGCGATGAGCAGCAGCCGGTTGGGCCCGGTCAGGCCGAAGTAGTCCGACAGCAGCGGCGTGTAGAGCACCCCGACGAACGCGACGAGCAGCGCCAGCACCAGCAGCGACGGCTTGCGGTCGGGGTTGGGTGTGGTCCAGGCCGCGAAGAACCGGGTGCGCGGCTCCAGGAACAGGATGAGCCCGAACGACGCCAGCGTCACGAACGTCGAGAGCCCGGTCTGGGCACCGATCGTGGCCGACGCGGTGGTAAAGCCCGCGTCGGTGACCGTCAGGCCGGTGTAGCGCTGGAACTCCTGCAGCACCTTCTCGGGCACGTTGGGGTTGGTCAGGCCCTTCATCACGCGGGTGTAGATGAACGTGTAGACGCCGGCCCCGCACGCCGCCGTGATCACCGCGGCCGGGACGACGAACCGGGCGAGCGAGCCGAGCAGGTTCGGGTCGGGCTTGCGCGGCTGCGCCCACAGCGTCAGGAAGAACGTCGGGACGCCCACGGTGAGCAGCGTCAGCCCGACCTGCGTGGGCTCGTACGGGAAGCCCAGCCCCAGCATCGTCACGGTGAGGATCACCAGCGCCTGCGTGCCGACGCGGGCGAGGAAGACGTACATCGAGGTGGCGATGCCGTCGATGATGCGGCGGCCCTCCAGGCGGGCGGGCAGCAGCGCGGCGAACGAGTCGTCGACGAGCACGATGTCGGCCACGTCGCGGGTGACGGGGCTGCCGCTGCGCATCGCGACGCCGACGTGGGCGTGCTTGAGCGCGCGGGCGTCGTTCACGCCGTCGCCGATCATGGCGACGTAGTGGCCCTGGCGCCGCAGCGACTCCACCACCCGTTCCTTGTCCTCGGGGGAGACCCGGCCGAACACCGCGGTCTCCGCCACCACGGCGTCGAGTTCGTCGTCGGTGAGCGCGTCGATGTCGTGACCCGACGCGGGGGTGCCCACGTCGATGCCGGCCTGGGTCGCCAGCACGGCGACGGTGCGCGGGTCGTCGCCGGAGAGGACCTTCAGCTCGACGCCCGCCTCCCGCAGCCCGGCCACGGTCTCGGTGACGTCGTCGCGCAGCTCGTCGGCGAGCGCGACGACGGCGAGCGGTTCGAGCGCCGGGAGCGTGGGACGGTCGCCGGTGCGCAGGGGGGCGGCCGGGTCGAGCGCGCGGGCGAAGACGATCACGCGCAGGCCCTGCGCGGTGCGCTCGGCCACGAGTCGTCCGAGGTCGATGCCGCCGAGTGCCGGGGCGAGCGCCTCGGCCGCGCCCAGCACCCACACGCCCTCGTCGGTGGTGACGGCGCTCCAGCGCAATGACGAGGTGAACGCCACCTCCTCGCGCACCTCCCACGTCTCGCCGGGCAGGGCGGCGGCGAGCGCCGCGCTCGTCACGTTCGCGGAATCCGCGCTGCGGACCGTCGAGCCCAGCCAGCGCTCGACGTCGGTGACCTCCTGCCCGCCCAGCACCTCGACGCCGGTGACGGTGAGCCGCCCGCTGGTCAGGGTGCCGGTCTTGTCGGTGCACAGCACGTCGACGTTGCTGATCGACTCCACGGCGTTGGTCTGCTGGATCAGCGCGCCCTGCTTGGCGATGCGGGTGGCACCGACGGTGTAGGCCACCGCGATCAGGAAGAACAGCCCGTAGGGCACCAGGCCCGAGAGCACCGCGGAGATCTGCACGATCCGCAGCAGCGTGAGGCCCTCGAGCGCGGCCTGGGCGAGGATCGCGGCGCTCATCAGGGCCACCAGCACCATGACCAGCCGGATCACGAACTCGATGCGCCGCTGCAACGGCGTCTTGTCCACGGTCGGCCGCCGGGCCTCGGCGGTGAGCCGCTGGGCGTAGCTGGTCTCGCCGACGTCGCGGGCTTCCTGCAGGGCCCGCCCGGCCACGCAGAAGCTGCCTGAGAGCACGTCGTCGCCCTCGCGTTTGACCACCGCGTCCGGCTCGCCGGTGAGCAGCGACTCGTCGATCTCGAGCACGCCCTCGCCGATCACCGGCCCGTCGACGACGATCTGGTCGCCGGGCCGGACGACCAGGACGTCGCCGCGCACGATCTCCTCCGGGTAGACCGCGGTCTCGGTGCCGTCGCGCAGCACCGCCACCTGGGTGCGGCCCAGCAGCTGCAGCTGGTCGAGCTTGCGCTTGGCCCGGATCACCTGCACCGAGCTGAGCACGGCGTTGACCAGCCCCAGGCCGACGCTGACCAAGGCATCGTTGTAGCGGCCCAGCACCAGCAGCGCGATGCCGATGACGAACAGGATGTTGTTGTAGAAGTTGAAGACCTGCGTGCGGATGATCCGCGCGTAGCTCGCGGTCCCCCCGGACACGGCTGCGTTCGACTCGCCGTGCCGCTGCCGCGTCTCGGCCTCGACCTGGGTGAGCCCGGGGGATGGCATGAGCGAAGCTTAGATCGGGACCGGAGGGCCCGGGTTCTCAGACAGCACTGCCCTTCTAGACAGCACTGCCCTTCTGCCACTGCGCCCAGGTCAGCTCCCAGTCCCCGTAGGTGTCGCTCAGGGGCAGCTGCGGTCCCCCCGAGTTGGTGATCTCCACGACGTCGCCGATGCCGAAGTGGTCGAAGAACCACTGGGCGTTGGCGGGGGAGAGGTTCACGCAGCCGTGGGAGACGTTCTGGCCGCCCTGCGACCCGACCGACCACGGCGCGGCGTGCACGAACTCGCCGTCGTCGGAGATGCGCTCGTCGAGGTCGACCTGCTCCTTGTAGTAGCCGGGCTGGCCCTGGCACACGCCGTAGGTGCAGGAGTCCATGGTGATCGACGGCTGCTTGTCGGAGATGACGTGCGGCCCGACGTGCGACGGGTGGCCCGGGGAGCCGAGGCTGATCGGCATCGACTTGACCAGCGCACCGTTGTCGAAGACCTGCATCTGCTCGGAGGCGCCGTCGGCCTTGGCGACCCACGCGTCGTGGATGTGGATGGTCTCGGTGCGGTTGGTCTCGCCGAACGTGCCACTGCCCAGGTCCACGCCGAACATGTTCGCCTTGAGCGTGATCGTGGAGCCGGCGGTCCAGTAGGTCTGCGGGCGGTAGTGCGCCTCGGTGTCGGAGAGCCAGTACCAGGAGCCGGTCTGCGCCGGGCTGGCCGTGACCGACAACGCCTTCTGGGCCGCGACGCGGTCCTTCACCGGGTGGTTGAACCGCACCACGATGGGCTGGCCGACGCCGACCGTGGTCTGGCCGGGCGGCGGGATGAACGACGGGTAGGCCTGGACCTTCGGGTCGACCGTGGACACGCTGAGGTCCTGGTGGCCCGGGGCGCCGCTCGGGTCGACGGTGTCGACCCCGACCGTGTACGTCGTGCCGTAGTCGAGCGGGCCATTCGAGGTCCAGGTCGTGCCGGCGGCGTCGAGGGTGCCGGTGACGGCCTTGCCGTCACCATTCTGTGGTGTCACGGCCTTCGCCGTCACGGCCTTCGCAGTGCCCTGCGCGACCGTGACCACGATGGGCTGGGTCGGGTTGAGGGGCGTGCCGGCGTCCGGGGTGATGGACACGACCGGGCGGACGGCCTGGCTGACGGCCTGCCCGCCGTCGGTCGGTCCGGAGGGGCTGTTGCCGACGACGTTCGCGGTCTGGGCGTTCGCCGTCGGAGGGTGGGTGGCCACGGCGACGCCCGAGCCCAGACCGGCGAGGACGGCCACGCCGAGGCCCAGCGACAGCCACTGCCGTCCCGGCCCCGATCCCGAGAACGCCGATCCGCCCCAAGCCATCCGGGCTGCTCCATCCCGCCGAGGCGCGGCCGGCCGCCCTGACCGGTTCCCCCTGCGCCCCGCAATTCTGGACCTGTCCGATTGATCGCCGACGGGCCGGGGTCGCTTTTCCGCGCCGACGGTCATGTGCGCTGTCCGATATCTGCGGTTTGGTATTCCCTCGGTGGCCCGGATGTCGTAATGTGGTCAGTAGTAAAACCTTTGATCATGCGGAAGGGGTCGGGAATGTCAGCGAAGCCGTTTGCGTCGTCGGGGGATCTCGCGGAGAAGCAGCAGACGTTGGAGGTGGTCGCCGACGGGGTCTACGCGCTCACTGCCGAAGGTGACCCGAACGTCGGGGCGATCGAGGGCGAGGACTTCCTCGTCTGCTTCGAGGCGCTCGCCACCCCTGTCGCGGCGCGTCGCTGGCTGGCCAGGCTGCGCGAGCACACCGACAAGCCGGTGCGCTACCTGGTGCTCAGCCACTACCACGCCGTGCGCGTGCTGGGGGCCAGCGCGTTCGACGCCGAGGTGATCGTCGCCCACGAGAAGACCCGCGAGCTGGTGGCCGAGCGGGGCCGGCAGGACTGGGAGTCGGAGTTCGCGCGGATGCCGCGGCTGGCCGAGCAGGCCGGCTCGGTCCCCGGCCTGACGTGGCCCACGGCCACGTTCTCCGACCGGATGACCATCGACCTCGGCGGCGACCGCGGCGACCTCGTCCTGCAGTACTGCGGGCGCGGGCACACCGAGGGCGACATCGTGGCGTGGCTCCCGAAGCCGAAGGTGCTGTTCGCGGGCGATCTCGTCGAGGCCGAGGCGGCGCTCTACACCGGTGACGCCTTCCACCGCGACTGGTCCACGACCACGCTCGACGCCGTCGCGGCCATCGGGGCCGAGTCCCTGGTCGGCGGGCGCGGCGCCGTCAGCCGCGGGCGGGCCGAGGTCGGGGCGGCGATCGCCCAGACCCGCGGCTTCCTGCACGTCATGATCGCCGAGGTGTCGGCCGTGCAGGGTCGGGGCGGCACGCTGAAGGACGCGTTCGACGCCTGCCACGCGGCCCTGCACGAGCAGTACGGGCGCTGGCCGATCTTCGAGCACTGCCTGCCGTTCGACGTCTCCCGGCTCTGGGACGAGCTGTCGGGCGTCGAACGGCCCGTCATCTGGACGGGGGAGCGCGACCGCGAGGTCTGGGCGCAGCTGCAGGGCGCCTGATGTGGCGCCACGACCCGGTCGTCGTGGTCGGCGCCGGGCCGGTCGGCCAGACCACGGCGTTGCTGCTGGCACGGTGGGGCGTGCCGAGCGTGCTGCTCGACCGCAGGCCCGGTCGGGACGTCGTCGGGTCCCGGGCCATCTGCCAGCAGCGTGACGTGCTCGACATCTGGGCGTCGGTGGGTGCGGGCCACCAGATCGCGGCCGAGGGCGTCACGTGGACCACGGCGCGCACGTTCCACGGCGAGCGCGAGCTGTTCGCCCAGACGTTCGCCGACGCGGGGGGTTCGCCGTTCCCGCCGTTCGTCAATCTGTCGCAGGCGCGTACGGAGGAGATCCTCGACGAGCGGATCGCCGCGGAGCCGCTGGTGGACCTGCGCTGGGACAGCGAGGTGCTGGACGTGTCGGCGGACGGCCTGGTGCGGTGGGCGGGGGGTGACCTGCGCGCACCCTTCGTGGTGCTCTGCTCCGGCTCGGGCGGTGTACTGCGGGAACAGCTGGGGGTGGCGTTCGAGGGCCGGTCGTTCGACGACCGGTTCCTGATCTGTGACATCCGTGTGGATCTGCCCGGGTGGGCCACCGAGCGCCGCTTCTTCTTCGACCCCGTCTGGAACCCCGGCCGGCAGGTGCTCATCCATCCCTGCCCGGACTCGACGTTCCGCATCGACTGGCAGGTGCCGCCGGACGCCGACCTCTCCCCGGAGGCCGTCGACGCCCGGATCCGGGCCATCGTGGGCGAGCGGGCCTACGAGCTGGTGTGGACCTCGGTCTACCGCTTCCACTCCCGCTGCGCCGACCGGTTCCGGGTGGGCCGGGTGCTGCTCGCCGGCGACGCCGCGCACCTCGTCTCGCCGTTCGGGGCGCGCGGGCTCAACTCCGGGGTGGCCGACGCGGAGAACGCCGCCTGGAAGATCGCGCACGTCGGGTACGGGTGGGCGGGCGAGGACCTGCTGGAGAGCTACCACGCCGAGCGGCACGGGGCGGCGCGCGAGAACATCGCGGTCACGACCGCGACCATGGACTTCCTCGTGCCCCCCGACGCCGCCCGCGCGGCCCGCCGTGCCGACGTCCTGTTCCGCGCGGCGGACGATCCTGTCGCCCGCGCGGAGGTCGACTCGGGCCGGCTGGCGGAGCCGTTCTGGTACACCGACTCGCCCCTCACCACCCCCGACGCCTCCCGCCCCCTCGCCGGGCGACCGCCCCGCGGGCAGCTGCCTTCTCCGGGGCCCGGTGTGCTGCTGCCCGACCAGAGCGTGCGCCTCCGGCGCCCGTGCGTGCATAACGTTGTTCCCACGGTGATTTCCGCGCACGACCGGTTGCGACAGTTGGCCCGGGCGGGGCTGCTGCTCCTGGTCGTGCCCGGTGCGGACATCGAGGCGGTCCGCCGGGCCGCGGACTCCGTCGACGCGCCGGTGCAGGTGTACGAGGCCGAGGATCTGACCGCCGCGCTCGCCGCCCGTCCTGGGGAGGTGTGGGTCGTGCGCCCCGACGCTCATGTGGCCGCCGTCCTCATGCGGCCCGACACCGGGACGCTGACCGCCGCACTACGCCGGGTCCTGGGAGATGATCGGCGTCAACCGCACGCCGATGCCCCGGCCGGGGCGGCATCGCACGAGCCGCAGCGATCACCATCGGTCGCGGCCGATCGAGGAGGAGCCTGATGGCGTTCTACCGCAGCGTGGGTGACGTCCCACCCAAGCGCCACACCCAGCACCGGCGCCCCGACGGCGGGCTGTACTCCGAGGAGCTGATGGGGGAGGAGGGGTTCTCCTCCGACTCCTCGCTGCTCTACCACGCCCACGTCCCGTCGGCGCTCGTCGACGCCACGCCGTGGGAGCTGCCCGACCAGGCCACCACCGAGAACCGCCCGCTGCTGCCACGCCACCTGAAGCTGCACACGCTGTTCGACGGGCAAGAGTGGAAGGTACGCGACGCCGTCACGGGACGGCGGCTGGTGCTCGGCAACGCCGACGTCAGGATCTCCTACGTCGTCGCCGGAGAGGCCAGCCCGCTCTACCGCAACGCCGTGGGCGACGAGTGCGTGTTCGTCGAGTCCGGCGCCGCCACGGTGGAGACGGTGTTCGGCGCGCTCCCGGCGTCGGCCGGCGACTACGTGGTGCTGCCCCGCTCCACCACCCACCGCTGGGTGCCCACCGGCGACGAGCCGCTGCGGCTCTACGCCATCGAGGCCAACTCCCACATCGCCCCGCCCAAGCGCTACCTCTCGCGCTTCGGGCAGCTGCTGGAGCACGCGCCCTACTGCGAGCGCGACCTGCACGGCCCGGCCGAGCCGCTGCTCGTCGACGGCGCCGACGTCGAGGTCCTGGTCAAGCACCGGGGATCGAGAGGCATCACCGGCACCCGTTACGTCTACCCGTCCCACCCGTTCGACGTCGTCGGCTGGGACGGTTGTCTCTACCCCTACACCTTCGCCGTGGCCGACTTCGAGCCGATCACCGGCCGCGTGCACCAGCCCCCGCCCGTGCACCAGGTGTTCGAGGGGGCCAACTTCGTGATCTGCAACTTCGTGCCGCGCAAGGTCGACTACCATCCGCTGTCGGTGCCGGTGCCCTACTACCACTCCAATGTGGACTCCGACGAGGTGATGTTCTACGTGGGCGGCGACTACGAGGCGCGCAAGGGATCGGGCATCGCGAAGGGGTCGGTCAGCCTGCACCCCGGCGGGCACTCCCACGGCCCGCAGCCCGGTGCGGTGGAGCGCAGCCTGGGCGCGGAGTTCTTCGACGAGCTGGCGGTCATGGTCGACACGTTCCGCCCGCTGGAGCTGGGCGAGGGCGCTGCGGCGAGCGAGGACCCCGGCTACGCGTGGACCTGGTCGGGACGGGGACCGCGGGCATGACCTGGCTCGACCTGGCCGACGACACCCTGTTCGGCCTCGACAACCTGCCCTACGGCGTCTTCAGCACGGGAGACGGCCCGCGCCGGATCGGCGTCGCGGTCGGCGACCAGGTGCTCGACGTCGCCGCCGTCGCGGACGCCACGACGGCTCCGTTCGCCGCGCTGCTCGCCGGCCCCGTGCTCAACCCGCTGCTGGCCGCGGGCCGGGCCCGCTGGTCGCAGGTGCGTGCCACGATCCGCGGCTGGCTGACGGAGCCGTCCGCGGCCGACCGGGTCCGCCCGCATCTCTACCCGCTCGCCGACGTCACCCTGCACCTGCCGATCGAGGTCGGCGACTACGTCGACTTCTACTCCAACGAGCACCACGCCACGAACGCCGGGCACATCTTCCGTCCGGGCGTCGCCGACGCGTTGCCGCCGAACTGGAAACACCTCCCGATCGGCTACCACGGCCGGTCGTCGTCGGTGGTGGTCTCGGGCACGCCGATCATCCGCCCTGTCGGTCAGCGCCGCGGCGACCCGACGCCCGGGTTCGGCCCGTCGGCCCGGCTCGACGTCGAGACCGAGGTCGGGTTCGTCGTCGGCGTCGGGTCCGAGATGGGCTCGCGCATCGGCGTCGGGGAGTTCGCCGACCACGTGTTCGGGGTGTTCCTGCTCAACGACTGGTCCGCCCGCGACATCCAGGCCTGGGAGACCGCGCCGCTGGGCCCCTTCCTGGGCAAGTCCTTCGCCACCTCGATCTCGCCGTGGATCGTCCCGCTGGACGCGCTGGATTCCGCCCGCGTCGCACCGCCCGCGCGCGACCCCGAGCCGCTGCCGTACCTGCGCGACGTCGACCGCTGGGGCCTCGACCTGGACCTGGCCCTGTCCCTCAACGGGCACACCGTCTCGCGGCCGCAGTTCTCCACGATGTACTGGACGCCGGCCCAGCAGCTCGCGCACATGACGGTCAACGGCGCGCCCACCCGCACCGGCGACGTCTACGGATCCGGCACCGTCAGCGGCCCGGAGAAGGAGCAGCGCGGCTGCCTGCTGGAACTGAGTTGGGGCGGCGCCGAGCCGTTCACCCTGCCCGACGGCAGTACCCGCACGTTCCTCGAGGACGGTGACGAGGTGGTCATCACCGCCACCGCGCCCGGCCCGGACGGCAGCCGCATCGGGTTCGGCGAGGTGTGCGGGAAGATACATCCCAGCCGTCCACTTACTGACTGATTGTCCGATTGTCTGCGTTGGATCTGCGCTCGCGGCGAATGCGCATTAACGTGCCGCCGCGTGGACGAACGCGAGATCACCATCACCGACGAACAGACGATGAAACGTGCGGTGGCCGCTGCGGCCATCGGCAACGTGACGGAGTGGTACGACTTCGGCGTCTACTCCTACCTCGCGGTCGTCATCACGAAGGTGTTCTTCTCGAACCTGCCCCCGGCCACGGCCACGGTCTACACCTTCGGCGTGTTCGCGGTGTCGTTCATCGTCCGACCCATCGGCGGGCTGATCTTCGGCCCGATCGGGGACCGGATCGGGCGCACCAAGGTGCTCGCCGTCACTGTGATCATGATGGCGGCCGGCACCACGGTGCTGGGGCTGATCCCGGGTTACGCGAGCATCGGGGTCGCCGCGCCGCTGCTGGTGCTGCTGGTCCGCGTCGTGCAGGGCCTGTCCACCGGCGGCGAGTACGGCGGCGCGATGACGTTCATCGCCGAGTACTCCGCCGACAAGCGTCGCGGATTCTTCGGCAGCTGGCTGGAGTTCGGCACCCTCACCGGCTACGCGCTCGGCGCCACGATCTCCACCGTGCTCATCGCCGTCCTCCCGCCGGAGGCGATGGACAGCTGGGGCTGGCGCATCCCGTTCCTGCTCGCGTTCCCGCTCGGCGTGGTCGGGCTCTACCTGCGCTCGCGGCTGGAGGAGACCCCGGCGTTCCAGGTCATGGTCGCGAAGTCGGAGACCCACGAGGGCACGTCGGCGAAGGACGCCTTCCGGCTGATCTTCACCAAGCACTGGCGCGCGATGCTGCTCGCGGGCGGGCTCGTGGTGGCCTGGAACGTCACCAACTACGTGCTGACGGCCTACATCCCGACCTACCTGACGTCCACGCTGCCGGCGGCGGGGGAGACGGGCACGTCCGAGTCGGCGTCGAACATCCTGCAGATCGTCGTGCTGCTGATCCTGATGGTGATCATCACGTTCGTCGGGCGGCTCTCGGACCGCGTCGGGCGCAGGCCGATCCTGTTCACCGGCTGCATCGCGTTGATCGTGCTGGGCCTGCCCACGATCCTGCTGCTGCGCGTCGGCGGCCTCGGGGCCACGTTCGGCGGCCTGATGATCATGGGTCTGACGCTGGTGCTGTTCTCGGCCGTCTCGCCGTCGACGCTGCCGGCGCTGTTCCCGACGGAGATCCGCTACAGCGGCCTGTCGATCGCGTTCAACATCTTCGTCTCGGCGTTCTGCGGGACGGCGGCCACGGTCATCGCCGCGCTCGTGCTGGTGAGCGGCGATCTGAACTGGCCGGGCTACTACCTGATCGCGGCCGGTGTGGTGGGCCTGATCAGTGTCTACTTCCTCAAAGAGACAGCAGGCCGGCCGCTCGACGGCTCCCCGCCCGCAGTGGCCACGCGGCAGGAGGCCCGGGAGCTCGCAGCGGCCGGGGATGCGCCCACCTGATCAGGTGCGGCGACCGGATCGCGGAACGATCTGCGCCGGTTGGTCGAATCGTCCGGGGGTTGATCCAGCCCGGAGGTGCCGGGGTGCTGCCGGTGGGATAGAACGCAGGCATGACCGAACCGATCACTGCGGAGACGATCACGATCTCCGGCCACGACGGCGACCAGATCGAGGCCTACCTCGCCCGGCCGACGGGCACCACCCCGCGCGGCGGTGTCGTGCTGATCCACCACATGCCCGGCTACGACGGGTCCACCCTGGAGATGGCGCGGAAGTTCGCCGTGCACGGCTACTCCGCGCTGTGCCCGAACCTGTACTCCCGCGAGGCCCCCGGTGCAGCCCCGGACGACGCGGCGGCCGCCGTGCGCGCCGCCGGGGGAGTGCCCGACGAGCGGCTGGTCGGCGACGTCGCCGGCGCCGCGGCGTACCTGAAGTCCCTCGACAACGCCAACGGCAGGATCGGTGTCATCGGGCACTGCTCGGGCGGCCGCCAGACGTTCCTGTCGGCGTGCTCCCTGGACATCGACGCCGCGGTGGACTGCTACGGCGCGTTCGTCGTCAACGAGGTGCCCGCCGGGTTCCCGATCAGCATGAAGCCGATCATCGGGCTCGCCCCCGACCTGGCCTGCCCGCTGCTGGGCCTGTTCGGCGCCGAGGACCAGAACCCCGCCCCCGACGAGACCGCCACGCTCTCGGCCGAGCTGGACCGCCTGGGCAAGGCCCACGAGTTCCACACCTACGACGACGCGGGCCACTCGTTCTTCGCCGTGGACCGCCCCGCCTACCGGGTCGCGGCGGCCGTCGACGGCTGGCAGAAGATCTTCGCGTTCTTCGGCACCCACCTGGTGGCCTGAGGTGTGCACCTACCAGACCGAGACGATCACCGTCGACGGCAGCGGCAAGGGCCCGCAGGGCTGGTTCCCGGTCAGCGACGCCACCGTCTACGTCGACCATCCCGTGCACGCCCCGTACGGCCACACCGTCAACATCGACTTCCTGAACCCGGTGCTCGGCCCGTCGTCGCGGGTGGCTCTGGAACTGACGGAGGAGGCCGCGCTCGCGCTGGCCGACGCCATCCGTTCGTCGGTGGCGTCGGCGCCGGCCGGGATCGCGTCGGTCAACCAGCGGATGTGAGGAAGGTCCACATCTGCGCCGACACGGACGTCGGCCAGGTGTGGCCCGAGTGCGGGTAGAGCACGAACGTCACGCCTGACCCGGGCCGGCAGGTGGCCCAGCGCTGGACCGTCGACGCGCCGACCGTCTGTGATGTAGGGGTGCCCGTGCAGCCGTCCTGCGTGCGCAGCCACCCGACGGCGGTGCGCACGGAGGGCAGCGTCGGGTGGCCGTGTGTCGAGCCGCCGAACGGGAGGATGGGGTCGAGTGCGCCCGCGGCCAGCAGGAACGGTCGCGCCGGCCCGCCCCGGCACGGTGTGAGCGGCACCGATCCGTAGGTCGCGACCGCCGCGAACAGCGTCGGGTGTGCGCACGCAGCGGTGTAGGCGAGCTTGCCGCCGTTGCTGTAGCCCACGACGTAGACCCGGGCCGCGTCGACGGGCAGGTCCCGCAGCGACGCGGCGACGACCGCCGCGACGAACGCCGTGTCGGGGGTGCCGTGCGCGCCCGACGTCCCGCAGCAGCCCCCGCCGGCGTTCCAGGAGCGCCCGATGCCGTCGGGGTAGACGACGGCGGCCCGGTTCTGCTGCGCGAGGCTCACGAAGCCGGTCTGCTGGATCGCGGTGCGCGGCGACTGGCCGCGACCGTGCAGCACCACCAGCAGCGGTAGGTCGCGGCCGGTCGCGGGGGCGAACGTGCGGTAGGTCCGCCGGACGCCCGCGACGGTCAGCGTGTGCTCGACCCCGCCCAGCACCGGCTGGGCCTGGGCGTCCGCCAGCACGGGCGTGGCCGTGCCGATCCCGCCCGTGACACCCACCCCCACGGCGACAGCCGCCACCACGAGCAGCCCGATCTGCGCTCCGCGCCACCACCTCACGCCCGCGAGTATGCGCCTGCGAGCGCGTTGCCCGACGGCTCACACGGGGTTCTCAGCGAGCCCACAGGTCGATGGTCCACCCTGGGGTCCCATGGCTCCCTGCATGCGTGACGTTGTCCGTTTCCGCAGGTCAACGGGCCCAGAAGTCCGATTCGTCGGCGACGCCCGCAGTGCCCGCTACGTCGACTACGCCGCTCTCGACGCCGCCTGCGACGTATGGGCGGGCGAGCTCGACGCTCGCGGGGTTCCGGCGGGGGCCCGGGTGCTCGTGGACGTCGACGACCCCCTCGCGTTCGCCGTCGTCCATCTCGCCGTGATCGCCGCGGGCCGGTGCTCCGCGCCCGTCGATCCGGACGCGCCCGCGGCCGAGCGCGAGCGGTTCCGCTCGGTACTGCGACCCACGCTGGTGGTGTCGGACCGTGCCGAACGCGGCGGCGTGCTCGTGACCGACGGCGGACTGCCCGCACGTCGGTCGCCGTCCGTTCCGCAGAGGGACGCAGTCCCCGGCTCCGTCGTCCTGCTCACGTCGGGCTCGACCGGGACCCCGAAGGCCGTCGAGCTCACCGAGGCCCGGCTGCTGCACACCGCCGGTGCCGTCGCGCGGCACAACGGGCTCACCGCGACCGACCGCGGCTACAACCCCCTGCCGCTGTTCCACATCAACGCGCAGGTCGTGGGCCTGCTGGCCACGCTCGTCGCCGGCGCCGAGCTAATGCTCGACCGCCGCTTCCACCGCACCGGGTTCTGGCCGATGCTCGTCGAGCGCGAGGTCACGTGGGTGAACGCGGTGCCGGCGATCCTGACGATCCTGTCGCGGTCGGAGGTCCCCGTCGTGCCGTCCGGGCTGCGGTTCCTGCGCTCGGCGTCCGCGCCGCTGCCGATGGTGGTGCGCGAGCTGGTCACCGCGCGCACCGGGGTGCCGGTGATCGAGAGCTACGGCATGACCGAGGCCGCCAGCCAGATCACCGCGATGCCGCTCGACGCCCCCGTCCGGCCGGGCTCGGTCGGTCGCCCCGTCGACGTCGAGCTGCAGGTCGTCGACGACGCGGGAGCGCCCTGCCCCGTCGACGTGGTCGGGCGCGTCCGGATCCGCGGGGGCGGCGTCATCCGCGGCTACGCGGGCGGCGCCGCGGCCGACCGCTTCGACGCCGACGGCTGGCTCGACACCTCCGACGTCGGCCGCCTGGACGCCGACGGGTACCTCTACCTGGCCGGGCGCGCCGACGACGTCGTCAACCGCGGCGGCGAGCTGGTCTACCCCCGCGAGGTCGAGGAGGTGTTGCTCGGGGAGCCGGACGTGGTCGAGGCCGTGGTCGTCGCGCGGCCGGACGACGTGCTGGGCGAGGTGCCGGTGGCGTTCGTGCGGGGCGAGGGGGCTGACCTCGTCGCGCGGCTCACCGACCGCTGCACCGACCGGCTGGCGCGGTTCAAGCGACCGGCCGAGATCCGCGTGGTGGAGTCGTTCCCGCTCGGGCCGACGGGCAAGGTGCGCCGCGTCGCGTTGCGCGAGGGGCTGGTGGCCTCGTGAAGAAGCACGTCTACCCGGCCGACATGGTGCGGGTCCTCACGTTCGCCTGCGTGATCGCGGTGCACACCGTGTCGACGGTGAACAACGTGGCCAGCGTGCGCTTCGGGGCCCTGACGATGCTGCTGCACTTCACGCGCGAGGCGTTCTTCGTGCTCACCGCGTTCGTGCTGATGCACCGCTACCGCGACAAGGCCCCCACCACGCTGCCGTTCTGGCGCCGCCGTTTCCTGCTCGTCGGGGTGCCGTACCTGGTGTGGTCGGTGATCTACACGGGGCTGCAGCTGGTGACCGTGCCGCAGGCGGACCCCGGGCAGTTCCTGCTGGTGAACATCCTCACCGGCACGGCGTGGTTCCACCTGTACTTCCTGCTCGTCTCGATGCAGTTCTACCTGCTCTTCCCGTTGTTCCGGTGGTTGCTGCGAGCCACCCGCGGGCACCACGGGCTGCTGCTGGCCGCGAGCCTCGCGCTGCAGGTGGCCACCGACGTGTGGCTGCACGACGCCGCGCCGGCCGCTCTGCTGCCCTACGCCGGATCGGTCTTCCTGAGCTACCAGTTCTTCCTCGTCCTGGGCGGGGTGGTGGCGGTGCACCTCGACCGGGTCGACGCCTGGATCCGCGGCCACACCGGTGTCGTCGTCGGTGCGTTCGTCGTCACCGGGGTGGCCGCCGAGGCCTGGTACCAGGTCACCGTCCCGACCGTCGGGGCCATAGTCGCCACCGACGTCTTCCAGCCCGTGATGATCCCGTGGGTCGTGTCGGTGGTCGCGGCGTTCTGGGCGATCGGTGCGGCATGGTCGGACCGGCGCGCCGGCGGGCCCGCCTCCCGCTTCGTCGAGCGGGCGTCGGACCGCTCCTTCGGGGTGTTCCTGGTGCACCCGGTGATCCTCTGGGCGCTCACGTTCGGCGCCCCCGACTCGGTGGCCGCGCTGCTTCCGGCGCCGTGGTCGAGCGTCGCCGTGTACGTGGCGGCGGTCGTCGGCTCGTTGCTGATCGTCGAGGTGCTGCGCCGGACGCCGCTGAGCCTCGTGCTCACGGGCAAGCAGCGTGCCCTTTCACAGCTCCCTCCCAGGCGGACCGAGGGGTTCCGCCCAGCTTCACCCGCGACCGTGGGTGGCGACCGGACACGAGGAGACTGAACATGATCGACACACGGCTCACCCTTCCCGAGCGCGAGTGCGCGCCCCGGCAGCGCGGCCTCACGATGGTGATCGACCCGGGTCTGCACACCGGCCGGTTCGAGGACGCCATCGACAGCGTCGGCGAGTACATCGACATGGTGAAGTTCGGGTGGGGCACCGCCCTGGTCACGCACGACATCAAGCGCAAGATCGACATCCTGCGCTGGGCGGGCATCGACTTCTACTTCGGCGGCACGCTGTTCGAGCGCTTCGCCGTCGACGGGATGGTCGACGACTGGCGGGAACTGTGTCGCGGCCTCGGCGCGAGCTGCGTCGAGGTCTCCAACGGCACCATCGCGATGGGCAACGAGGAGAAGGCCCGGTGGGTGGCCCGGCTGTCGGACGAGTTCACGGTGATCAGTGAGGTCGGGTTCAAGGACGCGGCGCGTTCGGAGGCCCTGTCGTCGCCGGAGTGGATCTCCTCGATCCGCGAGGATCTCGCCGCCGGTGCGAAGCTCGTCACCACCGAGGCGCGCGAGAGCGGCCGCAGCGGCATCTGCACCGCCGACGGGCAGCCGCGCGACGAGCTCATCGAGGCCATCCTCGACTCCGGCGTCGACGTCGACCGCCTCCTGTTCGAGGCGCCGAACAAGGAGCTGCAGACCTACTTCGTGCGGCGGCTGGGACCCTCGGTGAACGTCGGCAACATCCACGCCGAGGACGTCATCCCGCTCGAGACCCTGCGGCTGGGCCTGCGCTCGGACACCCTGGGGTTGGTGTGAGAACCCGGGACGACGTCTTCCACCTGGCCATCCCGGCCGCGGACCTCGACGAGGCCTACGAGTTCTACGTGACGGGCCTGGGCTGCAAGCTCGCCCGCCGTTACGCCGACCGGATCACCCTGGACTTCTTCGGTGACCAGGTGGTCTGCCACCTCCACGAGGTGATCGACACCGAACCGCAGCTCTACCCACGCCACTTCGGCGTGACGTTCCGGGCGCAGGAGGACTGGGAGCGGCTGCTGCGGCTGGCCCGGGGGCGCAAGCTCGAGTTCTTCGCCGAGCCGTTCCGGCGGTTCGAGGGTCGCTCGGAGGAGCACGAGACGTTCGTGCTGGCCGACCCGTCGCACAACCTGCTGGAGTTCAAGTACTACGACGATCCCCGAATGATGTACTGATGACGCTGGTCGCGATCCGGCACGCCGAGACGCGGTGGAACCGCGAGCGGATCTTCATGGGCGGGCTCGACGTGGCTCCCGACCCCTGGGCGCTGGCGCGAATCGAGCCGGGCCCGCCCGCCGACCGGGTGTACGCGTCACCGCTCAGTCGTGCCGCGCTCACCGCTGCGGCGCTGTTCTCGGGCGTCGAGGTGGTCCTCGACGACCGGCTGCGCGAGCGGGACATGGGGGAGTGGGAGGGGCGCCCGAAGGACGAGGTGCGCCGGGAGCGGCCGGCCGACTTCCCCGGCGGGCACCTCGACGTCACCGTCACCCCGCCGGGTGGGGAGGAGCTCGACGCCCTGGTCGCGCGGGTCGGCGGGTTCCTCGCCGACGTTCCCCTCGCCGGGCGTGTGGTCGTGGTGTCGCACAACGGCTGGATCCGCACGGCCCAGTACCTCGCCGGCGACGCCACGCTCGCCGAGTTCCACGCCCACCCGGTGCCGCAGCTGGTGCCGACATCCCTGGCCGTGCCGGATCAGAGCATCCTGCGGAAGTACGCGGCGCTGCGCTCGTAGAAGCGGGCGACCGCGATCTCCTCGACCCACGCCACGGGCCCGTTGGCGTGGAAGGTCGGGTGCCCGGACCCCAGGACGTAGCCGGCAACCGTCGCGTCGACTTCTGCGACGAGCAGGTGCACGCCGGGCGAGTCGAGGGCAGCGGACGAGGTCGCCATCATGGAGGCCAACGCGAGGACGTCGTGCTCGTCGGCCGGCACGGCGGGGCGCACGGTCATGGGCTCCTCGCCGGGGGTCGGCCTGTGTGCGACGGCTCGGCGTCCCGGGTGCGGCGTCAGGGGCGGCCGGACCCGGCGCGAGCTGACCCGACTCGGGTTGGGGTCGTGTGTGGCGGTGTGGCAGGTATTCGGGCCGATTCGCCTCGGATAGGTGCTGCACCGCCATCATCGACGGCCTGGCTTCGGGCGCCATCGATCATGGCAGCGACGGGGGCAGGCCGAACGCCACGAAGTGCTCCGCCCCGATGAACGACGTGACCTCGGCGATCCGGTCCCCCCGCAGCCTCAGGACGTTGATCGACCATGCGTCGTAGGGGCCCGTGTCGCCCGGACGCAGGTAGGCGGCCACGGCCGGCTGTCCGTTCGCGCTGGTGGGGAGATGGCGCCAGGCCCCGCAGTTCCCGAGCGGCACGGCCACCGCGAAGTCCATGACGGTGTCGACGCCGCGGTACCAGTGCGGCAGCGGTGGCATGGACCACGTGACGTCCTCGGTGAGCAGCGTCACGAGAGCGGCGGCGTCGCCGCGCTCCAGGGCCATGGAGTAGGCACTGACGATCTCCCGGGTGCGGGCGTCGCGGGCCGTCGGCTGCTCCTCGCGGGACGGCACCCGCTCCGCGACGATCTTCCGGGCGCGCTGGAGCGCGCTGTTCACCGAGGCGGTGGACGTGTCCATGATCGTGGCGATCTCCGCGGCGGAGAAGCCGAGCACCTCGAACAGCAGCAGTGCCGCGCGCTGGTTGCCCGGCAGGTGCTGGCAGGCGGCCACGAACGCCAGCTGAACGGCTTCGCGCTGCTCGGGACCGGCGTCGGGATACGGGCCCAGCCACGCGACGTCGGACAGTGGCGCGTCGGCGAGCACCACCTGCTCGCTGGACGGGCCGAGGTCCATCGGCAGGGCACGGCGCCCGCGGCTCTTCACGCTGTCGAGGCAGGTGCGGGTGGCGACGGTGTAGAGCCACGACCGCAGGGAGCTGCGGCCCTCGAAGCGGTCGATCCCGCGCCACGCCCGCACCAGCGCCTCCTGCAGCGCGTCGTCGGCGTCGTGGACGGAACCGAGCATGCCGTAGCAATGGGCGTGCAGCTGGCGGCGCAGCGGCGCGACCAGCCGGCCGAACGCGGCGTCGTCGCCCGCTCGGGCGCGGGTCAGATCCGGGTCCAGCACAGAAACATCGCCCATGCCCGATGATTCTGCCCGATCTGCGTCGGTCCCTGTGATGCCACGATCACTTCAGGAGGAAACACATGCTCGATGTCGCCGATGCCCGCCTCTACTACGAGGTGCGGGGCCGCGGTCCGCTCGTCGCGCTCGTCGGCTCGCCGATGGGCGCGGACGCGTTCGCGCCGCTGGCCGAGCTGCTCGCCGTCGACCACACCGTGCTCACCACCGACCCGCGGGGCATCCACCGCAGCACGCTGCACGATCCCGGGCAGGACTCCACGCCACAGCTGCGCGCCGACGACCTCGCGCGGCTGATCACGCACCTCGACGCCGGCCCGGCGACGGTCCTGGGCTCCAGCGGCGGCGCGGTCACCACGCTCGCCCTCGTGGAGTCCCGTCCCGACCTGGTGCACACCGCGATCGCGCACGAGCCGCCGCTGCAGGAGCTGCTCGACGAGCGCGACACGTTCCGTGCCCGGACGGAGGCCATGATCGCCACCTACCTCTCAGGTGACCGGGTGGGCGCGTGGGCGCAGTTCCTGGCCCAGGCGAACATCCCCCTTCCCGCCGAGATGATGGTCGCCCACGGGGACCAGGCGGAGGCCGACGAGCGTCGGTGGTTCGCCCACGAGATCCGTGGCACCTGCGCCTGGCTGCCCGACGTGGCCGCCTTGGGGAAGGCGCATGTCGTCCTGGGCATCGGGACCGACTCGGCCGGGCAGGTGTGCGACCGCACCACGCGCGCGCTCGCCGCGCAGCTCGACGTCGAGCCGACCCTGGTCCCGGGCGGGCACACCGGCTTCGTCGAGGACCCGGCCGCGTTCGACACCCGGTTGCGCGCCGTCCTCGACGCAGGGTGACAGGACATCACCGGATCCAGTCATGTCCACTGGGGATGGTGGAGGGATAGCGTGATGGGCCCGGCTGAAGGGCGTGCATGCGTCTCCTCCCGCTCGTCCTGGTGCTCATCGTGGGCTCCCTCGGCGCCGGCGTCCCGACCACCGCTCCGGCCTGCGCACCCGTCACCGACCGCATGACGCCCTGGCGCACCGGGGACCTGCGCGGGGCCAACCTCTGGCAGGGCCGGTGGGGCGGCACGTCGAGCCCCTACCCGGGGCGGGCGATCGGCAGCCCGCTGACCGACGCCGACGTCGCGGACCTGCGCGGGCTGGGCGCGAACTACGTCCAGCTCTCGGTGGCGGGGCTCTACGGCGAGCAGGCGCCGTACGCCCTCGACCCGAAGGTGCAGGGCGTGATCGACGACGTGGTCGCCCGGGCGTCGGCGGCCGGCATGTTCGTGGTGATCGCGTACCGGTCCGGGCCCGGCCGCAACGAGCAGGCCATCGCGCGGTCGACGAACACCGCGGTCTACGGCCCGGTCCTGGAGGACTTCTGGACCAGCGCCGCCGCCCAGACGGCCTGGCTGGACATGCTGCGCTACACCGCCACCCGCTACGGCCCGAACCCCGCGGTGATCGGGATCGACCCCATGGTGGAGCCCAACGACGTGGCCCGCCGCGGCTTCCCCGCGGCCGCCGACTTCGCTGCGCGCTACGGCGGCTCACCCGAGGACATCAACGTGTTCAACGGCCGCGCTGCGGCCGCCGTCCGGGCCGTCTCGGACGTGCCGCTCCTGGTGGAGGGCGACGGCTACGGCTCGGTCGGCTTCCTGTCCACCGTCGTGCCCACCGGCGACCCGCGGACGGTCTACACGGTGCATTTCTACGAGCCCTTCACGTACACGAACCAGGGGCCCGGGGCCCGGGTGCCGTACCCGGGCCGGGCCGCCACCGGGCAGGCCCTCGCCCCGCTGGCGACCTTCGCGAGCGCGCACGGGGTGCCGGTGGCGGTCACGGAGTTCGGCGTGCACCGCTACGCGCCGGACGCGGCGACGTACCTGTCCGACGCGGCCGACGTGATGAACGGGATGGCGGCGTCGCACGCCGTGTGGGAGTCCGTGGTGGCCGCGCAGCGCCCGCTGTTCAACGACTTCGACACCGAGGGCGGCACCGACGCCGCCGTGAAGGCGAAGGTCGCAGGTCCCCTGGAGACCGTGGTGCGCAACGACTTCGCGGTGAACTGCGCACGCCCAGCGGCTGCCGCCACCGAGGGGGACTGGGCGTGGCCCGCCGCCGGCGCACTCGCCGGGGTGGGCGTGCTGGCGGCGGTGCTCCGGCTGGCCCGGCTGTGGCCGTTCAGCCGGTCACGTTGAGCCGGTCCAGCGACACGGTCGTTCCCGTCGACGCGGGATCCGCCGACCCCGTGACACGCACCCGCACGGTGTGCGCCACCCCGGCGGCGAGGGCCGGGCTCCGGTACACCGTCACCTGCTCGGCCGCGGACGGCGCGTAGTAGTCCACGGCCGCGTCCGGCCCGCCGTCGATGCTGACGGCCGCGATCCCGCCCGACGGCCCGGTGGCCCCGGCGACCGCGACGCCCGTACCGCGGAACGTCCACGAGGCGACGTCGCCGGTGCTGCCCGAGTGGTGCTCGTCGGAGAACCAGGCGCCGGGCCGTTCGTGGTCCTGGCTCCAGGAACCGGCGTAGCGCAGGACGTCGTCGTCGACGGATCCGGGGAGGGTGCCGCCGTCACCGGAGTAGATCGAGCGCACCACCGGGGCCCAGACGGCGGCCATCGCCGCGTAGCCGGCACGGTCGGGATGGACACCGTCGAACAGCTCGGTGGACGGCACGGCGTCGCGCATGTCGACGAGATGCGCGCGGCACCCCGCCTGCTGCAGCCCGCCGACGATACCGGGGATCGTCGCGTCGTAGGCGTCGATGAGCGGCTCCAGGCTCCCGATCGGGATGATCGACGCCACGACGAGGTCGACGCCCGGGCGGTCCCGGCAGATCCGGGCGGTGAGATCGGCCAGCCGGGCCGGGGCGCCGGCGAGGTCGAGGCGCTGGCCGACGTCGTTGGTGCCGACGTGCAACAGCACCACGTCCGGGGCATAGGTGGCCATCGCCCCGTCGACGATCGCCCGGATCTGGTCGATGCGCCACCCGCCGTGGCCCTCGTGGTCGAGCGGCGGCGTCCCGGATTGCTGGCTCCCGACGAACTGCACGTCCAGGCCGTCGCGGTGCACGAGCTCGTCGGCGAGCAGCGGCCGCCAGCCGCCGCTGATGCCGCCGTCCTGGTCGGGTCCGAGCGTGATGGAGTCACCCAGTGGCATGACCCGCAGCGGAGTGGCCCGGGGCGCGGGCCCGGTCATGTGCTCCGACACCAGCACGTACCCGCCGGTGACGCCGGCCAGGACGAGCGAGGCGACCAGCCACGCGGTGAACCGGATCGACGACGGCGCGCCGGGGCGCGGGCCGTCGCCCCACCAGAACCGGGCCACCTCAGCCCCCGCCCAGCCTCGTCAGCACCGGCCCCAGCTCCGGCAGCAGCGACGTCGTGAACGTGTTGGTCAGGTGGCTCTCGTCCTTGTACACCTCGATGGTGCCGATGACGCTCGGGCAGACGTCCGCGCAGAGGTACGGGATGGGGTCCCACACCTCCCCGCCGCCGTCCTGGGTACCCCTGATCTCGGCCAGCCGGGCCGGCGCGTCGAGACCGGCGGCGCTGCGCGGCACCGAGCAGCGCTGGATGTCGTCGGAGTACTGGGCCAGGCACGAGGGTGGGTCGATGCCCATGTAGGGGTTGTCGGCGATGTAGAGCACCTGGGCGCCCGTGGCCCGAAGCTGCAGCGTCGTCTGCGTCTGTCCGGCGGGGGTGATCGTGACGCCCTTGGACAGCGAGCCGATCACCACCAGCTGCGGCTTGAGCTGCGCGATGAACGCCAGCGCGGCGGTGCGCCACTCGTTGCACTCGGTGTAGACGCGGTGCAGAGCCGGCACGACGTAGTCGGGGTAGTTGCCGGCCTGGCACGACGACTTCGCGAGGAACCACACCTTCCAGTGGTTCTGCCGGCCCCAGGCGAAGACCGGCCCGGCCCACTGTGCGGCGTGCGAGTCGCCCAGCAGCACCAGGGTCTTCGTGCCCGCCGGGTCCCCGAAGATGCACTCGGGGGAGGTGTTGGGCGCTGTGCCGAAGTAGTCGGTGAAGCAGGACCGGGAGTTGGCCTGGTCGCGCAGGGCACTCTCCAGCGACGGGGTCAGGTTCGCCGGCAGCGTCGTGGTCGTGGTCGCCGCGACGACGGCGGCGGGGGACAGCGCGACGGAGACGGCCGGCCCGCCCGTGCCGCCGGGCACCACCGCCAGCGCGCCGACGCCCAGTGCGACCGCGACCGACACGGCCACCATCCCGCTGCCGACGATGATGCCGCGCTGCGGATAGTGCACGAGTGCCTTGTCGCGGCGGAACGGCTGCTCCACGCCGTAGTAGGTGGCCACGGCCAGGCCCAGCGAGCCGACGACGGCGATCAGGGTGACGGTCGTGTCGGCGGGGCGGCCCAGGGCCGCCGGCAGCAGCATCAGCGCCGGCCAGTGCCAGAGGTACCACGAGTAGGAGGTGCGGCCCAGGAACTGCATCGGCCACAGCCCCAGCAGCGTCTCGGCACCCCACCGCGGGCCCGCGCAGCCCCCCGCGATCACCAGTACGGCACCGACGACCGGCACCGCGGCCAGCCCGCCCGGGTAGGGGGTCTGGTCGGTGAACGTCCACGCCGCGTACCCGATCAGCGCCACGCCCACCCAGGTCGCGAGGCCCGCGACGAAGCCCGGCAGGCGCGTCCACGTCGAGACCGTGACGGCCACCAGCGCGCCGAGGGCGAGCTCCCAGGCCCTGGTCTGCGACCCGAAGTAGGCCCACGGCGCCGACGTGGCCGTGACCGTGACCGACAGCCAGTAGGAGATCCCGATGAGCACCACCAGCGACGTGACGATCGCCCGCCCGCGGCCCAGCAGGCGCCCCAGCAGCAGCGCACTCAGGACGAGCAGCAGCGGCCAGACCGCGTAGAACTGTTCCTCGACCGACAGGGACCAGTAGTGCTGCAGCGGGCTGGGCGGCGCGGTGGCCTGGAAGTAGTCGGTGCCGTTCGCGGCGAGGCGCCAGTTGATCCCGGAGATCGCCGCGAAGACGCCGTCGAGGGTGATGGAGGGCATCCGCAGCGGCGAGAGCCACCGCCACGACGCCAGCAGCGTCGCGATGACCACCAGGGTCGCGGCGGGGACGATCCGTCGGAACCGCCGGGCGTAGAACCGGGCGAAGTCCACCCGCTTCCGGCGAAACATTTCTTCGCCGAGCTGCCGGGTGATGAGGAATCCGGAGATCACGAAGAAGATGTCCACGCCGACGTAGCCGCCGGTCAGGGCGAGCCCGGCGTGGGACAGCACCACCGTGACCACGGCGACCGCCCGCAGCCCCTCGATATCGGGCCGGAACCGGCGCAGCGCTGGAGGTTCCGGTCTGATCTCGACCTCGACGGGTGCCTTCTCCTGCAGTGCGGTCATCGCTTCGCTCCCGATCCGACGAGGGCCCGCTCGGTGTTCGAACGGGCGATGGCTGCGGTGGTGGCGGCCCGCCGGGACCGGGTCAGCCGCACGAGGCCCGCGATCAGTGCGGCTGCGCCCAGCCAGATGGCGCCCAGCGCCCAGGGCCGCCAGTAGTCGCCGTTGGAGAGCACCGTGTTGCCGCTCTCCGCGGCACCCTGCAGTGCCGCACCGTTGTCGCTGATCTCGTTGAGGGCGGCCACCGTGCCCGCGGAGCCGCCGTAGACGTCGACCGCGACCCGGTTGTCGCTGATCGTGTTGCCCGAGACGGTGGTGCGGCTGCTGCCGGCGAGCGCGATCCCGTCGCTGGCGTTGCCCGCCACCACGTTGCCGGTGACGGTGTTCCCGTCCGACCCGGCGTCGAGCATGATCCCGTCGACCCCGCTGTCCCGCACCGTGTTCGCGCGCACGGTGGCGCTCGTGACGTGGTCGGACAGCAGGATCCCGTCGCGGGCGTTGCCCGAGACCGTGTTGTCCTCGACGAGTACGCCCGCCGACACCTGGTGGGCGTTGATGCCGTAGAGGGCGTTGTCCGCCACGGTGTTGCCGGTCAGCCTCAGGTCGATCGCGGTGGCGGCGAAGATCCCCATGAACCCGCGCTCGAACGTCGAGGACGTGGCGAACCCGCCTGCGCCCTTCGTCCAGGACACGCCGTAGGAGCCGCTCCAGTCGCGCCCGAGGTAGCGGAACGCGCTGGTGGTGATCTCCATGCGGCCGCCCTCGGCGAGGACGAACGGCCGGTCGCCCGAGCCGACCTCGCCGGCCCGTGGCACCGCCCGGTCGCTGGCCTCCACCGCGACGCCGGTGAAGGCGAGTGTGGCCTCGGCCCCACCCAGGAACACCCCGGGCCGCGTGCCGAGGACGAGTCGCGTCAGGGGCGCGGCGACCGTCAGGGTCGTGCCGGACTCCATCACCAGCGCGGCGTCCAGCACCACCTCGGTCGGCGTGGACCGGCGCATCCACGTGTCGTCGCCGATGGCGTCGACCAGCGCGCCCGGCGTGGTCGACGGGCCGGCGATCGGGATCGTCCGGGTGGGCACGCCGCCGATCAGCAGGTCGATCCGGTCCCGTCCATCAGCGCCCTGTCCGGTACCACTGCGGGAGACCTCGATCGTCCGGACGTCGGGCCGGGCCACGCCCGGTGCCTCGTCGGTGGAGTTCGGGTCGAGCCCGGCCTCCGCGCGGAGCACCGGGTCGGGGGCCGAGACGTACGCCGGGCGCTGCGCGAGCCCGACGGTCGGGTCGGCGAGGCTGCGGTAGGCCCGGCCCAGCCCGAACGTCGCGGTCACGGCGAGTCCGACCACGACCAGCACGACGAGCACGACCGCCGGGCGCGGTGCCCGGACCGGTCCCGGCTCATGCGGGCTCACCGAGCACCTCCAGCTCCCGACCCGTCTCGAGGGACGTCTCCCGGGTCTTCGCGATGACCTCGAAGTTCTTCGGGTCGCCCAGGTAGAAGCAGATCGCCCCGACCGCGATGGCCCAGGTGGCCGTCACGGGCGCGAGCACCACGGCGGCCACGGTCTGCCAGACCCGCGACGCCAGGTAGGCGAGGCGGCTCGTCACCTGCGACGGCCGCCGCTTGCTGTTGAGCCAGCCGGAGATCGCGTAGCTGCCCAGCCACGCGGCGAACGACGCCCAGTACACCGCGTACACGGCCTGGGGGATGTTGCGGATGGCGCCGCCGAACAGGAGCAGCACCGCGGTGCCCGACGCGACGTAGGTCAGGGTGCCGAGCAGGTAGTTGCCCATCAGCAGGATCGCCGACGACAGCGGCAGCACCTTGCGGTCCCCGATGCCGAACAGGTTGCCCCACAGCCAGCGCCTGCGTTGCTTGACGAACGCCTCGAACGTCCATGGGGAGGTGTTCTCGATGTACTCGTGGAAGTAGCCCCACGTGTGGCCCAGGGCCGTGGCGTTGTGGCCGAACACGAGGTCCTCTGAGGCGTAGATCGGGTAGTCCCAGGTGATCGACGACTCCGCGGCGCCGGTCGCCGTCAGGCCCTCGCCGTGGACGTAGAGCGGGCGGCCCAGCACCCCCTGGAACAGGCCGCAGTAGGTGAAGCAGCCCAACAGTCGCATGTCGTCCATGTGGCTGAGGAAGAAGTGCTTGAGCGGCAGCGAGCCATAGGAGTTGCGGGTGGCGATGGCGCCCTGCGCGAGGTCGTAGTCGGCCGCGAACGCGGTCTCGATGTAGGCGGGGGTCGGCGACGTGTCGTCGTCGAGAAAGAGGATCTTGACGTCGTCGCGGTCGAGGCCCTCGTCGCGGCGGATCCGGCGGCTGTACTCCAGCGCGCGGGCCTTGTAGCGGGCCTGCACGGCGAACATGCCCGGCACGGTGATCACGCGGTCGGCGGTGGGGTAGGTGTCGCCGGCACCGGGCTCGGTCACCACCCACGTCTCGTACGGCATCGACAGGTGCGCGTCCGCGATGTCGGCGAGGATCTCGCGGACGCGCTCCTGCTCACGTCCCACGGTGGTGATCTGGATGATCAGGCGGGTGAAGCGGGCCGGGTTCTCGCGGAAGCAGCTGTGGAACCACCACTCGCCGAGAGCCACGATCAGGATCTCGACGGCGGGACGGAGGAAGAAGACCAGCAGGACCCACCAGTACCAGCTCATGAGGTGTCGCCGTTCTGTGATGGACCATCGACGGGAAGAGGAGCAGACGACGACGCTGTCGCGGACGTTCGGCCGTTCAGACCAGCCAGCTGGTCCATGCGGCAGGCATCGTCGGCGTCGGGGCGGTCCGTTACGGCGCGGTGGATCTGTCCGTCCAATGGCGCAACGGGCACCGTTCGGCGCTGGTCGAGCCGGACGGAGGGTCAGGGCGATGACCTGTTCGGCCTAGTCCATTGTGGATATACGGGTCACCGAACGGCTGCGTACGGCCGTCACCCACTCGGTCCAGTCTCCGGTCGCTGTCTGCGAGAAGTGTCGACTCGTACGGGTGGCGCGGCCGGCGTAAAGTACTTCGTGATGCTAACCAGTAACGACCGCTACAAGTGGGTCGCCCTCTCCAACACCACCATGGGCGTGCTGATCGTGACGATCAACATGTCGATCCTGCTGATCGCCCTGCCCGACATCTTCCGGGGCATCGGCATCGACCCGCCGGCGCCGGGCAACGTCGGCTTCCTGCTGTGGTTGATCATGGGGTACCTCGTGGTCACGGCGGTGCTGGTGGTCAGCTTCGGGCGCCTCGGCGACATGTTCGGACGCACCCGGATGTACAACCTCGGCTTCGCCGTCTTCACCCTGTTCTCGATCCTGCTCGCGGCCACGTGGATGCAGGGGGCGGCCGCCGCGATCTGGCTCATCGTCATGCGCGTGTGCCAGGGCATCGGCGGCGCACTGCTGCTGGCCAACTCCACGGCGATCCTCACCGACGCCTTCCCCACCCACCAGCGTGGCCTCGCCCTGGGCATCAACCAGGTGGCCGGCATCTCCGGATCGTTCGTCGGTCTCGTCGTGGGCGGCGTGCTGGCGCCGGTCGACTGGCGGCTGATCTTCCTGGTGTCCGTGCCGGTCGGGCTGTTCGGCACGGTGTGGGCCTACCGCAAGCTGCGCGACAACGGAGTCCGGAGCGGCACCCGGCTCGACTGGTGGGGCAACGTCACCTTCGCCGTGGGGCTCGTCGCGGTGCTCGTCGGCATCACCTACGGCATCCAGCCCTACGCCGGGCACACGATGGGGTGGACGAGTCCGGAGGTGCTCGGGCTGATCATCGGCGGGGTGCTGGTGCTGGGCCTGTTCGTGCTGATGGAGCGGCGCGTCGCCGAGCCGATGTTCGACCTGGCGTTGTTCCGGATCCGGGCCTTCACGGCCGGCAACATCGCGAGCCTGCTCGCCGCACTCGGCCGCGGCGGCCTGCAGTTCGTGCTCATCATCTGGCTGCAGGGGATCTGGCTACCGGAGCACGGCTACGCGTTCGAGGAGACGCCGCTGTGGGCCGGGATCTACATGGTGCCGTTGACCGTCGGTTTCCTGGTGGCGGGCCCGATCTCCGGCGTGCTGTCGGACCGGTTCGGCGCCCGCGCGTTCTCCACCGGCGGGATGCTGCTCGCCGCCGCCAGCTTCGGGCTGCTCGCATTCCTGCCCGTCGACTTCGACTACCGGATCTTCGCGGTCCTGCTGGCCGTCATCGGGCTGGCGATGGGCCTGTTCAGCTCACCCAACCGGGCCGCGATCATGAACAGCGTGCCGGCGGCCCAGCGGGGCGTCGGGGCCGGCATGACCTCGACGTTCCAGAACTCGGCCACCGTCCTGTCCATCGGCGTGTTCTTCACGATGCTGATCCTGGGCCTCGCCTCCACCCTGCCCGCCACGATGTACGCCGGGCTGGTCGGGCAGGGCGTGCCCGCGGCCGTGGCCACGCAGGTGGCGCAGCTGCCCCCGGTCAGCACGCTGTTCGCCGCGCTGCTGGGGTACAACCCGGTCCAGAGCCTGCTCGGCCCGCAGGTGCTCGCCGGGGTGACACAGCAGCAGGCCGCGTTCCTCACCGGCCGGTCCTTCTTCCCGGAGCTGATCTCGGGCCCGTTCCAGGCCGGGCTCGGCCTGGCGCTGGGCTTCGCGGCGGCCGCCTGCCTGGTGGCGGCGGTGGCCTCGGGGCTGCGCGGGGGGAAGTACGTGCACGAGGAGGTCCCGCCCGTGGATCAGGACCGGGCCGTCAGCGCCACCAGGTAGCGGCAGGGGGCCGCCGTCCTGTTGACGAAGGCGCAGTCGGCCGGTGGCCCGAGCTGCAGGCAGTCGCCCGCCGCCAGCTCGTGCACCGCCGGCCCCTCGTGGAACGTCAGGTGCCCGTCGAGCACCCAGATCTGCTGGTGGAGGAACGCGTAGGTGTCGGCGGCGCAGCGGACTTCCGCACCCGGCGGCAGCTCGACCTCGACGAGCTCCAACGGCCGTCCGGCGGCGGGGGAGACGGCGCGACGTCGGTAGCCCGTGTCGGGATCGGTCCACGTCGGCTGGTCGGCGGCCCGGGCCAGCCGCGATCCGTCGCCCTCGGCGCGGGCGATCAGGTCCGAGAGCGTCATCCCCAGCGCGCCCGAGAGCCGGTGCAGCAGGGCGGCGGTGGGCTGGGCCCCCCCGCGTTCGATCTTGCCGATCATCGCCCGCGAGACCCCCGAGCGGTCGGCGAGGGCGGCCACCGAGAGGTCCCGGGACATACGGGCCGCGTGGACGGCGGCGGCGAGGGACGCGGACAGCGGATCGGTCACGGGTGTCACTATAGGGGGAAGTGCGGCTACTATCGTCGCCATGATTCGCGACGCGTCGGATACCGACGCAGTGGCCTGCGCCGCCGTCTACCGCACCTACGTCACCGACACCGCGATCACGTTCGAGACCGACCCGCCGGAGCCGGCGGAGATGGCGCGGCGCATCGCCGACGCGCAGCGCACCCACGCGTGGTTGGTGGCCGAGCAGGACGGGCGGGTCGTCGGCTACGCCTACGGCGGGCCCTACAAGGCGCGCGCGGCCTACCGCTGGTCGTGCGAGGTCAGCGTGTATCTGGAGGTCGGGCTGCGCCGCGCCGGTCTCGGTCGGTCCCTCTACGAGGAGCTGTTCGCGCGCCTGACCGCCCGCGGCTTCCGCACCGCCGTGGCGGGCATGACCCTGCCCAACGACGCCAGCGCCGGGTTGCACCGGGCGATGGGCTTCGAGCCCGTCGGGATCCACCGGCGGATCGGCTGGAAGGGCGGTGCCTGGCACGACGTGGCCTGGGTCCAGCGCGACCTCGCCGACGCCGTGGACCCCCCTACCGAGCCGCGCTGACGCCGAGCCGGCTCACCTGCTCCGCCGTGCCGCGGGCCCCGTCGGTGCGCACCTGCGCCGCCACCGCTGCGGCGCGGGCGGCGACGTCGGGCCTCAGCACGCGGTCGAGCGCCGCGGTCAGGGATCCGGCCGTCGGGGTGCCGGACGCGGTGCCGATCCCCAGCGCCTCGGCCCGCTGTGACCAGTAGGTCTGGTCGTACTTCTGCGGGACGAGCACCTGGGGGACCCCGGCGGCCGCGGCCGCGGCGGTGGTGCCCGCGCCGCCGTGGTGCACGGCGGCGGCCACCCGCGGGAACAGGACCTGCTGGTTGACCTCGCCCACCGACAGCCGGTCCGGCCCGTCGTCGCCGGTCGTCACGCCGGCCCAGCCGCGGGCGACGATCGCCCGGCGCCCGAGCTCGCGGGCCGCGGTGATCATCGCCCGCCCGACGTCCGGTGCGGCGGGCATGCTGCCGAACCCGAAGTACACCGGCGGCCCGCCGGCGTCGAGGAACGCCTCCAGTTCTGGGGCGAGCGGACGCGGGTCCGCCCAGATCCAGGCGCCCGGTTGCTCGACGTCGAGGTCGGGCGAACCCGGCCACGGGCCCAGCGTGGGATCGGCCGCGAGCAGGGGCCGGTCGGTGAGCAGGTGGGCGCGAACGTCGGCGACCGGGGCGAGGCCGGCCGCAGCCCGGTGGTCGTTGAGCGCGGGTCCCCAGCTGTCGGTCCAGCGCCGGGCGTCGTCCGCCCAGAGCGTGCGGTTGTCGGCGCCGTCGTCGCCCGCAGCTCCCCAGAACTGCAGCGGCGGGTGGTGCGGGCTCGGCAGCGTCACGGGGCAGTAGTGGGCGTGCGCGTAGGGGATCCCGCGCTGCTCGGCGATCGAGCGCGCGGCCACCTGGAGGGCGCCGGCGCCCACGATGACGTCGCAGTCCGCGGCGGCCGGGGTGATCGTCGCGAACTGGGTGGCGACGGTGCCCTCGATCATCCGGAGCCGCTGCTCCGGGGTCCACGGGGCGGCCGGCTGCGCGGTCGGACGCACCTCGGGCCCGATCGGGACGACGGGGATGCCGAGGCCCTCGATCCACTCCCGGAAGTCCGGAGGCACGCACACGCGCACCTCCTGCCCGAGGGCCCGCAGCTCCGATGCCAGCGCCACCACCGGCTGGACCTCGCCCCGTGACCCGATCGTCGACAGCAGCACCCTCATCCGATACCCCTCTCCGTGCCAGGAGCCGCCGAGTGTGGGCCCGTGAGGGGGTCTTGCCGCAAGTCCCCCGGTCGGCTATACGTTTCAGTGGGGGTCAGCGGACCGCGACAGCCGCGCGAACAGGCCGGGTGCCGCGCCGTGCACCCGGGCGCCGAGCGTGAGCCAGCCGGGCACGAACACCTCGGAGCGGCCACGCCGCACCCCGTCGACCAGCGCCCCGGCCACGCGCTCGGGGCTCACCGGGCGTGGGAACCGCCGGTGGTACGGCCGGCCCCGGCGGGCGAAGTACGGCGTGTCGACAGCGCCGGGCAGCACCGTCGTGACACCGATGCCGGCCTCCAGCCGCAGGGCGTCGGCGAACCCCCGCAGGCCGGCCTTCGTGGCCGAGTAGACCACCTCATCGGCCACGCCGACGGCGGCGATCGAGGCCACGAACGCGACGTGGCCCCGCTGCGCCTGCAACGTCGGCAGCAGGGCCCGGGTGAGCTGGACGGGAGCCACGAGGTTGACCTGCATCAGCTCGTCGACGCAGGTCGCGGGCGTCTCCGCGAGCGGCCCCGCCGCGCCCAGGCCCGCAGCGTGCACGAGCAGCGCCACCCGGCCGTCGGCGGCGGCGCGGACCGCCTCCACCCCGGCCGGCCCGGCGAGGTCGGCGACGAGCGCCCGGCCCCCGGTGCGGGCCGCGACCGCGGTGAGCCGGGTCTCGTCGCGGCCCACGAGCAGGAGATCCCACGAGCCGGCGAGGCGCTCGGCCACGGCGGCGCCGATGCCCGACGACGCCCCCGTGACCACGGCGGTCCTCATCCCGGTGCGGCCCGGGCGTCGAGCTCGTCGAGGCGGTGCAGCAGCGCCGAGCCGCGCAGGGTGATGAACGCGATGCCCGCGATCACCACGACGGCGGCGGCGCACTCGCCGGCCAGTGCGGCGGGGGAGGTGTCGAGCCGCTCACCGAGCCAGCCGACGCCGATGAGCACCGCGATGACCGGATCGACGCTGGTGATGACGGCGACGGCCGGGGAGACCAGCCGCCCCTGCTGGAACGTGTTCTGGCTCAGCAGGAAACCCATCGGCCCGATGACGCACACCACGTACAGGGTGACGTGCCGGAACGGCTCGTCGACGCCGAGCCGGAGCTGCCCGACCACGACCTTCATCATCCCCGCGGTGACGCCGTAGAGAACGCCGGTGGCCAGGGCGAGAGCCAGCACCCGCGACGGGTGGGTGACGACGGCGGCGTACACGAGGCAGGCCGCGACGAGCGCCGCGAGCGCGATGGCGAGCGGCAGCCCGGAGACGATGTCGATGTGTTCGTCGGCGCCGACCGACACCGGCCGGGCCAGCAGGAGGAACGCCGAGAGCCCGGCGGCGCACAGCAGCGCGCCGACCAGGATCAGCGGGTCGGGGCGGCGGCGGGCCATCAGCGCGGAGAACCCTGCAGCGAACGCCACGCCCGTGACGAGCAGCGGCTGGATCACCGTGATCGGGCCGAACGCGAGCGCGACGAGCTGCATGAGCAGCGCGAGGATCGTGGCCACGAGCCCGATCAGCCACATGGGCCGCGCGAACAGCTCCACCAGCAACCGCGGGCTGAGCGTGGGCGCGACCTCGACCTCCTTGGTCGCGCGCTGCTGGGCCGCCGACGCCAGGCCGAAGCCCGCTGCGCCGATCACCGCGGCGGGCACGGCGATCAGGAGCGACGTGCCGGCGTCCATACCCGGCCCCCTCCCTGTGACGGCCCCTACATCCGGTTCCCCTCTATTCGGTCAAACGACGTCGCGAGCGCAGCAGGTATTCCCCCGATTCCGCGAATCAGGGCCGGATCCGCCGTGATCCCGACCGTGGTGTCCCGGCCCCAGTGCATGACCCCCACCGCGAGCCCGACCCCGTCGGCCAGCGGCAGGACCGGGTAGACCGCCCGGACGAGGGCACCCGCGATGCGGGTCGGGCGTCGCACCCCGGGCATCACCGAGGCGAGCACGTGGAAGAACCGCCGTCCGTAGGCCTGCCGGACCAGGACGGCCTGGACCCGGCCCGGCAGCAGCCCCAGCAGGCCGAGCACGGCGGCGGCACCCTCCGGCTCGCCGGTGGCGGTGCCGCGGACGACGGCCCGCGCGACCCGGGCCACGCGTTCGGCCCCCGGCATCGGCCCGAGCGGCAGCGCCACCGAGACGGCGGCGGTGCGGTTGCCCGGGGCGTGGCTGGCGACGTCCGCGCTGGTCCGGGTCGTCATCGGGACCATCGCGCGCAGGTGCGTGGCCGGCCTGCCGTGCCGCTCCAGCAGCTCGCCGACGGCGTCGGCGACCACGGCCAGCATCAGCACCGTCGTCCCGACGCCGTGCGCGCGCGCCGCGGCCCGGACCCGCGCGCCGTCGAAGCGCACACCGGCGTGGCGGTGGCCCGGCCCGCTGCGGCCCGTGACCGGTGACGGGCCCGCCGGGCCGGCGAGGGCGAGCGCCACGATGCCGCGGACGACCGTGGCGGCCCGGCGGATCCGTTCCACCCGCGTCGGCGCGACGGCCGGCGCCGGGACCCGGGACGGGCACGCGTCGGTGAGCAGCCGGGTCAGCGCCTCGGTGACGGCCAGTCCGTCGCCCAGCGCGTGGTGCACCTTGGCCAGCACGGCGACCTCACCCGCGTCCCGGTCGCGCGTGACCTGCAGCTCCCAGCCGGTGGTGGCCGGGTCGAGGGGGGTGGCGAAGAAGGCGTCCACGGTGTCCGGACCGTCGTCGAGCACGTCCGGCCGCACGTGGCCCTCCGGTGAGGCGTCGGCGCTCCAGCGCAGCGGCCGGCCCGGCCGCGGGCGCGCGAGGCGCCGGTGCAGCAGGGGGACCGACGGCAGCCGCTCGCGGACGAGCGCCGTGATCACCTGCGGCCAGTCGTCGCGCCCGCCGGGGTCCTCGACGACGATCCGGGCGCCCACCTGCTGCGGCACGGTGGGTGTCGCGGCGTAGAAGAACAGCGCGTCCTGGGCCCGGACGCGGGCGCCGCGTGCCGGTGGCGGGCGGAGCCCGGCCAGGTCGGCCACGGCGTCGGCGAACGCCACCGGGGGCCGTAGGGCCGTATCGGCGGGGTCCCGGAGCTCGGCCACCGCGGCCCGGAGGTCGGCGGGGCGCGGGCAGACGCGGGCCAGTCCCTCGGCCTCCAGCACGGCGGCGTTGGCCCGTCCGTGGCCCGGGATCGGGGCGAACAGCAGCAACCGCCGCCCGCAGGCGACGGCCTCCAGTGCCGTGGCGCCACCCGCGTTGGTGACGACGGCGTCGCAGTCGCGGGTGGCGGCCGCCGGGTCGTCGATCCAGTCCTCCACCCGCAGCGCCGCCCCACGGGGGTGCTCGCCGGCGAGTGTCTCGAGGCGGCGTCGGACCGCCGCGTCGCGGCCGCAGCTGACCAGGACGTCCGCTCCGCCGTCGAGGGCGGCACGGCAGGCCCGCGCGACGTCACCGAACGCCAGCGAGCCACAGGACACGTAGACGAGCGGACGCGCGCGGCGCGCCGGCGCAGCGGGCGGGGCGAACCGGCCCGCGACGGGGAGTCCTGCGACCTGCACGGATGCGCCGGGGGCGGCCCGGCGCAGCAGGTCCGCCGCGGTCGGGGTGGACACCAGGTGCAGGTCGAGCGCCGCGTCGGCCCACAGCGGGTGCGGGGCGGGGTCGGCGACCAGCGCGACCGCCACGGGTCCGAGCCGGCCGTGGCGGCGCAACCATCCGAGGCCGGTGATGCCCTCGGGGAAGGTCGCCACCACCAGATCGGGATCGTGGCGCGCCAGTGCGGGGGCCAGCCCGCGTCCGCTCCAGGCCCCGATCACCGCCCGCGTCCCGGCCCGGAACGGTCCGACGTGCCCGAGCAGCCAGAAGTAGAGGGCGTACAGCCACGGCAGGTACCGCAGGCAGCCGGCGTAGATCCCCCGGAACGCCCCGCCGGTGCCGCGGCCCATCCCGTCGAGGGTGTCGGTCCAGGCCACCTCCGCGTCCGGCCACGCGTCCCGGGCCGCCTCCTCGACGGCACGGGCGGCGGCGTGGTGGCCCTCGCCCATGCTGCCGGTGACGAGCAGGACGCGCCGGGGGGGACGCGCCGCGGGCCGGGATGCCGCGGTCGTCGGGATACTGACCTGCTGGACGGTCATCCGGGCTTCCTCGTCGGAGAGTGGGCGGCGACGGCTACGGTGCCGTGGTGCGCGACGGTGAGCCCCGGGAGGTGCTCGTGCTGTCGGCCCCGGTCGGGGAGGGGCACGTGGCGGCGGCGCGGGTGCTCGCCGCGCGGATGCGGGAACTGTGGCCCGCGGCGGTGGTGCGGGAGGTCGAGGGCACCGGTGGCCCCTGGCGCGACCGCCTGCTGCGCGGCTCCTACGCCGCGACCATGCGGGTCGCGCCGCGGTTCTACGGGCTGGGCTACGACCTGCTGGTCGCCCACCCGCGGGTGGCGGAGTTCTTCAAGGGGATCGCCGCCGCCCGGCTCGGTCGCGCGCTGGGCCCGCTGGTCGCGGGCGGCCCCGACCTCGTGGTCTCCACCTACCCGATGACCTCCGGTGGGCTGGCGTGGCTGCGCCGCCGCGGCCGCCTGCCGGGGCGCACGGTCGCCGTGGTGACCGACGTCGCCGTGCATCCGTTCTGGGTGTGGGCCGACGTCGACGAGACGTGGACGCTGCTGCCCGCCTCCCGCGACCAGGCCCGGGCGATCGCGCCGGCCGCCGACGTGCGGGTGGCGCCGCCCGCCGTCGACCGGCGGTTCCGGCCCGGTGCCCGGGCCGCCGCCCGGGCCGCCACCGGCCTGGCCCCCGACGCGTTCGTCGTGCTCGTGACCGGGGGCTCGCTGGGTTTCGGCGGCCTGGGACGGGTGGTGGACGCGGTGTTGGCCGGGGGCGCGCAGGCGGTCGTGCTGGCCGGCCACAACGACCGGCTGCGCCGGCGGCTGCTGGCCCGTGGCGTGCCGTCCGGGCGGCTCGTGGTGCACGGCTGGACCGACCGCGTGCCCGAGCTGGTCACCGCGTCCGACGTCGTGCTGACCACCGCCGGCGGCATGATCGCCACCGAGGCGCTGGCCGCGGGCCGCCCGGTGCTGTTCGCGACGCCGATCCCCGGGCACGGTCGCGCCGGGGCGGAGATGGCGGCGGCGGCGGGCCTGGCGCTGGTCTGCCCGACCCCGGACGACGTGACCGCCACGATCCGCCGGCTCCTGCAGGCGCCCGGCGAGCGGGCCCGCCTCGCGGGGACTGCCGCCGACTTCGGTGCGACCGACCTCGACGCGGCGCTGCGCGGCCTCGCGGACCGGGCCGGTGGGCACGCACGACCCTGACCGCCCCAGAGCGATCAGTCGGGCGATCAGTCGGGCGATCAGCGTTTCGGTGCGTTTCCGGCCGGATGTGGCCGCAGACGCGCCCAGCCGCCGATCATGGCCCGTCAGGCCGTGCGGGCGCCCATCCGCAGGTGGATGCCCTGGCCGGCGAGCGAGCGGTGGAACCAGACCAGCGACGCCACGATGCCCAGCGCGACCACCGAGTACGAGCCCGCGGTGGACACCATCAGGTAGTTGCCGACCGTCTGGGTGGCCAGCACGACGAGCGTGGTGACCCCGTTGACGATGAAGACCGTGGCCCACAGCAGCGACACGCGCTTGAAGAACCGCTTCATCTGCGGATGGCCGGTGAGCGACGCGGGGAAGGCGCAGAAGTCGTCGGCGAGCTTGGCCAGCAGCGGCCGGTCCAGGCCGAGGGTGACCAGCAGCGCCGCCGCGAACACGAAGTTCTGCACCGTCGGCTGCAGGAAGTAGAGGAACGCGCTGCCGGTGAACAGGCCCACCAGCGTGCGGGCGAGCAGCAGCAGCGTGCTGATCACCAGGATGGCCGGCACCGGCCTGCGCAAAACCAGCCGCCTGCCGATGGCCAGCCCCGACCAGCTCAGCGCGGCGATCAGGCCCGCGTCGAACCCGACGTGGGTGAACAGCACCCAGAACAGTGCCAGCGGGATCAGCGTGGACTCCAGCAGCGGACGCCCGGCGTGGCGCAGCAACGACCCGATCGACGGGAGGTGGATCGTCGTGCGGTGCCTGAGCATCGGCTGGGGTGGCCTCTCCGGTGGTGACTGCGGTGGAGGCACTGTAGCGGGCCGTATAACGCGGAGGTAACGGCCCGGTTGACCGGTTCAGCTCCCCACCGCGGCACGGAGCGACTGGCGCAGCGAGCCCATCGTCACGAAGACCGCCGAGGGCTCGTAGCCGCAGTGTGCCATGCAGTTGTCGCACCGTGGGTCGTTCCCGCGGCCGAAGGCATTCCAGTCGGTGTCCTCGACCAGCTCGCGGTAGGTCTGGACGTAGCCGTCGTCGAGCAGGTAGCAGGGCCGCTGCCAGCCCAGCAGCGAGTAGGACGGGATCGCCCACGCGGTGCAGGAGAGGTCGACCTTCCCCTCCAGGAAGTCGAGGAACACCGGCGAGTGGTTGAGCCGCCACTTCCTGCGCCGCCCGCCGTCGAAGGCCTTCCGGAACAGCTCCCGGGTCTGCTCGACGCCCAGCCAGTGCTCCTGGTCGGGCGCCTTCTCGTTGGCGTAGCCGGGGGAGATCTGCATGTTGTCGACACCGAGGTCGTCGTTGAGGTAGTCGAGGACGTCGATGACGTCCTGCGGGGTGTCGGTGTCGAAGAACGTGGTGTTGGTGTTGACGCGGAACCCCGCGGCCTGGGCCTGCCTGATGGCCGCCACGGCCTGGTCGAACACGCCGTCCTTGCAGACCGACTGGTCGTGGCGCTCGCGCAGCCCGTCGATGTGCACCATCCACGCGAAGTTCTTGTGCGGGGTGAAGCGGTGCAGGTGCTTGGGCAGCAGCACCGCGTTCGTGCACAGGAACACGATCTTGTTCAGGTCCAGCAGCCGCTGGACTATCACGTCGATCTCCTTGTGCATCAGCGGCTCGCCGCCGGCGATGGAGACCATCGGCGCGCCGCTCTCGACGATGGCGTTCACGGCCTGGTCCACGGGCATGCGCTGCTTGAGCAGGTGGGCGGGCTGTTCGATCTTGCCGCAGCCCGCGCACTTGAGGTTGCAGGCGAACAGCGGCTCCAGCTCGACGAGCAGCGGGAACTTCTCCACCCGCCGGAGTTTCTGCTTCATCAGGTAGGCACCGAGGCGGATCGACTGCCTCACGGGCATCGCCATGGTCAGCTCACTTCTTTCGGGAGGGTGAAGCGGACGTCCTCGGTGCCGGTGGTGGCCGTCTCGACGGTCACCGGACCGAGGCCGGACAGGGTGGCCACCAGGTCGTCGACCAGGTGGGGTGGGGCGGACGCGCCCGCGCTGACCCCGATGCGGCGGGCGCCGCCGAGCCAGGCCAGGTCGAGTTCCCCGGCGTCGTCGACGAGGTGGGCCTCGGCTCCGGCCCGGCTCGCGACCTCGGCGAGCCGTACGGAGTTCGAGGAGTTGGGCGAACCGACGACCAGCACGAGGTCGGCGCCGGCGGCCACGGCACGGACGGCACGCTGGCGGTTCGTGGTGGCGTAGCAGATGTCGTCGCGACGCGGTGCCTGCACGGCGGGGAAGCGGCCGCGCAGCACGGCGGCGATCTCCTCGGCCTCGTCGACGGCGAGGGTGGTCTGCATGGCGTAGGCGACGCGCCCGGGATCGCGGGGAGTCGCGGTGGCGGCGGCCTCGGGGCTGCCGATCACCAGGACGTCGCCCGCGATGTCGTCTCCGGCTGCCTCGCCGACCGTCCCCTCGACTTCCTCGTGGTCGGCGTGCCCGATGAGGAACACCGTGTCCCCGCGGCCCGCGTGCCGTCGGACCTCGGTGTGGACCTTGGCCACGAGCGGGCAGGTCGCGTCGATCACCGCGAGGTCGCGGGCGTCGGCCTGGGCCCGGACGGCGGGGGAGACCCCGTGCGCGGCCAGCACGGTGACCGCGCCCCGGGGGATCTCGTCCACCTCCTGCACGAAGACGGCGCCGCGCCGTTGCAACCCGCGCACGACGTGGGCGTTGTGCACGATCTGGCGGCGCACGTAGACCGGCGCCCCGTAGCGGTCCAGGGCCCGGTCGACGATGTCGATGGCCCGCTCCACCCCCGCGCAGAACGAGCGCGGCTCGGCGAGCGTGACCGTCCGCGGCCCGGTGGCGGCGAGCCAGTCGCGCAGGGCGGGGGCGGCGGCCCGCAGCGAGCGCAGCGCAGCGACGCCACGGAGGGCGGTGCCGGGCCGCAGCAGCGGAAAGGCGGGGGTGTCGACGATGGCGCGCACCACCGCGAACGCCTCACTCCGACGAGCGGCACTGTCGTCGGAACCTAGGCGACGAGAGTGCCGTTCGTCGGTGGCGGCCGTCGCGAGCCAGGCCGACTCCATGTCCACCGCCAGGGCGCCGCCTGCGGCCAGCGCATCCCGGGCCGCGCCGTCCACCACCGTCTCCGACGAGACGATCGGGCCGACGTGCACGCGCAGACCCAGCTTCCGCAGAGCGGTGGCCAGCGGGGCCGCCGTGGGCACCGGGATCGGCTCGGCACCGTCGCGGCGCACCTCGTCGGCGACCACGAGGTCGCCGGGCTCGATGCCGGGAGCGAGTGCGCCCGCCACCCCGACGACGAGGACCGGATGGGGACTGTCGGTGGCGAGCGCGGCCGCCGAGGCAGCCGACCGCTGCGGCCCCATCCCGGTGTGCTGCACGGTGAACGGGGCCAGCGCCCGCCGGACGGCGGCCCACTCGATGCCGAGCGGCGCACACACCACCGGTTCCGGGGTCACGTGTCGTCCCGGCCGAGGTAGCGGCCCAGCGCCGAGATGGGGAAGACCAGCCGGTAGAGGTGGTAGTTGATGGAGAAGGCCCCAGGGAAGCCGGTGCCGGTGTAGTGGTCCTCGTCCCAGCCGCCGTCGGGACGCTGGGTGTCCACCAGCCACGCCACGCCGCGGTCCACCGTCTCCGACCGCTCCCCGGCGGCCAGCAGCGCGAGCAGCGCCCACGCCGTCTGGGACGGGGTGGAGGCGCCACGACCGATCCACGACGGGTCGGCGTAGGAGCGGATGTCCTCGCCCCAGCCGCCGTCGTCGTTCTGGTGGCGCTCCAGCCAGTCGACGGCCCGGCGGACCGGGGCCGAGCGGGGTGAGATCCCGGCCGCCACGAGCGCCGGCACGACCCCGCCGGTGCCGTAGACGTGGTTGGCGCCCCAGCGGCCGAACCAGGAGCCGTCGTCCTCCTGGGCGTCGAGCAGCCAGGCGACGCCGCGCCGGCAGGCCTCCGATCCGGTCCGGCCCTCCGCGGCGAGCATCTCCACGACGTGCGCGGTGACGTCGGCCGACGGCGGGTCGATGACGGCGCCGAAGTCGCAGAAGGGCAGCTTGGTGGTGAGGACGCGGGTGTTGTCGGCGTCGAAGGCGCCCCAGCCGCCGTCGCGGCTCTGCATGCCCATGTTCCAGGCGACGCCGCGGTCGACGGCGCCGCGCAACCGCGCCGGATCGGGGTGGGCCACGCGGCGCAGGGCGAGGACGACCTCGGCGGTGTCGTCGGTGTCGGGGTAGCCGTCGTTGTCGAACTCGAACGCCCAGCCGCCGGGCGCGAGGTCGGGCCGGCGCACCGACCAGTCGCCGGGCACGTCGATCTCCTCGGCGAGCATCCAGTCGGCGGCGCGCACCACGGCGGGATCGGCCGGGCCGGCGCCGGCGTCGAGCAGGGCGGTGACGGCCAGACAGGTGTCCCAGACAGGGGACTGGCAGGCCTCCAGCCGCCGCAGCATGCCGTCCGGGGTGTTCTCACGCACGACGAACCGCTCGAGCCCGGCGATCCCGGCGCGGACGGCCGGATGATCCAGCGGGTAGCCGAGCAGGTGCAGCGCGAGCAGCGAGTACACCCACGGCGGCTGGATGCCGCCCCACGAGCCGTCGGCCTCCTGGCGGGCGAGCACCCACTCGGCGGCCCGGCGCATCGCCAGCCGGCGGATCGGCCGGATCGGGCGTCGGGAGTAGCGGTGCAGCACGACGTCGAGACGTTCGAACGCGCCCGCCCAGCTCAGTACGGGTGCGCGGCGCGGGGCGGCCGCGCCGGAGCGCAGCTCGTCGATCCCGAAGGGCAACGGTCGGACCGGGCGCAGCGTGGCCACCACCGTCAACGGCACGACCGTCTGGCGCGCCCAGCACGCCCAGTCGTAGACGTTGAGGGGGAACCAGCGCGGCAGCAGGACCAGCTCCGGCGGCATGTCGGGCAGGTCGTCCCAGGACCATAGGCCGAACAGGGCGAGCCAGATCCGCGTGAACACCCGGCTCTTCTCGACCCCGCCCCACGCCCGGACGAATCGCACGGCCCGGCGCATGTGCTCGTCAGCGGGGTCGTCGCCGGCCAGCCGCAGCGCCACCCAGGCCTCGATGGTGGTGGACAGGTCGCCGGGGCCGCCGTGGAAGGTGGCCCACGTGCCGTCGGCGCGTTGCTGGGAGCGGATCCAGCGGGCGGCCTCGGTCGTCTCGGCGTCGGTGCGGATGCCGAGGAACTCCCGCAGCAGCAGGTCCTCGGCGTCCATCGTGACGTTGGTGGCGAGCTCGCCCTTCCACCAGCCCACGGGGTCCTGCTGCTCGCGCAGGTGGGCCACGGCGGCGTCGAGGGCGGTGTGGGCGGTGGCGAGGCGCGGCGCGGCGAGGGTCAACTCAGAACTCCCGTTCGGCGAGGTACCGGCCCAGCGCGACGAGCTCCGCGCGGGGACGGTCGGGCAGGTCGGCCCCGGCGAGGGCCTTCTCCGCGAACGCGAGGCGCCGGCGCGCCTCGGCCGCGGCCCAGTCCCGGCCGCCACCCGCCTCGACGAGGGCGGCGGCCCGGAGCAGGTCGGTCTCGCTGGACTCGGTGGTCCCGGCGAGCCAGTCCGCGAGCCGGCGGCCGTCCGGGCCGCCGTGGTGGACGGCGTAGGTCACGGGCAGCGACTTCTTGCGCGAGCGCAGGTCCGACAGCACGGGCTTGCCGGTGACGGCCGGGTCGCCCCAGATCCCGAGCAGGTCGTCCACCAGCTGGAACGCCGCACCCAGCTCGGCGCCGAAGGTGTGCAGGGCGGCCGTCACGGTGGTGGGCGCCCCGGCCAGCACCGCCCCGATGGCCGCGCTGGTGGCCAGCAGCGACCCCGTCTTGCCCGCGGCCATGTCCAGGCACTCCTGCACGCCGACGTCGCTGCGCCCCTCGAACTCGACGTCCTCGACCTGCCCGCGCACCAGCTCGCGCACCGTCGCGGCGAGGAGGTGCGTGGCGGCCGCGGCGTGCGGCGAGTCGGCCTCGAGCAGCACCTCGACGGCGACGGCGAGCATCCCGTCACCGGCGAGGATCGCCGACGGGGCGCCCCAGCGGGCCCAGACCGTCCGGCGGTGGCGGCGTTCGGTGTCGCCGTCCATGAGGTCGTCGTGCAGCAGCGAGAAGTTGTGCACCAGCTCGACGGCCACCGCACCGGGCAGCCCGCAGGTGGCGTCGGCCCCGGCGGCCTCGGCCGACAGCACCGCCAGCGCGGGGCGCACGGCCTTGCCGGCGCCGGGGCCGGGCGATCCGTCGAGCTCGGTCCAGCCCAGGTGGTAGCGCGACTGCTCCCGGCTCGCGGGGTCAAGGCGGTCGACCGCGGCCTGCAGCGCCGGGGTGACGAGGTCGCGGCAGCGGGCCAGCGTGGCGGGCGCGGTCATGCGGCTTCGCCGCTCGTGAGCGGAAATCGTTGCTGGGGCGGTGATTGCCGCGCACGGGCGGCGGAGCCGCACGCCCTTTCCGCGGCCGCCTCGCCGCTGCGCACCGCGCCCTCCATCGTGGCCGGCCACCCGGTGTCGGTCCACGCGCCGGCGACCGTGAGGCCCGGCAGCTCGGTGCGGGCGGGTGGGCGCAGGGACGCGGTGCCGGGCGTGGGACGGAACGTGGCGTCCGGCTCGCGGGTCACGAAGTACTCCAGCACCCGGGCGTCGCGGGCGGCCGGGAACAGGGCGGCCAGGGCCGGCAGCATCCTCGCCCGGATCGCGGCCACCGGCTCGCCGATCACGTCGTCGGCGGCCGACAGCGAGACTGCGACGTACTGGGCGGGGGCGGGGTGCACGCGGTGCACGCCCGACTGCGCGGTGCGGTCGAACACCCACTGCACGGGGGAGTCGATCCCGGCCGCGAACGGGGTGTCGAGCACCGTCTTGTCGTAGACGACGTGCACGTTGACGATCGGGGACCGGCCGAGGCCCGTGACCCAGCCCGGGGGCAGGTCCAGGGCGCCCGCGGGCAGCAGCCGGTGCGCCGCTGCCGGCGGCACCGCACAGATGACGCGGTCGACCACGAGGTCCTCCTCATCGGTACCGATCCGCCACCCGCTCGCGTCGGGCACGAGCGAGCGGACCTTCGTCGAACGGCGCACCGTCACGTCCGCCCGGTGCAGTGCGCGGACCGCGGCCTCGTCGTGCAGGCGGCCCAGAGGAACCCGGGCCCAGCCGATGTCGCCCGCGGCCCGGTCGGTCAGCAACGCCCGCTGGAACACCGTCGCCGCGGGGGCCAGCGAGGCGTCGGCGGCGCGGGCGTTGAGCGTCGCGATCCCGACCAGGTCCCACAGCGCATCGACCGCCCGCGGACTCTGCCCGTGCCGGGCCAGCCAGTGCCCGAACGTCTGCGTGTCGGCGTTCCGGTGATCGACGCCGCGCAGCGCGAGTGCGGCCCCGACCAGCCGGAGCCGGTCGGCGACGGCCAGCGGGCGGTAGCGGAGCAGGGCACCCGCCAGGTGCAACGGCGCCGGAAGCTGCGAACGCCGCAGCCGACCGGGCCGTTGCCCGGGCACGTGGACGGGGATGTCGAGGCGCTCCTGCAGCGTGACGAGTTCGGCGACCCCGAGGCGGTCGAGCAGCGCCCGGTAGGAGGTGCAGCACCGCAGGAACACGTGCTGGCCGGTGTCGACGTCCAGCTCGCCGCGCCGGAAGGATCCCGCCACGCCGCCCAGTCGCGGCCGGGCTTCGAGGAGCGTGACCTCGGCTCCGGCGTCGGCGCAGCGCAGGGCCGCGGTGAGGCCCGCGAGCCCGCCCCCGACCACGCCCACCCTCATGCGCGACCCGCCAACGACCGCGCCGCGACGCCGACCTTCGCCCACCCGGTCAGTGACCGCCGCTGGTGGTAGACCGACGGCGGGTCGGCGGCGATGTCGTCGAGCAGCTTCCGGTAGATCCCCGACATCGCGGTGGCGCAGGCGGCGCTGCGCCGGTCCAGGAGCGGGATCAGCCGCAGCCCGTCGGCGTACCAGTCCCGGGCGCGGTCGGCGGAGAAGCGGATCAGCTCGGCCAGCCCGCCGGTCTTGTCCACCAGCACGCCGTGCTCGTCGAGGGTGAGCTCCGCGCCGAACCGCTCGAGGTCCTCGGCGGGCAGGTAGATCCGGCCGTTCTGCAGGTCCTCGCGGATGTCGCGCAGGATGTTGGTCTGCTGCAGCGCGATGCCCAGCTGGTCGGCGTAGAGCGCGGCTGCGCCGTCGGTCCCGCCCGCCCCGGCCGCGGCGCCGAAGATCCCCAGGCACAGCCGGCCGACCGAGCCGGCGACCTGGCGGCAGTAGCCCACCATGTCGTCGAAGGTCGCGTAGAAGGTCGGATCGGCGCGCGCGTCCATCGCGACGTCGGCCTCCACCCCGTCCACCAGCTCGTCGAACGCGCCGAGCGGGATCGGGTAGCGCCGGGCCGCGTCGGCCACGGCGAGCACCACCGGATCGGCCCGGTCCGGGTCCGCCCGGAGCGACGCGCGCACCGCGGCCAGCGCGGCGACCTTCGCGGCCGTGGGCAGGTCGCCGTCGCCGATGTCGTCGATGCGCCGGGCCAGCGCGTAGACCGCGCTCAGGGCGGATCGTTTCGCGGGCGGCAGCAGGCGGATGCCGTAGAAGAAGTTCCTGGCCTGTGTGCGGGTGATGGTCTCGCAGGTGGCGTAGGCGTCATCGAGGGCGGCGGTCATCGGAGCTCCTGACGGTCCGGCGAGCATGTGGCGGGCGACGTCGATGCGGCGGGCGCGGGGCGTGCCGGCGAGCACGTCGCCACCGCTGCGGCGCAGGGCGTCGGCCGCGGCCCGGCCCCCGGCGACGTACCCGGTGACGGCCACGCGGGCCCATCCGTGCAGGTCCGGGAGCATCGCGGCGCCCTCGCCGAGCAGGGCGACGGCGCGGTCGGTCTCGTGCAGGACGAGCCGGCGCAGGGCCGGGGACGCGCGCGGGGCGTCGAGGTCGGCCCCGGTCACGCCGAACGCGGCCATGTCCGCGGCCGGCAGGTAGGTGCGGCCCTGCGCGTGGTCCTCCGCGACGTCCTGCCAGTGCTCCAGCAGCTGCAGCGCGGTGCACACGAGATCCGAGCGGCGTTCGACCTCAGGGGACGCGGCGGCGCCGAACACCGCGAGCACCAGCCGCCCGATCGGCTCCGCGGACAGCGCGCAGTAGCCGAGCAGCTCGTCCCACGTGCCGTAGCGGGTGACGTGCTGGTCGTGGAGGTTCGCCGCGACCAGACACTCGAACGGCTCGCGCGGCAGGGCCGGGTCCAGGGCCCGCAGGACCGGGGACACCGGCCGCCCGGTGGACCAGACGGCGGACAGGTCCTCGGCGAACGCGTGCAGGTCCGCGACCCGTTCGGTCGGTGTGCGGCGGGGGTCGTCGCCGAGCTCGTCGATCGTGCGCACCACGTCGTAGACGGCCCGCAGGGTGCCGCGCACCCGGGCCGGCAGGACCCGCATCGCGACCGGGAAGTTCTCGGCCTCCTCGGCCGACCGCAGCTCGCGGGCCTGCAACCGTTCACCGTCCACGACCACTGATCGTTCTCCGGGCGTGGCGTGGATCTCTGCTTACCTGCGGTCAATTCTGTGTCGCGGTACTTGTCGTTCCGGGACAAATCCGGTGGGGCGATTCGCCCGACAGGCGTACAACAAGTCCGTGGACGACTCCGATACGCCGCTGGCGGCGCTCGTCCCGGCCATCGCCGACCGGATGCCCGAGCTGCTGGACGAGGTGCGCGCCGCCTTGGCGGACGACTGGCCCGACTACGCCGCCTTCCTCGCGGACAACCACCTCGAGGTGGCCGTCGCCGCCGACGCGGCGCTGCACCGGCTCGTCGAGCTCGCGGAGGCGGCTGACGAGGAGGGCGGGGGAGAGCGGGAGCTGTTCGAGGAGATCGGCCGGCTGCAGTGGCAGCAGGGCCGGGACCTGACCCATCTGCTGGCGGCCTACCAGGTGGGCGCGCGGGTGTTCTGGCACCACGTGTCGGCCGTCGCCGTCGACAATGCGATCGCGCCCCGCGCCATCGCGGCCCTCGCCGAGGCGGTGTTCCTGTTCGTCGACCGGCTCTCGTCGTCGTCGGCCCGTGGCTTCGTACTCGCCCAGTCCGAGGCGGCGGCCAACCGGGGCCGCCTGCGCGACGAGCTGGTGGCGCTGCTGTTGTCGGACCGCGCGGACCGCACCGCCGTCGACGCGGCGGCGAACCGGGCCGACTGGCGGGTGCCGGCCGAGCTCGCCGTGGTGCTGGTCGGGCCGGACAACCCCATCGCACACCGGGCGCTGGCCCGCATGGACTCCGCGCACCTGGTGTTCCACCGGCCCCCGCTGCTGGGGGCGATCATCGCGTCCCCGTCGAGCCCGGGCCGGCGCTCCCGGCTCACGAACGCGCTGCGCGGTGCGGAGGCCGTGGTCGGGTTCGCGGTGCCGCCGGAGCGCCTGCCGGCCAGCCTGCACGTCGCGGAGCTCGCCGCGCGGCTGCAACACACCGGAGTGCTGGACGAGGACCCGGTGTTCACCGACGAGCACCTCGACGCGATCATCGTGCACCGCGACGCACGCATGCTCGAGGTCCTCCGCACGCAGATGCTCGCGCCCCTGGACGGACAGTCGGCGGCGTCGCGGGAACGGCTGTGCGAGACGCTCGCGGCGTGGCTGTGGCACATGGGCGACCGCCAGGCCATCGCCGCGGACCTGCACGTCCACCCGCAGACGGTGCGCTACCGGCTCGCCCGCCTGCACGAGCTGTTCGGCGAGCGGCTCGACGATCCCGCCACCCGCGCACGGCTGTCGCTCGCGCTGGGCTGGGGGGCGCCCCGGGAGCCGGGTGCCCGTCCTGCGGCCCGGGTGCCCGAGGCCCGCGGCCGCGCCCGCTGAGGGCCGCCGATCGTCCGGGTGACCGCGGGTCGGTTCGTTCGGTCAGGCCTCGGGAACCCCGACAGGCAGCACCACCACGATGATGTTGTCGCGGCCACCCGCCTTCACCGCGATCGCCGTGAGCTCGGCGGCCGCCCGGAGCGGGTCGGTGAACGCGCCGGGCAGCGCCACCGCGGCGAGCTCGTCGGCCCCGGCCAGGTAGTTCCACAGCCCGTCGCTGCACAGCAGCAGCACGCCGGGGCCGTCGGGGGTGAAGGCGGCCAGGTCGGGGAAGGGCTCGCCGCCGGCGCCGAGCCAGCGGGTGATCGCGTGCGCCCGGCGGTCGAGCGCGGCGGTGGCGGCGTCCATCCGGCCGGCGGCGACGATCTCCTCGGCCCACGAGTGGTCGGTGGTCAGCAGCCGTGAGCCGGTGGCCGAGAGCCAGTAGGCGCGGCTGTCGCCGACCCACGCCACGATCACCGGGTGGCCGGGGTCGACGACCGCGGCGACGAGGGTGCAGGCCGGCCCGTCGTCGCCCGTACCGCCGACGGCCAGGGCCTCGACCGCCCGCGCCCCGGCCGCGACGGCCTCCCGGACGCGGCGCGGGCCCGCAGGCTCGGTGTCGCCGGCCAGCAGCACGTCGAGGGTGGCCTCGGTGGCCACCTGGGAGGCGAGCTGGGGGTTCGGTGACGACGACACGCCGTCGCAGACCACGGCGGCGAGCAGCCCGGTGGCCCGGCGGCCGAGTGCCATGGCGTCCTCGTTGCGGGAGTGCACGAGCCCGCGGTCGCTGACGCCGGCCACCGTCTCCAGGTCGCTCTCGACCCGGTCGGTGCCGTCGGGTGCGAGGAGGCCGCAGTCGGGGCAGTACTCCCCGTCGTCGGCGGCGGGGACGCGCGAGCAGCCCCGGCACGGCGACGTGCCGCCGAGGGCGTCGGCGGTGCCGCCCCGGCGGTGGGTACCCGTACTCGTGTTCGTCATCTCCACGACATCATCCCGTGCGGTGCCGTCGGGCCCGGCTGCGGGGCGTCCGGAGCCGTCAGCCGGCGAGCTCGTACCCCGCCTCGGTCACCGCCGCGCGGACCCGACCCTCGTCGAGCGGGGCCGTGCTGACGACGGTGACGGCGCCGGTCGGCAGGTCCACCCGGACGTCCGAGACCCCCTCGATCTCGCCGATCTCCTCGGTGACCGACGCGACGCAGTGCGCGCACGTCATACCGGTGACCGTGTAGCTGTTCTCGCTCATCGCACCAACCTAACATAGGGGGGAGGGGTATCTGGTCGCCGCCCGTCGCATCCAGCCGCGCCCTGAGCGCAGGTCACGACACGTGGTGACGATGGGCACGGTCTCCGGGTAACGTCCCCGCCCAGGACATGCGACCGGCCGCGCGCCGCACGCTCGCTCGTGCAGGTCCGGGGCCACCCCAGCGGCCTCCGGGACCAGGTGCGGTCGCAACCCGTTCGAGAGGACCGAGTGGTGGGCGACAGGATGTTTGCATCCGGGGGCGACTCGGTGCACGTCGGGCGCCGTGGGTCACCGTCGGGTCAGGCACCGTCGGGTCAGGCACCATCGGGCCAGCCGTCGTCCTGGGAGGACCGCTGGAACCGCGGCCCCGACACCGGCCCCCGTGAGATCCCGGCCGACGTCGACGCCACCGCCGGCGTCGTCCGGCGCCTGCAGGCCCGCGTCGACCGGCACCGGTGGCTGCTCGCCCGGATGCAGTCCGATCCGCTGCAGCCCGAGCCGGCCGGGCTCCCCGAGCTGCTCGAGACCGTCGCGCGGATGCGCCGCGACACCGAGAGCCTCCTCATGCTGCACGGGCAGGACCCCGGGGTACCGCCCGGTGGCCCGGCCCGCCGGCTCGTCGACGTGCTCGCCGCCGCGGCGGCCGCGGCCGAGGAACCGCGCCGCGTCGACGTCCGGTCGGTGCCGGCGGCCGACGTCACGCCCGCCGCCGCCACCGAGCTGCTCCACGTCCTCGCCGAGGTCGTCGACCACGTCACGGCCGTCTACCCCGGCGCGCGCGTCGACGTCTCCTGTGCGGCCGAGGCCCCCGGCGGGGTCGTCGTCGAGGTCCGGGCGGACGGTGCCACCCGCCACGACCCGGAAGGCCTCGGCGGGCGCCGCGCGCTCGGCGCGGCCCGGCGGCTGGCCCAGCGGTCGCGCGCAGGCATCGTCCTGCGCGCGCCCGACGGCGGGTCGCGGGACGCGGGCCCGGCGGCGAGCATCCACTGCCCGGGCTCGGTCGTCACCTTCGATCCGGCGCCGGCCCGGGATCCCGACCGGGCCCTGGCCGCCTGGTCGGCGCGCCGTCCGCGGGATCCTGAGGCGTCCGGACCCGAACCGGACCCGCTCGGCCCGGACGCCCTCGGCCCGGATGCACGTCCCGCCCCGGTGCGCCCGGACGTCGCCCGCCGGCGCGGCGCGGCCGGTGCTCCCGTGGGCGATCCGCTCGCCTTCGGTTCCGACGTGCAGCGCTCGAATCCCCCGGTCGTCGACGACCCACTGGACCCCCTGTCGGGGCCCCTGCCCCTGGACCGCATGCTCGCCGAGCCGACCCGCCTCGAGCCGCCCCCGCCCGGATCGTCGCGCCTCGACTTCACGCCCACCCTCCCGGACCCGGGGCTGCCCCGGCGAACGAACGGCAACGGACGCAACGGGCACGGCGGCGGTCCTCCCAACGTTCCCCACAGCTCGGCCCCCGACTACGTGCCGTCGGCCCGATCGCAGGTCGACGAGCTGTTCGGGCCGATGGTGGCCCTCTCCCACGACGCCGCGGACGACGATGTCGCCACCCCGATCTTCGAGGCGGTCGCCTCGGCCTGGTTCCGCGAGGACGCGCCCGCGCCCGCCCGCCACAACGGCCAGCACCGCGGCCCCGGCAACGGTTCCGCCAACGGGCACGCCGACGGTTCCGTCCAGCCGGGCCCCCGGCACGGCGGCGGCAGCCCGAACAACGGCCGGGGGAACGGGGCGCCGGCGGGTGGCGGGGGAGCGCACGAGGGTGGCGGACCCCGCAACTGGGAGACCCCGAGCGACGTCGAGTGGCGGGCCGCCGCCGAGCGCGCCGCGCGTCCGGAGCCGCAGGCGCAGACGTCCACGGGCCTGCCGCAGCGTCGCCCCGGCAACCAGCTCGTTCCGCCGCCGCGCGGTGGTGCCGGGGTGCCCGAGGTCGAGCGTCCGGATCGGGTGCCCGACCGCGTCCGCGACCGGCTCAGCACCTACCAGCGGGGCCTGCGGCAGGGCCGCCACCGGGCCGAGCCCGCGTCCGATGCCGATCCGGGCGACCCCGCAGCCTGGTAGGTCCCGCTACGACCGCAGGCGGCCCAGAAGCCGGCCGTACTGGCGGGTGGTCATGTCCGGCAGGTAGGCCCGGCCGATCGCGAGGCCGATCGCCGGAAGCGCCACCGGGTCGGGGTAGGTGAGGTACAGCGGCTCGTAGCGCGGCTGGAACTTCGCCTTGAACGCGAGCAGCGACCGGAAGCCGTAGACGGGCTCCAGAGTGCGGCCGGCCAGGTCCAGCACGCGCTGCAGGCGCCCGGCCGGTCCCTCCTCGGGGCGCTCGGACTGGGCCAGCGGGGCTCCCGAGAGCGACAGGACCTCGTAGCCCTCGTCGCGCAGGTCCCGCGCGGCCGAGGCGATGAGGAACTCCATGGCGCCCCGGAACCCGCCCACGCTGCGGCGGCGCATGAAGTCGAGCGTCCAGCCGACGACCCGGCCGTCACGGTGGATCGGCATCCAGCTCGTGACGCCGTGGACGGTGCGCTCCGCGTCGACGGCCACGAGGCACCGCACGGCGCTGTCGTCGAGCTCGTCGAGCCCGCCGAGGGTGAAGCCCATCTCGGGGAGGCCCTTGTCGGCCACCCACTCCTCGCTGATCGCCCGGACCTGGTCGGTGAGCGCGAGCGGCGCCGATCCCCAGGACAGCCACTCGGCGGTGATGCCCTCCTTGTCGGCCTTGTTGAACGCGGTGCGGATGTCCTGCCACTTCTTGCCGGTGAACTCGAGACCGTCCAGGGGGAGCACGGTCTCCTCGGCCACCTGCACCGCGTGCCAGCCGATCCCCGTGGTCGCGGCCCGGGTGGTCTCGGTGACGCTGTAGAGCGCGGGCGTCCAGCCCCGCTGGGTGCAGAACGCGGCGAACCGTTCGACGGTCGGGGCGAGCGCGTCCGGCCCGTCGGGCGTGCAGCCGATCGGGTCGGCCGTGGTCAGGGCCACGGAGTTGATCACGCGGTAGGCCATGGCCGTGCGGTCGCCGGGCCCGAACCAGTAGTGGTTGCCGGGCCACGTGGTGATCCAGCCGAGGTCGGATCCGCCGCGGCGTTCCAGCAGTGTGCGGGCCCGCGCGGCGTCGGCGCCGGTCTCGTCGAAACGGGGGCGGGTGAACGCCCGCAGCAGGCCACCCGCCACCACCAGCCAGAACGCCGTGCCGGTCCACTCGAACAGGAGCGTGGCGAGGTAGCCCTCGGGCAGGAAGTCCGGCTCGACCTCGCCGAGGTAGCCCGGGGGCAGGAACCGCAGCGGTAGCTCGGTGAGCAGCGCCCCGGTGGTCGGCGGCCGGTCGAACTGCGCGGACACGGCCGTCCCCCCGCCGACGAACAGGGCCGACGCGATCCCCAGGGTCGCGGCGCAGACCCCCGTCAGCCGCCGGTAGGTGCCGTGCGGAGCCTTGACGCCGAAGTGGCGGCGGGTGACGAACAGCAGCACGGCCACGGCGAGCGGCAGCAGCGACGGCAGGACGAGGCCCAGGACGGTCTGCGCCCCCGGCGCCCCGCCGAAGACCACCAGCTCCCGCTCGGGGGTGGAGAGCACCATCGTGGCGAACGCCACGCCCAGGCCGGTGAGCATCAGGTTCAGCCCGATTCCGACGTAGCGGGCGGCGCGGCGTCCGCGACGCAGGCCCTCCGCGACGACGAGCAGCAGCAGCACCGGCACGACGGCCGCGATCGCGGGACCCACGCCCGACAGGCGCAGCCGGGCCTGGAACTCCCGGCACTCCTCGACGTGTCCGGTGTCGCACACGCGCTGGACGGTGGCCGCGGACGGCGGGGGCGACAGCACGATGTACTGCAGGACCGAGAGCGGTCCGATGGGCGCCTGGGCCAGTGCGGCGACCACGGGCCCGACCGCCGAGCCGGCCACGAGCAGCGCGACGAGCACGCGCGTCTCGGCCTGGGAGGGGCGCCCGGCGCGCCGGCGCGTTCCGGACGTGGAGCCCTCGCCGGGGCCGTGCGTCCGGAACACCCGCCGCCCGAGCACGAGGCCGATCGTGCCGGCGAGCAGCGCCACGACGTCCGACAGCTGGCCGGAGTAGGCGACGACCATCACCATCCCCACCACCAGCACCACCCGCAGCCGGCGGCGCCACAGCGCCGAGAGCCCGCTGCTGGCCGCCAGGGCCAGCCCGATCGCGCCCGGGGCGATGCCGATCGTCAGCTGGCCGGCCAGGGCGGTGGCCCAGGCCCCGCCCGCGGCCCGGCCCGCGGAGATGGCGGCGACGGCGACGAACGTGCCCGCGACCTGCGTGCCGACGAGGATGGCGAGCGCCCGGAGCGTGCCGACGCGCCGCTCGGCGACGCTGCCCGCGACGAGGACCAGAGCGGTGGCGCCGAGGTACCCGCCCGGGCCCCCCCACCAGAGCATCGCCGTGACGGGCGTCCACCAGCGGCCGGCCTCCAACGGGGCGACGCCGGTGCCGATGACGTGCAGCATGCGGGGCCGCGGGCCGCCCAGCGATCCGGTGGCCAGTCCCATCGACCACGCCAACGCGACGATCGAGGCGGCGAGGGGCACGCGGCGGGCGGCCCGCCACAGCGCGGCGGGGAGCCCCGCCGTCCAGCGCCGCAGGAACCGGGCCCCCGGACGGCTCGCGACCGGCCGGTCGGCCGGTCGGACATCAGGGGCCACGGGCACGCCTCCGATCATCCGCGAGTGCGCCGGGGGCGCGGTCGGCGGGGTCGGGCCTTCGCCGGAATTGAGGGTGGTTGGAGCCCTTTCTGACATCTGTGCCCGGACCAGCGGAAACTGTTTTCGCGCGCACCGGGACTCTGTGGAAAAGGGTTGTGTTCTGCATCACACCCATTCGGGCAATCGTCCGGATCGGGTTGAATGTGGGCCGACGACCTGCTGATCACAGGTGGTCCCCGCTGCGCAGAACCTCGACGCCGACCATTCCCCGCCGCCACGATCGGCTGGTCGTCCGCAGGTTGAGCGGGCTTGTCCGGTGCCGCATTGTCGGCCCGTCACCCCACAGAAAGGCGTACTACGGTGTCCGCACTTCGTCGTTCTCGCAGAATGCTCACGGTACTGGCCGTCGCGGCGTCGGCATCTGTCGCCTTCGCCACCACGGCGTCGGCCGCTCCCACGCAGCTCACCCTCCTGTGCCAGGCCCAGGCGCCGGTCCTCGGTGCGCAGAACACGACCATCCCGCAGACCGCCGAGGTCATCGCGCCGGAGACGGCGAAGTCGGGTGAGGCGTTCGACATCATCATCAAGCCCGGACCCGTGACGGTGCCGACGAGCGTCAACGGCATCACGGTCAAGTCGGTGAAGAACATCGCGCTGAAGGTGAACATCCCGGACAACGTCGAGTTCACCAGCGCCGACATCAGCGGCGGCGACGTGGGCAACCCCACGCTGACCGTCTCGGGCAAGGTGGCCACGCTCAAGGCCGCCGGCCCGTTCGCAGCGGGCAGGCCGTTCGCCCTGCCCCAGGTGACCGCGCACGTCGTCGCCGGCGCGCCCGGCAAGGTCGAGACGCACCTGGGCGGCACCAGCTACACCGACCCGGCCCTGACGCTGACCACCACGGCCAACGTCCTCGTCGACGTCGACGCACCGACCTCGTGCTACCCGCAGTCGGACCCGGTCCTGAGCACCACGACGATCGAGTGACCCGAGTGACACCCCGTGGCACGGTGTGGGCCATGGCACTGTGTGGGCGTGACCTACGACGTCCAGGCCGTCCGTGACCGCTTCCCGGCCCTCGAGGCGGGCTACGCCCACTTCGACGGGCCGGGAGGCTCGCAGGTGCCCGACTCCGTCGCCGAGACCGTCGCCGCCACGATGACGTCGCCGCTGGCCAACCGCGGCCGCGTGACGGCCGCGGAGCGGGCCGCCGACGACATCGTGCTCGGCGCCCGCGCGGCGATGGCCGATCTGCTCGGCGCCGACCCGGGCGGCATCGTGTTCGGGCGCAGCATGACCCAGCTCACCTTCGACGTGGCCCGCACACTGGCGGCCACGTGGTCGCCGGGCGACGACGTCGTCGTCACCCGCCTGGACCACGACGCCAACATCCGGCCGTGGGTGCTGGCGGCGCAGGAGGCCGGGGTCCACGTGCGCTGGGCCGACTTCGACCCGCGGACCGGCGAGCTCGGAGAGGACGCGATCGCCGCGGTGATCACGCCGCGGACCCGGCTCGTCGCCGTCACCGCCGCGTCGAACCTGATCGGAACCCGGCCCCCGGTGCGGGCGATCACCGACCTCGCCCACGCGGCCGGGGCGCTGGCCTACGTCGACGGCGTGCACTACTCCGCGCACACCGGCGTGCAGGTCGAGGCCCTGGGCGCCGACTTCTACGCCTGCTCGCCCTACAAGTTCCTCGGCCCGCACTGCGGCGTCGTCTCCGCGGCGCCCGCGCTGTGGGAGACCCTGCGCCCGCAGAAGCTGGCGCCCTCCTCGGATGCGGTGCCGGAACGGTTCGAGCTGGGCACGCTGCCCTACGAGCTGCTCGCCGGCACCACCGCGGCCGTCGATTTCCTGGCCGGCCTGGTCCCCGGCCCCGCTGCCGGAGCCGGGGTGTCCCGGCGCGACCGGCTGCTGCACTCCATGGCCGCCGTCGAGGCCCACGAGGACGCGCTGCGCGACCGCATCGAGAAGGGCCTGGCCGAGCTGCCGGACGTCACGCTCTACTCCCGGGCCGCGCACCGCACCCCGACGCTGCTGGTGGGCCTGGGCGGTCGCGAGCCGGCCGCGTACGAGTTCCTGGCCGGGCGCGGCGTCAACGCCCCGGCCAGCTCGTTCTACGCGCTCGAGGCGTCGCGGCGGCTCGGGCTAGGCGACACCGGCGCGCTGCGGATCGGGCTCGCCCCCTACGTCCACGACGGCGACGTGGACCGCCTCCTCGACGGCCTGCGCGCCTTCCTCGAGGGGTAGGCCGTGGCCGGCGGGACGCGGCAGGCCGGTCGGTCGGTGCTCGACGGCGCCCTGGCCGTGCTGGGCGCGTTCTCCGACGACCGCCCCGAGATGGGCCTGGGGGCGATCGCGGAGACCACCGGCCTCCCGTCGGCCACGGCCTACCGGCTCGTGGCGGAGCTCGTGGAGTGGGGCGCGCTGGAGCGGGTGGCCCGGGGCCGTTACCGGATCGGGCTGCGGTTGTGGCAGGTCGGCTCGCTGGCGCCCGTGGCCCGCAACCTGCGCGACGCGGCGCTGCCGTCGATGCAGGACCTGTCCGCCGTCACCGGCCACCTCGTGCACCTCGTGGTGCTCGACGGCCACGAGGCCCTGTTCCTGGAACGCCTCGCCGGGCACGTCGACGTCCGGGTGCGCTCGCGGGTGGGGCGCCGCCTGCCCCTGCACGGCAGCGGGCCCGGCAAGGTGCTGCTCGCCCACGCCCCGCCGGAGTTCGTGGACGAGGTGCTGGCCCGCGGGCTGCCCCGGCTGGCCTCGGGCACGATCACCGATCCCAACCGGCTGCGGAGCGTGCTCGCCGACATCCGCCGGGGCGGCTACTGCATCTCCCGGGACGAGATGACCGAGGGGACCTCGACGGTCGCGGCGCCGATCACCGGAGGTGACGGGGCGGTGGTGGCGAGCCTGTCGGCCGTGGTGCCCAGCGGCACCGCGAACCTGCACCTGCTCGTGCCCGCGGTGCGGATGGCGGCGGCCGGGGTGACGCGCGCTCTCCGCTGAGTGGGAGAAGAGGCAGACACGGTCGGACTTCTGCGCTGATACTGCCCGCCACCGAGGAGGGTGATGGGGATGACAACGGAGTCCGTGGCCGGCCAGGTGAGGGCGGTGCGCAACGGCTGGGTCGCGCCGCTGTGCTGGTTGACGATCGCGCTGGAGGGCTTCGATCTCGTCGTCCTCGGCGTCGTCATCCCGTCGCTGCTCAAGGAACCGTCGTGGGGGCTCACTCCCGGCACCGCGGCGCTGATCGCCACGGTCGGGCTGCTCGGGGTCATGGTCGGAGCGCTGGTCGTCGGCCCCGTCACCGACATCGTCGGCCGCCGCCGGTCCATGATCGGCACCGTTGTCGTGTTCTCGATCCTGACGCTGGCCTGCGCGTTCGCCCCCGACCCCTGGACGTTCGGGGCACTGCGCTTCCTCGCGGGCATCGGGCTCGGCGGGGTGCTGCCCGTGGCACTGGCGATGGTGAACGAGACGGCGCCCCGCGAGCGCGCCGGCAGCGCCACCACCACGATGATGACGGGGTACCACGTGGGTGCCGTGGTCAGCTCGTTGCTGGGGATCGTGGTGCTCTCCACCCTGGGCCTGGGGTGGCGGCCGATGTTCGTCATCGGAGGCGTGATCGCCGTCCTGCTGCTGCCGGCGCTCGTGCTGCGGCTGCCCGAGTCCGAGGTCTTCGTGCAGCAGCGCGAGAAGGGGACGGGCAACCCGGTCGCCGTGCTGTTCCGGCCCGGCTACCGGCGCGCCACACTCGCGTTCTGGCTGGCCTCGATCATGGGGCTGCTGCTGGTCTACGGCCTGAACACCTGGCTGCCCCAGATCATGATCGCGGCCGGGTACAAGCTGGACGCGTCGCTCGCGCTGCTGCTGACCCTCAACGTCGGCGCGGTCATCGGCCTGCTCGTCGCCGGTCAGGTGGCCGACCGCATCGGGACGCGCACGGCGGCGCTCGTGTGGTTCGTCCTCGCGGCCGTGTTCCTCGCCCTGCTCACGGTGCGCCTGCCGGGCGTGGCCATCTACGGCACGGTGCTCCTGGCCGGGATCTTCACGTTCAGCTCGCAGGTGCTCGTCTACGCCTACGTCGGGCAGCGCTATCCCGACGCCGCACGGGCCACGGCGCTGGGCGCGTCGAGCGGGGTGGGGCGCATCGGGGCGATCGCGGGTCCGCTGGTCACGGCGCCGCTGCTCGCGGCCGGCATCGCGTTCCCGTGGGGCTTCTTCCTGTTCGCGGCGGTCGCGGCCGTCGGCGCGGCGGGTGTGGCGGCGGCCGGGCGCACCACAGCATGATCTCTGACGGAGCAGGGAGAACGGTGCGGGAGGCGACCTTCGAGGTCCTCCGCCGCTACGGCCTGACCACGATCTTCGCCAACCCCGGTTCCACGGAGGTGGCGTTCCTGGTCGACCTGCCCGACGACGTCGACTTCGTGCTCGGCCTGCACGAGGGCTCCGTGGTCGGCATGGCCACCGGCTGGGCCACCGCCCGGGACGCTCCCGCGCTGGTCAACCTGCACACCACCGCGGGCCTCGGCAACGCCGTCGGCGCGCTGGCCACGGCACGCGTCAACCGCGTGCCGCTGGTGGTGATCGTCGGCCAGCAGGACCGGCGGCACCTCGCGTCCGTGCCGTTCCTGGCCGGTGAGCTCGACGGGCTCGCCGGGCGCTACCCGGTGTGGGTCACCCAGCCCGCGCGCCCGCAGGACGTGCCGGGTGCGGTGGCCCGCGCCTTCCACGAGGCCCGCGAGGGCCGCGGGCCCGCGCTGGTGATCGTGCCGAGCGACGACTGGTCGGCGCCCGCGGGGGACGGCGGCCCGTCGGCACCGTCCGTGCTGCGGCGCGGCGCGGGCGTGGAGCCGGAGGTACTCGACGGGCTCGTGGCGCTGCTCGACAGCGCCGTGGCGCCCGCGCTGGTGGTGGGCGCCGACGCCGACCATCCCGCGACCTGGGCCGCGCTCGTCGCGCTCGCCGAGCGGCTCGGTGGCCCGGTGTGGCAGGAGTCGTTCGCCGCGCGGGCCGGGTTCCCCCAGGACCACCCGCAGTTCGCCGGGCACCTCCCGGCGGGCCGGGCCCGTCTGCGCGCGCTGCTCTCGCCCCACGATGTCGTGCTCGCCGTCGGCGCGCCGGTGTTCCGGCAGTACCCGTACGAGCCGGGCCCCTTCGTCGACGCAGGCACCCGGATCGCCCTGGTCACCGACGACGCCGAGGACGCCCACCACAGCCCGGTCGACCTCGCGGTGCTGGCGCCCCCCGCGGCGGTGTGCCGGGCGCTCGCCGAGCGGGTGGCGCCGCGGCCGCTCACGGCCCGCGTGTCCCGCCGCCTGCCGCCGGAGCCCCCCGCCGACGGCGATCCGCTGCGGGCTGCCCACGTGCTGGCCGCGCTGGCCGAGCGGGTCGCGGCCGACACCGTCGTCGTCGAGGAGACCCCGTCGAGCCGCCCGGACCTGCACCGGCTGCTGCCCGCCCGGGCCCCGCTCGGGTTCCTGTCCGCGGCGATGGGCGGGCTCGGGTTCGCCCTGCCCGCCGCCATCGGGGTGCGGATGGCGCGGCCGTCCACCCCCGTCGTCGCGGTGGTGGGGGACGGGTCCTCGCTCTACGCGATCCAGGCCCTGTGGAGCGCCGCCCACTACCGCACCGGGGTGCTGTTCGTGGTGCTCGCCAACGGCCGCTACGCGATCATGGACCGGCTCGCCGAGAGGCACGGGGACGGCAAGGCCCCCTGGCCCGCGTTCCCCGAGGTGAGCGTCAGCGGGATGGCGATCGCGCTCGGGTGCCCGGCGGTGCGGGTCGACGACCACGGCGCACTGCTGCGCGTGCTCGACGACGTGGTGCCGACCCTGGCGGACCGCGACGAGCCGCTGGTCGTGGAGGTGGTGGTCGAGGCGGACGCGACGTTCGAGCCCTGAGCTCCCGGTGGATGATCCGCGTCACACGCCTTAGCCTCGCCGGATGACCGGGGGACACACGATGCAACGGGGCGAGCTCATCGGCGCGATCGTCGCCGGAGTGGCGGGAGCCGCCTGGGCGCTGTGGGCGGCCGGAGGAGCATCCGGCGTTCCGGCGGTGGTGATCCGGGTGGTCGGGATCGTGCTGGGGCTCGCGCTGGTGATCGCCGCGGTGCGCGGGATGCGGGGCGTGGCGCCCGAGAACGGGGGCACGCTGTTCGCGGCCCGTGGCTACCGGTTGACCGTGCTGGGGGAGGTCGTCGCGCTGTTCGGCGGGGGCTTCCTGCTCAACGCCACCGGCCACGGCGAGTACACGATCGCCTGGTACGCGTTCGTCGTCGGCGTGCACTTCCTGGTGTTCGGGCGGCTGTTCCACCCGCGGTTCTACGGGCTGGGCGTCGCCATGATCGTGGCGGCCGTCGCCGGCGCGGTGGCGGGCCTGGCGGGAGCGGGCCCCGGCGCGATCCTGCTCATCGCGGGGCTGATCAGCTCGGCGAGCCTGTTCGTGGTGGGTGGGCTGGCCGTCCGGCCCTCGTGATCGGTCAGGTCTGCGGCGCCACCGGGCCCTCGGGGCCCTTGCGGAACAGCGGGGGCAGGTAGCGCAGCATCAGCGTCGACCACGTCAGGTGCGTGAGCAGCGGTGCCTGGATGCCGCCCGTCGCCCGGCGTTGCAGGCCGAACAGTGCCCCCATCACGCCCGAGGCGAGCACGAGCGCCGGGTTGCGGGTGGCGACCGTGGCCAGCATGTAGACGCCGGTGGAGGCGGCGACCGAGTTCTTCTCCTTCAGCGCGGCGTAGAGCGCGCCCCGGAAGAACACCTCCTCGGCGGCGCCGTTGGACAGGGTCGTGAGCAGGACCAGGCCGTTGTCGCCCTGGTCGGCGTAGGTGAGCACCGAGGAGATCGCGCGGTCGAGCACCGGGATCCTCCGCGCCACCAGTGCTGCGCCGTAGAACAGGCCGAACGCGCCGACGCCCAGCGCCACCGGGGTGATCACCGGGCGGCGCAGTGTGCCACCGGGACCGAGACTGCGCCCGAGGTGCAGCGGCCCCGACACCAGGCCGCCGACCACCCAGGTGGCCGCGGTGGCGGCGGTCAGGCCGTAGAACTGGGGGGAGTCGGGTTTCGTGGACAGCGACGCCCCGAGCACTCCCGCCCCGGCCAGCGCGGTGCCGACCACCACCTTGCGACGCCGGTGGAATGCCTCGTCGGTCTCCCAGTGGTCGCGGGGCACCTTCTCGGAGAGCCACCTGGGAAGAAGGCGAACGGCCCGGTCGACGAGCGTCATGCGCGCGCCGCCTTCGCCCGCTCGCCCAGCGCTGCCAGCACCATCTCGTCGTAGTCCATGGGTTCGAACGGTACGAGCCCCCGGATGCTGTCGTCGCGCACCACGACCTCGTTGGCCATCGAGTCGATCAGGGAGCGCCCCGTCTGCACGTCGACGTCGGTGACGAACGACAGCCAGCGCGAGGAGAGCTTCGGCGACAGGAAGGGGACCGGCACCACGATCATCGTGCGGCCCTCGATGGTCGCGACCCGGCGCAGCATCTCGACGTACTCGAGGATGTCGGGACCGCCGACGTCGAACGCCCGGCCGGCCGTCCCGGGCACCTCCAGCACGCCCACGAGGTAGCGCACCACGTCGGCGACGGCGATGGGCTGGGTCCGGGTCCGCACCCAGCGCGGGGTGATCATGGCGGGGAGGTGCTCGACGAGCTGGCGCGTCATCTCCCACGAGATGCCGCCGTGCCCGACGATGATCCCGGCCCGCAGTGTGGTGACCGGCACCCCGGCGGAGCCCAGCAGCTTCTCCACCTCGCGGCGGCTGCGCAGGTGGGCCGAGAGGTCGTCGGTGTCGTCGCCGAGCCCGCCCATGTAGACGATCCGGGTGACGCCGGCCTTCGCGGCCGCGCCGGCGAACGTGCGCGCGGCCTCCGCGTCGCGTTCCTCGAAGTTCGCGTCGTCGAGGGAGTGCACGAGGTAGTAGGCGGCGTCGCAGCCGGCCAGGGCGGCGTCGAGCGAGGCGGCGTCGTGGACGTCGCCCGCCACGGCCTTGCCCGCGCCGCGGTAGCGCTCGGGGCTGCGCGTCATGGCCAACACCTCGTGGCCCGCCTCCTCCAGGGCGGGGCACAGCCGCCCGCCGACGAACCCGGACGCCCCGGTCACCAGTACTCGCATGGCCCCACCATTCCGTGCTGCGGGCCGGTCCGCGACCTCAGGCGCGGTGGCCGGCTGCCCGCGTGTGCTCGAAGATGAGGTTCGTCTCCGTGCCGGCGATCGCCGGGTTGCGGTTGAGGTGGTCCCCGACGAAGTCGCGGAGCTCGTCGGTGCTGGCCGTGGCCACGTGCACGAGGAAGTCGTTGGCGCCGGCCACGAAGTAGACCTCCAGCACCTCGGGGCGCCGGCTCAGGGTGGCGACGAACTCGCGGATCGCGCTGCGGGCCGTGGGCTGCAGGCGGACGGCGATCATGGCCTGCAGGTCGTGGCCGAGCGCCCGGGGGTCGATGTCGGCGTGGTACCCGCGGATCACGCCGGACTCCCGCAGCGCCCGCACGCGGGCCAGGCACGTGGACTGGGCGATGCCGACCCGCTCGGCCAGGTCCTTGTTGGAGATCCGCGCGTCGTCCACCAGGGCCCGCAGGAGAGCACGGTCGGTGTCGTCCAGCGACGCACTCCTTCCCGCGGAGCTGAAATCGGCGCTGCGCCGAACTTCCTGCGGTGGAACCGTCTTCACGGGCCGGGTACCCGCAGGTGGTAGCGGCATGACGGGCCCCCTGAGAATCATCTGCGGTTCTCTTGCAGCATATCGGCAGATTCTTCACTCTGGAGTCATGAGAATCGGTGTGCCCCGTGAGGTCAAGAACAACGAGTTCCGCGTCGCGCTGACCCCCTCGGGGGCACACGAGCTCATCCGCTCCGGGCACGAGGTGCTCGTCGAGCAGGGCGCCGGGCTCGGCAGCTCCATCAGCGACGCCGACTTCGAGGCCGTCGGCGTGCAGATCGTCGAGGACGCCGACAAGGTCTGGGAGTCCGCCGACCTGCTGCTCAAGGTCAAGGAGCCGATCGCGCAGGAGTTCCACCGGCTCCGCGAGGGCCAGGTGCTGTTCACCTACCTGCACCTCGCCGCCTCGCTCGAGTGCACGCAGGCACTGCTCGACTCCGGCACCACCGCCATCGCCTACGAGACCGTCCGCCTCGCCGACGGCTCGCTGCCGCTGCTCGCCCCGATGAGCGAGGTCGCGGGCCGCCTGGCTCCGCAGGCCGGCGCGAACGCGCTGCTCGCGGCGTCCGGTGGCCGTGGCGTGCTGCTGGGCGGCGTGCCCGGCGTGGCCCCCGCGAAGGTCGTCGTCATCGGAGCGGGTGTCTCCGGCCAGCACGCGGTCGCGATGGCCGTCGGCCTCGGCGCCGACGTCACCGTGCTCGACCTGGACGTCGCCAAGCTCCGCCACCTCGACGAGCGCTACGCCGGCCGCGTCCGCACGCTCGTCTCCAACGCCCACGAGCTGGAGAAGGCCTGCCTGGAGGCCGACCTCGTGATCGGGGCCGTCCTCGTCCCCGGTGCCCGCGCGCCCCGGCTGGTCAGCAACGAGCTCGTCAGCCGGATGAAGCAGGGCTCCGTGCTCGTCGACATCGCCATCGACCAGGGCGGCTGCTTCGAGGACTCGCGGCCCACCACGCACGCCGAGCCCACCTACCGCGTGCACGGCTCGGTCTTCTACTGCGTCGCGAACATGCCCGGCGCGGTGCCCCACACCTCCACCTACGCCCTGACCAACGCCACGCTGCCCTACGTGCTGCGCCTGGCGAACCAGGGCTGGGAGGCCGCGCTGGCCGCCGACCCGGGCCTCGCCCGGGGCCTGTCCACCCACCGCGGTGCGCTGACCGACGAGCAGGTCGCCTGCGACCTGGGGCTGGAGTACACCGCCCCCTGATCGGTCCCATCCCCTGATCGATGGGGGCCGGGGGGCTCCACATAGGGTGCCGCCGTGCCTGCCGAGTGGTGGTTCGTCGCCGTTGCGGTGCTGCTGGCCCTGGTGATCCTGGGAGTCGTGGCCCTCGTCATAGGACGGGAACGCCGGTCGCTGGCCGCCCTCGACCGGCTCACCGCCGAGGAGGAGGACCAGCCCCTGCCCGTCGTCGTCGTGAACCCGACGAAGATCGAGAACGGGACGCGGGACCGGATCACCTCGGTCTGCACCGGCCTGGGCTGGGCCGAGCCGTTGTGGATCGAGACCACGGTGGACGACCCCGGTACCGGCCAGGCGCAGCTGGCCGTGGACAAGGGCGCCGACGTCGTGCTGGCCTGCGGTGGCGACGGCACCGTCCGGGCGGTCGCCGAGGCCCTCGCGGGCACCGGGGTCGCGATGGGCCTGGTGCCGCGGGGCACGGGCAACCTCCTCGCGAAGACCCTCGGCACGCCGCTGGAGCTCGTCGCGGCCGTCCGCGTGGCGCTCACGGGCGACGACCGGCCCATCGACGTCGGCCGCATCCGCGTGGACGGCGCCGACGACGAGCGCGTGTTCCTCGTCATGGCGGGCACCGGGTTCGACGCGGCGATCATGGAGAACACCCCCGAGGGCCTCAAGAGCCGGGTCGGACCGGCCGCGTACGTCGTGTCCGGCCTCCGGGCGATGCGTGGCCGCCGCACCCGCGTCACCCTCACCTTCGACGACGGCGAGCCGGTGCGCCGCCGCACCCGCACCGTGCTCGTCGGCAACAGCGGCACCCTCCTCGGGGGGCTGGTGCTGATGCCGAAGGCCCAGATCGACGACGGTCAGCTCGACATCGTCAACATCGCGCCGAGCGGTTTCGCCGGCTGGGTCGCGGTGGCGGCGCGCGTGGCCACCCGCAAGCGTCGCGGGCACGAGCGCGTCGAGCACTGGCAGGCGACGTCGATCGTGATCGAGGCCGACGAGCCCCAGCCCTCCCAGATCGACGGCGACCCCATCGGCGAGGTGTCGGAGCTGCGGATGCGGATCGAGCCGGGGGTGCTGGTGGTGCGGGTGGCCGATCTGGCGGGGCCGACCGAGAGCTAGCGTGGTCCGCGTGCGCACGATCTACGTCATCGGCATCGGGGCCGGCGATCCCGACCACCTGACGCTCCAGGCCGTGGGCGCCATGAACCGCGTCGACGTGTTCTTCACCATCGACAAGGGCGAGGCGAAGTCCGACCTGGCCGGACTGCGCACGGAGCTGCTGGCCCGGCACGTGACGCACCCGCACCGGATCGTCGAGGCCCGCGACCCCGAGCGCGACCGCGGTTCGGCGGCGTACGAGGCCGCGGTGGTCGACTGGCAGGACCGCCGCGAGGCCCTCTACTCCCGGATGATCACCGACGAGCTGGGGCCGGACGGTGTCGGGGCCTTCCTGGTGTGGGGCGACCCCGCCCTCTACGACGGGACCCTGCGCATCCTGGGCAAGATCGACGACGTGGCGTTCGATGTGGTGTCGATCCCGGGGATCAGCAGCGTGCAGGCCCTCGCCGCGGCCCACCGGCTGATCCTCAACCGGGTGGGGCGCCCGTTCACGGTCACCACCGGCCGCCGGCTGGCCGCTGACGGCTTCCCGGCCGACGCCGACGACGTCGTCGTGATGCTCGACTCCCGCAACGCGTTCGCCGCCCTGCCCGACACCGACCTCGACATCTTCTGGGGCGCCTACGTCGGCTCGCCCGACGAGGTGCTCGTGCACGGCGACCTGCAGGCGGTGAAGGACGAGATCCGCGACGTGTGGGCGCGCGAGCGGGCGCGCAAGGGCTGGATCATGGACACCTACCTGCTGCGACGCAGATCGTGAACGTCCTCGTCCTCGGCGGCACCGGGGAGGCGCGGCAGCTGGCGTCGGCCCAGCACGGCCGGGCCGGGTTCGCGGTCACCTCGTCGCTGGCCGGGCGGGTGGCGGTGCAGTCGCTGCCCTCGGGCGACGTGCGGATCGGCGGCTTCGGCGGCGTGGACGGCCTCCGCCGGTGGCTGCGGGAGAAGAGGGTCGACGCCGTGGTGGACGCCACCCACCCCTTCGCGCGGGCGATGACGGAGCACGCGGTGGCTGCCACCACCGCGGCCGGGGTGCCACTACTGGTGCTGCGTCGCGACGGGTGGATCGCGGGCCCGGGGGACCGCTGGCACCGCGTGCCCGACGGCGCGGCGGCCGCGCGCCTCGTCGACGGGATGGGGGAGCGGGTGTTCCTCGCCACCGGGAGCGGGGACCTCGCTGCCTTCACGGGCCTCGACGCGCACTGGTTCCTCCTGCGGGCGGTGGACCCGCCGCCTGCGCCCCTCCCGGTCCGCCACCACCTCGTGCTCGCCCGGGGGCCGTTCACCGCCGACTCCGAGCGGGCTCTGCTGCGCGAGCACCGCATCGACCTGGTGGTCACACGCGACAGCGGCGGTGCGATGACCGCGGCCAAGCTCGTGGCCGCCCGGGAGCTGGGTCTGCCGGTGGTGCTGCTGGAGCGCCCTCCCGGTCCCGGTGTGCCGACCGTGGCCACGGTGGACGAGGCCGTCCGCTGGCTCGCTGCGGCTCCGCCGCCCGTGCGCGCATAACGCTGTTCCCGCGACGATCGCCGCTCACGACCCGAACTCGGCTCGCACCCCGAGCAGCCGGACCGCCCGGCCGGGGGTGAAGAGTCCGAACACCCGCAGGGCCGCCGCCTCCAGCTCCGCCGCGTCCGTGGTCGGCGCGTCGAGGGTGACGCTGCGGGTGCGGGTGGTGAAGGGCGCGAACCGGACCTTCACCGCGACCCGCGCCACCTCGCGCGCTTCCTTCTGGAGATCGGCCGCCACCTGCCGGGCCAACGTCACCACCTCGGCCCGGATGCCGTCCCAGTCGGTGAGGTCGGCGGGGAACGTCGTCTCGTGGCTCAGCGACCGCCGCACCCACGGCGTGCCCTCCACCCGGGCCCGCCCGATGCCCCGGCCCAGCTGCACGAAGTACGGTCCCATCGACGGCCCGAGGTCGGCGGCGAGGACGGCCGGGTCGGTAGCGGCGAGATCGGCCACGGTGTCGATCCCGCGGTCGGCCAGCTTCCGTGCGGTCTTGGGCCCGATGCCCCACAGCGCGCGGGCGGGCCGGTGTGCCATCACCGCGTCCCAGTTCTGAGCGGTGAGGGTGAACACTCCCGCGCCGTCGGGCGGCTTCGCGAACTCCGTGGCGATCTTCGCGCGCAGCAGGTTGTCCCCGATCCCGACGCAGCTGTGCAGGTCGGTGGCCTCGAGGACGGCCCGCCGCACGTCCTGGGCGAACGCCACCGGATCGTCGGCCTCGACGCCCAGGAACGCCTCGTCCCAGCCCATCACCTCGACCACCGCGTCCAGGCCGCGCAGCACGTCCATCACCTGCTCGGACGCCTCCTCGTAGGCGGGCTTGTCGCTGGGCAGGAACACCGCGTCCGGGCACCGCTTCAGCGCCGTGCGCAGCGGCATCCCGGACCGGACGCCGAACTCGCGCGCCGCGTACGACGCCGTGGCCACCACGCCGCGCTGGGTCGGATCGCCCTTCCCGCCCACGACGACGGGCCGCCCGGCCAGCTCCGGACGTCGCAGCATCTCGACGGCCGCGATGAACTGGTCGAGGTCGACGTGCAGCACCCGGTACACGGTGCGCTGTCTACCGGGTGGCGGCCGGCGCCACCAGCCTCGCCACGGACGACGCGATGCGCAGCGAGCCGATCCCGGTGGGGTGGAACGGGAACGGGTCGGCGAGCCCCTGGATGTCGGGGCCCAGGCCGTCCCCGCCCGTCCCGCAGAGCGGGCTCAGCGCCGGCCGGGCCACCGCGAATCCGTACTTCTCCGCGCCGGCGGCGAGCACGTCGTTGAGCCGGTCGTTGCGGGCGGTCAGCAGTTCGATCTTGGAGCGGTCCAGGCCGGGGAACCCGGCAACCCGGGTGTCGGGGCAGTCGGCGTCGGGTTCGAACACCCCGTAGGACGTCGTGACGATGACCTGTGGACGGCCGGGCAGCTCGGCGAGGTCCACGAGGAGGTCGCCGTAGGCGCGGTCGAACGCGGTGAGCCGGTAGTCGAACTCGCCCTGCGTCAGCTGGTCGGCGCAGTCGGCGATGCCGTAGCAGTAGCGCAGGAAGTCGGTCCAGCCCACGTCGTTGGGGCCGATCGCGACCACGACGAACTTCAGGCCCCGGACCTGCTCCAGCACGCCGACCTGCGCCGGAACCTGGGCCGGCCCGACGTTCTGCGGCCCGCGCAGGCCGGCGGTGACGGTGGCGCCCGGGCAGGCGAGGTTGAGCGTGCGGGTGGGCAGCAGCTGGTCGATCTCGGCGGCGAGGGAGTCGGAGCTGCGGCTGCAGGTGGCGTCGTCGGGGCGGCCCGTGGCCGGCGGCCCGCCGACGCGGACCGCCCGGGAGTCGCCGATGACGGCGCCGGTGTAGCCCGTGACGGGCGGGCCGGCCGGGGGCGGCGTGAGGTGGTAGGCGCCGACGATCTGGGCCAGCGACGTCACTCCGGTCAGCCCGCGCACCGCCCCGGTGTAGGCCAGCGCCCCGGCCGCGCCCCAGGCCACCACCGAGGCGACGACGGCGACGGCGGTCATGCTGCGGGCGGCCCGCACACACCGCGCCCAGATCTCACCCGGGTGCAGTACCGGGCCGGGGCCGGGGCGGCTCTGGTGGCGCAGCACGAACAGCGTCCGTACGCCGACGGCCACGCCCGATGCGGCCAGCGTGAACGCCAGCAGGCCCAGCCCGCCCCACAGGAACCACTGCAGATAGCCCTCGGTGACGGCGCCGACCGCTGCGGCCGCGATCCGCGGGGACTCCTTCGGGTCGAACACGGCCTCGGAGTCGGCGTTGCGCTGCACCGGGCCGAGCGTCAGCTGCGGGCGCAGGGGCCCGTAGACGGTGAGCCGGTCCAGGTCGAGCGCGGTGTTGCCGACCTGGACGACCCGCGCCGGGCCGGCCAGCGACGGCTGTGGCGGGCGGGCGCCCACCGTCAGGTACTGGCCGAACGCCTCCACCCCCTGGCCGGGCGTGAGCGCGACGGTGGTCGGCACGCCGACGAGCAGGCAGAACAGCACGAGCAGGACGGTCGGGAGCTGGCGGCGGATGAGCGTCCTCCTGGATCGATCACGTCGTCCCAGCATGCGTGCCCGATGCCCGTTTGTGAACCCCCGTGGGTCAGGGCGTCGCGCGGACGGCGAGCAGTGCGATGTCGTCGCCGCGCCGGTCGCGCGAGAACCGCTCCACCTCCTCGCGGACCGCGGCCACCACCTGCGCAGCCCCGCCACCCGCCGCGCCGCCGGCCGCCGCGAGCAGCCGTTCGGCCCCGAAGTGCTCGCGACGCCTGCGGCGCTCGGTCACGCCGTCGGTGTAGGCCAGCAGCGTGTCGCCCGGGGCGAGCCGGTGCTGCGTGGTCTCCAGCGTGATGCCGGGGATCAGCCCGACGGCGGTGCCGAAGCGGCCCACGAGCTCCGCCGTGCCGTCCGCCCGGACGACGACGGGCTGCAGGTGCCCGGCCAGCACCAGCGCCACGTCCAGGCCGGGTGGGCCGCCGGGCCGCGGCCTGCTGACCATCGCCGTGGCGAGCGTGCAGTACTGCAGGGGGTCGCCCGCTTCCATCATGACGTCGTTGAGCATCAGTACCGCCTCCTGCGGCGAGCGGCCGCCGCGCACCAGCACGCGGAGCACGTCGCGGACCAGGCCGGTGCGCGCCGCGGCGCGGGCGCCCTTGCCACAGACGTCGCCGATGGAGACGAGCCAGTGCGACGGGTCGACGGTCAGCACGTCGTAGAAGTCGCCGCCGACGTCGCTGCCGGTGCTGGCGGGCAGGTACTCGGCCGCGAAGTCGATGCCCGGGGCGATCGGGAGTGCCCGGGGGAGCAGTGCGTGCTGCAGCGCCTGCGACACCGCGACGTGCGCGGCGGTGCTCTGCGCGTTGTGGATCGCCAGCGCGGCACGGCGGGCGATGTCCCCGATGAGCACCACGTCCTCGGGGTTGTGCGGCCGGCCGTCGGGCCGCCCGACCACCAGCGTGCCGATCGTCGTGCCCCGCGCCCGCAGTGCCACGGCGAGGCCGTCGGTGGGGACGGCGAAGCGCGCCGGGTCGGCACCGTCGCGGACCAGCGCCGACAGCTCGGTGCGGAGCTCGGCGGGCAGGCCCGGGCGGGCCTCGGGATCGAGGACGGCGCGCAGCTCGGTGAGCTCGTTCTCGTCGGCGTGGGTGAAGGCGGCCAGCCGCAGGCGCCCGACCTGGTCCACCAGGTGCACCGCGCACCACCGCCCCAGCCGTGGCACCACCACCTGCGGGACGACGGCCACCGCCAGATCGACGTCGAGCGACTGGCCCAGCAGCTCGCTGGTCTCGGCCAGGTAGGTCATCCAGGCGCGGCGGCGCTGGTCGACCTCGCGCAGCCACCGCGACTCGACGGCCATCGCGACGCGGTAGGCGATGAGCTCGACGAGGTCACGGGTCCGCTCCTCCTCCGACGGGGCCGCTGTGACGACCTCCAGGGTGCCGCGCAGCGGCGGTGTCAGGGGCAGGGGCACGGCTACGGTCGAGCCGGTCCCCGCGCCGTCCCGGGCCACCTCCTGTGGCCCGGCGCCGTCACCCTCGTCCACCTCGACGCGCACGGCGTCAGCGCCCAGCAGCTCGCGCAGCCGCCGCAGCAGCTCGGTGACCAGCTCCATCGGCGCCAACCGGTCGACCAGCGCCGGGGGGACGTGCAGGAGCCAGCGGGCCTGCTCGGCCTCGGTCCACACCCGCTGTGCCCAGTCCTCCTGTGCCCAGTCCGGGTCGGTGTCGGTGCGCCGTGGTGCTGGGGTGGTCGTGGGTCGGTCCACCACGAACCACACGACGTGCCGCCCGTCGGCCTCGTGCCGCGTCCCCCACCGCGACGCCAGGCGCGCCACCATCTGCAGGCCGCGTCCGTGCGAGGCCGCGCGGCCGTACCGCCGCCGGGGTTGGGCGAGGTGCAGCTCCAGCGGGCCCGCGCCGCGGTCGGTGACGGCCACGGTCAGCGCCGCGTGGTCGACGGTCAGCTCGAGCTCGAACTCGGTTCCGGCGTGGATCACCGCGTTCTCGCACAGCTCGCTCGCCAGCAGCACGGTCGTGTCCACGAGGTCGGCGTCGACCCCGTCGGCGTCGACGCCGCTGCCGGGCGCGGCGAGGGCGTCCTGCAGCATGCGGCGGGCGCGGCCCGCCGAGCGTGCGTCGGGCGGCAGACGGATCCGCCGTTCGTACGAAGCGGGCACGGGTGCAGTCTGCCCCGTCACGCTCGGAGACGCTGTCCGGGTGAGGGTGCTCGATGGCCTAGGCTGGTCGCCTACCGTGACGGAGTGCGTGCGGGTCGCGCAGGGAGGACGACGGTATGACGACGGCACGGCGGGGGCGGGCCGGGGGTGACGCGGGGGAGCAGGGGCCGGACGTCCTGCTCCGCGAGCTGGCCGAGGCGTTGTCGCAGATTCGCCAGGGCCGATTCGACGTGCGCCTCAAGCACCGGGACGGTGCCGCGGGCGAGGTGGTCGACCAGTTCAACGAGATGGTCGCGCTGCAGCAGCGGCGCAACCGCGACCTGCTGCGCATCGGACGGGTCGTCGGCCGTGAGGGCAAGATGACCGACCGGATCGACGAGGAGTCCTACGACGGCGACTGGGCCGCGGGCGCCCGGGCCGTCAACGCCCTGATCGACGACCTCGCCGCCCCCACCGCCGAGATCGCGCGCGTCATCGAGGCGGTCGCCGAGGGCGACCTGTCCGAGCACATGGCGCTGGAGATCGAGGGCCGGCCGCTGCGCGGCGAGTTCCGGCGCATCGGGCGCACGGTCAACACGATGGTCGACCAGCTGTCGAGCTTCGCCGACGAGGTCACGCGCGTGGCGCGGGAGGTGGGCACCGACGGCCGCCTCGGCGGCCAGGCCGACGTGCGCGGCGTCGCGGGCACCTGGAAGGACCTCACCGACTCCGTCAACACGATGGCCTCCAACCTCACCAACCAGGTGCGGTCGATCTCCAGCGCGGCCACCGCCATCGCGCAGGGCGATCTCTCGAGCACCATCACGGTGAACGCCCGCGGCGAGGTGGCGGAGCTCGCCGACACGATCAACGCGTTGACCGCCACGCTGCGGCTGTTCGCCGACGAGGTCACCCGCGTGGCGCGCGAGGTGGGCACCGACGGGCGCCTGGGCGGCCAGGCGGCCGTGCCGGACGTCGCGGGCACCTGGAAGAACCTCACCGACGCGGTGAACCTGATGGCCACCAACCTCACCGACCAGGTGCGCGGCATCGCCCAGGTGGCCACGGCGGTGGCGTCGGGCGACCTGTCGCAGAAGATCACCGTCGATGCCCGGGGCGAGATCCTGGAGCTCAAGTCGACGGTGAACACGATGGTCGACCAGCTGTCGAGCTTCGCCGACGAGGTCACCCGCGTGGCCCGCGAGGTCGGCACCGACGGCAGGCTCGGTGGCCAGGCCACCGTCGCCGGGGTCTCGGGCACCTGGCGCGACCTCACCGAGAACGTCAACCAGCTCGCGTCCAACCTCACCGGGCAGGTGCGCAACATCGCGCAGGTCACCACGGCGGTGGCCCGCGGCGACCTGTCGCAGAAGATCACCGTCGACGCGTCGGGGGAGATCCTGGAGCTCAAGTCGACGGTCAACACCATGGTCGACCAGCTGTCGAGCTTCGCCGACGAGGTCACCCGCGTGGCCCGCGAGGTGGGCACCGAGGGCAAGCTGGGTGGGCAGGCCGAGGTGCAGGGCGTCGCGGGCACCTGGCGCGACCTCACCGAGAACGTCAACGAGCTCGCGTCGAACCTCACGCGCCAGGTGCGCAACATCGCCCAGGTCACCACGGCCGTGGCGCAGGGCGATCTCTCGCAGAAGATCACCGTGGACGCCCGCGGCGAGATCCTCGAACTCAAGTCGACGGTCAACATCATGGTCGACCAGCTGCAGAGCTTCGCCGACGAGGTCACGCGCGTGGCGCGCGAGGTGGGCATCGAGGGGAAGCTGGGTGGGCAGGCCGAGGTGAAGGGCGTCGCGGGCACGTGGCGCGACCTCACCGAGAACGTGAACGAGCTGGCGTCCAACCTCACCGGGCAGGTGCGCAACATCGCCCAGGTCACCACGGCGGTGGCGCAGGGCGACCTGTCGCAGAAGATCACCGTCGACGCCCGGGGCGAGATCCTGGAGCTCAAGTCGACGGTGAACACGATGGTCGACCAGCTGTCGAGCTTCGCCGCGGAGGTCACGCGCGTGGCGCGCGAGGTGGGCAGCGAGGGCATGCTCGGCGGCCAGGCCCAGGTCCGGGGGGTGTCGGGCACGTGGCGCGATCTCACCGAGAACGTCAACCAGCTCGCCTCCACGCTCACCACGCAGCTGCGGGCGATCTCCGCGGTGTCCACGTCGGTGGCCAGCGGCGACCTGACCCAGCAGATCAGCGTGGCGGCCCGCGGCGAGGTCGCCGACCTCAAGGACACGATCAACCAGATGATCGCGACGCTGCGCGAGACCACCACGGAGAACCAGGGTCAGGGCTTCATCGACTCCAACCTCGCGCGCATCAGCGAGCTGCTGCAGGGCCAGCGCGACCTCGCCGCCGTCTGTCAGATGATCATGAATGAGGTCGCCCCGCTGGTGAACGCCCAGGTCGGTGCGTTCTTCCTCGCGGTGCCGGGCGATCCGGCCCCCCGGTGGGTGATCCACGGCGGCTACGCGCTTGGTGGCGCGGACGAGCCGTTGTCGTTCGCGTCCGGGGAGGGGCTGGTGGGCCAGGCCGCCGCCACCCGCCAGGCCATCCACGTGGAGAACGTGCCCGGCGGGTACCTCCCGATCCGCTCCGGCGTGGGGTCCGCCTCGCCGCACGCCGTGGTGGTGCTGCCCGTCCAGTTCGAGGGCGAGTGCCTCGGCGTGATCGAGCTGGGGTCGGTGTCGCCGTTCTCGGCCCTGCACCTGACGTTCCTGGAACGCCTCGTCGCCTCGATCGGCGTCGCGATCACCACCATCCAGGCCAACCGCCGCACCGAGGAGCTGCTCGTCCAGAGCCAGGGGCTCGCGATGGAGCTGCAGGACCAGTCGGCCGAGCTGCAACGCGCCAACGCCGAGCTGGAGGAGAAGGCCGAGCAGCTCTCCGAGCAGAACCGCAACGTCGAGATCAAGAACATGGAGATCGACGCGGCGCGGCGCGGCGTGGAGGAGAAGGCGCAACAGCTGGCGCTGGCGAGCCAGTACAAGTCCGAGTTCTACGCGAACATGAGCCACGAGCTGCGCACCCCGCTCAACTCGCTGCTCCTACTTTCCCGATTGCTCGCCGACAACTCCGACGAGAACCTGACGGCCCGCCAGATCGAGTTCGCCAGCACCATCCACGGGGCCGGGTCGGACCTGCTGCGCCTGATCGACGACATCCTGGACCTCTCGAAGATCGAGGCCGGGCGGGTGGACGTCGACGCCACCGCGGTGGAGCTCGCCGGCGTCTGCACCGACGTGGCGCAGACCTTCGGGCCACAGGCCGAGCACAAGGGTCTGGAGCTGCGGATCTCCGCGGCCGAGGATCTGCCGGAGACGATCACCACCGACGGGCAGCGGCTCGGGCAGATCCTGCGCAACCTGCTGGCCAACGCCATCAAGTTCACCGAGTCCGGGCAGGTGGAGCTGACGATCTCGCGGGCCCCGGCCGGCGCGATGCACGGCGTGGCCGGCCTGGACGGCGCCGGCACCGTGATCGCGTTCGCCGTGCGCGACAGCGGCATCGGCATCCAGAACGACAAGCTGGAGATGATCTTCGAGGCGTTCCAGCAGGCCGACGGCACCACCAGCCGCAAGTACGGCGGCACCGGCCTGGGGCTGTCGATCTCGCGGGAGCTGGCCCGGATGCTGGGCGGCCGCATCGACGTGGCGTCCGAGGTGGGCGCGGGGTCGGTGTTCACGCTGCTGCTGCCCGACGACCTGCCCAGCGTCACGGCCGTGGCCGCACGGGTGACGCCCCGGCGCCCGCCGGAGTCGGTGCCCTTCTCCGGGCCGCCGCCCGCGCCGTCGTCGGGTCCGATCCTGCGCACCGCACCCGGGGGAGCGGCCGGGGTGCGTGCCGCGCCGCAGCTGACCGGGGCCACCGTCCTCATCGTGGACGACGACGTGCGCAACGTGTTCGCGCTGACCAGCGCCCTGGAGCTGCACGGACTGAACGTGATCTACGCCGACAACGGCGCCGAGGGCATCCGGCTGCTCACCCAGCACCCGGAGATCGACGTGGTGCTGATGGACGCGATGATGCCCGACCTCGACGGCAACGAGACCACGCGCCGGATCCGGGCGCTTCCCGGCGGCGACCTGCCGGTGGTGTTCCTCACCGCGAAGGCGATGCCCGGGGACCGCGAGTCGAGCCTGGCTGCCGGCGCCACGGAGTACGTCACCAAGCCCGTCGATCTCGACCGGCTGCTGGCCCTCATGGCGACGTGGGTGTCGCCGGGGTCGAAGCGCCGCAACGGCACCCGTCCCAGGAAGGCCCGATCATGAGTGGCCCCACGGCCCGCGTCCTCGCCGTGGACGACCGGCGCGAGAACCTGCTGGCCCTGCAGGCGATCCTGGAGGGGCTGCCGATCGAGGTCGTGTCGGTGAGCAGCGGCGAGGACGCGCTCAAGAAGCTGCTCACCGACGACTACGCGGTGATCCTGCTCGACGCCCACATGCCCGGCATGGACGGCTTCGAGACCGCTGGCCACGTCAAGCAGCGCGAGCGCACGCGGCACATCCCGATCCTGTTCCTCACGGCCGTGGACTACGACCCGCACCTCGCGTTCCGCGGCTACCAGGCCGGAGCCGTGGACTACATCACGAAGCCCTTCGACCCGTGGGTGCTGCGCTCCAAGGTGGCGGTGTTCGTGGACCTGTGGGCCATGCACGTGCAGCTCGCCGACCGGGCCGCGGAGTGCGAGGACCTCCGCGGCGCCGTGGCCGACGCGCTGGACCTGCTCGGCGATGGCCCCGGGACCGATCCGGACGGGGTCAAGCAGGCCCGGGAGCGCCTCGCCGAGGTGCAGCAGCGTCGCTAGCCGGCGGGAGGGCAGGCGCACAGGCAGAACGGGTGCCCGGCCGGGTCGAGGAACACGCGGAACGTGGTGCCCGGCTGCACCTCGTGCTTGCGCGCCCCGATGGCCAGCACCTGCTGCTCGGCGACGTCGAGGTCGGGAACGTCGACGTCGAGGTGGAACTGCTGCGGGTGCTCCGGGCCCGGCCACACCGGCGGCACGTGGTCGGGGGCGAGCTGGAAGGCGAGATCGATCCCGCCGATGGGGGCGAGCTGCACCCAGTCGTCCTCGGTGCGCTTGATGGGGACATCGAGCAGGGCGCTGTAGAACTCGGCGGTGCGGAGCGGCTCACGGCAGTCCAGGACGACGGCTCCGAGCGTGGCGATGGCGGTCATGGTCCGGGACGGTAACGGGGCCCACCGACAGTTCCGTCGGTTTCAGCGCGTGCGCTGCCGGACGAGCCGCGCCAGCACGGGCGCGATCAACAGCATGAGGATCACCCGCAGCACCTGCACCGCCACCACGAACGTCACGTTCGTGCCCGCCGAGATGGCCGTGGCCAGGACCGCGTAGGCGCCGCCCGGGGTGGTCGCCAGGTAGCCCTCGAGCAGTGTCGCCCCAGTGACCTGGGACAACAGCACGCCCAGGCATGCGCAGGCCACGATGATCCCGACGATGAGCGCGAACGCCAGCGGGAGCACGCCGGCCACCAGCCGCACGCTCGCCCGCGTGAAGCGCACGCCGGCCTGCCAGCCGATCACGGCGTAGGCGATCTCCACGAGGAGATCCGGCGGGGTGGCGCCGAGCGACCATCCGGCCAGGTTCAGCGCGATCGCCACGACCATCGGGCCCAGCAGTCCACCGGCCGGCAGCCGCGTGATCCGGGCCACCAGCAGCCCGACCGCCATGCACACGGCCAGGAACCCGACGTCGAGGTACCACGGGGCGTCGACGGTGGCCGGGGCCCGCGCGGTGCCGACGGCGCCGAACGCCAGCGCGGCCACCAGTGGCATCGTCGCCGTGACGACCCCGACCCGCAGGTACTGCACCACTGCGACCACCCGCTCGTCGCCGCCGAGATCGCGGGTGATCGCCACCAGCCCCGACGCCCCGCCGGCGGTCAGCGCGAGCATCCCGGTGAGCGGCGAGATGCCCTTGCGCAGGCCCATGAGCAGGCCCGCCCCCATGCTCACGACCAGGGTCCCGACGCCCACCAGGAGCACGGGCAGCCAGTCCTGTGCGATCCCGGCGAGCGTCGAGGGCTGGGCGAGCACGCCGATGACGACGCCGATCACCGCCTGGCCCGCCGTGGTGGCGGCCGTCGGCACGGAGGCCGGAGCCCTCCCCAGCAGAGCCAGCACGGTCGCCACCAGCAGGCCGGCGAAGAGGGCAGGCGAGGGCACCGAGAGAGCGGCGAACCCGACCGTCGACGGCACGGTGCACGCGGCCAGCAACAGCCAGCGCCGCCAGTGCCACGTCGTCGCATCCATCACCGTCGATCCTCTGCCTCCGGGTGCACACTGGGGCGGAGAGATCCGTCACCGGACCAGAGGGGAAGCACGTGACGCAGACCCAGGAGACCCCGTTCGACCAGGCACCCGGCGCCCGCACGCTGTACATGGCCACGCCGCAGAAGTTCGACACCGTCGAGGAGGAGCGGGCCCACCGCAAGGCCAAGCTCGCGGCCGCGTTCCGGATGTTCAGCCGCGCGGGCCTCGACGAGGGCGTGGCCGGCCACATCACCGTGCGCGACCCGGAGGCGCCCGACACGTTCTGGGTCAACCCGTTCGGCCACCACTTCTCGATGATGCGTAGCAGCGACCTCGTGCGCGTCGACGAGGACGGGCAGGTCGTCGAAGGGGAGCGCGCGGTCAACGGGGCCGCCGTGGCCATCCACTGCGCCGTGCACGCCGCCCGGCCCGACGTGCTGGCCGCCGCCCACGCCCACGGTCCTGCCGGCAAGACGCTGTCGAGCCTGGAGATGGGCATCGAGCCCTTGACGCAGGACTCGTGCGCGTTCTACGAGGACGTGGGCGTGCACGACACGTTCACCGGTGTGGTGCTCGACCGCGAGGAGGGCCGCCGGATCGGGAAGGCCCTGGGCAACCACAAGGCCGTGATCCTGCGCAACCACGGGATGCTGACGGTCGGCACCAGCGTCGACAGCGCCGCCTGGTGGTTCCTCACCCTGGAGCGCACGGCTCAGTGCCAGCTCAACGCGTACGCCGCTGCCGCCGGGCTGGGGAAGCCGCCGCGGCAGATCTCGCGGGAGGAGGCCGAGCTCACCCGGGGCCAGGTCGGCTACGAGTTCGCGGGCTGGTTCCAGTTCCAGCCGATCTGGGAGCGGATCAGCCGCGACGAGCCGGAGCTGTTCGAGTAGCCGCGCCGCCGTTCGCCTGCAACCAGTTCACGAGCTGCTGTCTGCGGGTGTCGAGTGCGCCGGCGGCGCCCAACGGGGTCCGACCGCCGGCGTAGTGGGGGCTGGCGTCGACGTCGGCCCCGCGGGCGAGCAGGTACTCGGCCGTGCGCCGCTGCCCGCCGCTGCAGGCCTGCCAGAACGCCTCGTCGAGCTGCTCCGGAGACGTTCTGGGTAGCAGCTCCGCGACCCGGGCCTGGAGGCCCAGCGCGGCAGCGTGCCAGAGCCGGTCCACCTGCGCGCCCCGGGCCACGAGCAGCCGGGCCACGTGCCAGCAGCCGTATCCGACGGCGTTGTCCAGCGGCGGGCCGCCCGCGATCGACGCGCCAGGCGCCTCGATGTCCGCGCCGCCGTCGATGAGGGCGGCCGCGACCTCGACGTCGTCGGTGCTGGCCGCCCAGTGCAGCGGCGTCTCGTCAGGGGCCGGTGTGTTCGGATCGGCGCCGGCGGCGATGAGCAGGGTCACCACCGCGGGACCGTTCGGGAAGTAGCCCGGCCAGTCGGCGGCCACGTGCAGTGGCGTGCGGGCGCCGTGGACCCGGGACGTCACGACGGCGGGGTGCTCGGCGACGATGCGGCGCAGGGAGTCGAGATCACCACCGCGGATCGCAGGGACCAGTGCCGCGGCCACGGGGTCCTCGGGCATCGTCATCCTCCAGGGCGGGGCAGATCCAGGCATCCGAAGTGGTGACCCTCCCAGATGGTCCGAGAGGCCTCCTCGGGGTAGGGCCGGGTGGTGGTGTCTGTGTCGTAGACGCGGGTGGGGCGGGTCGTGACGTCGTACGGGGCCCAGCCGGGGGCTCCCGTCGTCGCGAACGCGAGCCAGTCCGCCCGCATCCGCCGCGCCACCCGTCGGGCCGCGTCGCCACCCATCTTGTCGACATCGAGGGTGCCGAGCACGAGCAGAGCGTCGAGTGAGTGGGAGGCGCCGTTCGGGCCGGGGCCCCAGGCGAGCTCGTAGGTCCACGCCTGTCCGCCGCCCGCGACGTGGGCGTCGGCCAGATGGAGGCTGGGCATCCGCATCAGCCAGTCGGCGTTGACGAGCTCCCACAGCTCGGCCGGCGTCGCGTCCGGGTGCGCGGCGCGGTAGGCGGCGGGGCCGTCAGGGGCGAGGCGGAGGGCCGTGATGGCCTCCTCCTCGGTCACCTCGCCGTGCTCGCGTGCGAGCAGGCGGTGCTCGTCGCGGGTGTGTCCGACGACGAGGTCGACGTCCCGGGCGACGCCGCCCGCCAGCGCCGGCCAGGGCGCCTGGGGGAGTACGCCGCCGTCGACGACCGGGGAGAACGGCGTGGGCGCCGTCGCGATCGGCCCCCACGCGCCGACCAGCGTCGGCATCTTCCGGGTCACCGCGGCCGCGGCCCGCACGAGCTCCGACGGCCGGAAGCGCGCGAGCCCGTCGACGGTGGCCGTGGCGCCGAGCTCGGCGGCGATCGTGGCCGACACCGTCGCCGCGAGACCTGTGCTGAGGAACGTCCCGGGCACGCTCTGTGCGATCGCCCGGCGGAACAGCCCTGCGGCGTCCGGCATGGCGAGCAGCGCGGCGATCGAGCCCGCTCCCGCCGACTGGCCGAACACCGTGACGTTGCCCGGGTCGCCGCCGAACACGTCGGCGTTCTCCCGGACCCAGCGCAGGGCGGCGGCCTGGTCGAGGATGCCGCGGTTGTCCGGGGCCCCGGCGATGTGCGCGAAGCCCGCCACCCCCACGCGGTAGTTCATGCTGACGACCACCGCACCGGCGCCGGCCAGCGTCGCACCGTCGTGGTGCGGGTTGTCCGAGCGGCAGTGGACGTAGGCGCCACCGCAGATCCACACCATCACCGGCAGTCCGGCCGCGCCGAGGTCCGGTGACCAGACGTTGAGCGTGAGCCAGTCGTCCGGACCGTCCGTGCCGCCCGGTTGGGGAACGAGCGGGCCGAACTCCTGGGCGGACCGGACCCCGTCCCAAGACGTCGCGGGTGCGGGTGCGGCGAAACGTCCGCGGCCGACGGGCGGCTGGGCGTACGGGACGCCCCGGAAGACCGCGACCGGTCCCTCCTGGCGCCCACGGACCACGCCGCTCGACGTTCGGACCTCGGGTTCGATGTGCATCCGTTCAGCGAACATCATCTGTGGTGGCACTTCGACCGGTTAACCGGCGAACGGATCCATGTTGTCGCTGCTCAGTGGGAGACTATCGAACATGCGGTCGGGTGATGTGCGAGCAGGTGAGGCGGTGGGCGATGTCACCGCCGCGCTGCTCGCCGGGCTCGCTGAGCTGACCGCGCACGCCCTCTCACCGGCCCCCGGCACCGGGGCGGCGCGGATCGACCGGATCGCCGTGATGGAGCAGCTCCGGTCCGCGCTCGCCGCCGCGCAGCACGCGGAGATGGTGGCGTTCGGTCGTGATCAGGTCGAGGAGCAGATCGCCCTCGTGGAGGCCGGGCGGCTCGATCCGGTCGC
>JBBRLM010000012.1:0-129483 GCA_038231335.1 Mycobacteriales bacterium
CCTCTCGGCGACACCCTTCGACTGGACCTTCACCCGCACCGATCTCCGAGCCCTCGCCGACCGGATGGACCTACCCCAGCCGGCCACACCCGCCCCGACCGCGGCATAACCCCCGACGAACTAACGAACTCGACCACTAGCCCGTCACCGGCGGGGTTCCCACCGGAACCTGCGCAGAGCCAGCCGGGCGAACACCACCGACCAGAGCACCAGCCCGACGAGCGCGGGCACCACCAGCGGGATGCCGGCGAACCCGGGCGACCAGGTCTCCCCGGTCATCGACAGCTGCACGAGCTGCCCGACAGCCGCGCCGGGCACGAGCGCCAGGGCCTGGAACGGTGTGATGCTCAACGGGATCACCGACGTGGCGACGGCCCCACCGAGCAGCACGAACGTCAGCGGGAGGGTCGTGATCTGCGAACGCTCCGGGGACGGGGTGACGACGGACGTGGCCAGCGCGGCCGTCACGACCAGCACGATCCCGCCGACGACAGCCAGCACCAGTGGAACGGCGTCGACCGGAACCGCGGTCGCGGTGACGGCGTCGAACACCGCGAAGACCACGAGTTGGACGAACCCGAGCAGAATGCTCGGGGCCACCGTCGCCACGAGGAGGCCGCGGTCGGACAGGCCGGTCGTCCGCATCCGCTTGAGCACCCCCGAGTGCCGGCGGGCGACCAGGATCTGGGTGGCCGTCACGTAGACGCCCATGCTCAGCACCACACCGAGCTGCAACGCGGTGGTGATCGCGCCGGTGCTGGGCAACCCGTCCTGGCCACCGAACGAGAACGCCCAGAAGACGCCCAGAGCCAGCGGCAGGATGATCGACGAGACGGCCACCGTCCGGTTGCGCAGGACGAGCTTCGCCTCGGCGGACGCGAGGGCGAGCACCCGGCCGGTCGGCGTGGTGGTGGACAGGGTGGCGGTGGTCATCGCTGCTCCTCCGTACGGACGGCGTGGTAGATGTCGGCGAGCGAGGCCGGGGCGGCCCTCAGGCCGGACAGCTGCACCCCACGAGCAGCTGCCCAACCGAGGAACGCCGTCAGGTCGCCCTGCAGGTCGTTGGTGCGGACACGGACGGCGTCCCCGTCGCGCTCCACGGTGCCGCCCAGCTGCGGCAGGGCGTGGGCGCCGGCCGGGAGCGTCGCGGAGAACCCGGACGGCTGTGCCGCGACGATCTCCGACAGCGTCCCGCGCACGGCCACCCGGCCCGCGTGCATGATCGCGACGCGGTCGGCCAGCGCCTCGGCCTCCTCCAGGTAGTGCGTGGTCAGCACGACCGTGCGGCCGGCCTCCTGCAGCTCGTGGATGGCGTCCCACGTGCGGCGGCGCGACTCGGGGTCCAGGCCCGTCGTCGGCTCGTCGAGGATCACCAGCTCGGGCGAGCCCCACACCGCCATCGCGAGGTCGAGCCGCCGCTTCTCCCCGCCCGACAGCTTCCCGACGGCGGTGCCGCGCCTGCCGTCCAGCTCGAACCGCTCCAGCAGCCGCTCGGGCCGGTCCGGCCGCTCCACGAGCTTCTGCCACAGCTGCAACGTCTCCAGCACCGTCAGCTCGTCGACGAAGCCGCCCTCCTGCAACTGCACCCCCATGCGTGGCTGCAGGGCCGAGCGCTCGGTCGCCGGATCGAGCCCCAGCACGGAGACGGAGCCGCCGGTGCGGGTGCCGAAGCCCTCCAGCACCTCCAGCGTGGTGGTCTTGCCCGCGCCGTTCGTGCCGAGCAGGGCGAAGACCTCGCCGCGCCGGACGTCGAGGTCGATGCCGGCGACGGCGGTGAAGTCGCCGTAGCGGACCTGCAGGCCGCGCACGTCGATCGCGAGCGACGTGTCCGTCCCGGGCGTGCCGGGAGGTCGGAAGCTGGTCGTCTGTGTCATGGCTCCACCGTGCTCGACGGGCCCGTGGACGCAGTAGTAGCGGCGGTCACGGGTCCGCATGACAGCTGTCATCGGTGTCCGGTCGCGGGTCCGGTCGTCGGATACCGTGCGGATGTGGACGCATCGCCGCTGGTCGGCACCGAGGAGCGCAAGGTCAGAGCCGCGCGCCGGTTCGGCCGCATCGGACTCGCGATCACGATCTTCTGGCTGCTGATCGTGCCGGCCTACGCGCTGCTGACGGGGGCCGACCTCCTGGCCCTGTGGCCGCTGACCGTGCTGTACCTGGTGGCGGTGGGCCTGCACCTGTGGCGGATCCGCTCCCACATGACGTCACTGGGAGGGCACGCGCCGCTCTGGTTCATGATCGTCGCGCCGCCGATCGGGCTGGGTATCGCGCTGCTCGGGCTCTCGACCGGCTTCACCGGGTTCATGTGGGCGCTGGTGTGCGGTGTCCTCATCGGGGACGTCGTCGCGGGGCTGCGGGCCCGGTGGATCACCGCGTGGGTGCTGGCGTCCACCGCCGTGGTCCTGGTGCTCGGCTACGTGGTGAGCTCCCGCGTCGGCTATCCGATCCCCGCGCTGGCCTGGTTCGCCGCCGGGACGAGCGCGTGGTTCGTGGGCTCGATGTGGACCCTCGACGTCGAGCGGTTGTGGTGGCTGAAGGCCGTCGTCGACATGGACGACTCGCGCCGTGCCGCCGCGGAGCTCGCCACCGCCCGCGAGCGGCTGCGGGTGGCCGACGACCTGCACGACATCCTGGGCCACGCCCTCGAGGTCGTGGCGTTCAAGAGCGAGCTCGCAGCGCGGCTGCAGGCGGTGGACCCCGACCGCGCCCGGGCCGAGATGGAGGAGGTGCAGCGCGTGGCCCGCGAGTCGCTCACCGAGGTCCGGGCGCTGGTCCGCGACACCCGCGCCACCGACCTCGTCACGGAGCTGGCCGGGGCGCGCGCGGTTCTCGGCTCCGCCGGGGTCGTGCTGCGCGTCGAGGGTGACCCCGCCACCGTCGGACCCACCGCCCGCAACGTGCTCGGGCGCGTTCTGCGCGAGGCCATGACCAACGTGCTGCGCCACGCCGAGCCCAGCCACTGCAGCATCGAGATCGAGGTCGTCGACGGAGCCGCGCGGCTGCGCGTGGTGAACGACGGCGCGCTACCGGCCGACGACTCCGACCCCGGCACCGGGCTGGCCGCGCTGAGCCGCTACCTCGACGAACACGCCGGGCGGCTCGACGCGGGCCTGGCGGCCGACGGCACATTCCAGCTCGACGCGACGCTGCCGGCGGGTGCACGGTGATCCGGTTGGTGCTCGCCGACGACGAGTCGCTCACCCGTGGCGCGGTCGGTGCGCTGCTGGGCCTGGAGAGCGACCTCGTGGTGGTCGGCGAGGCCGCCACCGGCGACGAGGCCGTCGCGCGGGTGCAGGAGCACCACCCCGACGTCGCGGTGCTGGACGTCGAGATGCCCGGGCGGGACGGAGCCGAGGTGGCGCAGTGGATCGCCGCGAACGAGCCCGGCACCCGCTGCATCATCCTGACCCGCCACGCCCGGCCGGGGGTGCTGCGCCGGGCCCTCGCGGCGGGCGCCGCCGGCTTCGTGACGAAGAGCGCGCCGGCGTCGGTGCTCGCGGACGTGATCCGGCGGGTGCACCGCGGTGGCCGTTACGTCGACCCGGACCTCGCCATGACGGCGCTGATGGCCGAGGACTGCCCGCTCACCGGCCGCGAGCTCGAGGTGCTGCGGCACGTCGACGCCTCCGGCACCGCGGCCGACATCGCCGGCCGCGTGCACCTGTCCGCGGGCCCTGTCCGCAACTACCTGTCGTCGGCCATGCAGAAGCTGGGCGTCGGCACCCGCATGGAAGCGGTGCAGCGGGCCCGCGACCACGGTTGGCTCTGACCCGGGCGATTTCACCGCGGAGCGGGGCATCGGCGAGTAACCTCGGTCGGCGATGGAACCGCCTCGTGACTCCACGCCACCTCGGCTGCCCGCCACCCGTCCGCCGGTTCCGCCGCTCGCCCCGCGGGAGCCCGGCTCCGCACCTCCCGCCGACACGCCCCCCTCGGCGAAGTCGTTCAGCTGGCGGCGGCTGACCCGTTCCCGGCGTGGGGCCGTTGGCCTGGTGATCGCGGTGGCGGCGCTGCTGCTCTGGCCGTTCTCGGGCTGGTCCTGGATCCCGTGGGCCGCGGGCATCGGGTTGCTGGTCCTGCTGCGGTTGCTGCGCCTGGACGGCCTGCTGCGCGGCTGGGTGCTGCACCTCGGCGGGGTCGTCGTGGTGGTCGGGCTGATGTACAGCACCGGGCCGTGGGCCTGGGCGCTGGCGGGGAGCATCGGGATCCTGCTGGCCGGGCTCGCCCAGCTGCCCTGGTGGAAGCTCGCGGCGGTCGGGGCGGTGTTGTGTGTGATCTCGGGGGTCGGTTTCGGACTCACGAGCTACCGCACGGCCGAGCAGCAGAAGGAGATCGAGTCGCACATGGGCGATCCGATGCGGATCGCTCTCGGTGAGGGTCAGCCCGGCCGGATCCTGCCGGCGCTGCTGCAGGCCGTCACCCTCGACGACGTGGATCCGATGTGCCGCCTGCTCACGCAGCCGGCCGAGGACGCGGTGCTGGCAGCCACGCGTGCTCCGGACTGCACGTCGGCGGTCGGGGCGATGCACCAGCGCGTCCCCGGCGTCACGGTGAACGAGAACACCCTGCCCCAACCGGTGGTGGTCGCAGGTGGATGGCGGGTCGACGGCTGCGCCACCCCGTGGGCCACGGCGGCCGGGCGCGGGCTGGGCACCGTCCTCATCTCCCAGTCCGATCCCTCGGTCAAACGGTTCGTCGTCTCGGGCTTCGCGCCCTGCCCCTGACATGCGACAGGGGCCGTACCGGAACTCCGGTGCGACCCCTGCTGCGGTGATCGGCTAGCTGGTGGCGTCCTCCTGCTCGGGCGCCGCCGGGGCGGGGACCGAGCCGTTGCCGGACGAGCCGTTCGTGCTGGCACCGTTGGTGTGCTGGTCGCCGCGCTTCACGGCGGCCAGCAACATCTGCGACACGTCCTGCACGTCGACGTTCTCACCGGCGCCGTCGCCCTGGGCCTGGGTGAGGCCGTCGCTGAGCATCGTCTTGCAGAACGGGCAGCCGACGGCAATCGTGCCGGCCGCGGCGCCGTCACCGCCGGCGGCACCGGAGAGGGTGGCGATGGCCTCCTCGGTGCGGTTGGCGTTCACCCGCTGCCCGATGCGCTCCTCCATCCACATCTGCGCACCGCCGGCGCCACAGCACATGGAGCGGTCGGCGTGGCGCGGCATCTCGGTGAGCGTGGCGACCGCGCCGACCAGCGCGCGCGGCTCCTCGTAGACCTCGTTGTGACGGCCGAGGTAGCACGGGTCGTGGTAGGTGACCGGCGCCTTCTTGTCCTCGTCGGGGGCCGCGACGGGCACCAGCTTGCCCTCGCGCACCAGCTTGTTGAGCAGCTGGGTGTGGTGCACGACCTCGTAGTGCCCGTCGAGCTGCGGGTACTCGCGGCCCAGCGTGTTGAGGCAGTGCGGGCACGTCGTGATGATCTTGCGGGTGCCCGGCTCGCGACCCTCGAACACCGAGTTCAGCACCTCGACGTTCTGCTGGGCGAGCATCTGGAAGAGGAACTCGTTGCCGGAACGGCGCGCGGGGTCACCCGTGCAGGTCTCCTCCGGGCCGAGCACCGTGTAGGTGACGCCGGCGCGGTGCAGCAGCTCCGCGGTGGCCTGCACGGTCTTCTTCGCGCCGTCGTCGAACGCGCCGGCGCAGCCGATCCAGAACAGGTACTCCGTCTCGGGGGCGAGCTCGCCGTCGAAGACGTTGACGGTGAAGCCGAGCTTCTTGGTCCAGTCCAGGCGCTCCTTGGCGTTCTGGCCCCAGGGGTTGCCCTTGTTCTCGAGGTTCTTGAACAGCGTGCCGAGCTCGGACGGGAACTCCGACTCGATGAGCACCTGATGGCGTCGCATGTCGACGATGTGGTCGACGTGCTCGATGTCCACCGGGCACTGCTCGACGCATGCTCCGCACGTGGTGCAGGACCACAGGACGTCGGGGTCGATGACCCCGCCCATCTCCAGGGTGCCGACGAGCGGGCGCGCGGCCTGCTCGGGCCCGGAGCCGAGGACACGCTCGAAACCGGACTCGGGCACGCCGTGCCCGGGGTGCGCCGTGAGGCCGGCGGAGAAGTCGATCGACCCCTCTTCCGGCATGTCCTTGCCGCCGATGATGTAGGGCGCTTTAGCGAACAGGTGGTCGCGCAGGTCCATGATCACGAGCTTCGGCGAGAGCGGCTTGCCGGTGTTCCACGCCGGGCACTGGCTCTGGCAGCGGCCGCACTCCGTGCAGGTCGCGAAGTCGAGCATGCCCTTCCACGTGAAGTCCTCGACCTTGCCGCGGCCGAAGACGTCGTCCTCGCCCGGGTCCTCGAAGTCGATGAGCTTGCCGTGGCTCTCCATCGGGAGCAGCGGGCCTAGCGCCTTCGGCAGCCGCTTGGCGGCCACGTTGACCGGGGCCAGCGCGATGTGGAGGTGCTTGCTGTAGGCGACGATGACGAGGAACCCGCAGATCACCGCGATGTTCAGCAGGATGAACGTGGTCTCGATGATCTCGTTGGCACCCACGCCCAGCGGGTTGAGCGCCAGGCCGATCAGGTGCGACGCGAACGGCCACTTCGACTGCCCGTACGGGAAGACGCCGGTGTTGACCTGGGCGCCTCGGTAGACCAGCAGCGTGATCAGCACCGCGGAGATCATCCCGAGCACGACCCAGGCGGCGCGGGTGTGGGAGCCGTAGAAACGCGACCCGCGTTGCTTGCGCTCGGGAGCCTGCTGGAAGCGCATCACCGCGAACACGGCCAGCGACAGCAGGATCGCGACCGCGAAGAAGTCCTCGAGGAAGCCCAGCAGGCGGCCGTGGCCGATCCACGGGAATGCGTAGTCGGCGGCGAACAGTGCCCCCCAGGTCTCGACGATGGTGAAGCCGAGAATGAGGAAGCCCCAGAAGGTCAGCGCGTGGGCGACACCGGGCACCGACCACTTGAGCAGCTTGCGCTGCCCGATGACCTCGGTGAGCTGGGTACGCAGCCGCGCGGGGATGTTCTCGTCACGGTCGCCGTTGTTGGTCGCCTGGCCCGAGCGGATGAGGGTGTAGAGCCACCAGCCGCGCCGCCCGGCGATGGCCAGGGCGATCACGGTGACCCCCAGGCCGATGATCAATCTCAGAACCACGGATGTCCTCCCAGGACTGGCCCGTGTGTGGTGGGACGCGGGCCGTTCCGCAGCAGACTAGCTGCCGCTCCTGTTCACTACCGGGGGCGTTCCGGCAGATCAGAGCACAACTTACCCATGGGTAACCCATGTCCGCGCGATGGCGTGCCTCCGAACCGTCTACTCAATCGGTCCAGAGGAGGGAAGATGTCACACGGGGGGCGTCTGTGAGTGAGCGGTGGCTCTCCGTGCTGCGACGTACGGCCGGCCGGGCGACCCTCTATGCTCGCACCGGTCAGTAATGGTCTACTCGAAGCCGAACGGCAGAGCAGACCAGATCGGGTGATCAGCCAGCCCGAGGGAGTCGGGACGCGGCAGCCTCGAGGCGGGCGACGCCTACGGGAGGAGCCGTCATGATCAGACCCGAGTTCCTCGTGGTCTACGCGCAGGGCCTGAGCACCAACGGTCTGCAGGGGTGGATCACCAACAATGTGGTGCCGCTCATACTTCTCGGGATCGCCGTCATCCTGCTCTGGATCGGTGGCCGGGGGGACAACGCCGGGGTGGCCCGGCGCAGCGTCGGCCTCATCATCGGGCTCGTCGCACTGGGTATCGCGGTGTCCGGCAACGGCCCGAAGATCGGCTCCTTCCTTGCCGGTCTCCTGACCGGGTGATCGGAGTGCTCGTCCGCACCGACGACGAGGTCTACCGTGTCGACTCCGTCTGGCTCGGCCCGCCCCGAGCCACGTTCCCCTGGCGGGCCCGGTACGTCAGCTACGGGGTCGGCCTGCTGGTCATGATCATCGTGATGTTCGTCCAGCGGCGCATCGGCATCGGCCTGGACTTCTTCTCCGTGGCCTGGGCGCTGGTCCTGACCGTCGTCCTCACCCGGTTCCTCGGCCAACGCATCGACTACGAACGCCCCCTGGGGCAGGTTCTGGCCCACTTCCGGCTGGAGCTCACCGGTCCCCGTGCGCGCACGGCGGTGGGCGGTGGCGCGGTGCAGTCGGGACACGTCCGGGTCGGAGTGCCGGCGCGCGCGAAGACGGCCCGGCCGGCGAAGGTCGCCGCCGACCCCTGGGGGAAGCCCGCCGGGCGGAGTGCGAAGGGACGCCGGCGTGCCACGACGTGACACCGCCGACGCTCCTGGTGGGGAGCCGCGCGGCGGTCGTCGCGGGCGCTCGCTCGCCGGGGAGTCCGGCCTGCCGAAGTACGTCCCCGACATCGCCCTGCGCTCCATCGAGGGCCACATCACCCGCACAGGCACCCAGGTCATGGCCTGGTATCGGATGGCCGCGCAGGCGTGGAGCTTCCGCAGCGACTCCCAGCGTGAGGTGCTGATCCGGCAGATCGCCGCGCAGCTCGGTGAGCTGCAGGGCCGCTGGATCCACCTGCGGGTCACCACCCGGCCCTACCCGGTGCACATGTGGGCCGAGTCGTTCGACAACAACGCGCTGGGCCGCATGCCCGACGTCGCCGGCGCGCTCGGCTGGGACGGTTTCCTGGAGGGTGAGCAGCGCCACCTGATGGGCCTGTCGATGTCGGACAAGGAGGTCTTCCTCGGCATCGAGGTGTCCGGGCGCAGCATGGTCGACCGCTGGGTGGACGCCGCCGCGCCCGTCCTCGGCAAGTTCGCCCCCGCCGCCGTCCGCGCCGAGCTGGCCGCCCTGTCCACCGAGGTGTCACACCTCGACGAGCTCGTGGCGGGCAGCGGCCTCGACGCCGTGCCGGCCGCGGCGGACGACATCGCCTGGCTCATGCACCGGTCGTGTGCGCTGGGGCTGCCAGCGCCGCGCACCCTCTCGATGGTCCCCGGCTCGGTCACCCGCTGGGAGACCGAGGACCTCGCCGCGTTCACCGACGGCGTGGAGATGTACCAGGAGCCGTACGCGCCCACCGTCAAGGTGGTCGGGCGGATCCGGTCGCAGACGGTGTCGCGCAACGTCGCGGTGCTGTCGGTGGGGCTCATGGAGGGCCTGCGCATCCCCGAGGTCGACGACCCGTGGATGCAGCACTCCGACCGCCTCCCGTTCCCGGTCGAGTGGTCGGCGCGCATGTACATCCGCAAGCCCGAGGAGGTGGCGGGCGAGCTGCAGCGCCAGATGGGCAAGGTGCGCAGCCAGATTCGGCACTACACCCACGACCACGACCTCGATCCGCCCATGTCGTTGGCCCGGCAGGCCGACCGGGTGCTGGAGGTCGAGGACGAGCTCACCTCCGGGCTCACCCAGCTCAACACCCGCCTCTACGGCTGGTGGCGCATCGCCGTCTCGGGCAAGGACGAGGCCGAGGCCATCAGCCGGGCCCAGCAGCTGCTCGACGTCTACCGGCCGAAGGTGCAGATCGAGCACCCGGAGGCGCAGTACCGCTACGCGCGCGAGTTCATCCCCGGCGAGCCGCTGGCCACCACCGCCTACCGCCGTCGCGGCTCGGTCACCTGGGCCGCCGCGGCCGTCCCCGCCGCCACGGCCAGCGTGGGTGACCGGCGCGGCATCATGATCGGCGAGACCTGCACGGCCACCCGCAGGCCCGTCGCGTGGGACCCGTGGCTGGCGCAGGAGGTGCGCCGGGCGTCGGGCCTGACCGCTGTGGTCGGCGGTTTGGGTAGCGGGAAGAGCTTTCTGACCGGTCTGGTCGTCTACAAGACGCTGCGCTCCGGCGCCCGCTGGACCGTGCTCGACCCGTCCGGCCCGCTCGCCGAGCTGACGCGCCTGCCCGAGCTCGCGCCGTTCTCGCGGCACATCAACCTGCTGCGTGCCGACCCCGGCATCCTCAATCCGTACCGGGTGGTGGCCGAGCCGCGTCCGGAGCACTTCCTCGACGAGGAGGAGCCGGAGCGGGCCTGGCGCCGCGAGCGGTCACTGGCTGCGGCCACCCGCCGCAGGCTCGTGCTCGACGTGCTCACCGGCCTGCTGCCCTATGACATCGCCCGGATCCCGCACACGCGCATCGTGCTGCTGCGCGCCGTGCGCGAGGTGGGGGGCGCCGCCGACCGCCATCCCGGCCAGGTCATCGACGTGCTGCGCCGCCACGCCCGCGACGGCGAGGAGCACGCCGGTGTGGTGGCCGACTTCCTGGAGGAACGCCGCGAGCTCCCCCAGGCCGCGCTGCTGTTTCCCGACGCCACCCGCGACGACCCGTGGGAGGCCGACCGCGACTACCGGCTCACCGTGCTCACCATGCAGGGGATGACCCTGCCGCGGCCGGGCAGCCCGCGCGACGAGTGGACCGACGGCGAGTCGCTGGCCGTCGAGCTGCTGAACCTGGCGAGCTGGTTGACGCAGCGCACGATCTACGACGCCGACCGCAACCAGCGCAAGGGCGTGGCGCTCGACGAGACGCACTTCCTCTCGCAGGTGCCCACCGGCAAGGTGCTCATCGACCGCCTGGCCCGCGACTCCCGCAAGTTCAACGTCCGGGCGCTGTTCGCCTCCCAGCTGGCGGGCGACCTGCTGCGGGTGTCCGGGTTCGCCTCGCTGGTGAACGCGGTGTTCGTCGGCCGCACCGACGACGACGAGGCCCAGTCGGACGCGTTGCGCCTGCTCAAGGTGCCCACCGGCGTCGGCTACGAGCAGATGCTGGGCACCCTCTCGCCCCGCCCGCGCCACGACGACCGCCCCGACGACACGCCGCGCCAGTTCGTGTTCGCCGACGGCCACGGCGGGGTCGAGAAGATCCGCATCGACCTCGAGGGCCCGCACCTCGAGCACGTCCGCGCGGCGCTGGACACCAACCCCGACGCCAGCCGGATCTCCGTCCGCGGGGTGCCCGTGGCGCCGCCGTCGGCGGCGGTCCGCGCACCGGACGAGCCGGCCCCGCGCAGCGCCGTGCCGATGGCGAAGACGCCGCGCGTGGAGCGGTTCGTCGAGCTCGCCGAGGATCTCGACGAGGACGGGTTCGACGATCTCGACGACCCCGACGGCCTGCTGCGCGAGCCGGCCACCCGGAACGGGAACGGGACCGGGCACCTGCCGGCGGGAGCCGAGCTCCTCGACGACGAGGACCTCGACCTCCTCGGTGACCTCGACGGGGATCGCGGTCCCGACCTCGAGATCGACGGTGACGACCGGGCGCGAGCATCCGGAGGGTCCGGTCGGTGACGGGCGAGGGCGTGCCGGCGGGGGCCGGGTGGCTGCCGGCGGTCCTGGTCCTGACCGCGGCCGTGCTGGTGGCGCTCCGACGGCGCCGCCGCCGTCGTGACCACGCGGGCCCCGGCCGGCGTACCGCCCTGCTCGTCGTCCTCGCGCTGGTGGGCGGCTCGGTCATGCTCGGCCAGCCCGCGATGGCGCAGCCCTTCGACTGCAAGGAAGCACCCTCACCGGACCGGCCCGGTACAGGACTGGTGGGCTCGCTCGATCCACCGCGCGCCTCGGGAGGTGAGGAGGGCAGCGTCTACCGGGAGGTCGGCTACGCCGGCCTGGTGTGGTTCAACTACGACCTGGGCTGCGCAGGCGCCGCGTTCAACCCCGCCAGCACCACCGACACGTGGCTGGGCAACCAGACTCTGAACGTCGCCAAGTTCGCCGTCGGTGGCGTCAACTGGTCGCACTACCTGATCGCCGACGGCGGCGACATCCTCTCCCCCCTCGACAAGATCATTTCCGAGGGTACGAAGGCCATGTACACGGCCGTCTTCACGACGTGGATCGGTCCGGCCCTGCTGCTGCTCGCCGTGTTCATGCTGGTGCTGGCGCTGCGCGGTGATCTGGCGAGACAGACGCAGCGGGCGGCGTTCGCCGTCGTCGCTCTGGTGGTGGGGTCCGCGGCCTACCTGGCCCCGGTGGACTGGTCCAAGGCCGCCGATCCGCTGCTGCTCGACGGCGTCACGCAGATGCAGGACGGGTTCCTGGGCCAGATCGGCATGGGCAACCGCGACACCCTGCCGACCGTGCTCGTGGACCAGGTGATCTACCAGAACTGGCTGCGCGGCGAGTTCGGCGCGCCCGACGTCCCGCAGGCCCAGGCGCTCGGCCGGGATCTGCTGCGCGCGCAGACCTTCACCATCGACGAGGTCGACCAGAAGAAGGACACCTCCGCCCTCGCCGACCAGAAGAAGGCCGACTTCACCGCCATCGCCGGCAAGATGGGCGACCGCTACCCGTACTTCCAGGGCAAGTCCGGCAGTCGCGTCGGCGCAGGGGTCCTGGCGCTGGTCGAGGCCATGTGCATCGCGCTGTTCCAGCTGCTGTCCAAGGTGCTGGTGCTGGTCGCGATGCTGATCCTGCGGCTGCTGGTGATGACCGCGCCGGCCGTGGCCGTGGTGGCGGTGCTGAAGCCCGACATCCTCCCGGCGCTGCTGCGCGTGGCCGGGGCGGCGATCGTCAACACGCTGGTGGTCGGGGCGCTGGCCGGCCTGCACGCTCTGCTCGTCGTCTCGCTGTTCCGGCCCGACTCCGGCATCGACCTGTGGCTCGCCCTGCTCGTCACGGGCGTGGTCACTGTGGTGTTGTGGGCCGTCGCGCGCCCGTTCCGGCGGCTCGTGTCGATGGTCTCGCTGACCCGTGAGCAGTTCGGCGGGATCGTGCCCGGCGCGGGCACCGGCCCGATGTCGCGCGTGTGGCAGCGGATGCGCGGAGGAGCGACCGAGGACCGCCAGTCCCGCTGGTGGGACGAGCGCGCCGGTGCGGCTGCGGGCACCGACTACTCGGGCGGCTCCCGGCCGGAGTCCGAGCCCGACACCCGCGTCACCGCCACCGCCACCCGCGTCCCCCGGCCGCGCGCCGAGGTCGAGGTGCCCAGCACGCCCGCGGTGTCCGGGGCGCGCCGGCAGGCCCTGCCCGCCGGACCGGGCGGCGTGGGCGGCGGCGGGAGCAGGCCGAGCTGGGCCGATCCCGGCGAGGTCGACGACCGCGCCATCTACCGCCGCTCCGACGACGTGCCGCTGCGCCCGGGCGGAGCCCGCCCGGTGCAGGCGGAGATCGTCGACGGGGTGCCTGTGTATCGGATCTACCGGCCACGCCCCTCGCAACCCGCGTACGGCCCGCGCGGCGGGAACGGCTGATGCCGATCCGGACCACGCGCGGCCGCGCCGCCGCCTACCGCTCGATCTGGCAGTGGCCGCTGCGATCGCCGGCCCGGCTCGTGATCACCGTCATCGGCGTGGTCGCGGTGGCGGTGCTCGTCGGGGCGGCGGCGGCCGCGGTCGGCGGCGGCTCGAACAGCGGCGGACTCCTCGCGTCCCCGACACCGACCACCGTGGCCGTGGCGCCGCCGTCCACCGCGGACCCGTCGGCCTCCGCGACCTCGGCGACGCCCGTCCCGACCGCGCTGCCCCCGGTCCCGGCGCTCGCACCCACCACGCTGCCGCTCAGCCAGGCCCCCGCCGCCGCGTTGCAGGTGGCGGGCCGCTGGGCCGCGGCGTGGGTCCGGCCACCGGCCGGCACCACCCAGCAGCAGTGGCTGGAGGGGCTGAGCGCCACCACCACCCCCGAGTACCTCGGGGTCCTGTACACCGTGGATCCGTCCAACATCCCGGCCACGCGGGTGACCGGGGCGCCGACCGCGCTCCGCGTCTCACCGCGGTCGGTGCAGGTCGAGGTGCCCACCGACACGCTGAGACTGCTGGTCAACGTCGTGATCTCCGACGCGGGCGACTGGCGGGTCTCCGACAGCGACCGGGCGTGACCCGTGAGAGCCCTGCGCCCACTGCGGCTGCTGCTGCCGTTCGTGGCGATCGTGGTGGCGCTGGCCCTGTTCATCGGGGTGGCGTTCGTGGCGTTCAGCGCGAGCGGCGGCACCAGCGGCGGGGCGTCCACGCTCGGAGCCTGTGACGCGTCGTCGTTGTCGGGCGGGCTCGCCGGTGGGCAGGCCGGGGTCCGGATCGGTGATCTCAGCGCGGAGCAACGAAACAACGCCGCCACGATCATCGGGGTGGCGAAGGGCATGGGGGCGCCGCCCCGGGCATGGCTCGTCGCGCTCGCCACGGCCATGCAGGAATCGACCCTGCGCAACCTGAACTACGGCGACCGCGACTCCCTCGGCCTGTTCCAGCAGCGGCCGTCCCAGGGCTGGGGATCGCCGGCGCAGGTCACCGATCCCGTCCACAGCACCACGATCTTCCTGCAGCGGCTGCTCGCGATCCCCGGTTGGGAGACGCTCCCGGTGACGGTGGCCGCCCAGGCCGTGCAGCGCTCCGGTTTCCCGGACGCCTACGCGAAGTGGGAGGGGCTGGCGTCGCAGCTGGTGTCCCAGCTGGCCGACGTGGCCGCCGTCGGGACGCAGTGCGGCACGGCCGTGCTCGCCCAGGGCGTGGCCGGAGCGGCCATCGGGTTCGCACTGCACGAGGTGGGCAAGCCCTATGTCTGGGGCGCCACGGGGCCGAACTCCTACGACTGCTCGGGCCTGATGCTGCAGGCGTTCGCCTCGGCGGGCATCACCCTGCCCCGGGTGGCCGCGCAGCAGTACAAGGCCGGCGGGCACGTCCCCGTTCGCCAGGCCCAGGCCGGTGACCTGCTGTTCCTCGCCACCGATCCGTCCGACCCGAGCACGATCCACCACGTCATGCTCTACATGGGCGACAACAAGATCGTCGAGGCGCCGTACACCGGCGCGGCCGTCCGGGTCGTTCCCGCACCGTGGAACGATCCGGAGCTGGTGCAGCTCGCCACGAGGGCCGGCACCACCCCCAACAGCGCCGCCTGAACGCAGGAGAAGCAATGCCGTCCGAACCGTCCGTGCCCGCGTCGACGACGCCGGTGCAGGACTACGCCGACCGCCCCGCCCCCGGCGCCACCACCGACCACCTGGTGATCCCCCGGTCGCTGGCGCAGTCGATGCCCCTGCGCTGGCAGCAGGTGTTCGTCGGGCTGCTCGCGGACCTGCACGACGCCTACGGGCACCTGCCGTGGCCCGACTACGCCGTGGTCCCGAGCCGCTGGGAGTACCTCGTCGACCTCGACGAGGAACAGCTCGCCACGCTCGGCTTCCACGCCGACCTCGGCCCGGACGGCGATCTCGAGTACCGCGACGGCGCCGAACGCCTCGTGGACGCCCCGGAGCGGCACCGCGTCCTGGCCCCCGTCGACGACCCGCTGCCGCCGGCGTCGGCCGGGCGGGTCGAACCCCGGCCGAAGAAACCTCTCTGATCCTCCGGGAACACCCGCGATCAGTGGCGCGTTGGGCAGGACAGATACAAGTTGAGCGGGGCACGCTCAAGGCCGGACGAACGGCCGGAGGGGCCTCGTGCAAGACTTGAGTCGAGGAAGCGCAACACCCACAGATCTTCACGGAGGAACCACCATGGCTCGTGCGGTCGGTATCGACCTCGGAACCACCAACTCGGTCGTCGCCGTCCTCGAGGGCGGCGAGCCGACGGTCATCGCCAACTCGGAGGGTGCCCGCACCACTCCGTCGGTGGTGGCCTTCGCCCGCAACGGTGAGGTGCTCGTCGGGCAGTCGGCGAAGAACCAGGCCGTCACCAACGTCGACCGCACCATCCGCTCGGTCAAGCGCCACATCGGCACGGGCTGGAGCACCGACGACGTCGACGGCAAGAAGTACTCGGCGCAGGAGATCAGCGCGCGCGTGCTGCAGAAGCTCAAGCGCGACGCCGAGGCGTACCTGGGCGAGGAGATCACGGAGGCCGTGATCACCGTCCCCGCCTACTTCGAGGACGCCCAGCGCCAGGCCACCAAGGAGGCCGGCCAGATCGCGGGCCTCAACGTGCTGCGCATCGTCAACGAGCCCACCGCGGCCGCGCTGGCCTACGGCCTCGACAAGGGCGACAAGGACCAGACCATCCTCGTGTTCGACCTCGGTGGCGGCACGTTCGACGTGTCCCTGCTGGAGATCGGCGAGGGCGTCGTGGAGGTCAAGGCCACCAACGGTGACAACCACCTCGGTGGCGACGACTGGGACGAGCGGATCATCACGTGGCTCGTCGACAAGTTCAAGGCCAGCCAGGGCATCGACCTGACCAAGGACAAGATGGCCGGTCAGCGCCTGCGTGAGGCCGCGGAGAAGGCCAAGATCGAGCTGTCGAGCCAGAACTCGGCCACGATCAACCTGCCCTACATCACGGTCGACGCCGACAAGAACCCGCTGTTCCTCGACGAGACGCTGTCGCGCGCGGAGTTCCAGAAGATCACGTCCGACCTTCTCGACCGCACGCGCAGCCCGTTCAACCAGGTCGTGAAGGACGCCGGAATCTCCGTCGGCCAGATCGACCACGTCGTGCTCGTCGGCGGTTCCACCCGCATGCCGGCCGTCACCGAGCTCGTCAAGGAGCTCACCGGGGGCAAGGAGCCCAACAAGGGCGTCAACCCCGACGAGGTCGTCGCCATCGGCGCCGCTCTCCAGGCCGGTGTCCTCAAGGGCGAGGTCAAGGACGTCCTGCTGCTCGACGTCACCCCGCTGTCCCTGGGCATCGAGACCAAGGGTGGCGTGATGACCAAGCTCATCGAGCGCAACACCACGATCCCCACCAAGCGGTCGGAGATCTTCACCACGGCCGACGACAACCAGCCGTCCGTGCAGATCCAGGTGTTCCAGGGCGAGCGCGAGATCGCGGCCTACAACAAGAAGCTCGGCATGTTCGAGCTCACCGGTCTGCCGCCCGCCCCTCGTGGCGTGCCGCAGATCGAGGTCTCGTTCGACATCGACGCCAACGGCATCGTCAACGTCTCGGCCAAGGACATGGGCACCGGCAAGAGCCAGGCCATGACCATCACCGGCGGCTCCGGCCTCGGCAAGGACGAGATCGACCGGATGATGAAGGAGGCGGAGGCCCACGCGGACGAGGACAAGAAGCGCCGCGAGGACGCCGAGGTCCGCAACCAGGCCGAGTCCCTGACCTACCAGACCGAGAAGTTCCTCAAGGAGAACGACGAGAAGCTCCCGGGCGAGGTCAAGGAGAGCGTGGGTTCCGCGCTCACCGAGGCGCAGGAGGCGTTGAAGGGCACCGACAACGACGCCATCAAGGCGTCGATGGAGAAGCTGGCCACCGAGTCCCAGAAGATGGGTTCGGCGCTCTACCAGCAGCCCGGCGCCGAGGGTGCTCCCACCGCCGACGCGGGCTCGCCGCAGGCCGACGCGGGTGCCGACGACGTCGTCGACGCCGAGATCGTCGACGAGGAGAAGGACAAGAAGTGAGCGATCACGACAAGCGCGCCGAGAACGGTGACGGCGAGCCGGTCGTGGTCCGGGACCGGCGCCGGATCGATCCGGACACCGGTGAGGTGCGTACCCCGTCCGACGTGGAGTCGGACGGGGGCGCCGCCCCGGCCGAGCCGATCGCCGACCCCCGCGTCGACGAGCTCACGGCCGAGGTGGCCGAGCGCACCGCCGACCTGCAGCGGGTCAGCGCGGAATACGCCAACTACCGGCGCCGCGTCGACCGCGACCGCGAGTCGGTGCTCGTGGGTGCCCGGGTGCAGTTCGTGTCCGAGCTGCTCACGACGCTCGACGACCTCGACCGCGCCGAGTCCCACGGCGATCTGACGGGCGCGTTCAAGGCCGTCGGCGACAAGGTCACCTCGGTGGTGCAGAAGCTCGGCCTGGAGCCGTTCGGGCTGGAGGGCGAGCCCTTCGACCCGTCTGTCCACGAGGCCGTGCAGCACGACACCTCGGAAGCGAGCGGCAGCACTGTCGCGGTGCTCTCGGCGGTGCTGCGCCGCGGCTACCGCATCGGCGACCGCGTCCTGCGGCCGGCGATGGTCACGGTGGTCGACCGGCTCGAGGACGCACCTGCCGACGACTCCACCGAGGCCTGAACCAGAAAGGAGGCGGGATGACCCAGCGCGACTGGATCGAGAAGGACTTCTACCGTGAGCTGGGCGTCGCCTCCGGCGCCACCGGTGAGGAGATCAAGAAGTCGTACCGGAAGCTCGCCCGCGAGCTGCACCCGGACGCCAACCCCGGCGACCCCAAGGCCGAGGCCCGGTTCAAGTCCGTCTCCGAGGCGTACGGCGTCCTGTCCGACGACAAGAAGCGCAAGGAGTACGACGAGACCCGCGCGCTCTTCGCGGGCGGTGGGGGCGCTGGATTCGGCGGCGCCCAGGGCTTCCCCGGCGGGTTCGGGTCCGGCGCCGGCGGCCAGGGTTTCGGTGGGGGCGGTGCGGGCTCCCAGGGGTTCGACATCAACGACCTGCTCGGCGGCCTGTTCGGTGGCGGCGGTGGCCGGGGTGCCGCGGGGGCGAGCGCCTCGCGCTCCCAGCGCGGCGCCGATGTCGAGAGCGAGCTGCGCATCGACTTCGTCGACGCGGTCCGTGGCGCCGAGGTGCCGATCCGGCTCTCCTCGCCGGGCCGCTGCGAACGCTGCGGCGGCACGGGATCCAAGCCGGGCACCCAGCCCCGCTCGTGTCCCACGTGCAACGGGGTCGGGCTGGTCAGCTCCAGCCAGGGGGCGTTCGCGTTCTCCGAGCCGTGCCGCGACTGCCGCGGCACCGGCCGGATCATCGACGACCCCTGCCCGGAGTGCGGCGGCGACGGCGTCAGCACGCGGATCCGCTCGCTCACCGTCCGCGTCCCGGCCGGGGTGGCCGACGGCAACAAGGTCCGCCTCAAGGGTCAGGGCGAGCCGGGCCGCGGTGGGGCGCCCGCGGGGGACCTGTACGTGAAGGTCCACGTCACCGCACACACGCTGTTCGGCCGTTCGGAGCGCAACTCCGACGACCTGACGCTCACGGTGCCCGTCACGTTCCCCGAGCTGGCGCTGGGCACCACGCTCACCGTGCCGACGCTCGACGCGAACGTGTCGCTCAAGATCCCGGCGGGCACGTCGAGCGGGCGCACGTTCCGTGTGCGCGGGCGCGGCGTGCCGAAGAAGGCGAAGACGGGTGACCTGCTCGTCACCGTCGAGGTGGCGGTGCCGGCCAAGCTGGACGACGCGGCCACCGCGGCGCTGCAGGCCTACGCCGAGGCCACGAAGGGCGACGACCCGCGCGCTGATCTCCTCGGCAGTCCCCGATGAGTGGCCCGTTGCTGCCGCCGGGAGCCAACTCCGACAGCCCGATCTTCGTCATCTCGGTCGCGGCCGAGCTGGCGGGCCTGCACGCGCAGACGCTGCGCAGCTACGACCGGCTGGGGCTCGTGAGCCCCGGCCGGTCGGCCGGCGGCGGCCGCCGGTACTCCGCCCGCGACATCGCCCTGCTGCGCGAGGTGCAGCGCCTCTCCCAGGAGGAGGGTGTGAACCTCGCCGGCATCAAACGCATCATCGAGCTGGAGCAGCTCGTGGACGAGCTGCGGTCCCGGCTCGAGGAGATCAGCCAGGAACTGCTGGCGTCCCGGGCCGCGGCCGAGCAGGCCACGGCCTCGGTCCACGCCTCCTACCGCCGGGACCTGGTGCCGGTGGACCGGCGCTCGGCTCTGGTCGTCTGGCGGCCGAAGAAACGGGACTGACGCAGACGGTCCGGCTACACTGACCGACATGACCGAAGATGTGTCTGTCCCCAGGCCTCGCGGTCCGGAGCGGGAGGTTGGCATCCGTGAGCTGCGCAACGCCGGTCGGGTGCTCGCCGAGCTGGCGGCGGCCGGTGCCATCGGGCGCGTCACCAGCGATGGTCGGCTCGTGGGCTGGCTCGTCCCTGCGAACGATGACGAGCGACGCCTGGAAGAGCTTGTCGCCGAGGGGCGGGTGAGCCAACCTGTTCGTCCCGGTGGCCTGGCCGGTCGGCGGCCGCTGCCCCACCGCGCCGATGTCCCGTCACTGGGCGAGTCGCTTGCCGACCTGCGTGATGCCGAAGACCGGTGATCTATCTGGATTCCTGCGCGATCGTGAAGTTGATCAGAGCAGAGGACGGATCCACGGCCCTGCAGGACTGGCTGGACGACAGAGCGAGCGCCGTGATGGTCACGTCGGAACTCGCTGTGGCCGAGGTGCTGCGGGTCGTCCGTCGCAGCAACCACACGGACCTGGGCGTCCTGGTCGACAGCCAACAGCTGAGCGCGGAACTGGACGAGGCTCGGGCCGTGCTCGACGGGTTCGCACTCGTCGCCGTCGACCGTGTCGTACTCGATGCGGCCGGGGCGCTCTCCCCACCGATGATGCGCACGCTCGACGCGATCCATCTCGTATCGGCGCCGCTGTGGCCCGGCCGGTCGGTGGAGTTCGTCACCTATGACCGTCGCCTTGCCTCGGCGGCTCGGGAAGTCGGGCTCTCGGTGGTCAGTCCATCGTGAACGGGTCGTAGCGGATGCGGTCGAGTGGCGTGCCCGCCACCAGCATCCGGCTCACGGTGGCGCGGATCATCGACGGCGAGCCGCAGACCAGCACGTCGTGGTCGGCCCACGCCCCGTACCGGGTGACGACGTCGGCGAGGGTGCCGCGCTCGGCGCCGGACGCGGATTCGTCCTTCTCCACCACGGGGATGATGTCGAGCCAGGTGTTGCTGTAGGACAGCTTGCGCAGCGCCGTGAAGTCGTAGAGGTCCTCCCACGTGCGCCCACCGACGAAGACCTGGGTCTTGGGCGGGTTCTGGCGGGTGGTGAGGTCCTCCAGCAGCGCCTTGATCGGCGCCATGCCGGTGCCGCCGGCCACCATCAGCACCTCCCGCTTCGACGCGGGGTCGACGTGCATGCGGCCCATGGGCGGGCCGATCCGCCAGGTGTCGCCGACCCGGGAGTGGGCCACCAGGGCCCGGCTGACCCAGCCGCTGTTGACGGCGCGGACGTGGAACTCCAGCAGGCCGTCCGGACGGGGGGCGTTGGCCGGGGACAGGTAGCGCCACAGGCGCGGGCGCTGCGGCGTCTCGACGCTGACGTACTGCCCGGCCCGGTACGGGATCGGTTCGCTGGCCTGGACGGTGATGGTGGCGAGATCCCAGCTCAGCCGCTGGTGGCCGACCACCCGACCGAGCCACGAGGCGGGCCCGCGTTCGGCCTGGGCCGCGGTGCGCATGGCGCCGGCGACCACGCCGTAGGCGTCGGTCCAGGCCCCCTTGACCTCCGGGGTCCACGCGTCGCCCGCGAAGTGGCCGATGGCCGCGAGCAGGGCGCCGCCGACGGCGTCGTAGTGCTGGGCGATGACCCCGAACTTGCGGTGGTCGCGACCGAGCTGCTCGAGAAACGGCACGAGCTCCTCGGGCTGGTCCACCATCTGTACGACGTGGACGAGTGCGCGGAGCAGCCGGCTGCGCTGCACCTCCATGTTGACGGGGAACAGGTCGCGCGTCTCCGGCGCCGTGCTGAACAGCGTGGCGTAGAAGTGCCGTCCGAGCTCCTCCGCCTGAGGCTCCACGAGGGCGAAGCTCGAGCGGATGATCTCGACCATCCCGGACGCCTCCCCGCGGGACTCACCGACATCGGGAAGGTCGGCGGTGAGCAACTGTTCAGCGGTCATCGACGGCCGACTCTCTCTCCTCGGGGCGCGGGCAGGGTTCACCCATCGGGGAAGGGGTGGGCCCTGACGGGTGAGCTTAGCGCGCGCCGGCGCCCGCCGTGCCCACCCGGGCGCGCGGATGGCACGGTGGAGGAGTGGTCCATCGTCGTTCTTCGCACGTCCCAGCCCTTGCCGGAGCCCGCGGTGCCGTTCGTCGCACTGTCAGTAGCTGCTCCGAACGGGTGCAGCCCGGGTCGACCGGAGAGCACGCACTGCAGTGCGCGTTCGGCTCAGTGGACCGTGCGAACCGCTTCTACGCCGATCAGGTCCGCGACCGGCTACTCCCCGCCATGGTCGAGTTCGTGGGGCGGATGGAGATGGTGTTCGTCGCGTCCTCGGACGCCCACGGCGAGTGCGACGCTTCCCTGCGGGCCGGACCGCCCGGGTTCCTGCAGGTCGTCGACGAGCGCACGATCGCCTACCCCGAGTACCGCGGCAACGGGGTGCACGCGAGCCTCGGCAACATCTCGGAGAACGGTCACGTCGGGCTGTTGATGGTCGACTTCGTGGACGACCTGATCGGCCTGCACGTCAACGGCGCGGCGCGGATCGTCACCGACGAGGCGTTCCGGACCGCCCACCTCGGTGCCCGGGTGGACACGGCCGCGGGACGGCGGGCGGAACGCTGGGTGGTCGTCGACGTCGAGGAGGCCTACGTCCACTGCCGCAAGCACATCCCCCGCATGGAGCGGGTGACCCAGCGGCGCGCGTGGGGAACCGACGACCCGCGCCGCAAAGGTGGCGACTACTTCGCCGCGAAGGGGACGGCGCCGAGCGCGCCGCGGGCGCGTCGCCGGTTCCCCAGCACCACCCACCTCGGGGCGGGGCTCTCGTCGCGCACGCTGCGCTGAGACCTAGGAGCGCCCGCGCGCGGAGCGGACGAGCCGTACCCCGAGGGTGAGCCAGCCGAGCAGGGCCAGCGCGAGCCACACCACCATGGCGAGCACCCCCAGCCCGGTCACCGCGACCACGACGTACACCGCGAGGCACGCCCCGGTCGTGATCCAGGTGAAGCGCAGGGGTCCGTCGGTGCGCAGGGCGGCCTGCAGCACCGGCCGCGTGCCGGAGGGCAGGTCGCGCACGGTGAACCAGACCAGCACGGCGCTGGCCAGCAGGATCGCGACAGCGGCGATGCGGGCCGACCACGTGGGCCCACCCTCCGAGCCGCTGACGATCGCGATGACGGTGGCGACGGCCAGCCACATCCGCAACCGCCACGACAGCTGCCACAACACCGCGGTGACGGTCTGCAGCACCTGTGGCATCGACGGGTCCATCGTGCCCGCGTCGACGAGGCCCGCCAATGCGAGGGCGGGCCGGTGCGAACGGGCGTCGAGGACGGCGAGGTCGTGCCGGGCGGCGGCGTGTTGCGGATCGAGCCGCAGGGTCTCGGCGTAGGACGCGCGGGCCGTCTGCCTGTCCCCGAGATCGCTGGCGACGTCGGCGAGCAGGAAGTGGGATCCGGCGGAGTTCGGGGCGAGCGAGACGAGCCGGTGCGCCACCTGCAGCGCGTCGGCGAGCCGGCCGGCCCGTTGCAGCACGCGCGCGTAGCCGGTGGCGGCGTAGGGCTCCTCCGGCGCGAGCGACACCGCCGTGTAGCCGGCCTGCACGGCCTCGTGGTGGCGGCCCATGTATGACAGCAGCAGGCCGCGCAGCCGGTGCACGCGTTCGTCCTGCGGCGAGGCGGCGGTGGCGGCGTCCGCTACGGCGAGGCCCTCGCCGTAGCGCCCGGCCCCCAGCAGCACCGCCGCCAGCGCCACGAGAAGCGTCGCGTCCTGCGGCTCGGCCGCGAGCGCGGCGCGGGCCTCCCGCTCGGCGTCGTCGAGGCGTCCGAGCTCGCGCAGGTACTCCACCCGCTGCGCTGTGGTCGTCACAACTTCTTGTTCTTCCGCAGGTAGGCCGCCAGGTCGTCGTAGCTCCCGTCGGCGTTGCCGAACGCCGTGACGTTGCGCGCGGTGCTGAACCACGGCCCGGTGCTCGGCCGGATCTCGCGCGCGGCGGCCTCCAGGTCGGCCGTGGTCAGCGGGCGCAGCTGCCCCGCCCGCATCGAGGCCGCGAGCCCCCGCTCGGCGGCGGTGGTGCAGACGTGGGCGAGATCGGCGCCCGAGAAGTGCTCCGTGGCCCGCACGATCCGGTCGATGTCGATCTGCGCCACCGGCCGGTCGCGCAGGTGGTAGCGCAGGATCGACGCGCGCGCCGGGGCGTCGGGCGGCAGCACGAGCAGCATCCGGTCGAACCGGCCCGGGCGGCGCAGGGCACTGTCGACGTCCCACGGGTGGTTGGTGGCGCCCAGTACGAACACGCCGTGATTGTCACCGCCGAGGGAGTCCATCTCCGAGAGCAGCTGGTTGACGACGTTGCGCATGCTCGTGGAGTGCGCGAGGTGTGAGCGCTTCTGGCCCAGGGCATCGATCTCGTCGAGGAACAGCACGCAGGGGGCGTTGCGGCGCGCTGCGTCGAAGATCTGGGACAGGTTGCGCTCGCTGGCACCGACGTACATGTCGAGGACGTCGGAGATGCCGATGTTGTGGAACCGGGCGCCGAGCTCGCCGGCCACGGCGCGGGCGAGGAACGTCTTGCCGCATCCGGGCGGTCCGTACAGCAGCAACCCACCGGAGAGCGTCTTGCCGAACGCCTTCGCGAGCTGCGGGTTGCGCATCGGGCCGAGGAACGCCAGCTCCAGGCGCTCCTTGACCTGCTCCATGCCGCCGACGTCGGCGAGCGTGACGGTGGGTCGCTCGATGTCCTCGATGGTCGGGCTCGGGGCCGGGTCCTCGACGTGGGCGAAGTCGGGCGCCCCGATGTCCGCCACCTGCTCCTCGGCGCTCGTCCAGTCGAACACCGGCGGCTCGGGTGTGGCGATCGCCGAGGTCAGCCGCTGGAGCATGGCCAGCGCGGCCGGGTTCGCGGCATCATGGGACAGGGCCTGCGTGCAGTGCTGCAGCGCCTCCGGGAGGCGGCCGCGGTCGGCGAGCAGCCCCGCCACGTGCAGTCGGAGCGGCACGTCGTCGGGAGCCGCCTCGACGGCCGAGAGCAGGCTGGTGAGCAACGCGTCGTCAGGCATCGGTTCCAGTATCCCGATCGGGCGTGATTCGGGCAGCTTGAGCGGAACAGACTCAACTTTACTGACGTTGGTACGAGCAGAGAGCACGATGAGCTCGGTGACAACCCGGCTCAGGAACAACGCAGGAGGACCTACCGGTGGACTCGTTCAACCCCACCACCAAGACCCAGCAGGCCATCTCCGCCGCCGTGCAGGCGGCGGCACTGGCCGGCAACCCCGACGTCGGGCCCACCCACCTGCTGGCTGCCCTGCTGGCCCAGGGTGACGGCATCGCCGCGCCGCTGCTGGCTGCCGTCGGCGCGGACGCGGCGGCCGTCCGGTCGGAGCTGACCCAGCTGGGCAACCGGCTGCCGTCGGCCGCCGGGGCCACGGTCAGCGCACCGCAGCTCTCGCGCGACTCCCTCGCCGCGATCCAGGCCGCCCAGCAGCTCGCCACCGAGATGGGCGACGAGTACGTCTCCACCGAGCACCTGCTCGTCGGTCTCGCGTCCGCACCGAGCCAGGTGGCCGGGCTCCTCAAGCGCCACGGCGCCACGCCCGAGACGTTGCGCGACGCGTTCACGAAGGTCCGTGGATCGAGCCGGGTCACCAGTCCCGATCCCGAGGGCACCTACCAGGCGCTGGAGAAGTACGGCGTCGACCTCACCGAGCGCGCGCGCAAGGGCGAGCTCGACCCCGTCATCGGGCGGGACACCGAGATCCGCCGGGTCGTGCAGGTGCTGTCGCGGCGCACCAAGAACAACCCCGTGCTGATCGGCGAGCCCGGCGTCGGCAAGACCGCCATCGTCGAGGGGCTCGCGCAGCGGGTGGTCGCGGGTGACGTGCCCGAGTCGTTGCGCGGCAAGCGCGTCGTCTCGCTGGACATGGGCTCGATGGTGGCCGGCGCCAAGTACCGCGGCGAGTTCGAGGAGCGGCTCAAGGCCGTCCTCAAGGACATCACCGACTCCGACGGCCAGGTCATCACGTTCATCGACGAGCTGCACACCATCGTCGGCGCGGGGGCGTCCGGCGAGGGTGCGATGGACGCCGGCAACATGATCAAGCCGATGCTGGCCCGTGGGGAGCTGCGGCTCGTCGGGGCCACCACGCTCGACGAGTACCGCAAGCACATCGAGAAGGACCCCGCGCTGGAGCGCCGGTTCCAGCAGGTCTACGTGGGCGAGCCGACGGTCGAGGACACCATCGGCATCCTGCGTGGGCTCAAGGAGCGCTACGAGGTGCACCACGGCGTCCGCATCACCGACGCCGCGCTGGTGGCCGCCGCCACATTGAGCGACCGCTACATCACCGCGCGTTTCCTGCCGGACAAGGCCATCGACCTCGTCGACGAGGCGGGCTCGCGGCTGCGCATGGAGATCGACTCCCGGCCCGTCGAGATCGACACGGTCGAGCGTTCCGTGCGTCGGCTGGAGATCGAGGAGATGGCGCTGGCCAAGGAATCCGACGCCGCGTCGGTCGACCGGCTGGCCGCTCTCCGGTCGGAACTGGCCGAGCAGAAGGAGGAGCTCTCCGCGCTGACGGCCCGCTGGCAGAACGAGCGCGGCGCGATCGAGGGCGTCCGCGAGCTGAAGGAGCAGCTGGAGTCCCTGCGCGGCGAGTACGAGCGCGCCGACCGCGACGGCGATCTCGGCCGCGCGTCCGAGCTGCTCTACGGGAAGATCCCCGCGATCGAGAAGCAGCTGGCCGCGGCCCCGTCGTCCACGGGGGCGGACCTCATGCTCAAGGAGGAGGTCGGCCCCGACGACGTCGCCGACGTCGTCAGCGCATGGACCGGTATCCCCGCCGGCCGCATGCTCGAGGGCGAGACGGCCAAGCTCCTGCGCATGGAGGAGGAGCTGGGCAAGCGCGTGGTCGGGCAGACCGAGGCCGTCCGTGCGGTGTCCGACGCCGTGCGCCGCGCCCGCGCCGGCATCGCCGACGAGAACCGCCCCACCGGCTCGTTCCTGTTCCTCGGGCCCACCGGCGTCGGCAAGACCGAGCTCGCCAAGGCACTGGCGGAGTTCCTGTTCGACGACGAGCGCGCGATGGTGCGCATCGACATGAGCGAGTACTCCGAGAAGCACTCGGTGGCGCGCCTCGTCGGCGCCCCTCCCGGCTACGTCGGCTACGACCAGGGCGGCCAGCTCACCGAGGCCGTGCGGCGCCGTCCGTACACGGTGGTGCTGTTCGACGAGGTAGAGAAGGCCCACCCGGACGTCTTCGACACGCTCCTGCAGGTGCTCGACGACGGCCGGCTCACCGACGGCCAGGGCCGCACGGTCGACTTCCGCAACACCATCCTGGTGCTGACGTCGAACCTGGGCTCCACGGGCGGTGTCGTGCTGGACGAGGCCGACCGCCGCTCGTACGTGATGGACGCGGTGCAGCGGCACTTCAAGCCGGAGTTCCTCAACCGGCTCGACGACGTGGTGATCTTCCACGCGCTGTCCACCAACGAGCTCACGCACATCGTCGACATCCAGCTCGACGTGCTGCGGACGCGGCTGAACAAGCGGCGCCTCACGCTGCAGGTCTCCGACGCGGGCCGCGAGTGGCTGGCGATGAACGGTTTCGACCCGCTCTACGGCGCCCGCCCGCTGCGCCGGCTGGTGCAGAGCGCCATCGGCGACCAGCTGGCCAAGGAGCTGCTGTCCGGCGACGTCCGCGAGGGCGACACGGTGCGGGTGGACCTGGACCCGAGCGCGGGCGGCGGCACAGGCGGCCTGATCGTGGGCAAGGCCCTCCCGATCACCCTCTGACCCGCCGCCCGCCCGCGTGTCGGGCCCCAAGCGTGCGCGAGTCGGGCTCTCCGTGCGACCGAGTCGCGGTCCCGGTGTGACGGCACTCCGGAGGCGGTTCGCATCCAGGCCGCGACTCAGTCGCATCCAGACCCCGACTCGCGCACCTTCTCGGCCCGACTCGCGGGATTGATCGTTCGGGTGATCGTGGCGTTGCCGGTGTTGGGGGCACTTCGGCGCTACGCTCCCGCCCGTGGGCCTCTCGTCGACGACCTGGTTCGTCATCGCGGTCATCGCGCTCCTCCTGGGTGCTGCGCTGCTCTTCTACGACCGTTCGCGCGGTGGGGGCGGTAGCTCGGTCAAGGACCGGCGCCGGTGGGCCGCCATGCGCGGATGGGAGTTCCTCGACACCGATCCCGTCCTGCCCAGCCGCTGGCGCTACGGCACCATCCACCAGGGTGGCCCGGGCGTGGCGCGCAACCTGATCAGCGGCGATGTCCCCACCCCGGACGGCCCGCGTCAGGCCTACGTCTTCGACCACGAGCAGGCCGGACGGCTGAACTCCGTACTCGTCGCCGTTCAGGTGCAGGGTCAGCTGCCCGCGGCCGTCGAGCTGCGGCTGCCCTCGGCCCCGCTGCCCGACGACGCCGGGCTCGACCTGCTGGAGCCGGTCGGTGAGCGCTACGCGTTCGTCTCCGACGCCGAGGCGGTCCGCCCGCTGCTGACCCCCCGCCTGGCCGACGCCAGCGATGCCGTCGGCGACGACGTCGAGCTGCTGTGGGCCGAGGAGTCCTGGGTGCTGGCCACGGCCCCGCTCGACTCGACCCCCGAGCGCCTGCAGGACCTGCTCGCCGATCTCGCCGAGGTGGCCACCGCGCTGGAGCAGGGCCAGAACGCCCGCCACCGCCTGGACAAGTGACCGTCGCGGTCGATCGTTGGGGTCGGCACGTGCCCACAGCGATGATCACCGGCGCGACCGCGGGCATCGGTGCCGCCTTCGCCCACCGCCTCGCGGCCGACGGCCGCGATCTCGTCCTCGTCGCGCGCAACCGCGAGCGCCTCGAGTCCGCCGCCGGGGTGGCCCGCGGGCGCGGGGTGGAGGTCGAGATCATCTCGGCCGACCTGGCGGTGGCCGCCGACCGCGCACGGGTGGCGGCCCGGCTGTCCGATCCCGACGTGGCTCCCGTCGACCTGCTGGTCAACAATGCAGGGCTCGCGACGCACGGCGCGTTCCTGGAGATCGGCCCGGACGCCCTGGCCCGCCAGCTCGACGTCAACGTCACGGCGGTGCTGGAGCTGACGAGGGCGGTACTGCCCGGCATGGTCGACCGGGGCCGGGGCGCCGTCGTCAACGTGTCCAGCGTCGCCGGGTTCCTCCCGGGACGCGGATCCACCTACTCGGCGGACAAGGCGTGGGTCACCACGTTCACCGAAGGGATCGCCGCATCCCTGGTGGGCACCGGCGTGCGCGCGATGGCGCTGTGTCCGGGCTACGTCCGCACCGAGTTCCACGAGCGCGCCGGCATCGAGGTCGGCGGACGTACCGGACCGTTGTGGCTCGACGCCGCGCGGCTGGTCGACGACTGCCTGGCCGATCTGGCCAGGGGAAGGACGGTTTCGGTGCCGAGTCCGCAGTACAAGGTGATCGTCGCGGTGGCGGACCTGCTGCCCCGCGCGCTCCTCCGACGTCTCGCGGCCCTCGGCGCGCGGGAGGGCGCGTGATCGAGCTTGCGAGCCCACCATCGGACACAGCAGCGCCGCGAATGTGTCCGACGAGCGTCAGCGAGGAGGGCGCGTGATCGAGCTTGCGAGCCCACCATCGGACACAGCAGCGCCGCGAATGTGTCCGACGAGCGTCAGCGAGGAGGGCGCGTGAGCGCGCACGGGGAACGCGAGGAGCTCGCTGCGCTGGTCAGGGAGCTCGGGGTGGTGCACGGCAGGGTCACGCTCTCCTCGGGGGCCGAGGCCGACTACTACGTCGACCTGCGCCGCGTCACCCTGGAGCACCGCGCCGCCCCACTCGTCGGGCGCCTGCTGCGCGTGCTCACCGCCGACTGGGCCTACGACGCCGTCGGCGGTCTGACGCTCGGCGCAGATCCGGTGGCCGGCGCCGTGCTGCACGCGGCCGCCGCCGAAGGCCCGGACGTCCCGCCAGTCGACGCGTTCGTGGTGCGCAAGGCCACCAAACAGCACGGGATGCAGCGGCTCATCGAGGGCCCGGACATCAGCGGGCGCCGGGTGCTGGTCGTCGAGGACACCTCCACGACGGGGGCGTCCCCGCTCACGGCCGTCCGGGCCGCGCGGGACGCGGGGGCCACCGTCGTCGGCGTCGCCACCGTCGTGGATCGGGACACGGGGGCCAGGGAAGTGATCGAGAACGAGGGCGTCCCCTACCGCGCGGTGCTCGGATTGGCCGATCTCGGACTGGGCTGATCGCCCGAATTCGGCTCCCCCCGTAGAGACGAAACCTGCTCGCAACCGATTTGGCCCATTCCCGACGCTGGTCCGTACCGCATACTCGACTGTCACGGATCGGTCACGGCGGGAGGTCGGATGGCGCTCCGAGCTGGTGGTGGACGTATGTCGACGTGGTGGGGGCTGGCGGTCGTGGCCGTCCTTCTCGCCGGGTGCGGCACCGCTCCCGAATTCACCTACGTCACGAATTCCAGCGACCGGACGTATCTGAAGGTCCCCCGGTCCTGGCAGCCGATCGACAGCAAGGCCCTCGAGGGTGCGTTCGGGCTCGATCCGGCGTTCTCGGCCGCTGACCAGGGATTCTGGATCGCCGGCTACGACGCCGACGCCACCCCGTCGGCGGGGCACCTGCTGGGCATCGACGCCGCCGTCCCCGCCGTGCTCGTCGCGGTGAAGGACAACCCGGCGAGCACGCAGGGCCAGTTCTCGCTCGACAAGATGCGCGACCTGTTCTTCCCGGTCTCCGCCGCGGGGCGGCAGGCGGCGGCGTCGGATCCGTCGTCGGCGGCGTTGACCAACTTCACGTTGTTCACCAACGACGTCCTCACCCCCGGCAAGGGGGTGCACGGCGTGCACGTCGTCTACCGGTACAGCTTCGCCGGTGGTCCGCCGCAGATGCTGGACCAGACCGTCTACGTCAACGACGACGCCAGCAAGGTCTACATGTTCCTGGTGCGGTGCTCCACGCAGTGCTACATGCAGCGCCAGCAGGAGATCAGCACGGTGGTCTCCTCCTTCACCGTCCGGCAGGGCTGAATAGCCATGCTGATCACCATCACGGCGCCAGTTCCGGCTGCTTCACCGATCGAGGAGAACCTGGCATGACCGCAGCGGTCGAGAGCACTCCAGCCCCCGAGGGACTCACCCCGCCGGACGAGCCGCCGCACGGGAAGAAGGAAGCCACGCGCAAGCCCATGTCGATCTGGGCGCGCGGCCGGCTGATCGCGCTCTTCGTGCTCGCGTGGTTCGTGATCGTCTGGGCCTCGATGGCCGACGACCCGATCCTGACCTTCCACGACGCCGCGATCATCCAGCTCTACGACTCGCAGTGGCTGCTGTGGCTCACCGGCGCCGAGGTCCTGCGGCAGATCCACTTCTTCGTCAGCGAGAAGTCGGCCCGCTACCACGGTTTCTGGTCCCGGACGGTGTTCGGCGGCACGGACCGGGCGTTGCGCCGCAGGTTCTCCGACTGGACCCGCTTCCGGCTCGCCCGCGTGATCAAGGTCGTGCTGTTCCTGGTGCTCGTGGCCGTGGTGGCCGGGCAGATCCTCCAGACCTCGCCGGTACTGGCGATCTTCCAGGCACCCGCCCTGCTCTACCAGGCGCTGCCGATGATCGCGCAGCTCGCGTTCGGGTTCTTCTTCGTCGCGTTCCAGTTCATCGGGCTGTTCTGGCTGCTCTCCCGGGGCGGGGTGGACACCTACTACCCCGACGACATCACCACCCGGTTCAAGGACGTCTGGGGCCAGGACCACGTGGTGGAGCGGGTCAAGGAGAACATCGTCTTCCTGGAGAACCCCGACGAGATCGAGGCCAAGGGTGGCTATGTGCCGTCGGGTCTGCTGCTGTGGGGGCCTCCCGGAACCGGCAAGACGCTGATGGCCGAGGCGGTGGCCGGGGAGACCGGCAAACCCTACGTGTTCGTCGACCCGGGTGCGTTCACGAACATGTTCATGGGCGTGGGCATCCTCAAGGTCAAGTCGCTGTTCCGAAAGTTGCGCAAGCTCGCGCTCCGCTACGGCGGCGTGATCGTCTTCTTCGACGAGGCCGACGCACTGGGCAACCGTGGGGCGCTGGCCCAGACCGGGCCGGGCGGAGGCCCGCGCGGTATGGCCGCCCCCTTCCAGTCGGGCGGTTGCCACGGCTTCTCCTACCTCTCCGGCGACACCCGCTCGCTGCTGACCCGCGAGGCGATGCAGTCCGACGGGTTCGTCATGGGCGGCGGGATGGGTGGCGGCGGCGGGGGTGGCATGGGCACGCTGCAGGCCCTGCTCACCGAGCTCTCGGGTCTGAAGAAGCCCCGCGGCATCGTCAACCGCATCGGGCGACGGGTCGTCGGTATGCGGCCGAAGCCACCGCCCAAGTACCGGATCCTGGTCATGATGGCCACGAACATGCCCGAGGCCCTCGACGAGGCGCTGCTGCGGCCCGGCCGAATCGACCGGATCTACCGGGTCGGCTACCCGAGCAAGGCGGGCCGGATCCGCACCTACGAGGGCTACTTCGACAAGGTGGCCCACGAACTCGACGCCGACCAGCTCGACAAGCTCGCCACCATCACCCCCTACGCCACCGGCGCCACCATCAAGGATCTCGTCAACGAGTCGCTGATCATCGCCATCCGGGACGGACGGGAGATCATCACGTGGAAGGACGTGATGAAGGCGAAGCAGCTCAAGGACCTCGGCCCGCCCGAGGACGTGGAGTACATCGAGCGCGAGCGACACGCCGTGGCCGTGCACGAGGCCTGCCACGCGGTGGTGGCGTTCCGCACCCGCCGGCACATGGAGATCGACCTCGCCACCATCGAGAAGGGCAGCGACTACCTCGGCATGGTGGCCAGCATCCCGCCGGAGGACCAGTTCACCCGGTGGCGCTCGGAGTACGAGGCCGACATCCTCGTGTCGCTGGCGTCGCTGGCCGGTGAGCGGATGTTCTTCGACGGCGACTCCTCGTCGGGCGTCTCGGGCGACCTGGAGTCGGCCACGGCGGTGGCGTCGTTCATGGAGGGCTACTGGGGCATGGGCTCCACCGTGTCGTCCTACTCGACGGCGCGGCGGCTCGAGGTGGGCAGCCCGGGTGGCGGCCGCGGTGGTCCGCCCAAGGGCGAGAACACCGAGAGAGCCCTGCGCGGGGCGCTGGCCGACCGCATCGAGGACCAGCTCTCGATCCTCCTGGACAAGGCCGAGGCGATCCTGCACGACAACCGGGCCGGCGTGCTCGCCATCGCGCACGCGCTGGAGACGCACAAGACGCTGACCGGTGACGACATCCAGGCCGTGCTCGAGGGCCGCGAGGGCCTGACGGTGGACGGCGCCGCGTACAACGACCCGGCGTTCGTGGCGAGCCTGGAGGAGTACCACGCGGCGGCCGCCGGAGCGCACCGCGGCCACTCCCCGGTGTCGCTGTCGTTGCCCTCGGGTGGGCACCTCCGCCGGGAGGTCGACACCGCCGCGGCGTCGGTGCCGCAGGACCCGCAGGCCTGATCACGACCGGCCGCACGGTGCAGCCCGACGAGGGCCGTACCGTGCGGCCGTCGTCGATCTGTCCGGTGGGCGGGCGTCCGTGATCGTGGGGGGACGTACGACAGCGCGCCGGCGAGGGCGATTCCGTACGGCGCGTGGTGATCATCAGTGGGCAGGGCATCATCGCTCGGGTGAGCGAGGACGCGCACGGCACGGACGAGCCGGACACCGGGAGTCCGGTCGGCCCGGAGCCGGCCGGCCCGAGCGAGTGGGCCGTGCCCGGACAGGTGGGCGTCGGGCCGTGGCCCGGCGCCCGGCCCGACGAGGAGCACTACGACCCCGACCTGCTCGAACACGGTGACACCCGCAACGTCGTGGACGCCTACCGCTACTGGCGCCGGGAGGCCGTGGCCGCCGACCTGGCCGCCCGCGCGCACCCGTTCCACGTGGCCATCGAGAACTTCGGCCACGACCACAACATCGGGACCGTGGTGCGCACCGCCAACGCGTTCGGCGCGGCGGGCGTGCACATCCTGGGGCGGCGCCGCTGGAACCGGCGCGGCGCGATGGTGACCGACCGCTACCTCGACGTGCGCCACCACGACGACATGACGGGGCTGTTCGCGTTCGCCGCCGAGCGCGGGCTGGCGGTGGTGGCCGTCGACAACACCCCGGAGGCGCAGCCGCTGGAGACCGCCGGACTGCCCCGGGACTGTGTGCTGCTGTTCGGGCAGGAGGGCCCCGGGGTGACGGGGGAGGCCCGGGCGGCAGCGGCGATGACCGTGTCGATCGCGCAGTTCGGCTCCACCCGCTCGATCAACGCAGGGGTGGCTGCGGGCATCGCGATGCACGCGTGGATCCGCCTGCACGCGGACCTGTCGACTGCCTGGTGATCGGGCTGCCTGGTGATCAGCTGCAGAAGGCGCAGGGGCGATCCTCTCCGGGCGTGACCACCAGGTCCTCGTCGGGCACCACCAGCAGTGCCGGGACCGGCGGCCGATCGGGCATCCGGTAGAGGTCGTTGGCCGCGAACAGCCAGTGCTCGGACTCGGGGAACGCGAGCAGGTGGACCACGCCGCTGGGGAGACGGACCTTCTCGCCCGCGCGCAGCCGCCGCCCCGAGCGCACCACCTCGCCCAGGTCGTTGAGCACCGTGGCCGCCGTGGCCTGCGACGTGGCGAACAGGATGAGCTCCGGGTGGGCGAACCCCGAGAGCCCGACGGTGTAGACGAACGGCGGCGCCTGCTCATCGCCGAGGACGGCCTGCAACGCCCAGCCGTGGCGGCGGATGGTCTCCCGCTGCCAGGCGTCGTACTGGTCGACCTGGTGGGTGAAACGCTCGTCACCGAATGAATGGGGGCTCTCCATGGACTGCACGTTATGGGGAGGCACCGACAGTTCCGGGCTCCTAGAGTCCCTGCTGTGGATCGACAGACTCTCGTGTTCGACGCCGACGACACCCTCTGGGAGAACAACGTCCTGTTCGAACGGGTGGTCGAGAGCTATCTCGACTGGGTCGCGCACCCGACGCTCGACCGTTCGGCGATCCGTGCGGTGCTCGACGACGTGGAGCGCGCCAACGTCCCCGTCCACGGTTACGGCAGCGCGAGCTTCCTGCGCAGCCTGCACGACGCGTTCGAGAAGCTGAGCGAGCGCCCGCCCAGCGACGGCGAACGGGCCGAGATCACCGACCTCGCCTCCGCGCTGGTGAACCACGAGGTGGAACTCGTGCCGGGCGTCGCGGAGACGCTGGCCGAGCTCGGCACCCGCCACGACCTGCTGCTGCTGACGAAGGGTGCGCATGAGGAGCAGCAGCGCAAGATCGACGCCTCGAACCTCGCCCACCACTTCCGCAGCGTGCACATCGTGGCGGAGAAGCGGTTGCCCACCTACCGCGCGCTGGTGCAGGAACAGGGCCTCGTGCCCGCGTCGACGTGGATGATCGGCAACTCGCCGGCGTCCGACATCGTGCCCGCCCGCGCGGCCGGCCTCGGCACCGTCTTCATCCCCAACGCCCACACCTGGGTGCTGGAGCACGACGAGGTGCCCGCGGACGTGCTCACGCTGGAGCGCTTCCCCGAGCTCCTCGACCATTTCTGACTCCCTCGTCGAACCCCCCGGTGAGGCGGTGCCGCAGCTCGGGACGCAGCACCAGCAGGGTGGCGCGGTGCGGGCGTCAGCGGGTGGCGAGGAAGCCGCCGTCCACGGGGAGGACCACGCCGTGGATGTGTGAGGCCTCGGCACTGGCGAGGAAGACCACGGCTGCGGCGACTTCCTCCCCGGTGCCGGGGCGTCCGTCGGGCTGGGCTGCGGTCAACCGGCGCAGCATCTCGTGGGCGGAGGCGTTGGCGAGGGTCATGGTCGGGCCGGGGGCGACGGCGTTTGACGCGGATGTTCCGGCCGGCCAGTTCGGCGGCCCAGGACGCGGTGAGCGAGTGGAGGGCTGCCTTGGTCGCTCCGTAGAGGGCTGCCACGGCCATGCCGACCGCACCGTTGATCGAGCCCACGTTGACGATCGCACCGCCGGTGTCCAGCATCCCCGGAACAACTGCTCTGGTCAGCAGAGCGGGCGCCTTGACGTTGACGGCGAGCGCGCGGTCCAGGAGGGACTCGTCGACGTCGAGCAGCGACTGGGCGGGGATCAGCTGCGCGGCGTTGTTGACGAGCAGGTCGACGGGGCCCCGGGCGACCTGTGCCGCCGCTCGGGCGAGCTGCTCGACGGCGGCGGCTCCCCCGGCGAGGTCGGCGGCGACGAAGCAGGCGGTTCCGCCTGCTGCCGTGATGGCGTCGACGACAGCGGCACCGTCAGCCTCGTTGCGACCGGTGACGACAACTGTCGCTCCCTCGCGGGCGAGGGCTTCGGCGACGGCCCGACCGATGCTCGAGGTGGAGCCGGTGACCAGGGCGCGGCGGCCGGCGAGGCGCTGACGGATGGCAGGGGTGGTGCTCATGCGAGAGCGTCCTTCGTGGTGGTGCGGGCGAGGAGGAGCGCGATGCCGGTGACGGCCTCCCAGACGAGGATCGTGTAGACCGCGACCCGCTCCGGGACGCCACCGGCGGTGACGTAGAGCGAGTGGTCGGCCTGGAGCAGCACGAACGCGGCCAGGCCGAGCACGCCGAGGACGAGGCCCAGGACGCGGTGCCAGACGGGGGCCGCGAGGCGGCGCCCGGCGACGGCGACGACGATCGCGATCACATTGCCGGTCACGATCGTGGCGAGCGCGCCGAGGCTGTGGACGACGATGACGCCGTTGGCCAGAGCGGCGGCGGACTCGTGGAAGAAGCCGACCAGGATCACCCCGACGCCGTGCAGAACCGCGAGCGTGAGCAGCGTCCTGTCCAGGCGGCGTCCTGCCGCCCCGTAGAGGGGGCGCAGCAGCAGAGCGGCGACGATGAAGAGGACGCCCTGGGCGATGAACGCGGTGTCCATCACCCAGTGCAGGGGTGAGGTGACGGTGCGGCCGTCGAAGACGTCGCCGGCGACGGGATTGCCGAGGTCGGAGATGAAGTTGACGGCGTAGTTGTAGGGCGGGTCGTGCCACGCGGTGGCGGCGACGGCCTCCAGGACGACGTACTGCACGGCGGCCAGCGGCAGCAGGACCTTGCCGATGGCGGTGCTCGGGGAGTTTTGGACTCTCACGTCCATTAGACTGGTCCCAGGTATTTGGACTTGCAAGTCCAAAATCGTACGAAGGGGAGCCATGACGACGGCGAAGGGTGAGGCGACCAAGAGGCGCATCCTGGAAGCGGCGGTGGACCTGCTGGTGGCAGGTGGCGCCGCGCGGCTGAGTCTGGACGACGTCCTGCGCGTCACCCGGACGAGCAAGGGCCAGCTCTTCTACCACTTCCCGGGCGGCAAGGACGAGCTGCGCCAGGCAGCAACCGAACGCCAGGTCCAGCGCCTCATCGGCTACGGCACCCCGGCCCGCCTGAACACCTGGGAGGACTGGGAGGCCTGGTTCGACCAGATCGTCGCCCTCCACATCCACCAGACGCAGGACGACGCCTGCGAAGTCGCCGCCCTCGCCGGCCGGACCCTCGACGGCGACCCCGAGGAGCGCGCCGTCATCGGCCGCGTCTTCACCCACTGGGACACCGAGCTACGCGAGCGGCTGACCGGCATGCGGGACAGCGGCCTGCTGCTCCCCGACGCCCCCGTTGAAGAGCTCTCCTCGCTGATCATCTCGGTCCTGGAAGGCGGCGCGGTCCTGGACAAGGCGACCGCCTCGACACACCACCTCGCAGGCGCCCTGCACCAGACACTGGCCCTGCTCAGGACCGTGACAGGCGGTACTCCGCCAGCCGCTCCATGACATCCGGCCCGACCCGGCTCGGGTGCCCGGCGTCGAAGGGCGGCTGGGGGTCGTACTCGACGAACACCTGTGCGGCCTGCGCCGCCAGGTCGTCCACCAGCACTGACACCAGCCGGATGGCCATGTCGATGCCCGACGACACCCCGGCCGCGGTGATCAGTCGTTCGGGCAGGTGCTCCACCACCCGCTGGGTGACGGGCACGGCCCCGAGCTTCTCCAGCGCGTCGAACGCACCCCAGTGCGTGGTGGCGGTGAGGCCGTCGAGAAGGCCGGCCGCGGCCAGCGCGAGCGAGCCGGTGCAGACCGACGTCGTGAACCGCGTGGTCCGGTGGGCAACCCGCACCCAGCGCACGAGCGGAGTGTCGTCGAGCAGCGCGCGCACACCGACCCCGCCGGGTACCACCACGACGTCGGGAGCCGGCAGCTCGTCGAACGCGGCGTCGACCGTGAGCCCGAGCATGCCGTTCTCGGTGCGGATCTCGCCGCGCTCGGCGCCCACGAACGTCACGTCGATGGACGGCACGCGCTGCAGCACCTCGTAGGGGCCGATCGCGTCGAGGGCGGTCATGCGGGGGAAGAGCGGGATGGCGACCTGCATGGTCAGTTCCTTTCAGGTGGAGAAGTGGCGGCGGTAGTGGTCGGGGGCGACGCCGACGCGGCGCAGGAAGGCACGGCGCATGGTCTCCGACGTGCCGAAACCCACGCGCGTGGCGGCGACGGACACCAGAACGGGCTCCGACTCCAGAAGCTGCCGGGCGGCGTCGACGCGCACCTGCTCGACGTAGTCACCGGGCGGGGTGCCGAGCAGGCGCGTGAACTCGCGGCTGAAGTGCCGTTCGCTCATGCCGACGGCCGCGGCCAGCACGGGAACGCGCAGGTCGGCGGCGGGGTCGGCGTGGATCAGGTCCTGGGCCGCACGCACCGAAGGCCGCGGCGCCGGGGGTGACCACATCGGGCCGGCGAACTGGCTCTGCCCACCCGGCCTGCGCAGGAAGACCACCAGCTCGCGGGCCACCAGCTGGGCGGTGGCGGCGTCGTGGTCGGCCTCGACGAGCGCGAGCGCCAGGTCGATACCGGCGGTGACGCCCGCGGAGGTCCAGATCCGGCCCTGCCGCAGGTGGATGGCGTCCGGTTGCACGTCGACCGCGGGGAACTCACGCGCCAGCTCGTCCGCGTACCGCCCGTGGGTGGTGGCGGCCAGGCCGTCGAGCAGACCGGTGGCGGCCAGCGGGAACGCGCCGGTACACACCGAGGCGACCCGCCCGGCCCGTCCGGCGGCCCGGCGCAGCCAGTCGACGAACCCGGCGTCCCTAGCGAGGCGCCGGGCTCCCGCCCCGCCCGGGACGAGCAGGGTGTCGATGGTCCCGGACTCGGGCAGGGCGGCATCCGCGACGAGCTGCAGGCCGCTGGTGGCCCGGACCGGGCCGGGGCGTGCCGCGACGGTGGTGATCCGGTAGCCCGGGCCGCTGACCAGCGCGGACGCCGTGGCGAAGACCTCGTGCGGGCCGACCGCGTCGAGCGGCTGGATGCCGTCGAACACCGGCATGACGACGTGGTGGCTCACGACGTCCACCCTGGTGACGACGGGGTTTGGCGTCAATGACGGGTGTCCCACGAATTCAGCCACAGCCGAGAGTTGGCAGACTGTCCCGGTGGCTGCCGCGGACATCGACTGGTCGGCGCGCGCGGGTATCGCCGAGCGCGCCGTCCTGCGGCGGCATCTCCGGCGGATCGGCGGCGTCGTGCCGGGCACCCGCATCGCGCGTGTCCGCTGGCCGCGCCGGATGCCGGCGGCGCCCTACCCGTGGCACTACTGGTGGCAGGCGCACCTGCTGGACTGCCTCGTGGACGCCCAGCGTCGCGATCCCCAGGATCGGCGGGCCAAGCTCATCGGCACCGGCGTGCGCAGCATGCGGTTGCGCAACCTGGGCTCGTGGACCAACCGCTACTACGACGACGTGGCCTGGCTCGGGCTCGCACTGCAACGTGCGGGCGGGCTGGCCCGCGGCAGCCACGGGCCGGCGCTCGCAGCGATCACCGAGCAGTTGCACGACGGCTGGACGGAGGAGGCAGGCGGCGGGATCTGGTGGCGCCGCGGAGACGTGGTGAAGAACGCGCCCGCCAACGGTCCGGCCGCGATCCTGCTGGCCCGCGACGGCCAGGTGGAGTTCGCGGCGGCCCTCACCGACTGGATCACCGAGACGTTGGTGGATCACGACACCGGCCTGGTCCGCGACGGGATCCGGGTCGGCCCGGACGGTGGTGTCGCCGAGGTGGACAAGCGGATCTTCACCTACTGCCAGGGCGTGTACCTGGGGGCGTGCGTGGAGCTGGCGACCCGCGACGGGCACGTCCGGTGGGGCGACCAGGCCGTTGCGCTCGTCGACACCGTGACCCAGCGCCTGGCCCGCGCCGACGGGGTCCTGCCGGGCTGCGGAGGCGGCGACGGGGGCCTGTTCGCGGGGATCCTGGCCCGCTACCTGGCCGAGGCGGCGTTGCGCAGGCCCGAGCTCACCGAGGCCGCGTCGAGGCTGGTGCTGGCCAGCGCGGAGGCGGCGTGGAGCGGGCGCGCCGAGGTGCGGGGCGGCCCGGTGTTCTCGGCCGACTGGGGCCGGCCCGCCGCCGAGCCGCGCAAGGGCACACCGGAGGCCGACCTGTCGGTGCAGCTGTCGGGCTGGATGCTGCTGGAGGCGGCAGCCACCCTGCAGCGAGCCGGCTAGGCGGTGTGCGCGCCCGGCTTACGGCGGGCCCGCAGGACCTCGATGATGATCGGCAGGATCGAGAGGAGCACCACGAGGATCAGGATCAGCTCGATGTTGTTCTTCACGAAGGCGAACTGGCCGAGCACCGCGCCGAGCAGGGTGACACCGGTGGCCCAGGCGACGCCGCCGATCAGCGAGTAGGTCAGGTAGCGCTTCGCGTCCATCTGGCCCACGCCCGCCATGACGGTGATGAACGTACGCACCACCGGCACGAACCGGCCGAGCACGATGGCCCGGTTGCCGTACTTGTCGAAGAAGCCCTGCGTCCTGGCCACGTGCTGCGGCTTGAACAGCCGCGACTTCGGTTTGTCGAAGATCGCGGGTCCGGCGGCCCGTCCGATGTAGTAGCCGCAGACGTTGCCCGCGAACGCCGCCACCGTCAGCACGATGCAGACCAGCCACAGCGGCGCGCCGATGCCCGTGGAGACGGCGAACAGGCCCGCCGTGAACAGCAGGGAGTCGCCGGGCAGGAAGAACCCGAGCAGCAGCCCGCACTCGGCGAAGATGATGAGGGCGAGGCCGACGAGGGCCCACGGCCCCAGCCAGTCGATGATGACGGAGGGGTTGAGCCACTCCGGGCCGAGTGCGAGGGTGGTCGTCACGGTGCGCAACGCTACCGGGCGACTCTGTGGGCCGGCTGAGGGCAGTCAGCCGAGCGGCGGCAGCAGGCCCGGCACCAGCAGCGACAGCAACGCGAGCAGCAGGCCCAGCACGACGCCCGCCAGCAGCGCGGTGAGCAGTGCCGAGCGGATCGACATGCCGCCGGAGCCGCCCGTGCCGACCGGTCCGGGACGCCCCGCCCCGGTGGCGCGGGCCCGCAACGCCTCGGCCACCCGCCGCTCCGACTCGTCCGGGCTCACGTCACCCACCCCGTCGACCCCGCCACATGGTCACCTGTGGCTGTTCTGAACGGCCTCCGGACGACCACACGTGACCGTGTGGCGGTGGGGGGCGCGCTCATCGGCCGGCCCCGGGGTTCATGACCCGGCCCACCGCGTCCAGCGCGCGGCTGGCCGTGGACTTGACGGTGCCGCGCGTGATGCCGGTGGCCTCGGCGATCTCGGCCTCCGACAACCCGCCGTAGTAGCGCAGCACCAGCACCTCGCGCTGGCGCGGCGGCAGGGTGCCCAGCGCGTCGACGACGGCCTGGTGCTCGGCCGTCAGCATCGCCAGCGACTCGGCGGAACGGGCGTTGACCTGGTGCGGGGGTACGTAGTCGCGGGCCGTGCGGCGCCGCCGCAGCACCGAGCGTGACCCGTTGACGACGGCCGTGCGCAGGTAGCCGATGGCGGCCTCCTCGTCGCGCAGCCCCGACCAGTGCCGGTGCAGGCCGGCGAACGCCTCCTGCACGACGTCCTCGGCGGTGTTGGGGTCGTCGACCAGGAGGACGGCCAGGCGGACCATGCGCATCCGGTGGTCACGGTAGAGGTCGGCCAGGGTGCGCGGGGCCGCGGCGACGGCGGGTGCCGGGCGGGCGTCGAGGGCCCTGAGCTTCGTCAGGGTCTGCTCCACGGCGCCACCGGCGTCGGTGCTGTCCCCCACGTCACCGGCCATGGGGCGATCGTATCGGGGTCGTCGTACGGGATACTGACGGGCGCCAGTCCGCCGAAGGAGGGGTCAGACCGTGCCGATCGCCACGCCCGAGATCTACAACGAGATGCTGGACAAGGCCAAGAGCGGTGAGTTCGCCTACCCGGCGATCAACGTGACGGGCACCGAGTCCCTCAACGCCGCACTGCGCGGCTTCGCCGAGGCCGGCAGCGACGGCATCGTCCAGGTCTCCACCGGTGGGGCGGAGTTCCTGTCGGGCACCCGGGTCAAGGACATGGTCACCGGCGCCTCGGCACTCGCGGAGTTCGCGCACGTCGTGGCGGCGAAGTACCCGGTCAACATCGCGCTGCACACCGACCACTGCCCGAAGGACAAGCTCGACACCTACGTGCGTCCGCTGATCGCGCTCAGCCAGGAGCGCGTGGACCGCGGCGAGAACCCGCTGTTCCAGTCGCACATGTGGGACGGCTCCGCCACCGAGCTGCACGAGAACCTGGGCATCGCGGCCGAGCTGCTCGACCTCGCCGTCAAGGCGAAGATCGTGCTGGAGATCGAGATCGGCGTGGTCGGCGGCGAGGAGGACGGCGTCGACAACGAGATCAACGACAAGCTGTACACCTCGGCCGGTGACTACGAGGCCACCGTCGAGGCGCTCGGGGCCGGGGAGAAGGGCCGCTACCTGCTCGCGGCCACGTTCGGCAACGTGCACGGCGTGTACAAGCCGGGCAACGTCAAGCTCCGCCCGGAGATCCTCAAGCAGGGTCAGGAGGTCGCCTCGTCGAAGCTCGGCCTGGCCGCCGGCTCCAAGCCGTTCGACCTGGTGTTCCACGGCGGCTCGGGCTCGCTCATCGAGGAGATCCACGAGGCGCTGGGCTACGGCGTCGTGAAGATGAACGTCGACACCGACACGCAGTACGCGTTCACCCGGCCGATCGCGGCGCACATGTTCAGCAACTACGACGGCGTGCTGAAGGTGGACGGCGAGGTCGGCAACAAGAAGACCTACGACCCCCGCACCTACCTGAAGGCCGCCGAGCTGAACATGGCCGAGCGCGTGACGCTGGCCTGCGAGAACCTGAAGTCGACGGGCACCTCGTTAGGCGCCTGACGACGCCCGTGCGCGGATATCGCCGCCGGAACGACGATATCCGCGCACGACCTCAGTTGGTCGATGCCGCGTAGATCTCGGCCACGGCCGTGTCGAGCGCAGTGTCGAACTCCGCCTCGCTCTGGCCGGCGTGCAGGCCCTCGGTGAGCGCGCGGGAGAAGCTGGCGATCACGCCGGCGTTGCGGGCCAGGCGCTCATCGGCCTCGGTGCGGCTGTAGCCGCCCGAGAGCGCCACCACCCGCAGCACCTTCGGGTGCCCGACGAACTCGCCGTAGAAGCCGTCCTCGGTGGGGATGGAGAGCTTGAGCATCACCTGCCGGTCGGCGGGGAGCCGGTCGAGGTGCGCGGAGATCGCGGAGCGCAGCAGGTGCTCGGCGTCGGCCTTGTCGTCGGCGGTGATGTCCACCTCGGGCTCGAGGATCGGCACCAGCCCGACGCCCGCGATCTGGTTCCCGACCGCGAACTGCTGCTCGACGATCGCCTCGATGCCGGCCTTGTCGGCGCGAGTGACGAACGAGCGCATCTTGGTGCCGAACATCCCCTTCGCGACGCCCGTGGCCAGCAGCGCGTCGAGGTCGGGGATGGGCTTCATGAGCTGCACGCCGTCGGCCTCGTCGGCGAGGCCCTTGTCCACCTTGAGGAACGGCACGATCCCCTTGACGGCCCACAGGTAGTCGCCGGTCGGACGGCCCTGCACCTCGCGGTTCATCGTGTCCTCGAACAGGATCGCGCCCAGGACCCGGTCGCCGGTGAACGCGGGGCTGGTGATGATCCGCGTGCGCATGGCGTGGACCTGGTCGAACATCGCCTCGCCCTCGGCGGCCTCGACGCCGTACGCGGCCAGGGCCTTCGGGGTGCTCCCGCCGCTCTGGTCGAGCGCGGCGAAGAAGCCCTTCCCGGAACGGATGCGCTGGAGCTGCTCGCTGTTCATGACGACAGTGTTCCCCCGCCCCGGTCTCCGCACACGCAGGCGGCAGGATGGGGGTATGACCTCGTTCGGCAACCTGCTCGGCCCCGATCCCACCCTGCTGCCCGTCGACCCGGCCGCCGCGCTGCTGGACGCCGGAAAGGACCCCGCCGAGGTGGCGGCCGCGCACCCGACCTCGAGCATCGCCTGGGCGGTGCTCGCGGAGAACGCGCTCGACGCGGGGCAGACGATCGCGGGCTACGCCTACGCCCGCACCGGCTACCACCGCAGCCTCGACCAGCTGCGCCGCAACGGATGGAAGGGCTTCGGCCCGGTGCCGTTCTCGCACGAGCCCAACCGCGGCTACCTGCGCGCGGTCGCCGCCCTGCACAAGGCGGCCGTCGCCATCGGCGAGACCGACGAGGCCGAGCGCACCCTGAACCTCCTCGACGACTCCGACCCCGCGGCCCGCGCAGCGCTCGGCCTGGCCTGAGACCCGTGCCCCGCCGCCGGCGGCTGGCGGCCCAGCTCCGGACGCGGGTCACCCGCGTCCGGGGGTCCGCGCTGCCCATCGCCCAGTGCGCGGTGGGGGCCGGGCTCGCCTGGTACGTCGCCGGGGACCTCGTCGGGCACGCCCGGCCGTTCTTCGCCCCGATCGCCGCGGTCATCTCATTGGGGGTGTCGCTCACCAGCCGGGTGCGCCGGGCCATCGAGCTGGCGGTGGGCGTGAGCGTGGGCATCCTGGTCGGTGACCTGCTGATCGCCCGGATCGGCAGCGGCGCCTGGCAGATCGGGCTGGTGGTGGCGCTGGCCCTGACGGTGGCGGTGTTCGCCGACGGGGCCGCCCTGCTCGTGGCGCAGGCCGGGTCGTCGGCGGTGCTGGTGGCCACCCTGTTGCCGCCGGGGCAGTCGGGTGGGTTCGACCGCTGGGTCGACGCCCTGATCGGCGGCGGCGTCGGGGTGCTGGTGGCCGCCGTACTGCCGACCGATCCGGTGGGCCCGGTGCGCAAGGAGGCCCGGGCCTTACTGGAGGAGCTCTCGGCCGTGCTCACCCGCACCGCCGACGCCCTGCGCGCGGGCGACCCCGCGACCGCGGAGGACGCACTGGCGCGTGCACGGGCCAGCCAGCCGCTGATCGACGCGCTTCGCGGGGCGCTGAGCGGAGGCCGGGAGGTCACCACCGTCTCACCGCTGCTGCGCCGGCGTCGCCGCGTGCTGGCCCTGTTCGCGGAGCTCGCCGAGCGCTCCGACTACGCCATGCGCAACACCCGCGTGCTGGCGCGACGCGTCTACACCGTGCTGGTCGACGGGGAGCCCGTCACCCCCGAGCTCGCCGACGCCGTGAGCGGGCTGGCCGTGGCCGTCGGCACGCTCACCGCGCAGCTCGGCCGCGACGGTGACCGGGAACGCGCCCGCGAACCGGTGCTCGACGTCGTCCGGCACGCGGTGGCGCTGACCGAGGGTCGCACGTACTCCGCGTCGGAGACGGTGCTGGTGGCGCAGCTCCGCTCCATCGCCCTGGACCTGCTGCAGGCCACCGGCCTCTCCCGTTCCGACGGCCTCGCGGCGATGCGCTCCATCCCCTGACCTCCGTAGTGCTACGAGTTCCAACGCGTTCCCGACCTGCTGGCCGCGAACAAGTCCGAGCTCAACCGGGACCGTCGACCGGGCCGGTTCGTGCTCGCCGGCTCCGCCCGACACCACGCTGTGCCCGAGCTCGGTCGGCGATCGCGGCGCAGCCGTTCCATTGCCGGACGGCGGACGGTGTGCACGTCGACCTGGTCATGGAGGCGCCGGACGGTCGGGTGGTGGGCGTCGAGATCTGGACCTCCGGTGCGTCCACCTCGGCAAGCAGGCCCACCAGGTGGACGACCGGATCTGGGTCGGGCCGGTGGACGAGCTCTGGACCGGCCGAGCTTGACTTCGAGTGCACTCGAAGGCCTAGCGTCGACTCGTGACCACATCAGCACAGCACAGGATCGGCAGCGGCTTCGGCGCCACCACCACGGCCACCGAGGTGCTCGCCGGCATCGACCTGACCGGCAGGCTGGCCGTCGTCACCGGCGGCTACTCCGGCCTCGGCCTGGAGACCACGAAGGCTCTCGCCGCGGCCGGCGCGCAGGTCGTCGTGCCGGCCCGGCGGCCCGACGCCGCGAAGGAGGCGCTCGACGGGATCGAGGGCGTCGAGACCGACGAGCTGGACCTCGCCGACCTCGACAGCGTCGCCGCGTTCGCCGAGCGCTTCCTCGCCTCCGGCCGCGACATCCACATCACCATCGACAACGCCGCCGTCATGGCCTGCCCGGAGACCCGCGTCGGGCCCGGGTGGGAGGCGCAGTTCGCCACCAACCACCTCGGCCACTTCGCGCTGGTCAACCGGCTGTGGCCGGCGATCGCGCGCGGTCGGGGCCGCGTGGTCTCCGTGTCGTCGCGGGGCCACCACCGCTCCGCCATCCGCTGGGACGACGTGCAGTTCGAGTCCGGATACGAGAAGTGGCAGGCCTACGGTCAGGCGAAGACGGCCAACGCCCTGTTCGCCGTGCACCTCGACGCGCTCGCCCGCGAGGCCGGCGTGCGCGCGTTCTCGCTGCATCCGGGCGGGATCATGACGCCCCTGCAGCGGCATCTGCCCATGGCGGAAATGGTGGCGATGGGCTGGATCGACGAGTCCGGCAACCCGGTGAACCCGGCGGGATTCAAGACCCCGGAGGCCGGTGCCGCGACCCAGACCTGGGCGGCCACGTCGCCGCAGCTCGAGGGCATGGGTGGGCTCTACCTCGAGGACTGCGACGTGGCCGAGCCCGCGGCCGAGACGGGCGCGAGCGGGGTACGTCCCTACGCCGTCGACGCCGAGCAGGCCGCCCGCCTCTGGACGCTCTCGGCCGAACTGACCGGCGTGAACGCGTTCGCCTGAACTCGTGAGCGGAAATCGTTGCCGGAGCAGTGATTTCCGCTCACGGGCGGCGGAGCCGCACCTCGCGACCGTCCCAGCGCCGACGCAACCACCGGTCATGGCTGGCGACGACGACAGCCCCGGGGCTGGAGGCCAGCGCCGACTCCAGCTCCTCGACCAGCGCCGGGGACAGGTGGTTGGTCGGCTCGTCGAGCAGCAGGAGCTGGGGTCCGGCGGCCACCAGCATCGCGAGCTCCAGACGGCGGCGCTGCCCCACCGACAGCTCCGTGACGGGCCGGTCGACGTCACGCGCGGCGATCAGGCCGAGGTCGGTGAGCGGCACGGTGTCGAGCCCGACACGGTCGGTGTAGACCTGCCGGGCGGTGCGCTCGGACGGTTCGATCGCGATGTCCTGGGCCAGCAACCCGACGCGCAGCCCGCGCCGCAGGTGAACGGTGCCCCCGGCCGCCAGCCGCCCGGCCAGCACGGCGAGCAGCGTCGACTTCCCGGCGCCGTTCTCGCCCGTCACCAGCAGGCGGTCGCGGGCGCCGACGTCGAGACGGTCCAGCGTGAGCCGGCCCGGTACCCGGACGTCGCGCAGTGCGGCCGCGGGGCCCGCGGCGGCCCCGCCGATCGTCGCGGTGAACGTCAGCGGGGCAGGCGGCCTGCGGACCTGGTCGCGCTCCAGCTCGTCGAGGCGGTGCCGGGCGTTGCGCACGCGGCGTGACACCTGGCTTTCGACCCGCCCGCCCTTGGCGTCGTACATCAGCTTCGACTGGTTGCCCCGCGGACGGTTCGGGGCCACCCTCCGCGCTGTGACGGCCACCGACTCCCGTAGCGCGCCCAGCTCGTCCTGCTCCTCGGCGTACCGCTGCTCCCAGCGGGCGCGTTCGGCCCGCCGGGTCGCGAGGTAGTCGCTGTACCCGCCGCCGTAACGGAGGGGGCCGTCGACGGCCGGATCGAGGTCCAGCAGGTCGGTGCACACGGCGTCGAGGAAGGCCCGGTCGTGGCTCGCGACGACCACCACCCCGGGTAGCCGCCGCAACTGCTCCTCCAGGAACGCGGCCGCGGCGTCGTCGAGGTGGTTGGTGGGCTCGTCCAGCAGCAGCGCCGACGGCCGGCGGACCAGCAGCGCGGCGAGCCCGAGGCGGCCGCGTTGGCCGCCGGAGAGTGTGTTCAGCGGGCGCTTGTGGTCGAGTTCCAGTCCGAGCCCGGCCAGCACCAGCCCGGCGCGGCGGTCGGCATCCCACGCCTCGAGGTCGAGATACCGGTCCACGGCGGACGTGTCACCGGACTCCACCGCCGCGACGGCCGCGCGGGCCTCGCGCAGCGCGTCGTCGACGACGTCGGCGATCGTGGCACCGACCGGGAACGGTAGCTCCTGGTGGCCGTAGCCGAGATCGGCCGGCCGCTCGACCTGCCCCGCGTCGGGCTCCTCGACGCCCGCGAGCAGGCGCAGCAGCGTCGACTTGCCGGCGCCGTTCTCCCCGATCAGGCCGATGCGGCGGCCCGGGGCCGCGGTGAGCGAGACGCCGTCGAGGACGGTGCGGTCGCGGTAGGACTTGACGAGATCATGGGCGAGAAGGGCTGCAGGCATGCACACCACCGGGAGAACGCAGGGTGCTCCCACGGGGCGGGCCTCGGCGTGGGGGCGTGGCGTGCTCAGATGCGCATAGCGGGCTCCACGATGCCCGGTGGGTGCCTGGTCCGCAACCGGATTAGCGGCGCCACCATCGCCGGCGCGGCATGCGCGCGGCCGGCGTGAGCGCGGGCTCCGTTCCCACGAGCAGGTCCGTCGGTAGCCACGGCTCGCCGGCCCACCGGAGCAGCTGCCCGGCCGGGACGCGGGCCAGCCGGGCGTAGGCCGGGCCGAACCAGGTCCACTCGGGTGCTTCGGGCGGCAGCCCCAGCCAGTGGCCGAGCCCGGCCAGGTACGGCGTGCGCGGGCCGTCGTGGAAGAGCGAACGGCCCGTCCACTTCAGGTCGCGTTCCACCGTCGCGTGCGCGTAGAAGCACCCGGCGGCCTCCGCCATCCCGGTGAACAGCTCGGCCACCCCGCCGAGGCGGGTGAGCTCCACGGTCAGCGAGTGGGAGTGGGAGGGCCCGAACCGCGGCCGCGGGCCGCCACCGGTGAACGTCGCGCCGAAGCACGGCCGCGTCCCGGCCGTGAACAGCAACCCGGACGTCTCGCGCACGGCCGTGGCGAACCCGGCGTCGCCTGCGATCTCGAGCTTGTGGCGGAACGGCTCGGAGTCCCCGAACCTGCGGGGCAGCGCGGCGGGAAGGTGGCTGCGGCACAACTCAAGCCAGCGTTCGCCGAGGTCAGGCCGGTGGTCGTTGCTGTACCACTCGAGGCGCAGCACGTCGACGACGGCGTCCCGCCGCACCCGCGGACGGTGCGTGCGACCGTTCGCCCAGATCCCGTCGTTCTGGTCATGGACGGCTCCGTCGGCGGCGGTGGCGAGTGCGCGGGCGAACCGCACCGCGTCGCGGGTGCCGGCGGCCCCGCTGCCCTGCACGGCGATGTGGTGGATCCAGCGCGTGCCGTCGAGAACCTTCTCCACCTCGGCCGGGACGTCCTCGGGCTCCGTCGCGTTCGCCTCCGTGAGGTCGAAGGAGTACTCACCGCCGCGGCGGACGAGCAGCCCGCCCGGTTCGACGGTCGCGTCGAGGCCGCGCACCGTGTGGACCAGCGCGACCAGGCCGGCGGTGTCCGTCCGCTCGCGCGTGTGGACGGTGATGTCGTAGGACACATGGTGAGTCTGACGCGGCCATCCGGGTGGACGCACATCCGGGCGGGAACCGGACACGGCCGCGCGCCGTTGTCCGCCCGTGCATCTGTTCGTGCGCTGGTTGCTGGCCCCACTCGTCCGATTCCTCTACCGACCCGCCGTGCACGGTGCCCACAACGTCCCGCGCCACGGGCCGGTGATCATCGCGTCGAACCACCGCGCGGCCGTGGACACGGCCGTGATCGCGCTGACGGCGGGGCGCCCGGTGTCGTTCCTGGGCAAGGCCGAGTACTTCGTCGGGCGGAGCCTGAAGGGGCGGGCGCTGGCGACGTTCCTCTCCGCGCTCGGTTACGTGCCCGTCGACCGCACCAACGCGAAGGCCGGGCTGGCCGCCCTGCACGCCGCGCGCACCGTGCTGGAGGCCGACGGCGCGTTCGCGATCTACCCCGAGGGCACCCGCTCCCTCGACGGCCGGTTGCACCGCGGCCACACCGGCGTCGCCACGCTCGCGCTGGACACCGGCGCCGTCGTCGTCCCGGTGGCACTGGTCGGCACCGAGCGCGTGCAGCCGGTGGGCGCGCGGTTCCCGCGGCTGCGCCGGGTGACCATCCACTACGGCGAGCCCCTGGACTTCTCACGCTACGACGGGCTGGGCGGCTCGAACGTGTCCGCCGGGCCGTCACCGACGAGATCATGTACGCCATCTCGTCGCTGTCCGAGCAGGAGTACGTGGACTCCTACCATCGGCGTCCGGCCGCCTGACTACCAGCGGATCGCGTCGAACAGGGACCTGAGCCGGGCCGCTCGCGCCGGGCTGCCGGTGGAGACCCAGGCGATCCGGCCGAGCAGGTGGTCGCGGAACGCCGGATGGCCGCTGCGGTTCTGCGCGTCGGGGCCGGTGCGCGCGCAGTTGTGCAGCAGCGCGCGCAGGGCGTCGAACTCGGCCCGCGCCGCGAGCGGACGGTCGTTGAGCACCAGGCCGGTGACGCGCTGCCGGTGGTGGCGCGGCAGCACGCGTGTCTTGTCCGGACGGACCCGGAACCCCTCCTCGGCGGCGATCTCCGTGATCCGCGCGACGAGCCCGTGGACGGGCAGCCCGGCGTCGCCGGAGAGCACGAGGTCGTCGGCGTAGCGGCCGTACCGGGCCCCGACGGCGGCGGCGAGCCCGGAGACCCGGACGTCGAGCCGGTGCGCGAGCAGGTTGGCGGCCGCGGGTGACGTGGGTGCGCCCTGCGGCAGGTGGGGGTGGGCGAGCCGGTCGAGCAGCCGGCGACGGGGCTCCCATGCGGCGTCCCCGTCGGCCGCCGGTGCGGCCCGCAGCACCGGCGCCGGGGTGGCCGTGACCAGCAACCCGGCCAGCGCGGCGGCGACGGCCGGCGGGTAGCCGGCGGTGCGCATCAGCCCCGCGATCCGCTGGCCCGTGACGTGGCCGAAGAACCCCTCCAGGTCCAGGCGCACCACCATCGGCTGCCCGGCGTGCTCCGCCGCCAACGTGACGGGCGACCGGCCTCGGACGTACCCATGGGCGGCGTCGTGCACGGGGATGGTGGCCAGCACCCGCCGTCCGATGCGGCGCTGCAGCTCCTGGAGCCGGGGCGCCGGCGTCTCGATCAGCCGCGGCACGCCCGACCGTGACGGGATCCAGCGGCGGCGGTAGTGGTGCAGCGGGCCGCCGGGCGTATGGGCCAGCCAGCCGCCGACGTCGGCGAACCAGTCGAGCTCGCCGTCGCGCAGGTCGAGTCCGAGCGCCACCGCGCCGAGGTCGGCCCAGGGCTCGACGGGCCAGCGCCATACGGGCGGGGCCGGATCGTCGAGGTGGATGCGGGTTCTGGGCGGCCGGGCGAGGATGGCCTCGACCTCGTTCAGCACGAACGTGATCGACGCCCGGGGCCGGCGTTTCCAGCGCTGCAGCAGCCCGGCGACGACGGCACCGGTCTCCTCGGGACGCCGCCACCGTGGCAGCGCGGTCAGCCGTTCGGTGAGGCCGTCGAGCGTCCACTGACCCTGCAGCGCAGCCGCGACAACCGCCTGCGCCCGGGGGGCCACGTCAGGCTCCGGGACGGGCGACGCGGCGGCGCCCGACGACCAGGGTTCCCGTCCGCCGCGCAGGGCCGGCACTCCGTCGGTGCCCAGGCTGCGCGGGACGCCGTGCCTCAGAGAAGTGGTACACCCCGGGGTTGCCCCGGAGCCACGAGGCCCGCCGTGCCAGGCACGCCGGGACACCCGCCGTCTCGTCCGCACGCCGCCGCATCGTGATCGAGACTACCGGCCACTCCCGACAAAATGCCCGCGAGTCGGGGTCTGAGCGTGCATGAGTCGATGCTCGCACGGAGACCCCGACTCGCGGGGCGGTCAGGGGCGGACGAGGAGCCAGTCGGTCGTGTGGCGGTACCAGGTCCAGCGGCGGACCTCGCGGGGGTGCGGCACGCCGTCGGTCACCACCGTCATCGGCTCGCCGCCCAGTTGCGCAGTGCGGCCGACCGCTTCGCCCCGCCCGTGGGCGGCCCGGAGATCGACGGCCCGCGTCCGGCCGTCGGGCAGGCGGCCCGTCCGGCCGGCGCGTACGGCGATGCCGTCAGGGCCCGGTGCCACGACCAGGCGGGGCGCCCCGCCGCGCAGCACCAGCACGTCGTCGCAGTAGCACTCGCCGCGCATCCCGCGGACCTCCCCGCGGCCGACGAGGACGCCGCCCGAGTCGTCGCGCACCAGCGGGACGGACGAGGCCGTCCCGCCGAACGCCAGGTCCTTGTCTGCGGGCAGGCCCCAGGCCTTCGCGGCGTCGGAACCGCGGGCCGGCACGTAGGCCAGCTCGACGTCGAGACGTTCGCTGCGCAGCAGCCGTTGGAGCACGGCGGCGAGGTCGGCGTCGTCGCCCGCCACGACCAGCCGACGCGGCTTCAGGGCGAGCACCGGGTCGAGATCGGCCTTGGCCGGACGCGCCGGGAGCGCGACCGTGGGCACCCCGGAAGGGGCGCCGAGGCGCCGACTACCGTGGGAGCCGCAGGTCAGCAGCACCTGTTCCGGGTCGATCGAGCCCACCGGATCGGTTACCCTCCCGCCGCTGCTTGTCCCACTGTTCGTCGAGACTGGAGTCTTACATGCCCGCGATCGTGCTGATCGGCGCCCAGTGGGGCGACGAGGGCAAGGGCAAGGCCACCGACATCCTGGGCGACCAGGTGCAGTGGGTCGTGCGCTACCAGGGCGGCAACAACGCCGGCCACACCGTGGTGCTCCCCGACGGCCAGAACTTCGCGCTGCACCTCATCCCGTCCGGCATCCTCACGCCGGGCGCGAAGAACGTGATCGGCAACGGCGTCGTGGTGGACCCGGGCGTGCTGCTCGACGAGCTGCAGGGCCTCGAGGACCGCGGGGTGGACACGTCCGGCCTGATGATCAGCGCCGACGCGCACCTGATCATGCCGTACCACGTGGAGATCGACAAGGTCACCGAGCGGTTCCTGGGCAAGTCCAAGATCGGCACCACCGGTCGCGGCATCGGTCCCGCCTACCAGGACAAGGTCGCCCGCGTGGGCGTCCGGGTGGCCGACGTGCTCGACGAGAAGATCCTGCACCAGAAGGTGGAGGCCGCGCTGGCCTTCAAGAACCAGGTGCTGGTCAAGGTCTACAACCGCCGCGCCCTGGAGGTCGACGAGGTCGTCGACACCGTGCTGGCCCACGCGCAGAAGTTCTCCGACCGCATCGCCGACACCCGGCTGCTGCTCAACAAGGCGCTCGAGGCCGGCGAGACGATCCTGCTGGAGGGCTCGCAGGGCACCCTGCTCGACGTCGACCACGGCACCTATCCGTTCGTCACCAGCTCGAACCCGACGGCGGGCGGCGCGGCCGTGGGCTCGGGCATCGGCCCCACCAAGATCACGCGGGTGATCGGGATCCTCAAGGCCTACACCACGCGCGTCGGCTCGGGCCCGTTCCCCACCGAGCTGCTCGACGCCATGGGCGAGCACCTGCGCAAGGCCGGCGGCGAGGTCGGTGTCACCACCGGACGACCGCGCCGCTGCGGTTGGTTCGACGCGGTGATCGGCCGCTACGCCGTGCGCGTCAACGGCATCACCGACTTCTTCCTCACCAAGCTCGACGTGCTCTCAGGCCTCGAGAAGGTGCCGGTCTGCGTGGGCTACGAGATCGACGGCCGGCGCGTGGACGACATGCCGATGACCCAGACCGATGTCCACCACGCGGTGCCCGTCTACGAGGAGCTGCCCGGCTGGTTCGAGGACCTCTCGCCTTACCGGAGCTATCCAGAACTCCCGGCCAACGCCCGGGCCTATGTGGAGCGGATCGAGGAGCTCACCGGTGCGCCGGTCAGCGCGATCGGCGTCGGGCCGGGCCGCGACCAGACGATCACACGCGACATCTGAGCGCCGGCGCGGGATCGACACCAGCACGAGCACCGGCACAGCCACGAGTGCGACGGCGGCCGCCGTGCCCGCGGTCCCGAGCGGTTCGGGGCTGACAGGCCGGCCGAGCAGCAGCGCACCCGCCAGGGCCGCGAGTGCTCCGGTCAGCACCGGGAGCAGTGACGGGTAGTGGTCCATGAGGGTGGGAGGCGCCCGCCTCCCGCCCTGATACGCCCGACTACGAGGCGCAGGCGCCGGTGTCGACCTCGCGGGTGAGGCCGGGGGCGGCCTCCACCGCGCGCGACACCTGGTCGACGGTGAGCACGAAACCCGTCTCGCTGTCGTCCAGCGCGGCCCCGAACACCACGCCGATCACGCGGCCGGACGGGTCGATCATCGGGCCGCCGGAGTTGCCCGAGCGCACGGTGGCCCGGATCGTGTAGACGTTGCGGGTGAGGTCACCGTTCTCGTAGATGTCTGGGCCCTTGAGCTTGATCTCCTGCCGGACGCGGGCCGGGGTGACGGTGAAGTCGCCGTCGAGCGGGTAACCGAGCACGATCGCGTCGTCCTGCGGCGAGGCCGGTTGCGGCTCGAACACCAGCGGCTTCGCGTCGAGATCCGGAACGCGCAGCACGGCGACGTCGACCTCGGGGTCGTAGAGCACCACGCGCGCGTCGAGGTCGACCGGGCCGCGGCGGCCCGCCACCTCCACCTGCGTGGACGACGTGCCCGCGACGACGTGGGCGTTGGTGAGCACCAGCTGCGGGCCGATCACGAACCCGCTGCCCTCCAGCATGCGCTGGCACGACGGGGCGCGGCCGCGGATCTTGAGGACGCTGGAGCGGACATCACTGATCGCCGCGTCGTTCTTCAGCGCGGCGTTCGGCGGGCCGGCCTGGGTGATCGGCGTCTGGGAGAACGGGTTGGTGACGTCGGGGAACCCCGAGTTGTTCAGCAGCTGGCGCAGCTCGTCGGGGAGCGCCTTGGCGCCGTCGGGCATCACGGAGTTGACGGCGCGCAGGACCTCGGAGCCGCGGATGCCGGCGGCCACCGTCGGGAAGCTGGCCGACGCCAGCGGCAGCGCCACCAGCCACGCCGCGATCACCACCGTGGCGGCCTGCAGAACCGAGCCGAGGCCGGAGTCGATCTTCAGGGACCGCTCGCCGCGGATGTGGTCGCGGATGCGGCGGCCGAAGAACACCCCGGTGGTCTCACCGAGCGCCACGAGCAGCACGACGACCACGATGCTGACGATCACCCGGGTGCTGGGACTGGAGATGCCCGACGCCAGCAGCGGTGCCAGCCGCACCCCGAGGATGGCTCCGCCCAGCACACCGACGAACGACAGCAGCGCCACCGCCATGCCGTGCCGCCACCCCGAGACGGCGGCGATCAGGGCGAGCACGACGACCACCAGGTCGACCCAACTCACGATCCCCAACCCCCGAAATCCCAACCCCCGGACTTCACGATCCTGCGACCTCCCGCCGAGCGGCACGAGCCGCGGATTCCAGGTCCTCGACGCGCGAGGTGTCCCAGGGACGTGCCCATCCACCGAGATCCAACAGCGCGGACAATAAGCCCCCCGTGAACCCCCACACGAGCAGGCCCGCCACCGTGAAGGCGGGCCCGGTCAACCCGGACGGATGCCCCACCTGGAACCGGTTGGCGGGGTCGGCGAGCTGCTCCAGCGGCACCCGGACCACGGCGGCGGTCTCCCCAGGGTCCACCGCGTGCACGGCCGTGGGCTGTGCCCAGTGGGCCAGCACCGGTGTGACGGCGAATCCCGACGGCGGGATGAACAGCTCGGGCAGCAACGCCAGCGGCACGACGCCCGCGGGGTCGAGCCCGGTCTCCTCCTCGGCCTCGCGCAGTGCCGCGGCAATAGGGCCCGCATCACCGGGATCGGTGCTGCCGCCGGGGAAGGCCACCTGGCCGGCGTGGTTGCGCAGGGTGCCGGCGCGCTCGACGAGCAGCACGTCGGGACCATGGGCCGGATCGTGGGCGAAGGCCATCAGAACCGCGGCCCGGCGGGCGTCCGACCGCGGCCGGATCCGGTGCCGCGTCAAGGTGGCGGCGTCGACGCCGGCGATCTCGCCGAGCAACGGCCGGAGCCACTCCGGAGCGAGGTCGGGCCGGAGCGGGGGCTCATCGGGCTGGGCCGCTCCAGAGGGTTCCGACACTGTCACGACAGACGCTCGACGGCCGCAGCGACGTCGGCGGCGGAGGTGAACGGCACGGGCGGGTCCACCCGGGACACGCTGCCGTCGGGCCGCACCACGTACGACATCGGCAGGCCGGGCGGGATGTCCAGAGCCTTGCGCAGCGCGTTGTCGGGGTCGGTGACCGACGGCAGCGTCACGCCGAGGTCGGCGAGCAGGCCCAGGGCCGGGCGCGGATCGTCGGCGAAGTCGACGCCGAGCACCGGCACGGCGCCGGGACGGGCGGCGTAGGCCGCGAGCACCGGCAGCTCGGCGCGGCACGGCGCACACCACGAGGCCCACACGTTGACCAGGACGGTGCGCCCGGCCAGCGCCCGGCCGAGGTCGACCGTGCCGGGCGCGCCGAGGCAGGGCACGACGACGCCGGCCAGCGGCCCCGCGCCGGCGGAACCGGTGCCTTCGGGATCGACCGCGGCCGGGCAGGGTGCGAGCCGGGCCGCGGCCCGGGGTGCCGTGAGCTCGGCGTCGGATACGGAGACGGCGGTGTGGCCGGGGTCCTGCGTCGCGGGCGTCGCGGATGTGGCTGCATCACGCGGCCAGAGCGCGTAGACGCCGGCCGCGACGAGCAGCGCTACCACGACGAACGAGATGATCTCCGCGCGCCGCGGCCCAGCTCTCGTCACGGCGCGTCCTGGTCCTCGGTGCCGACGGGGCCGGGGGCCTCGTCGGCGGTTCTGATTGCCGCCTCCGCGGGAGGGAGCACGTCGCCGGGCAGCCCGACGAGCTCCAGCAGCCGCGGCCGCGACGGGCCCTTGAGCAGGGCCGCGGCCAGCATGGGGTCGGTGGGGCCGATGCCGTAGGAGGGGCATTCGGCCGCGAGTGTGCACGCGCCGCAGGCGGGCTTCTTGGCGTGGCAGACGCGCCGTCCGTGGAAGATCACCCGGTGCGACACCATGGTCCAGTCGCGTTTGGGCACGAGCTCGCCGACCGCGTGCTCGACCTTGACCGGATCCTCCAGCTCGGTCCAGCCCCAGCGGCGCACGAGCCGTCCGAAGTGGGTGTCGACCGTGATGCCGGGGACGTCGAAGGCGTTGCCCAGGATGACGTTGGCCGTCTTGCGGCCGATGCCGGGCAGTTTGACCAGCTCGTCGAGCGTGTGGGGCAGTGTGCCCTCGTGCTTCTCGACGACGGCGGCGCCCAGGCCGATCAGCGAGTTGGCCTTGTTCCGGAAGAACCCGGTGCTGTGGATCATCTCTTCGAGCTCGGCGCGATCGGCCTTGGCGTAGTCGAGCGCCGTGGGATACCGGGTGAACAACGCCGGGGTGACGGTGTTGACCAGCTTGTCGGTGCTCTGCGCCGACAGCACGGTGGCCACGGCCAGCTCGAGGGGCGTGCGGAAATCGAGCTCGCAGTGCGCGTCGACGTGGGTCTCGGCCAGCGTGCGCAGTATCCGGCCGACGCGACGGGCACGGCCCAGGGCCGGCTCGCCGGCGGCCACCCGCTTGGCGAGGCGTGCCGCGTTGCGGGTGAGGTGGAGCGGGGTGGTCACACGCCAGAGCGTACGGCGGACCGCCGACAGTCCTGGATCCCGTTCCGTCCGCTCACACAGAGTTGCTGATCAGGTCACGAAAAGATATCGAGACGGCGGCGCACCGACCCCCGCCTTACCCCGGTCGGGGTCGATGCGAGACCATTCCCCCCGACATGACTGCCTGGTTGTCCGTCCTCGTGCCGTTGCTGGTGATGTTCTTCGCGCTCGGTATGGAGCGCGTGGAGTCCAAGCTGCGGGAGTCCACCGTGCGCACCGAGGAGCTCGACGAGCTGCTCGACAAGCCGCGTCCGGACGAGGTGCGCGCCCTGTTCCGGCAGGGCACGGGTCGAGCACTGGAGCTCTTCCGGCTGCGGAGTCGTAGCCCACGCGGACGCCGTCCGGCCAAGCGGAGCAGGGCCGCCTGAGCAGTTTTACCCCGAGTGGTGCTGAAGTGCCGCTCAAATACCGCCGTTCGTGTCAACGAAACGGCCCTTGCGATGTAACACAGCGTGGGTGTTGCCCCTAGACTGCGTGCCGGTGATCCGCCGCGGGGCAGCGGCCGGGACGAGGAGCGGTAGTGGACGAGATTCTGATCCGCGCAGGGATTTTCCAGGGGGTCGAGCCGCATGCGGCCGACGCTCTGGCCCAGGCGCTGGAGAGCGCGGAGTTCCCCCGCGGGCACGTGATCTTCGCCGAGGGTGAGCCGGGTGACCGTCTCTACATCGTCGGCAACGGGAAGGTCAAGATCGGCCGGAAGTCGCCGGACGGGCGGGAGAACCTGCTCATGGTGGCGGGGCCGTCCGACATGTTCGGCGAGCTGTCGATCTTCGACCCCGGTCCGCGCACGTCGTCGGCCACGGCCGTCACGGAGGTCCGCGCCTACACGATGGACCGCGCGGCGCTGCGCGAGTGGATCGGCAAGCGCCCGGAGATCGCCGAGCAGCTGCTGCGGGTGCTGGCCCGGAGGCTGCGGCGCACCAACAACATGCTCGCCGACCTGATCTTCACCGACGTGCCGGGGCGGGTGGCCAAGTCGCTGCTGCAGCTCGCGCGCCAGTTCGGGTCGCAGGAGTCGGGTCTGCTGCGCGTCACCCACGACCTGACGCAGGAGGAGATCGCCCAGCTCGTCGGCGCCTCGCGCGAGACGGTCAACAAGGCGCTCGCCGACTTCGCCCACCGCGGCTGGCTGCGGCTCGAGGGCAAGAGCGTGCTCATCCTGGAGCCCGAGCGACTGGCTCGCCGGGCCCGCTAGAACCAGCTCGACGAAGGGGCACCTCCCGCACCGGGGGTGCCCTTCGTCGCGTCTCGAGCAATAAAGTGGTACGTCCGTACCAATCTGTGCGACCCTGTTCCTCGTGTCCTCCTCGTCCGCCACCCTGTCCGACTACCGTGCCGCACTGACCTCGCCCGGAGCGCTGATCCCGGCGCTCGCCTCCGCCCTGGGCCGTTTCCCGATCGCCATGGTCGGGCTCGCGACGCTGCTCTACGTCCAGCGCGTCACGGGATCGTTCGGGGCGGCCGGTCTGGTGTCGGCGGGCACGCTGGCCGGGATGTCGCTGGGCTCGGTGGCCCAGGGACGGTTGATGGACCGCATCGGGCCCACCCGGCCCCTCCTGGTGGCGGCGGCGCTGTTCGGGGTGGCCGAGACGGCGCTGGTCATGGCCGTGCAGTCCAGGGCGGCGCTGCCGCTGCTGGTCCTGCTCGCGCTGCTGGGCGGGCTCGTGCAGCCGGCGCTGCCCGGCGCCTCCCGGTCCCTGTGGGGCGTCCTGGTGCCCGCCGGCCCCCGGCGCGACGCGGCGTTCAGCTACGAGGCCATCAGCCTCGAGGTCTTCTTCATCCTGGGCCCGGCCGCCGCGGCGTTCCTCGTGGCGGCGCCGTGGCCCGGCACCGGTGTTGCCGTCGCCGTGTCGGCGATGGTGCTCGGCTCGATCGGGTTCGCACTCAGCCGGCCGGTCCGCACCCTGGAGCCCTCACCGCGCGGCCCGTCGATCGGGATGCTCGGTGCGCTGGCCCGACCCGGCATGCGGACGGTGGCACTCGCGTCGCTCGGGTTCGGGCTGGTCATCGGCACTGTGGAGGTCGGCGTACCGGCGGTCACCGCGGAGGCCGGGTCCCCCGCGATGGGTGGCGTGCTGCTCTCGGCGTGGTCGGTCGCGTCGGTGCTCGCCGGCGTCCTGTACTCGCTGCGGCCCTGGCCCCGCCCCCTGCATCTGCGGCTGCCGGTGCTGCTCGCGATGTTCGGGGTGTGCGTGGCCGCCATGGCGCTGACGGGCCCGCTCGGCTCGATCCCGGTGCTGGTGGTGGCGATGCTGTTCGCCGGGGCGACCATCACGCCGCAGGTCACGGCCCAGTCCCTCGGTGTCGAGGCCGTCGCTCCCGCGGGTACGGCCACGGAGGCGTTCGGCTGGGTGGTCACGGCCGCCACACTGGGGCTCTCGGCTGGGCAGTCGGTGGCCGGTGTCGTGGTCGACGGGAGCGGCCCGGCGGGCGCGTTCCTGGTCGGCGGCGTCGCGGGGATGGTGGTGGCGGTGATCCTCTGGCTGCGCCGAGGGTCGTTCGACGCCCCGGCCCCGGCCCCCCGCCGCACCCTGACCCACGCCTGACCTCGCAGCCTGCCGGTCACGTCGCAGCCCGCCGGCGCGCTGCGACGTGACCACGCACGCTGCGACGTCAACCGCGGAGGTACTCCAGCTGGGCGAGGACCGACAGTTCCGCTGCGGGCCAGAGGCCCTCGTCCACATCCGCGTACACCGTCTCCACCACCTGCCGGGCCGACGCCTGCGGTCCGAGAGCGGCCACGGCTGCGCGGACCTGATCGAGGCGCTGCTCGCGATGGGCGAGGTAGGCCCGGGCCACCGCGGGCGCGTCCGTGAGCTCGGGGCCGTGGCCGGGCAGCACCGCGGTGCCCGGCGCGAGGTCGGCCAGGCGGTGCAACGAGTCCAGGTAGGGGCCGAGCTCGCCGTCCGGGTGGGCGATCACGGTGGTGCCGCGACCCAGGATCGTGTCGCCGGTGAGCACCACCGGCGCCGCGTCCGGGCCGCTGAGCAGGAACGACAGCGAGTCCGACGTGTGCCCCGGCGTGGCCACCACCCGCAGTTCGACGCCCGCGGCGGCCACCACGTCGCCGTCGCCGAGGGCCTCCGAACCGAGCACCAGCGTGCGGTCCAGGGCCCGGACGGGCGCGCCGGTCAGCTCGGCGAAGCGCGCGGCGCCGCCGGCGTGGTCGTGGTGGCGGTGGGTGAGCAGCACCAGTGCCACCGGCCCCTGCCCGGCGACCCGCTCGAGGTGTCCGTCGTCCTCGTCGCCGGGGTCGACCACCACGCATTCCTCGACCCCCGGCGCCCGTAGCACCCAGGAGTTGGTTCCTTCCAGCGTCATGGCCGACGGGTTGCGGGCGAGCAGCACCGACGCCAGCGGCGTGACGGCCCGGAGCTCCTCGTACAGGGGGTGGGTCATCCGGGGCTCCCCGGCGTCAGGTGCATCTCGGCCGTCTCGAACCCGGGATCGCCGGGCAGCACGACCACCACCTGGTCGCCCTCGCGGCGCACCATCGGGATGATCGGCGTGATGTCACGTTGCGCAGCCGCGGCCAGCACCGAGGCGGCGTCGGGGTGCTCGGCGATCTCCCGCAGCGACGTGAACGTGGGTGCGAGCAACTGCATGTCGCCGCGCTCCCAGTGCTCGAGCGCGGTGGCCGGGTGCCACCATGTGGCCTCGACGGCTTCCGTGGTGTGGGCGTCGGCCTCCTGGCCGCCGGGTACCCGCGCGACGAAGAACGCGGTGTCGTAGCGCTTCGGCGACTGCTCGGGCGTGATCCACCGCGACCACGCCGCCAGCAGTTCCGACTGCAGCGTCAGGTGCGCGTCGGTCAGCACCTCGCCGAGCGTGCGTCGGTGGGCCACGAGGGCCTCCCGCTCGTGGTGCGGAACCGGACCGGGCCCGGCCAGCAGCACCCCGCACTCCTCGAACGTCTCCCGCACGGCGGCGTGGACGAGTGCGCCGGCCATCCCGGCGTCACAGGCGAGTCGTTCCCCCCACTGTGCCGGCGACGGGCCGCTCCACCGGGCGGGATCGGGTCGGTCGGAGGGATCGACGCCGCCGCCGGGGAAGACCGTCATACCGCCCGCGAACGCCATGCCGGCGACCCGGCGTTGCAGGAAGACCTGCAGCGGGTCGCGTCCGGACGGGGGGTTCGGGTCGTCGCGCAGCAGCAGCACGGTGGCCGCCGGCTTCGGGACGACGGGCTCGGTGGACACCCCGCGACCCTAACTCGCGACAGGGCAGGATGGAGTTCGTGGATCACATGCGCGTCGGGCTGGTGGGGGGCGGGCCGTGGGCCCGCGGGGTGCACGGCCCGGCGGTGGTGGCGCATCCCGCCACCACGCTGACGGGCGTGTGGACCCGGCGCCCGGAGCAGGCGGCGGAGCTCGCGGCGGAGCTGGGGAGCACCGCCTACCCCGATCTCGACGCCCTCATCGCCGACGTCGACGTGGTGGCGCTCGCCGTTCCCCCGCGGGTCCAGGGCACGTTGGCGGTGCGCGCGGCGGCGGCCGGACGGCACCTGATCTGCGAGAAGCCGCTCGCCGAGACGATCGACGGCGCCCGCGAGGTGGTCGACGCGGTGGCCCGCGCCGGCGTCCACTCGTCGATCGTGCTGACGCTGCGCCACGCCCCCGACGTGCAGAAATGGCTGGCGGGGATGCCGTCGACGCCGCCGGGCCCCGACACCACCGGCTCGGCGCGGTGGCTCTCCGGCGCGCTGCTCGGCGGCCCGTACGCGGCGTCGCCGTGGCGGGCGGAACAGGGCGCGCTGCTCGACGTGGGCCCGCACCTCGTCGACCTGCTCGACGCCGCGCTCGGACCCGTCACGGGAGTGGCCTGGGCCCACCGCGCCGACCCCGACCTGTGGCGCTTCGGCCTCGTCCACGCCGGCGGCGCGTCGAGCACCGTGGTCACGTCGCTGGCCCTGCCCGTGGACCCGACGGAGAGCGAGTTCACGGTGTTCGGCGGCGCCGGCGTCCACCGGCTGCCCGGTCGGGCCTGGGACGCCGGGACGAGCTACGCCCACCTGCTCGACGAGCTCGTGGCGGCCGTCCGCGGCACCGGCCCGGCGCCTGCGCTCGATGCTGCGCACGGCCTGCGCCTGCAGGAGGTCCTCGACGAGGTCCGGGCCGCCGCCGGCTGACGGCTCAGCCGGCGAGATCGGGCGGGTCGTGCCGTCCCGAGCCGTTCCTGGTCGGCCCGTTCCCGTTCGGCCCGTTCCCGTTCGGCCCGTTCCCGTTCGGCCCTGAGCCGTTCGGGGCGGCCACGCCGGCCCGTCGCGAGGTGCGTGGCCGGGTCCCGCTGCCGAGTTCGGCCTGCAGGCGGGCGAGCAGATCGCGATCGGCGTCGCTCAGCCGTGCCACCGAATCGGGCCGCAGCCCCAGACCCTCGGCGACCGGCTCCTCACGGGCCGGTTCCGGCGCCCGGGCGGCCGGGGGCCGGGCCGGCACCCGATCCGGGCCGGGCCGGGGTGGGCTCGAGGCCGGGGGCTCGGGCCGCGGGGCGATCGGAGCGGGGGGCACCTGAGCGGCGGGGAACTGTGGAGCGAGAGGGGCCGGCGGGACGGGTCGCGGCGTGAACGGGGACGGTGGAACCACCTCGGGCTCCGCGGCCGGCTGCTCCTGGGCGGGCCCGGAGGGGGAGGCCCGGTGCCGCGGAGCCTCGTGCTCGTCGGGTCCGGAGTCGTCGTCGACCGGCGCAGGGTCCAGGTCCAGGCCCGACGAGGACAGGGCCCAGTCCCCCGACGCCCACTCGCTCGCCCACCGGTCCTCCACGGGTGCGGGTGCGGGCGCGGGGATCGGACGGTCGGGCGCGAGCGGGCTGATGCCATGAAGGCCGAACGGGTCGTCGTCCTCGTCGGCAGGGGTGCCCTGCTCCTCGACGGGGGTCGGGTCCAGCAGTGGCGCGAGCAGCGGCGCGTTGAGCGGGCCGCTGAGCGGATCCTGCATCGAGCGGAACATGGGGGTGTCGGCGAGCGCCGGGATCTGGCCCTGCTCGAGTGACGAGTAGGCGTCACCGCCGTTCGCACGCGTTGCGCGTTGCAGGTCGGGGGTCTCGTCCGCGCCCGGGTCGACCGGTGTCTCGTCGGTCACCGGCACGAGTGGACGCAACCTGTTGCCGTCGCGGCGGGCCAGCGGAACGGGGCTCGGTAGCGAGGACCGGGTCAGCGGCGTGACCGTGGTGCGACGGCGCTCGAACGGCCGGGGCGCGGGCCGGGGCTCCGGCTCGGCCGGGGCGGTGTCCCGCGTGGGACGCAACGGCACCGGACGGGGGGCAGGCGTGATGTCGCGGACCACGTCGCCCGTGGGGTCGGTGGCCGCCGCGTCGGGCTCCGACGGCTCGGCGGGCACGGTGAACGGCCCCTGCGCGGCCCACAGATCGGCGTAACGGGGCTCCGGTGGCTCGGCTGCGTCGGACTCGGCTGCGTCGGACTCGGCTGTGACGGCCTCGACGTCGGACTCGGCCGGCGGCGCGACGGCCGGGGTCGCCGCAGCACCGTGGATGCGGAGAGCGGCCTGCCGGGCGGCGTCGTGGTACCCGGACACCGGGTTCCCGCTGGTCAGCACCTCCACCGACGCCACCACCCCGGCCCGGTCCAGTGCCACGGACAGCTGGTAGGCCAGGACGTCGGCGGGCCGGCCGGCCGGCTCGACGTGGACCAGCACCACCGGGTGCGGCAACGGCCCTGGCGCGGACCCGGCCGGCGTCAACCGCCAGGCCAGCTGCACCTCGGCGCCGTCGAGCAACCGCGCCGGGAGGGCCCCCACGGCCGCGGCGACGCGGTCGTCTCCGCCGGAGGGTGTGGCCGTGAAGCGGTGGTCGAGCGCGGTGTCGGCGGCCTCGGGAAGGGCGGCGTCGGCGTCGAGGTCGGTGTGTGCGCTGCGGGCCGCCGTGACCAGCGCCGCGCGCAGGGGAGCCGGCAGGGCGGTGCGGTCGGCGGTGACGCCGGCCGTGACCAGGGCGATGGCCCGGGTGTTCTCGCCCACCGCCACGAGCTCCCGTGCCCACGCCAGCAGGTCGTCGTCCACCTGACCGGCCATCGCGAGCAGCAGGTCGTGTGTGGATGATCCCGATGTCTCGCCCACGTGCCCTCCTCCGGTGCCCGTCATCACGTTCCTGTCGGCGCCGCCATCGCCGGTGACCGCCCCGCTTCTGCTGATCGCTGCAGAGCTGGTGATCGCCACAGTGGGGCCGATCCGATGATGGCCGCCTGGTGGTACGCCGGGGGTTCCCCGTGCGGCGGGAGAACCTCCACGCACGGTGTGCGGTCGCCGTGGGCCCGCAGGACGCGCTGGAGCGTGCCCGTCAGCTGCCACGGCCGCTCGCCGCCGTGCACGAGGACCACGCGCTGTTCCCGCCGGGCCCCGGCCCGCCACGCCTGGCGCAGCTCGATGCAGCCCGGGTGGCCGCGGACCACGGCCAGCACGCTCAGCGCCGTCTGGTCGACGTCGGGCTCGGAGCGGAACTGCGCCGTCGTGTCGTCCGGTGACGGCAGCGGCAGCACCGCGTCCATGAGGCGGGGCGAGGCTCCCCACTCCCCGGCCGAGGCCACGAGCAGCTCCCGCTCGCGGTCGTCCAGGGCGACGCGGTGGCGCAGCAGCTCCCGCGGCAGCATCGCGGTGATGGAGGAGTGGGCGTCGACGGCGAGCCAGTCGCGCAGGCGCCAGAGCAGCTCGTCGGGCAGCCGCCCGGCGAGCCGGACGAGCAGCTCGTGGCCGGCCTGGGCTCGCACCGATCGCGCCTCCGCGGAAGGGATCGCGTCGGCGGCGTTCACCCCGCGACCTCGACGATCAGCTCCACTTCCACGGGTGCACCGATGGGCAGCTCCGCCACGCCGACGGCCGAGCGAGCGTGTTTGCCCGCATCGCCGAAGATCTCCCCGAGCACGTCCGACGCGCCGTTGATCACACCGGGCTGGCCGGTGAAGCCGGGCGCCGACGCCACGAACCCGACGACCTTGACGACGCCGGTCACGGCGTCGAGGCCGACCAGCGCGTCGATCGCGGCCAGCGCGTTGAGGGCGCAGATGCGGGCCAGCTGGTAGGCCGTGTCCCCGTCGACCTCGGCCCCGACCTTGCCCGTGGCGGCCAGCTTCCCGTCGACGAACGGCACCTGGCCCGCGGTGAACACGAGCGACCCGCTCTTGCGCGCCGGGATGTAGGCCCCGGCGGGTGCGGCGACGGTGGGGAGCGTGATGCCCAGCTCGGCCAGGCGCGCGGTGGGCGTGCTCATGACTGCTTCGGTCGCTTGAACCAGGCGACGGGCTGGTCGTTGTTGGCGCCGGTGGTGACGGCCACCAGCTCCCAGCCGTCACGGCCGAAGTTGTTGAGGATGGCCTGGGTGCTGTGGATCAACACCGGGGCGGTGAGGTATTCCCATTGGGTCACGGCCGGGGAGCTCATAAGCATGGACTGTAGCCAGCGCCTCACCCCGTTCGGGCGGCCGGGATGGCTACCGGCTCGTAACCTCGAGGAGTGACACCTTCCTGGCCAGCAGAGTTGTCGGCCGCCCGCCTGCACGTCGTCACCGGCAAGGGGGGCACCGGCAAGACCACGGTCGCCGCCGCCCTCGCCCTCGCCCTCGCGACGGGTGGGAGGCGCACGTTGCTCATCGAGGTGGAGGGCCGCCAGGGCATCGCCCAGCTCTTCGACACCCCGCCCCTCCCCTACGAGGAGCGGAAGATCGCCGTCGCCCCAGGTGGCGGCGAGGTACGCGCGCTGGCGATCGATACCGAAGCCGCGCTGCTGGAGTACTTCGAGATGTTCTACCGGCTCGGCATGGCCGGCCACGCGCTGCGCCGGATGGGCGCCATCGAGTTCGCCACCACGCTGGCCCCCGGCCTGCGCGACGTGCTGCTCACCGGCAAGGCCAAGGAGTGCGTCAACCGCCGCGACGCCGACGGCCGCCCCGCCTACGACGCCGTCGTGCTCGACGCGCCGCCCACCGGCCGCGTCGTCAGCTTCCTGGACGTGACGAAGGCCATGGCCGACCTCGCGAAGAGCGGCCCCATCCACAGCCAGGCCGAGGGCGTCGTCGAGGTGTTGCACTCGCCGCTCACCGCCGTCCACGTGGTGACGCTGCTGGAGGAGCTGCCCGTGACGGAGACGCTGGAGACCCTCGGCGAGCTGGCGGCGGCCGGCCTGCGCCCGGGTGCGGTGATCGCGAACCAGGTGCGCCCGCAGTGGCTGCCCGACCGCTCGGTGGCCGCCGCGGCCGGTGGCCGGGTGGACGCCGCCCGCATCCGCGCCGGCCTCGCCTCCGCGGGTCTCGACCTCACCCCCGACGTGATCGACGGCCTGGTCACCGAGACCGTGGAGCACGCCCAGCGGGTGCACGGCGAGTCGGTGGCGCTCGCCCGCCTCGACGCGTCCTCGGCGGCCCCGGCCCGCCTGGAACTGCCACGGCTGATCGGCGGCGTCGACCTCGGCTCGCTCTACGAACTGGCCGACACGTTGCGCGAGCAGGGTGTGGGCGCGGAGGTGCTGGTATGAGAGCCGTTCCGGTGCTCGACGTCGACGCGCTGATCGACAACGCAGGAACCCGCGTGATCGTCTGCTGCGGCTCGGGCGGGGTGGGCAAGACCACCACCTCGGCCGCGCTGGCCGTGCGCGCCGCCGAACGGGGCAGGCGCACCGTGGTGCTGACCATCGACCCCGCGAAGCGTCTCGCCCAGGCCCTGGGCCTGGAGATCCTCGGCAACGAGCCCACCGAGGTGAGCTCCGTAGCCGGCAATCTCCACGCCATGATGCTCGACATGCGCCGCACGTTCGACCAGATGGTGGAGACGCACGCGGAGCCCGGTCGCGCCGAGGCGATCATCGCCAATCCCTTCTACCAGACCATCTCCTCGTCGTTCTCCGGAACGCAGGAGTACATGGCCATGGAGAAGCTGGGCCAGCTCGTGGCCACCGGTGACTGGGACCTCGTGGTGGTGGACACGCCCCCGTCGCGGTCGGCGCTGGACTTCCTCGACGCCCCCCAGCGCATGTCCACGTTCCTCGACGGCCGCATGATCCGGCTGCTGTCCTCGCCTGCGCGCGCCGGTGGCCGGGGCCTGCGCAAACTCGTCGGTGGCGCGTTCACGCTGTTCGCGAAGGCCGTCTCCACGATCATCGGCGGGCAGCTGCTCACCGACGCGTCCGCGTTCGTGCAGGCGTTCGACACGATGTTCGGCGGCTTCCGCGAGCGCGCCACGGCCACCTACGAGCTCCTCCGCTCGCCCGGCACCGCGTTCGTCGTGGTGGCCGCACCCGAGCCCGACGCGCTGCGCGAGGCCGCCTACTTCGTGGACCGGCTCTCGGCCGAGGAGATGCCGCTGGCGGGGCTGGTGCTCAACCGCACCCACCCGGTGCTGGCGGAGCTCTCGGCGCCGAAGGCCCGCAACGTGGCCGACGAGCTCCGCGGAGCGCCGCTGGCCGCGGCCGTGCTGCGCCTGCACGCCGACCGCGTGGACCTCGCCGGACGCGAGGAGAGCCTGCTGGCGCGGTTCACCGGCGCCCACCCCACGGTGGCGGTGACCAGCGTGCCGGTGGTCGCCGACGTCGGCGACCTGGACGGGCTGCGCGAGATCGGCGCCCGCCTGGCCGACGGCGGCCCGGGCCCGCAGGCCACTCCGCTGCGCCCCGCCCGGTAGGGGTCAGGCCGACTCCGACAGGTCCTCGGCCTCCTCCGCCGCGGCCAGGTGCTCGGCCGTCTCGTCCACCGAGCTCGCGTAGTGGGCGGCCCGGGCGTCGTGCAGCAGCTCCGACCACGACTCCACGTCCGGCCGCTCGCGCAGCAGGGCGCGGCGCTCCCGTTCGGTCATGCCGCCCCACACCCCGAACTCGATGCGCTGGTCGAGGGCGTGGGCCAGGCACTCCGTGCGTACCGGGCAGGTGCGGCAGAACAGTTTCGCGTCGCGCTGCAGGGCCCCGGCCACGAACAGCTCGTCGGCGTCGTCCGCCCGGCACCGTGCGGCCACCCGCCAGTTCCACCGACCCGTCATGGTTGCCCCCCGAGATCGTCGATGCACTCCTCATGACCAGCACAGACGGATTCTGGGAGCCGGAGGTTCCTCTCGAAACCGAGCAAAACTACTCAACTTCACTTTCCCGGGCGCTCACCGGACAATCACCAGGTTCCGCGTACCCTCGCTCGACGTGAGCTCACCGCGCCGTGTCCTGCGTCCGGTCGGCCTGCTTCTCGGACTGAGCCTGGTCGCCGGCGTGCTGGTGGCCGGCATCTCGTTCCCGGCGGCAGCAGGCCTCGGACTCGTCTCCAACGACGCGGGCGACAGCGTCACCACCGTCTCCACCGACGTCGTGGACGGCCCGCTGCCGGTCACCACCACCGTCACCGACTCGGCGGGCGCACCCGTCGCCCGGTTCTTCGACCCGAACCAGAACCGCCAGACCGTCACGTCCGACCAGATCTCGCCGGCCATGAAGGCCGCGATCGTGGCCACCGAGGACCGGCGGTTCTACCAGCACAACGGCGTCGACTGGCAGGGCACCCTCCGCGCGCTGGTGGCCAACTCCGCATCGGGTGACGTCGTGCAGGGCGCTTCCACGCTCACCCAGCAGTACGTGAAGAACTACTTCCTCTACGTCGACGCCAAGACCGAGACGGAGCGGCTCAAGGCCACCGAGCAGACGCCCGCGCGCAAGCTCAAGGAGGCTCAGATCGCGCTGCAGCTCGAGCGCAACCTGAGTAAGGAGGAGATCCTCACCCGCTACCTGAACATCGTCTCGTTCGGCAACGGGGCGGCGGGCATCCAGTCGGCGGCGCGCACCTACTTCAACACCACCGCCGCGAAGCTGACGGTGCCGCAGGCCGCGACGCTGGCCGGCATGGTCCGCAGCACCACGGCCTACGACCCGGTGACGAAGGCCAAGGCCGCGCTGGATCGGCGCAACACCGTCATCCAGCTGATGCGCGACCAGCAGATGATCGACGACTCGCAGCTGGCCACCGCGCTCGCGGCGCCGCTCGGGGTCGTCACTCCGCTCGTCACCCAGCCCAGCGGATGCATCGGGTCGGGCGACGCCGGCTACTTCTGCAAGTACGTCCAGAGCTACCTGCTGGATGCGGGCTTCACCCAGGACCAGCTCAACCGCGGCGGGCTCACGATCAGGACCACGCTCGACCGCGCCGTCCTGGAGAAGACCAAGGCGTCGCTCGACGCACAGGTGCCCGCGGACCAGCCCAACGTCGCGGACGTCATGTCGGTGGTGCAGCCGGGTCAGGACAAGCACCGCGTGCTGGCGATGGCTTCCAGCCGCACCTTCGGCCTCGACGCGGGCAAGCTCGAGACCAGCTACGGGCTGCCCTACGAGCCGGTCAACCTCGGTGCCGGCTCGGTCTACAAGATCTTCACCTCTGCCACCGCCCTGGAGAAGGGCCTCGGCATCAACGACGTGATCGCCGTGCCGCCGGACGGGTATCTGTCGCCCATCTACGTCGACGGGAACGGCCGGCCGTTCCCCGTGAACAACGCGGGCAAGTACCCCCTGCAGCTGTCGCTGCAGGACGCGCTCGCGGAGTCGCCGAACACCGCGTTCGTCAAGCTCGAGGAGTTCACGGGCGTGCCGGACGTGGTCGACATGGCCGTGCGGTTGGGCATGAAGTCGCTCGCCACCACCGAGTTCGTCACCGACAGGGGCGTTCGCACCGGGCGTTCCATCGCCGAGGTCACCAAGGAGCAGAAGCAGGCGTCGTTCACCCTCGGGGTCAGCCCGACGAGCGTGCTGGAGCTGGCCAACGTGGGGGCCACGCTCGCGAGCGCCGGCAAGTGGTGCCCGCCCAGCCCGATCGAGTCGATCACCGACGCCACGGGCAAGCTCGTCCCCGTCACCGAGGCCCCGTGCGCGCAGGCGGTCGAGCCTGCCCTGGCCAACACGATGATGGTCGGGCTCAGCAAGGACGACCAGGCGGGTGGCACGTCGGCGGCCGCGGCCGGGCAGTTCGGATGGAACCGTCCCATCGCGGCGAAGACCGGCACCACCCAGGAGAACAAGTCCGCGGCGTTCGTCGGGGCCACTCCCCAGATCGCGGGCGCGGTGATCACCTTCGACAACTCGGCCTCGCCCAGACCCCTCTGCGACGGTGCCAACGGCCCGTTCGCCTGCGGCCGCGGCAATATCTTCGGGGGCAAGACCCCGGCGCGGACGTTCTACGGCGCGATGATGCCGATCCTCGACGGCCAGCCCGTCCTGCCGCTCCCGGCCCCGGATCCCCGCTTCCTGCAGGGCCGGGCCGCCGCACGGATCCCCGGCGTGGTCGGGCAGGGCCGGAACGACGCCCAGGCCGTGCTGGAGCGGGCCGGCTGGAAGGTCTCCACCCGCACCGTGGACAACGCCGCGCCCCCGGGCACCGTGGTCGGGCAGAGCCCGCAGGGCACATCGCTCCCGGGTGAGACGATCGTGCTGAGCGTGAGCAGCGGCTCGGTGCCGCCCCCGCCCGCGCCGCCCGGCACCGACCGGCCGCCGGGGGCCCAGCCGGGTGCCCAGCCACCCGGCGGCCAGCCGGTTCCGCCCGGCGGGACCTGACCGTCCGGGCGCGGCCAGGTCACTGACGGACCCGGACCACCCGGCCTACCATTCCGGTGCATGACGGTTGGGGTGCAGGGCGAGCCCGCCGACGAGACGGTCGCGTCGGTGATCACCGGATCGGGACCGTCGACCGCGCAGGACACGGCTGGGCGTCCCGGGGTGCCGATCACGATCGAACAGGCCTACCGGGCGAAGGTGAGGGCTGCTGCGGCCGCCGCCGCAGAGCCGCCGGAACCCGGTGGCCCCGCCGTCCCGGATCTGCCCAACGTCCCGGATCTGCCCGCCGTACCGGATTGCGCTGCCGCCGCGGTGCCGTCACCCCCGCAGACCGGCGCGTCCCGGGACCCGGAGGTACTGCAGTCCCGCCCAGGGCCGCCTCCGGCGCGCCCGGGTCCGCCGGGATCGGGGGGCCCGGCCGTCCGGAGGCCCCCAGCCGCGCCCGCGGCCCCACCCCACCTGCGCGCCCGCCCACGGATCGAGCCCGAGCAGGGGATCCTCGGCCTCTCGCGGCACACCCGCAGCCGGCTGGGGTCGCGTCTGTTCAACCTGTTCTTCGTCTGCGTCTTCGCACTGATCCTCGTCCAGATGGTCGTGGCGCTGCTGACACCCTGAGCACCGAACCGCACTGTCGGTGCCGCCGATTACCCTCAGAACCGCGACCACGCCAGGGAGGTGAGCAGGGATGACATCGGAGACCGGCCCGGATCTGTCCGCGGCCACCTCACAGCGTGTCCGCAGCGTGCTGGCCATCCCCGCGTTCCGGCGGCTGTGGATGGTCACGTCCGTGGCGGGCATCTGCGACTGGATGAGTCTGCTCGCGCTCTCCGCACTCGCCACCCAGCTCACCAGCGGCTACCAGGCCCAGAGCTTCGCGCTCGGCGGTGTGGTGGCCACCAAGCTGCTGCCGTCGCTGGTGCTGGGCCCGCTCGCCGGTGCGCTGGCCGACAAGTTCGACCGCCGCGCCGTCATGGTCGTCAGCGATCTGCTGCGCTTCGGGCTGTTCGTCTCCATCCCGCTGGTGGGGTCGCTGTGGTGGCTGTTCGTGGCCACGTTCCTCATCGAGTTCTGCGCCATGTTCTGGATCCCGGCCAAGGATGCGTCGGTCCCCAACCTGCTGCGCCGGCCCGACCAGGTGGAGACGGCCAACCAGCTCGCGCTCGTCATGACCTACGGCGTCTCGGTCATCACCGCGTCGGGCCTGTTCGCGCTCGTCTCGAGGGTCGGGGCGTCGCTGGGGGCCGCCGCCATCGACATCGTCTACATCACGCTGGTCTTCAGCGGGTTCGCCTACCTCCTCATCGCGCTCGTGGTGTGGTTCGCCATCCCGGAGATCTCCGGTCGTGCCTCCGGCACCCGCGAGGTCACGCCCGGCGTGCTCACCCTCATCCGCGACGGCGCCGCGTTCGTCGTGCGCACCCCGCTCATCCGAGGCCTGGTCACGGGCATCATCGGCGCGTTCACAGCGGGGGGCATCGTCGTCGGCTCGGCCACGCTCTACGCGGCGAGCCTCGGCGGCGGCAACGCCGCATACGGCGTGCTGTTCGCGTCGGTGTTCGTCGGGCTGGCGCTGGGCATGGGCGCCGCCCCGAGCATGGCCCGCAAGATCCCGCACAACCGGCTGTTCGGTGCGGCCATCGTCGCGGCCGGGCTGGCCCTGGTGCTGGTCGCGATCGCGCCGCACCTGTTCCTGGCCATCGCCGCCGTCATGCTGGTGGGCGGGTTCGCCGGTATCGCGTTCCTCACCGGTCTGACGATCATCGGGTCCCAGGTGGCCGACGACATCCGCGGCCGCATCAACGCGTTCGTCCAGTCGATCGTGCGGCTCACGCTGCTGGGCTCGCTGGCGGTGGTGCCGCTGATCGTGGGGCTCGTCGCCAGCCGCACCGTCGACGTGTTCGGGTTCCCGTTCGTCGTCGACGGCACGCGTGTGGTGATGCTCGCCGGCGGGCTCGTCGCGGCCGGGGTGGGCATGCTCGCCTACCGGCAGATGGATGATCGCCGTACCGAGCCGATGCTGCCAGACCTGCTCGCTGCGCTGCGCCGCGGCGAGCCGCGCGAGGGCGCCGGTGTGCTGATCGCCGTCGAAGGGGCCCAGGACACGTCGGAACAGGCGGCCCGGCTGGCGGCCCGGCTGCGCGCCGAGGGCCACACCGTCGTCGAGCCCGAGGACGACGAGCGCGAGCGCTGGGAGGCGGCCACCCGCGAGGCCGCGCTGGCCGGCTCCCGGGCCACGGCGCTCGCGGCGGCCGCGGTGCGTGCCGACCAGGTGGAGCGCGTGATCCGCCCCGCGTTGGCCGGCGGCGCGGTCGTCGTCGTCGACCGCTTCCTCGCCAGCCCGCTCGCCCAGTACGGGGTGGTGGCCCAGGCTGCCCTCGATCCGCGCGAGCTCGAGAACCTGGCCGCGTGGGCCACCGGCAGGCTGCGCCCCGACGTGTCGGTGCTGCTCGATCGGGCCCCCACGGGCAACGCACCCGCCACGGGCATCGTCGGTGAGCAGCACCTGCGGGTGCAGCGCCTGCTCACGCGCATGGCGGCCGCGGAGCCGCACCGCTACGTGGTGGTCGACGCCGATGGCACCCCCGACGAGGTCGCCGAGCGCGTCCACGCGGGCCTGGCCGGGATGCTGCCGACGAAGGCCGCCCCCGCTGAGCCGGCCACAGCTCCGATCGAGGTGGACATGTGACGGTCTGGGACGAGGTGGTCGGTCAACCGGCGGCCGTCGCCGAGCTGAGCGCGGCGGCGGAGGACCCGTCGGCGATGACGCACGCCTGGCTGTTCACCGGCCCGCCAGGATCCGGCCGGTCGGTGGCCGCGCGCGCGTTCGCGGCGGCGCTGCAGTGCCCCGACCACGGCTGCGGCCACTGCGTGTCGTGCCACACGGTCATGACCGGTACCCATGCGGACGTCCGGGAGATCGTGCCCGACGGCCTGTCGATCTCGGTGAAGTCGATGCGCACGCTCGTGCAGTCGGCCGCCCGCCGCCCGGCAATGGGCAAGTACCAGGTGCTGATCATCACCGACGCCGACCGCCTCACCGAGAACGCGGCCAACGCTCTGCTCAAGGTGATCGAGGAGCCCCCGCCGCAGACGATCTTCCTGCTCTGCGCGCCGTCGGACCATCCCGAGGACGTCAGCGTCACCATCCGCTCCCGCTGCCGCCCGGTCCCTCTGCGCACGCCGGTGCCGGAGGCGATCGCCGACGTCCTGGTGCGCCGCGACAAGATCGAGCCCGAGCAGGCCCGCTGGGCGGCGTCGGTCTCGGGCGGCCACGTCGGCCGCGCCCGCCGCCTGGCCCGCGACCCCGAGGCCCGTGCCTACCGCGAGACCGTCCTGGGCCTGCCCCTGCGCGTCCGCGGCCTCGGCGACGTCTTCGCCTACGCAGGCGACCTGGTGCGCAACGCCAAGGCCGAGGCCGTCGAGATGAGCGAGGGCCGCGACGCCGCCGAGCGCGAGGAGCTCGCCGTCGCCATGGGGGCAGGCGGGGTGGGCAAGGGGGTGGCCCAGGCCGCCCGCGGCGCGAAGGCGGCGGAGCGGGAGCTGGAGAAGCAGCAGAAGTCCCGCAACACCCGCACCCAGCGCGATGCCATCGACCGTGCCCTGGTCGACCTCGCGGGCTTCTACCGCGACGTCATCGTGGTGGGCAGCGACGCGCAGGTCCGCCTCACCAACCCCGACCGCGAGACCGACGTCCGCCGCGCGGCCTCCGAGTGGTCCGCCGAGTCGGTGCTGCGCCGGCTGGAGGCCGTCCTCGCCTGCCGTACGGCGATGGACCAGAACGTGAAGCCGGAGATCGCGGTCGAGGCGATGATGATGTCCCTGCAGCGCGGCTGAACCGCAGGTCAGGACAGTGGACGGGTGGGGCGTGACCCGCATGCGGCGGTCGGTACACTGACGCAGGCACAACGCCGCCTTAGCTCAGTCGGTTAGAGCGACGCACTCGTAATGCGTAGGTCTGGGGTTCGACTCCCCAAGGCGGCTCCACACTTGCCCAGTTCAAGGCCCATCTCGATCACGGATCGTGATCGAGAGCGGAGGCGGCGCGGAACCCCTATGTGCGTCGCTCATCGTGGGCAGGATGCTCAGCGAGCACCAGCATCGGCGGGCAAGCCGGTGGCTCGAGATGATGTGCCCGGGCCACTACATGCTGTGGATCACGGGAGAAGCGTGAACGCCTGGACGTGCTGGGGACGGACGACGCTGAAGTGGCGGCGGTCGAGGGTCGCGACGTCGATGATCTGCAGCCTCTCGGCTACTGCGACGATGGCTGCGTCGGTGGTGCCGAGCGGGAAGTCGGCGTAGGTGTCGACCAGCTCCGCCATGCGTTCGTAGTCGGCGAGTTCGAGATCGACGATGATGATCGTCTCCTGGACGATCGAGCGTAGGAAAGTGCTCTCGATCCGTGCGCCGCCGGTGCGGCCCAGCAGGTATCCGACCTCGGCGACGACCGGGGCTGGTACCAGGATCGGGCGGCGGGCCATATGCAGTCCGGTGAACAGATCGGTGCAGGCCCGGTTGTCCGCATCGCTGCGGTCGGCCGCCGCGACGAGTGGGCCGGTGTCGCAGACGATCATTCAGCGTCCGAAGCCCTCGGCAAGGAGATCGTCGTGATTGCGGCCGAGGTCCGGGAGGCCGCTCTCGAACGACCCGAACCACGCCGGTGGCCACTGCGCGGCCCGCTGAGGTCGAGCTTGGCGGCGTGCCTCAGCCAAGACGGCCGGCAACCGCTCGTCGGGCAATTGCTCGACCAGCTGCTTCAGCTCGTCCCGTTCGGCAGTCACGGATCTCAGCGTACCCAGGAGTCCACCGGAGCGGGGCTAGCGCGCCGAGACATCCGAGAGTCCTCCTCCGCCGGTGGAGACCGGAGATACCGCCCCGCGCCCGTCGGAGCGAACTGACGGACGTTGCGCTCATGGTCGCTCAGCGGGACCTGTCGGGCGGCCCGAGCATCGCGTCGCCCTTGAGCGCGACGAGCCGGCGGTGGGCTCGCTCGTTGTTCTCGTCGGCTTGACGAAGAAGCCGGCGGTCCTTCGCGCCGTACGGCGGCGTGAGCGCCTGGCTCGGCCATCCCCTCGTAGCCGGCGCGTTCGAGGTCGACGATCGTGATCGTCTGTTGCACCATCGAGCGCAGCAACGTGGCTTCCGATCTTTGCCCTGGGAGCGTCCGCCCCGCGAGGTACATCCGGTGAGCAGGTCGGTGCAGGCGCGGTGGTGCTGGTCGTCGCGATCGGTGGCCGCGACGAGCCGGCCCGTGTCGCAGACGATCACTCAGGAGCGTCGCGCTCGGCGCGCACGCCGGCCGAACAGCCCGCAACATCGGCGATGAGGCGATGCAACGGGTAGAGCCGCGCGGGATCGACGGGTGATCGATGAGATCTGTGGTCCGGGCCCGTCTTTCTGGTGTACCTCACCGCAGCATCGACAGGAGCCAGCCATGACCACGACCACCAACCCCGGCCGGATGCTTTTCGTGAACATGCCCGTCACCGATCTCGAGCGCAGCAAGGCGTTCTTCTCGAAGCTGGGGTTCAGTTACAACCCCGCGTTCACCGACGGCAACGCTGCCTGCATGCTCGTCGGTGAGCAGGCCTTCGTCATGCTGCTGAACCGTGAGACGTTCGCACAGCACTCGAAGCTGCCGATCGGCGATCCCACGACGCACGCGCTGGCGCTCTACTGCTTCAGCGTGGCGACGCGGGACGAGGTCGACGCGGTCTGCGACGCGGCCCTCGCTGCGGGTGGCACCGATGCGGACGGCGCCGAGGACCACGGGTTCATGTACTCCCGGAGCTTCTTCGACCTCGACGGCCACGGCTGGCAGGTCATGTGGATGGATCCGGCGGCGGTGCCGGCCTGATCAGAGCACGAGCGACTGGGTGCCCAGGACTATGGCGAGGGCGAGGCGGTCGGCGTCCTCGGTGCCCGGCTCGGCGGTGTAGACGCTGATGCGGAGATCGTCCAGGGCGACGAGCAGTGTGTCGCAATCGAGCGTGATCGGGCCGACCGCCGGGTGGTCGACGGTCTTGCGCCGGGAAGGGTCGGTCGGAAGCAGCGGAACCACGGCGTCCCAGAGCTCGGAGAAGCGTGGGCTGCCGGCGGCCAGGTCGGTGATCAGGCGTCGCAGGGAACGGTCGGCGGGGTAGCGCGAGGCCGTGAGGCGCAGGTCGGCCACGAGCCGGGCCTCGTGTTCGGCCTGCTCATGCGGGGTGTGCACGACCCGGGACGGCAGGCGGGTGACGTTGCGCCAGACGGCGTTGCGTTCCAGGCCGCGCCACGTGGTGGTCTCGCCCATGAGCGCGTCGTAGGGCGCGTTCGCCAGCACGAGCGTCCAGGTGGCGTCGTACACGACCACCGGGGTGTGCGACAGCCGGTCGAGCAGCCGCTGCACGCTCGGGACGACCCGCGACGGCACGACGCCCGGGCCGGGCGCGGCGTGCCCGGCCAGCCGGTAGAGCAGGTCGCGCTCGGTGTCGGACAGGCGCAGGGCCCGGGCCAGCGACTCCACCACCTGCGCCGACGGCGCGGTCGCGCGCCCCTGCTCGAGGCGGGTCAGGTAGTCGGCCGAGATGCCGGCGAGCGCGGCCAGCTCCTCGCGGCGCAGCCCACTCGCGCGGCGTCGGCCGCGCACCGGGACGCCGACGTCCTCGGGCGCCACCCGGTCGCGCAAGCGGCGCACCGCCCGCCCGAACTCCCACCCCTCCACGCGCCCCAGTCTGCAGGAGCCCGGATGAGGTTGTCCTGGCCCTGGCAGTCCTACGAAAGCCGGACCGCTGTCACCGGCCCGGCCGATCCGCCACGCTGGAGCCATGACCGAACCCGGGACTGTCCTGATCACCGGCCCGACCCGCAACCTGGGCCGGCACGCCGTACTGGCCATGGCCGACCGACCGGACGGGCAGCGACCCGACCTCCTGCTGGTCGGCCGGGCCGGGCCGGGCCTGGCCGCGGTCGCCGACGAGGCCCGCTCCCACGGCGCCCGCGTCCACGAGATCGGCTGCGACCTGGCGCGCCTGGCCGAGGTCCGTGCCGCCGCCGCCACCGTGCGCGACCTGCTCGCGACCGGTGCCGTGCGGCCGTTGCGCGCGGTGGTCGCCAACGCGGGCGTCATGTCGGCCGACACCCGACTGGCCTCGGCCGACGGCTACGAGACGACCTTCGCCGTCAACTACCTCGCCCACGCCCAGCTCATCGGTGACCTGCTCGGCTCGTTCACCGCCCCGGCACGGGTCGTGCTGCTCGGCTCGAACACCTACCACGCCAACTTCTGGCGCAAGCGGCTCGGCGTGCCCGAGGCCAGATGGGCCGATCCCGTCGAGCTCGCCCGGCCGGCCACCGATGATCAGGTCCCGGGCATGACCGGATCCGGCGTCGCCTACTCCAACGCCAAGCTGGCGATCCTGTACTACGCCCACGAGCTGCAGCGCCACGCCGGCGCCGGGATCAACGTGTCGGTGTTCGAACCGGGCTGGATGCCGGGAACCGCGCTGGGCCGAGGGGCCCCGGCGGCTGCCCAGGCGATCAGTCGCGCTCTGGGTCGTGTCCCGGGCGTGTCGACGCCGCAACGCTCGGGGCCGCTGCTGGCCGCGATGGCGCTCGACGACCAGTGGGCCCACGTGCGCGACGGTGCGTTCGTGGTCAAGACGAAGCCGACCGAGGTGCAGCCGGTCGCCCACGACCGCGACCGGGAGCGACGCCTGTGGGAAGCGACCGCCGAGCTGCTGCAGCGTGCAGGCGCGCCGGCCTAGCCGATCTTGTCGAGAAGTCCGTCGATGGTCCGCGACCGTTTGCGACACTGCGTATCGCCCCGTGGTCGCAGGAGAGTGGCCGCCGGCGCCGTATCTGCGTATTTGCGCCGAGACCGGCCTTCAATGCCCATCCTCGACCGCGGATCCAGGTGTCGTCGTCGACGCCGGATGCTTCACGGAACCGCGGTCGCGTGTCGGCGGTCAGCAATGTCCGTGCCGGCACCACGTCGACGGCCGAGTCGCCGATCCCATCAGGTCGAAATCGATCACTGCAGACAATGCACCCAGGTCGGCCGACAGATTCATCGGAAACAGTCTCCGTGGATCCATGTCGAGAGACGGTGTGACATCGCTGCGAGCGCACTGTCCCAGACGGCAGTCGCCAACGCTTCCTCCACCATCTCCTCTGCGCCGAGCGCGCGGATATCGGAGCGGATCTCGCTCTCCAGGCCGACCCCGCGAATCCATCGAAACACGGCCCACGGCCGGGGAAATACTTCAGCTGGAGCGCCGGCGGCGACCGGAATCGGAACAGACAACGGTAGCTGTGAGGCCAGCCACGGCAGCCAGCTCAGTCCCTGTCGACCGCCGCCGCCGATCCGGGATGGAGGGGAAGACGCACCACCAGGTCATCGCCGAGGCGGAACAACGCGTTGCCGCGCCGGCGGAAGGTCCCTCCGTGACAGGTCGGTCAACCCACTGCGGGAACTGCTGATCCAGCAACTCGAGCACCATGGATACGGACACGCTCAGCTGGTCGGCGTTCATCGTCGAACCGTCCCGGTTCAGCGCTTGACCCTGTAGTGCAGATGCAGCACGCGGTCGCCCTGCACCACCTGGTCGGGATCGTCGAGGAGCACCACGCCGGCGTGGCTGCCGAAGAAGCGCACCCCTTCGCCCAGGACCACGGGGGCCACGTCCATCGCCACCTCGTCGACCAGCCCGGCTGAGAACGCCTGCCCGCCGAGGTCGCCGGCGGTCACGCAGACGAGGCCGTCACCGGCCAGCTTTCTGGCGAGCGCGATGCCCGCCCCGACCGAGCCGGCGGTGTGGAACGGCGCGTCCGGATGGGCGGCGAGCCATTCCTCGGGCAACGGCCGGTGGGTGACGACGACCAGCTCGTCCCCGGCGGCCGGCTTGCCGTCCCAGCCGTTCGTGGTGTCGAACAGGTGCCGCCCGATCACCGTGACCCTGATGGCGTCCCAGAAGGGCTGGACGTAGCCGGCGGACGCCTGCGAGAGGGAGAACGTCCAGCCACTCGCCCCGGCGGACACCTCGGTGTCGCCGCCCGAGTACCAGTCGAACAGCGGCCCGACCGTGTCGTCGGGGAGGGCGATGAACCCGTCCACCGACACGACCGCATGCATGACAACCCTGGCCATCTCTGCTCCTCGGCCGAACGTCGGGACGATCACGGTACTCGTGCCTCGTCGCGTATCCACGCGCACGACTTGTCCGAAACGGCACCCGCGGACAACCGGATCGGTCACACTCGCCGTATGCCACATCGATCCGCCGGGCCGTCGTGATGCGGGGCGCGGCGATCTCTGCGCTGCCCGCGCACGACCGCCCGCGGGAGCGTCTCGCGACGCTCGGCGCGGGCGCGTTGTCGGACGCCGAACTGGTGGCGATCCAGCTCGGGACCGGTGGCTCCGGTGAGAGCGCACTGTCCCTGGCGCAGGCCCTGCTGGCCGAGTGGGGCGGGATGGCCGGCCTCGCGAGGGCCGCAGTGGACGAGTTGGCGCGCCGCCGGGGTGTCGGTCCGGCCAAGGCGTCACGGCTCGTCGTGGCGTTCGCCCTCGCGGACAGGGTCGCCGCTGCCACCCGGAGCCAGGTCCTGCGCACGTCCGCCGACGTCGCCGCCGTTGCGGCACCGCTCATCGGGCGGGAACGGGTGGAGCAGGTCGTCCTGCTCGTCGCCGATCACGGGCAACGGCTGAGCAGGGTGCTCACCGTGGCCCGCGGCGGCACCGCCGGATGCGTCGTCCCGGTACGCGAGATCCTGTCGCTGGTGCTCCGGCACGACGGGGTGGCGTTCGCCCTTGCCCACAACCATCCCGGTGGAACGCTCGACCCGAGTCGCGCGGACGTGGCCGTCACCGCCCGCCTGCATTCCGCGGCACGCGCTCTCGACCTGCGCCTGCTCGACCACGTGATCGTCGCGGGCGACGGCTGGCGCAGCGTCAGTCCGACGTTCCCCGGCTGAACCCGGGATCCGGCTCGGCCACCGCGTCGATCTGGCGTCGCTCGTCGAGGCGCCGGAGCTGGTCGCGGACGTCCGCCTCGACCCAGCGCGCCTGTCCTCCCGGTGTGACGAGCGCGGGGGTGATCAGGCCGTCGCGGCGCCAGCGCTGCACGGTGCCGGCAGCGACGCGTAACCGCCTCGCCAACTCGGCCGTGAACAGCAATGGCCCGTCGTATGCCATAGCTACAGACCGTAAGTGCTGGTCATGAGTCGTTCCCACCCAACATCAGTAAAATCACGCATCATCACTGCTTATGGTCTAATGTGTGAGTTGTGACGTGTTGGGAGGGCATGGTGGACCCTGACGTTCAGTGGCGACTACTGGCGGCCGAAGTGGCCCGGCTTCCGGGTGCGGCCGAGCGACTGCTCGCCGTGCACATCGAGGACGGTTCCGGCCGCTGCAGGGTGTGCTCGTCGGGTACGCAGGCGGGGCGGTACGTCTGGCCGTGCCAGCTCCACGTGCTCGCCACCCGCGCCGTCGAGATCCAGAACGACGCGTAACCCTACGTGTGGATCTCGCCCGTGCCCCGCTGGACCAGCCGGCTGCTCACGGCGACGGTGCGGCCGAGGCTCTCGGGGTCGTCGGCCACTCCGTCGACACCGCAGACACCAGAACGGCGTCGGAGCTGGCGCATCGGAGGGGCTGGGTCTGCAGGTCAGGTGCAGGTCACGGTGCGGTCGGGATCGGAGCCGCCGCGGCCGCGGCGACCGCGAGCTCGTAGTCGGCGGGCAGCAGCGCGCCGTTGTCCCGGGCGGAGCGCGCCGCCGCCGTGTACTTCTCCACGTAGGCGGCGTGGTCGGGGTAGAGCTGCTTCAGTGTCGCGGCCGGGAGCGGTGTCGTCCGGCCGAGCAGGAGGCAGGCGCCGATGCCGAGCAGGCCCTGCCCACCGAGGCCGGCCCCGGAGTAGGTGGCGATCGGGACGTCGAGGTCGGGCAGTCGCAGACCGCCCTTGGCGTTTCCGGCCTGGTCGGTCACGGGGAGCCCGAGCAGCCCGGTCTCCAGCGGCGGGAAGCTCGGCGGCTGGGTGCCCGTGGCCACCCAGCGGTCCAGGTCGGCGTAGGCGAGATTGGATGCGTAGCGGAACGGGGCCGAGTTGACCGGCGTGAGGCAGGTGATCGGGGCTCCGTCGTTCACTGCGCGGGTGACCGCGTTCTGGGCGTTGTACTGGACGAGGCCGTAGGCGTCCGCGTGGGCGGTGCCGGCGACCTCCCAGGTCCGCAGGTCCGGCGTGTCCGCCTGCCGGGCCGACGAGAAGAGCGGGACGTCGGTCTGGCTCTGCAGCTGCAGGACCGGGGCCCCGAGGTCCGGGCGGATGCGGGTGGGAGTCGGTGAGCCCTGGCTGCCGTTCAGCCCGGCCGCGGTGGCGCCGCGGCCGTGGATGAGGATGCCGTCGAAGACCCGCTCCGTCGGCTGGATCGCGTTGGCGTAGGTCACCAGCCGCCCTGCCGACTGCGAGTGGCCGGTCGCCAGCACCCGCTTGGCCTCCAGGCCGCTCAGCAGGTCCCCTGATCCGGCCCGGACGGCGGCTCCGGCCTGGGAGAAGATGTCGTACGAGGCGTCGTCGGAGGGGATGCTCATGCCGGCGTAGCGCTTCGGGTCGAACCTGGTCAGGAAGTCGGTGCCGACCTTCTGTGAGGTGACGCCGACGTAGGCGTAGCCCGCGCGCGTGAACTGGGACCAGGACTGCGACCAGTCCACGTCGATGTCGACCGTGAAGCTGACGTTGAGCCACTCCACGATCACGGTGCCGTTGAACGCGGCCGGGTCTTCGGGCCGCCGCACGATCATCCGCGTCGTGTAGGGCGAGGATCCGCTGACCGAGACCGGCCACCTGCCGTCGGAGGCCCAGGGTCCCGCCTGCGTGTAGGTGGCGGCGTTGCCGCTGAGCGAGAACTCCTTCTCGGTGTAGCCGAGCGCGGGCAGGTTCTGCACAGCCTCGCCCACCGTGTAGCCGCCGCCCGCGTCCGGCGCGATCGGTGCCACCGAAGCAGCTTCCACCGGTGCCGCCAGCGCCTCCCCGCCCGCCACCGCCGTCATGCCGAGACACAGAACGACGATCATGCCCACCCGGACGCATCGCTGCAGCACCATCCGCTGAGGATGGCCGGGGCGTCGGTGGTCGAACAGATACGAGGATGACAATCGCCGCCGCCAGAACCATTGCGGCACTACGAAAGTGGGTTCTCGCCCGTGCCCCGCCGGACCAACCGGCTGCTTACGGTGACGGTGCGGCCGGGGCCCTCGGGGTCCTGGTGGCGGGCCAGGGCCAGGAGGGCGGCCTGCCGCCCGATCTCCTGCGGGTCCCGGACCACCGCGGAGACCCCCAGGCCCGTGTACAGCTCGCTCTCGTCGAAGGCGATGAAAGCGTATCCCCGGTGGTGGGAGATGCGGTCCAGGAGCACTCCGTCGCTGATGCCGAGGTTCAGGGCGATCACGGCCGTCGGCGGGGACGGCAGGTGCATGAGCCCGGCCACGGCGGCGCTCGCCCGGCCGGTCCCTACCAGGTCGGTGACGACCAGGTCGGGGTCGTCGGCCACTCCGTGGTCGGCGAGGGCCGTGCGGTGGCCCGCCAGCCGTTGCCTTGCCGGGAACGTGTCCGTGCGCCCGGCCAGCGCGGCGATGCGACGGTGCCCGAGTTCCAGCAGCTGCGTCGTTGCGGTGCGCACGCTCTCGTCGTCCTGGGTGAGCACGACGTCGGCGTCCAGGCCGAGCGCCGGCCGGCCGATGAGGATCACGGGGGTGCCGAAGGTGTGCTCCGCGGACAGGAAGCCGCGCTCGTCACCGTCGGGCATCATCATCAGCGCGCTGACCCGCCGGTCGGTCATCGCCCTCGCGAGCTCGGGCTCGCGGGACGGGTCGCCGTCCGTGGTGCCGATGATCAGGTTCAGGCCGGACCGGCGCAGCTCCCGCTCGGCACCCGCGGCCACCCCGGCCTGGAACAGGTTGGTGAACCCCCCGGTGACGAGCCCGACAGCGCCCTCACGGCCGCCGACGCGAAGGCTGCGGGCCATGGGGTTCGGGGTGTAGCCGAGCTGCTTGATCGCCGCGGTGACCCGTTGGCGGGTGTCGGGGTCGACGCGGGGTGAGTTCTGCAGGGTGCGCGTGACCGTCGCGGTGCTCACCCCGGCGGCCTGCGCCACCTGGCGCAGGGTGGTGCGCCGTCCGTCCCCGTTGGCCGTCATCGCTCGATGTTATCGTTGACATGGCTCGTGACCTATTGCACACTGGCTCATGTCATCGATTACATCTAGATGTAATCGATGACACGGCCCTGACAGCAACGGCGCGAGGAGACCTCATGAAGGCAGTGCTGACCGACGGACGGCTGGGGGCCCGGCCCGCCCCCGGGCTCGTCGACCACGTCAACGCCGTCGAGCTGACCGACGAGGCCGCCACGGCCGAGGAATTCGTGCAGATCGACCTCGCCCACGCGCTCATGCTCACGAACCAGGGCGTGTTCGGCCGGGAGCAGGGCCGCTCCATCGTGGCCGCCCTGCTACGCCTGCTCGACGCCCGGCCGCAGGAGATGCTGGCCGGCGACCCGGAGGTCGGCACGATCGCCCTGCAGATCGAGCAGTACCTCCAGGAGCAGTGCGGCCCCGGAGGTCTCGACATCCAGCGCGCCCGGAGCCGGATCGACCAGAAGTCGACGGGCGTCCGCATGGCCGATCGCCGGGCTCTGCACGGGGTCGGGCAGGAGCTGCTCGATCTGGGGCAGGCCCTCCTCGACGCCGCCGACCGGTACGACGACGTGCTCGTGCCCGGGTACACCCACCTCCAGCACTCCCAGCCGACCACGCTCGGGCACTACTTCAACGCGCACTACTGGTCGGTCTCGCGCAACCTCGCCCGGCTGGTCGAGCTCCACGATCGCCTGAACGAGTGCCCGCTGGGCGGCGCCGCCCACAGCGGGACGGAGTGGCCGATCGACCGCGACGCGACCGCCGCCCACCTCGGCTTCTCCCGGCCGGTCCGCAACGCCCGCGACGCCGGGCTCTCCGCATTCGACGCCGGGGCCGAGCTGGCCGCCGTGCTCGGGATGACCCTCGCCGGGATCAGCCGCTGCGCGGGCGACCTCTTCTACTGGTCGTCCTCCGAGGTCGGGCTCGTGCGGCTGGCCGCCCCCCTGTGCGGGACGTCGAGCATGATGCCGCAGAAGCGCAACCCGATCGTGCTGGAACGGATCCGTGGCCTCGCGGGTGAGGCCACCGGGTGGGGCGCGAGCCAGCTCGGGATCCTGCACTCCGCCACCTCCACCGACGTCGACCAGGCCTACACGCACAACCGGCTCCCCGGGTACTGCCAGGAGACCTCGGGCGCCATCGGCCTGCTCCGGGAGGCCGTGAGCACCCTCGAGATCGACGTCGACGGCCTCGCGCGCTCGGCGGGGCGGCACTGGTCCACCGCCAGCGCGCTGGCCGACGACCTGGTCGCCACCCACGGTCTGAGCTTCCGCGTCGCGCACGACGTGGTGGCCCGCTTCGTCGCCGCACACGAGGCGGCCGGCGTCGCCGACGGCACCGTGCGGCCGGACCTCGCCGAGGGCCCGCTGCGGGAGTACTCCGCCGAGCGGATCACCGAGATCCTCGACGTGCGCGGGTTCGTCGAGGCCAGGACCAGCGCCGGCGGCACCGCGTCCGGCCGCCGCAAGGAGCTCGCGATCGAGGCCGCCGACGATCTGGCGGCGCACCGGCACGCGATCGGGTCCCGGGTCGCCGCCATCGACCAGGCGAGGACCCGTCTCCTCCGCGACGCCGCCGCGCTGGTCTCCGCACCGTCCGCCTGATCCCCACAACCCTGCACGTCGACCGAAGGAGTTCGCCGTGACCGTCCCACCCTCGCCGCTCGCCACCGAGACGGTGCCCGACAGCGGCCCCGAACGGTCGCTGCGCCTGACCGGGCAGCCCGTCGGCGGCGTCTTCGTGGCGCTCTACGTGCTGGCCATCATCGGCCTGTGGATCGCCATCCTGACCCCGACGTCGGTCACCCTGGCCCTGCGGGTCGCCGCGCTGGACCCGGGGAACAAGGCGTCGTCACTGGCACTGGTCGCCGGGGTCGGCGCGATCTTCGCGCTGGTGTCGAACCCGATCTTCGGCCGCCTCAGCGACCGCTGCACCTCCCGCTGGGGACGGCGACGCCCCTTCATGGTCGGCGGCATCGTCGTCGGCGTGGTGGCGCTGTTCGTCGTCGGCACCGCGCCCAGCATCCCGGTCGTCCTGGTCGGGTGGTGCCTGACCCAGGTCGGGATCAACGCCGGGCTGTCGGCCCTGATCGCGGTCCTGCCCGACCGGGTCCCCGAGCATCGCCGCGGCCGGGTGTCCGGCTTCATGGGCATGACCAACCAGGTCGGAACGGTGATCGGCACCTTCCTCATCCAGTTCACCGGCACGACGGGTGCCTCGATGTTCGTCGTGCCGGCGCTCATCGGGCTGGTGCTGGTGGTGTCCTTCGTCTTCTACCTCCGCGAGGTCCCCGTCACGCGGGCCGAGCTGCCCCGGGAGTCCTGGATCGACGTCCCGCGCAGCATGTGGATCAATCCCCTGCGCTACCCGGACTTCTCGTGGGCCTTCGTGAGCCGGTTCCTGGTGTGGACGGGCAAGGCGTTCCTGCTGACCTACAAGACCTACTTCCTGATGGACCACCTCGGATACAGCGCCGCGGAGGCCGCCGCGATCCTGGGCTGGACGATGCTGATCCTGGGCGTCGGGGTCGTCGTGGGGAGCTATGCCTCCGGATACCTGTCCGACCTGATGCAGCGCCGCAAGATCTTCATCCTCGCGGCGTCGATGGTCTTCGCCACCGGCATGATCACCATTGCGCTCTCGGCCACGGTCACCGGTTTCCTGGTCGGCGTCGCCATCGCCGGCCTCGGGCAGGGCATCTACGTCGGCGTCGACTACGCGCTGGCCACCTCGGTCCTCCCGAACAGGGACACCGAGGCGGCCAAGGGCATGGGCGTGTTCAACATCGCCAGCGCCCTTCCGCAGAGCGTCGCCCCGGCCATCGCACCGCTGGTCCTGTCGATCGGCGGCGGGAACAACTACACCGCGCTCTACCTCGCCGCGGGCGGGTTCGCGATCCTGGGCGGGATCGTCGTCCAGTTCATCCGATCGGCCCGCTGACGCTCAGGACGCGGCGTACTGGACGGCGACGTCGACGACCCACGTGACGCCGAACTTGTCGGTGAGCATCCCGTAGAGCGGCGACCACTGCGCGGGCTCCAGGCCCGCCGGGACTGGCGGGGGCAGCTACTCGCCGAGCGACTGGAGATCAGCCCGCGCACGGTGCGGCCCGACGTCGACCGGCTCCGCGAGCTCGGCTACCCGATCCGGGCCACCAAGGGTCCCGACGGGGGCTACCGGCTCGAGGCCGGCACCGAGATGCCGCCCCTCCTGTTCGACGACGAGCAGGCCGTCGCCCTCGCGGTGGCCCTGCAGACGGCCACCGGCGCGGGTGTTTGCGGAGGCTGCGGCGCGTGCGCTGACCACCGTCCGCCAGGTCATGCCCGCGCGGCTGCGCCTGCGCATCGACGCGCGCCAGATCACCGCCGTCGAACGGCCCGGGGCTGCGGCGAATCCCGAGGTCGACCCGGAGGTGATCGTGGCGCTCAGCGCGGCCGTCCGCGCGCGCGAGGTGCTGCGGTTCGACTACGTGGGTGCCTTCCCGCCGCGCCGGGCCGAGCGCCACCACCTGATCACCTGGGGCGGGCGCTGGTACCTCGTGGCCTGGGATCTCGACCGGGCGGACTGGCGCACCTTCCGCGCCGACCGGATCCCCCCGCGCACCCCCACGGGCCCTCGCTTCACCCCGCGCGACCTGCCCGGTGGGTCGTGGCCGCGCGGTTCCAGGGCCTGCGCCCTCGGCCGCTTCGACGCCGACATCGAGGTCGTCGGCCCCACCGAGCTCGCGGACGCGTTCTCGCGACTGTCCCGCCGCTACGCCGCCGCCGCGCACTGAAGACCCAGGCGGTGTCTCTCCCGCCCATCTGGCCGAATCGGGGCACGTGTCGCTTCTGCGCGAATGGTGCTGGGTCCGTCGGTGTTTCGGGTTCACCCGAACTGGACGAAATTGACTCATGGGATCGCCCGAACGGGCTGCTGTGGGCCACACTCTCGCCACCCCGAGAGAGTGGAGCTCACATGTCCGGACCGAACCTCCCCCAGCAGGCAGGCAACTTCGCCGCGGATGCCGCCGTCGACACCACGGCCGACGGTTTCCTCAACGAGGCACTCCACGCGGTGGAGGGGCACGTGCCTGTACCCGGTGGTCAGGTGGTGGACCAGATGATCCAGACCGAGGTGGACCAGGTGGCGAACAACGTCATCAACGGCGAGGTCAACAAGGGTGTCGGCGGCGTTCTGGGTGATGTCGAGGGCCTGTTCGGGCACCACCAGTAGCAGGTCGGGCGTGCTGGCTCCCCGCGAGATCGACGAGTACCTGTTACCGACGGAGCGTCGGGTCATCCGGGTGCGGCGGCACTGGGCGTTCATAGCGGTGGACATCATGCAGACCGCGTTGGTGCTGCTGGTGATCGTGGTGGTGCAACGCCTGTTGCCCGACACCGTGCTCGGCGACAACATCATGTTCTACCTGGCGCTGGTAGCGGTGCTGCGTTTCACGATATTCACGATCCTGTGGTGGATCGAGAAGCTCGTCGTCACGGACAAGCGGGTCATTCTGGCTGAAGGCTTCATCGTGCACAAAGTAGGAATGATGCCCATCAGCAAGGTGACCGACCTGACGTTCGAACGGTCTCTCGGCGGGCGCATCTTCGGCTACGGCACCGTGATCGTGGAGTCGGCCGGGCAGATCCAGGCGCTCAACCGGATCGACTACCTCCCCCGTCCGGAAGAGGTCTACGAGGCCCTGTCGGAACTCGTCTTCGGGGAGCAGGGCAAGACCCGCGCCACGGGCATGCTGGCCCGCCCGCGCTGGCGTCGCTGATCACCGCTGCGGTCGCGGTGCGGGCACCCGGGAGTCGGGGTGGTGGCGGGCCAGCACGAGCACCGCGCCGAACCCGAGCACCGCGAAGCCGATCAGGCCCGCGACCGCGCCCGGTGAGGTGGTGCCGCCCTCCCCCAGCATCGTGACGCCCAGTACCACCGCGACCAGCGGGTCGAGCACGGTCAGGCACCCGACCACCACCGACGGCGCGCCGGACGCGTGCGCCTGCTGCACGGCCCAGCCGCCGGCCACCAGGGCCACGACGATCCCGGCCACGGGCAGCAGCACCCCGATGTCGTCGAGGTCGTCGGCGCCGGTCGTGATGTGCAGCGAGACGAGCCGCATGAGCGCCGACACCAGCCCGAACGCGGTGGCACCCGACGCGGCGAACGCCACGCACCGCAGCCATCCGGCGCTGCGGCCGCCCAACGCGGCGAGCAACGCGACGAGCCCGGCGGCGGTGGCCGCGGCGAGGACGGCACCGGCGAAGCGCGGCTGCGTTCCGGCTCCCAGCCGGACGTTCGCCAGCGTGACGAAACCGGCCACCGCCGCCAGGCAGATCGCGACGGTCAGCAGAAGCCCGGCCGACGGCCGGATCCGGGTACGCCAGGCCCCGATCACCACCGCGAACGGCACCGCCAGCACGCCGATCGGTTGCACGATGGCCACCGGGGCGAGCACGAGGGCGCCGGCGTGGGTGACGGAGCCGACACCGGCGAGAACGGCCCCGGCCAGCCAGCCCCGAGTGCGCGCGAGCCTGATGAATCCGGCTCGGTCCACGATGGCCGGGCCGGTCGTCACGACGTCGGAGACCGCGCCGTTCTGCAGCACCGCGGAGACGGCGAACATGACGGCTGCGAGGGTGGCCAGCCCGATCGCGACGGCGGTCACGGGTTCGGGGTCGGGTCGCCGCAGGCCGAGCAAGCGTTGGAGCACCTGGCGTGGTCCTGCCGGGCGAGCTCACGCGCTTCGTCCGCGGTCGGTTCCCTGGCTTCCGGCATGGTGGATGGTGGCACTACGGCGCGGTGCCGTTCACGGTGGTGGTCGATCCGTCGGCCCACACCACCAGCCCTGTGCGTCCGACGCGGTGCCCGAGCCACTCCGCGGCGTCGGGGCCCCGGGCGTAGGCGGCGGTGGCGTCGATGTCCGCCCACGTGAGACTGCCGGCCACGACGGTGACCGACGCGACCGCGGTCGGTGGGAGGCCCGTGCGGGCGTCGGCGATGTGCTGACCCCGCCGACTGGTGCCCGAGGTGGCGACCGCCCCGTCACGCACGTCGAAGATGGCGAGGACGCGGCTGGTGTCGTGGGGGTCCTCGATCCCGATCCGCCAGGGCTGTTCGAGGCCGTGGCAGACCATGTCGCCACCGGCGGAGAGGCAGAAGTCGGTGTCCTCCAGGGTTCGCAGAGCATCGGCAGCCCGCTCGACCGCCCAGCCCTTGACGACGCCGCTGGGGTCGAGGGTGCCTTCCCGCCACGCGGAGAACGCTCCGCCCGACGCCCGTTCGGCCTGCCGGGCGAGCGCGAGGACCTCGTGGACCTCCCGCGGGCATTCGGCCTCGGTGATCTCGCCGCGGCCGAGGCGGCAGATCACCGAGTCGGACCGGTAGGTGCTGAAGACCGCGTCGACGTGGCGCAGTTCGGCCAGCGCCCGGTCCCAGGCCGCGGTGTCGCCGGCGTGCCGGCCGCGCAGCGCGAGACTGATCGGCAGGCCCATGACGTGGCCGACATGACGGATCACGCGATGCCGGCCTGGTCGAGGGCGCTCTGCAGCGAGGTGAGGTAGCCGTCGCTGGTGACGGTGGCCCCGCTGACCATGTCGATCTTCGCACTCTGGGCCGACAGCGTCTCCTGCACCAGTGTGGGGATGGCGTAGGAGTTGATCTCCTGGTCCCGGCCGTTGCCGTTCGGGTACTGCACGACGTCCACGGCGGTGATCTTCTTGCCGGCCACGGTGAGCTGCACCTGCACCGGGCCCCAACGGGTGGAGGCGGTGGTGCCGGTGACGGTGGTGGCGCCTGCGATGGCCGGAGCACCGGCCACGGGAGCGGGGGCGGCGGCGGGAGCGGCGGCGGGGGCCGCGACGGCCACCGTCGAGGGCATCGTCGACGACGTGGACGTGCGGTAGCCGAACAGGAGGACCACGGTGGCGAGGGTGGCGAGGAACCACAGGGCGATGCGGCGCATGTCAGGTCACCAGCCCCACCAGGCGATGTCGTTCACCGGGTCACCAGCCGAAGGTCTCGTTCGTGGCGGGGTGGCGAGGTCCCACAGGGCGATGTCGTTCACCGGGTCACCAGCCGAAGGTCTCGTTCGTGGCGGGGTGGCGAGGTCCCACCAGGCGATGTCGTTCACCGGGGTCACCAGCCGAAGGTCTCGGTATGGATATGGCCCTCCGGGACGCCGGCGGCCGTGAGGGTGCGGTGCACCAGCCCGGTCCAGACCCCGGGCCCGCAGACGTAGACGTCCCGTTCGGCGATGTCGGGCACGCGGGCGCGCAGCGCGGTGAGGTCGTCGACCCGGCCGATGCCGTCGCCGAGCCAGGAGTCGGGCGCGCGCCGACGCCCGGGCAGCGGCACGACCGTGAGGCCGCGTTCGCGGGCCAGCGTGTCGAGCTCGCGGGCGAACAGGGGATGGTCGGTGAAGCGGTGCAGCAGCACGACCTCGCCGGGCTCGTGCTGTTCGAGCTCCTCGGCCAGCGCCCGCAGCGGGGTGACCCCGAACCCGGCGCCGATGAGCGCGACCCTGCCCCGGGTGCGGACGCGTTCGGAGAGGCGACCGAAGGGCCCCTCGACCAGCACCCGCGTGCCGGGCCGCACACCGCGCAGGGCTGAGCTGCCGTCCCCGAGGTCCTTGACGGTGATGCGCAGGCTGCGGCCGTCCGGGGCGGCGGACAGCGAGTAGGGGTGGCCGCGGGTCCAGCCGGTTCCGGCGAGGAAGCGCCAGGTGAAGAACTGCCCGGCCCGCGCCTGCAGCGCGTCGAGATCCCGGCCGGTCAGGTAGACCGAGACGCACCCGTCGCCCTCGGGGACGACGGAGGTGACGCGCACGTGGTGTCGGGCGCTGCGCCACAACGGAAGCGTGACGCGCCAGATCAGTACCGATCCGGCCGCGGTGGCCCAGAGCGCCCACCAGAACACGGTGCGCGCGGTGGAGGAGAGGAACTCCTGGCCCGTCCACAGCTGGTGCGGCAGGGCGAGCCCGACGCCGAGGTAGGCGTAGAGGTGCATGAGGTGCCAGGACTCGTAGCGCAGCCGCACCCGGGCCGCCCGGATGCTGGTGACCACGACCATGACCAGGCAGAACGTGCCGCCGACGGCCAGCAGCATGCCCGGGTAGTCGACGGTGAGGTCCCAGGTCTCCCCGGGCACCCGCGTGAGGTCGCCTGCCGCGTAGCCCCAGACGATCAGGCCGATGTGGGCGATCATCAGGTTGAACGAGGTGAAGCCCACCAGCCGGTGCAGGTGCGCGAGGCGGTCCTGGCCGAATGCGCCCTCCAGCAGCGGGAGGCGCGCCATGAGGATCACCTGCGCGAGCAGCAGGACCGAGGCGAGCAGGCCGGTCAGGCGGCCCACCGACGTGAGGCCCGACTCCCAGCCGGCCAGGTCGCCGAGGCCGCCGCCGGTGGCCCACCACCACGTGACCAGCGCCAGGGCCGCGCCGAGGGCCGTCGTGGCGCCGAGGCGCACGCCGCGGTCGGGGGACCGGGCCGGCTCGAGACGGTGCGCCGCGGGTACGGGATGCATCTGGACGGTGGTCACGTGGTGGGACCGGGGCCCGGCGCGGCCACGCCGGGTGCCGCACCGCCGGCGCCCGCACCGCCGACACCCGCACCGCCGTCGCCGTCGAACCCGTGACGGTGCCCGTCGCGGCCGCCCAGGGGCGGGCCGCCGCCGTCCCGGCCGACGCCCACGGACGAACCGCCGGCCCCGGCGACGGCGTGGCCGATCGCGGCGGCTCCCGCACCGGCCACCGCGAGCACGCCGACGACGATGGCCGCCACGACCAGCCGGCGTCGCCGCCGGGGCGGCCGGGGAGCGGGATCCGCCACCGCGATGGTGGAGGTGCTGTCGTCCGGGGCGGGAACGTCGCTCGCAGAGGGTTCCCAGCGGGAGCCGCTGACGGGGGAGTTCATGGTGGGCCTTTCCGAATCGGGGGTGGTCACAGCAGCGCGCCGAGGAACGCGCACACGACGAGCCACAGCACGACGAGGACGGCCAACACCGCGGCCGTCCGGCCCTGCTCGGCCGTCGGCTGCTCGGGCGCCTCGCCCAGGAGCGTGACGCGGCCGCGCCACACCGCCGACGTCCACAGGTCCGCCCAGGTCGGGGGCCCGGAGGCGGTGGCGCTGTGGGACGGGAGATCGGCGAGAAGGGGCTCCAGCTCGCTGCGGTACCGGGCGGCGTAGGCCGTCGCGACCCGCTGGTCGGTCTCGTCGAGGTCCAGGAACCCGTCGCCGAGAGCCTGGTGGAGCCGGGAGACGGTGGCCTCCCGCTCCCCGTCGGACGCGCGGAGGGAGGACGGCGGTGCTGCGGCGGACATCGGACTCCCGGGGTGGTCGGTCAGGTACCTCCCACCGTGATCGACCGGGGTGAAGCCCCGACGTGATCCGATTCGGAAGAAGGTAAGAGCCTCGCCGCGTCGACCGTGAAGCCCACGGCCGCGCCGCCACCCGGTGGCGTCGAGACCGACACCGTGCCGCCGTGGCCCTCGGCGACGTCGAGCACGATCGACAGGCCGAGCCCGGAGCCGGGGAGGCCGCGGGCGGCGTCGCTGCGGTAGAACCGGTCGAACACGCGTGCGGAGTCGACCGCTTCGATGCCCGGCCCGTGGTCGGTCACCGTGGTGGCGCCCCGGCGGATGCGGACCTCGATGGGGTCGTGGCCGTCACCGTCGAACTTGGCGGCGTTCTCCAGCAGGTTGCCGACGGCACGCTCGAGCGCCTGACGTCGCCCGCGCACGACGGAGCCGTCGGTGTCGATGTGCACCGCCCGGCCTGTCCGGCGGTGGACGCGCTCGGCCGCGTGCTGCGCCACGGTGACCAGGTCCACCGGCTCCTCGGCCTCCTCGCCGCGCTGGGAGAGGGCGAGCTCGACCAGCTCGTCGACGAGGTTGCTGAGCTCGCGCGTCTCCCCCTGGACGTCGTCGATGAGCCGCGCCCGCGCGTCCGGGGAGAGCTCGTCGACACGGCGCAGGACGCTCGCGTTGGTGCGCAGGCTGGTGAGCGGGGTGCGCAGCTCGTGCGCGGCGTCCTGGACGAGCCGGTCCTGCGCCGCGCGGGCCGCGGCCAGCCGGCTGAGCATCGTGTTGAACGACGCCGAGAGCCGGCCGACCTCGTCGCGCCCGTCGACGGGCACCTCCTGCTCGATACCGCCGTGTGCGCTGACGTCCTCGGCGATCGCGGTGAGCCGCACGAGCCGCCGCGTGATCCGCCCCGCCAGCAACCATCCCGCGGCGGCCGCCACCACCAGCACCACGAGGCCGACGAGGGTGACCTCGATCGCCATCCCGTGCAGCACGCGCTCGGAGTCGTCGACGTCCACGGCCACCTGCAGCGCGCCGCGGCCGTCGCCGAGCGCGGTGGTCAGCACCCGGTAGGAGTCGCGGCCCTGGGAGAGCACCGTGGTGTCGGTCTGCCCGACCGTGCCCGAGGAGGCCAGCGCCCGGACCGGGTCCGACACCGGTAGCGGCACCGGCCGCCCTCCCAGGAACGTGGTGGTGCCGTCGGCGGCCACCACCCATCCGACCAGCGCGCGTGCCCCGCCCTGACCGCCGGGGCCCGGGCCGCGGCTGCCGACGTCCGGCGGGACCGGCGTCGCCGCCGTCAGCACCTCGGTCTGCCCGGCGGCCACCGACGCCGTCGCCGAGCTCAGCGTCCGGTCTATCTCCTGGGCGATGCGGTCGGACGCGGCCTGGTAGCTCAGCACCCCGACGAGCCCGGCGACGACCGCGCTGACCAGGGCGAACGACAGCGCGAACCTCGACCGCAAACTCATCGCACTCCCTCGCTGCGCTCGGTCGACACTGAGTTCGGGCGCTGCGCCGATGATTCGCTCGCAAGCTCGCTCATGGCTGCCGGACCGTGTAGCCCACACCGCGGACGGTGTGGATCAGGGCCGGGGCGCCGGCGGCGGCCAGCTTGCGACGCAGGTAGCCGATGTACACGGCCAGGTTCTTCGAGTCGGCGCCGAAGTCGTAGCCCCAGATGCGGTGGTAGACGGTGGAGTGGTCGAGCACGATGCCCTCGTTGCGCAGCAGCAGCTCGAGCAGGTCGAACTCGGTCTTCGACAGCTGCAGTTCCTCGTCGGCCCACCAGGCGCGCCGGGCCGCGGGGTCCAGCCGCAGGGCGGAGAGCCGGAGAAGGTCCGCCGTGCCGTTCTCGGGGACGAACGCCGCACGCCGCAGCAGCGCCCGCAGCCGGGCCAGCAGCTCGTCGAGCTCGAACGGCTTGGGCAGGTAGTCGTCGGCGCCCGCGTCGAGGCCGGCGACCCGGTCCGGCGTCTCGACCCTGGCCGTCAGCATCAGCACCGGGGTGCGGTCACCCTCGGCGCGCAGCACGCGGCAGACCGCCAGGCCGTCCACCCCGGGCATCATCACGTCGAGCACCAGCGCGTCGAAGGTCTCCTTGTGGACGCGCGTCAGCGACTCCACCCCGTCGACGACGGTGACGACCTCGTAGCCCTCGAGGTCGAGGGCCCGCGCGAGGGACTCGCGGATGGCGCGGTCGTCGTCGGCTACCAGCACACGTTGGGGCACGCGACCATCCTGCCGTCATCACCGCGGCTCGCGCTGGTCAACGGTCGCCCGCTGCCGGACGATGGACGCGGTGACGGTGCGACAGATCGACGTGGGTTGTGAGTTCCACTATTCGGCGCAGGTCCCCACCCCTGCGGTGATCCAGGTGCAGCCCCTGCAGCAGGGCCCGGTGGTGGTGCTGAGCGCCGCCACCTCGGTGGCGCCGGACACGCCCGTCCGCACCTACTCCGACCTCTACGGCAACCCCTGCCAGCGGCTCGTGCTCCCCGCGGGGCGTTCGACGATCCGCCACGACGCCCTGGTGGAGGTGCCCGACGCCACCGAGGACGTCGACGTCACCGCGCAGCAGTGCGCGCCCGACGACCTCCCGGACGACGTGTTGCTCTACACCTTGCCCAGCCGCTTCTGCCTGCCCGACATGCTCGGCAACGAGGCGTGGTCGCGCTTCGGCGACCTGCCGCCGGACTACACGCGGGTGCAGGCCATCTGCAACCACGTGAACGGGCACCTGAAGTTCCGGTACGGCAGCAGCGGCCCGCTCAGCACCGCCGCCGACGTCAACGCCGCGGGGTTCGGGGTGTGCCGCGACTTCACCCACCTCGCGATCTCGTTCTGCCGGGCGCTCAACATCCCGGCGCGCTACGTGTTCGGCTACCTCCCCGACGTCGACGTGCCGGTGGACCCGGCGCCGATGGACTTCGCCGCGTGGATGGAGGTGTGGCTGGGCGACCGGTGGTGGACCTTCGACCCCCGCAACAACCAGCCGCGCAAGGGCCGTGTCCTGATCGGTCGCGGCCGCGACGCCTCCGACGTCGCCATGACGACGACGTTCGGCGCGCCATGGCTGGAGTCGATGGTGGTGCGGGCGGACGAGCGCATCGGCTAGCCGGCCGCGTGCTGGACGAACGAGCCCGTGGCCACGAGCCGGCCTTCCTGTCGGATCTCCGACCGGGCGAACGACGTGCGGCGCCCAGCGCTGAGCAGGGTGGAGGTGGCGTCGAGCGGGTGGGCGACGTCGCCGGCGGACAGGAAGTCGAGGTGCCCGCCGCGCATCCGCACCGGCCCCTCCACCGCCGTCGCCGCGGCCCGGGCGGCGAGGGCGAACAGGACCCCGCCCTGCACGGTGCCGGCCCGGTTCGCGAGCAGGGCGGAGGCGATCAGCCGGCCGTCGTGGGTCGCGTCGTCCAGCACGGCGTCGCTCCACGAGGTCCCGGCCGCGCCCCTCACGGCGCCGAGCATCCGGGCCTCGGCGTCGTCGAGGTCGTGCTCGGCGAGCGGCTCGACCGACGCGCCGGCCCGTTGCTCCCACGGCAGGACGGCGAACCCCGACGAGCCGAGGGCGAACGTGGCCGCACAGTGCCCGATCGCGTGGCCACCGTCGCGCACGGTGCCCGCGGTGGAGACGAAGCCGTCGTCGATGGCAGGCGGATCGGCCACCACGTCGAGCCGGGCTGCGGGAGGCGGTGATCCGGCCAGGTCGATCGTCAGGCTCAGCGTCGGCATGCGACGGTCCGCGCCCGCCTGGGCCCGCGCCGCGGCGCCGAGCGCGAGGTCGGCGAGCACCGCGATCTCCAGGAGGCCGACCGGGGCCGTCCACCCGTCGGGAGTCCCGGTGAGCCCGTACGTGCCCTCCGATGTGGAGCCGACCCCGGCCAGGCAGGCCAGTGCGGGAGCGCCGGTGGTGCGGGCCAGAGCGAACGCGCGCAGGACGTGCCGGTCGACGGGATCGATCACTCGCCGACGGTACCCGGCCGCCGGGTGGCCCATTGTCGGCGTGTGATGATGACGTTGTGCAGACAATTCTTCGGGGGAAGATTCGCGCGCTTGCGTGCGCGCTGTCCATTGCCGGGCTGATTGCGGTGGCGGGATGCGGTCCGTCCGCTTCGTCCGCAAGCTCCGCTCCGGCGACGGCGGCATCGAGCGGCGCCGGGTGCCAGCAGGTCGGCAGCGTGAACTTCGACAAGACGAAGTTCGTGCTGCACGCGGGCCTCGCGTTCGGTGCGTTCCACCACTTCATCTACAACCCGTACAAGGCGGGGTCTCTGCACGGGGTCGGGGCCACGGTGAAGGCCGGGCTGGCCGGGCTGTTCACCGTGCACGAGCTGAAGCTGGCCAAGGCCGACGCCGAGTCGTCGCCGACGCTGTGCAAGCTGGCCGCACCGTTCGACGCCGCGGGTGCGGCCCTGTCCGGGGCCCTGGCCAAGATCAGGGGCGGGAAGGCCACCGATCAGGACATCAACGGTGTGAGCAGCGCCGTCGACGCCGTGCAGAACGGCTCGAAGGCCGACGGAGTGGCTGTGCCCGACCAGGTGCCGAGCGACAGCCAGCTCGCATCGGGCTGAGGTCAGCCGGCGTAGGCCTTGGCCTCCTCGATCCAGGTCTCGCAGGTCTTCTCCGACAGGCCGACGACCTTGCCGTGCCGGGTCTCGATCATCTCCTTGAGCTTCGCCGGGTTGCGGTGGCGCAGCTCCTTGATGGAGTCCACCCCGATGGACTTGAGCATCTCGGAATGCTTCGGTCCGATGCCCTTGAGGTGGTCCAGGTCGTTCTCGACATGCCCGTCGGCCATGATGTCGTCCTTTCGGTGTGAATCGTGGAATCGGATGATCCACGATTCACCCGGCATTGACCAGTCCTGGCACCTGTTCAGTGACCCTCGAAGGTTGCGTGTCCGGGCCCGTCGGTGAGGAAGGAACGAATGGCGCCGCGCAGGTCGCCCGAGTCGAACAGCGCTCCGGCGATGGACGGCACCTCGGCGTCGGCCTGCGCGACACCGCCCTGCAGGTAGGCGGCGATCACCCTCTTCGTGGCGGCGTGGGCCACCGTCGGGCCGTCGGCGAGCTTGCGCGCGAACGTGCGGGCGACGTCGTCGAACCCGTCGACGGGCAGCACCCGGTTGACCACGCCCCAGCTGTGCATCGTGGCGGCGTCGTAGCGGTCGGCGGTCATGACGAACTCCCGGGCGCGGCCGCTGCCCGCGCGCTCGGCGAGGCGCTGCGTGCCGCCCATGGCCGGGGTCAGCCCGACCGTGGCCTCCACCAGCCCGAACGACGCCCGATCGGTGGCCAGGATGATGTCGCAGGCCAGCGCCAGCTCGAAACCCCACGTCAGACACGTGTGGTGGGCGGCGAACACCGTGGGGCACGCCAGCGCGGCCACCCGCTGCGCGATCGTCACCAGCCCGGCGAAGAGGGCCGATGCCGCGTCGGCGTCGGCCAGGGCGTCGAAGGTGCTGACGTCCACGCCACCCGTCACGATCCGGCCCTCGAACCGGAACAGGACAGCCCGGGGTACGAGCGCCTCCAGTTCGTCCAACGCCGCGACGAGCGCGATGCCCATCGCCTCGTCGTAGAGGTTGAGCGGCGGGTGGTCGATCGTGACGACGGCGAGACCGCTGTCCTGCTGCACGGTGATGGGAGGGGCCATGACGGGGATGCTGCCGGTGTGGGTGCTCGCCGGTCCACCCGGCGCGGGCAGGAGCACGGTGGCCTCGCGGACCTGGGTGGCGACTCAGCGTCGGGACCGCTACGGGAGCGTGACGACCACCTTCGCGGCCGAGACCCCCTTCCGCTGGATGTCCAGCGCGTGCTGGATGTCCTCGACGCCGTGTCCGACGACGGACGGTCTCGGCGCAGCGACGTAGCGTCCTGCGGCGAGGGCGTCGGGAAGGAAGTCGCGGTAGATCGCCGTGCTGACCCCGTTCTTCTTCAGCGACGTCCCGAAGATGTACCGGATGCGGGTGCCGCGGAGCCGGGACCGGACCTGGAGCGCCACGTTGGAGGTGATGAGCCGCAGGACCAGCCGCGGGACCGCGAGCCGGCTGCGGTGCTCATCGCCGAGGTCGTCGAACGAGACCGGAGGCGTGGCGAGGGACACGAACCTGTTGTCCGTACACGCACCCACGATCCGGACGCACGCCGCGGCGGACGTGGTGCCGATGGCGATCGCGCCGGCCAGCGTGCGGCTCTCGAAGGCTGCGACGATGTCCGGGACGGCGGTCGGGCTGTGGTGGTCGAAGACCTGTGCGGCCCCGAGGGACCGGACGTACTCGGCGTTGTGCGGCGACGCCGTGGTGATCACCTCGTAGCCCGCGGCGACCGCCAGTTGGATAGCGTTGCTGCCGACACTGGTCGAGCCACCCCAGACCAGGAGCGTCTCCCCGATCGGCCGGGCGTCCGCGGAGGGGTGTCGGAGGCCGAGGTGGTCGGTCTGGAACAGGCTGCACGCCGCCGTCGACAGGCCCAGCGGTAGGACGGCCGCGTCCTCGAAGGGCATGGTGTCCGGGATCGGGGACGCCATCCGCTCGAGCACGACGGTGTAGTGCTGGAATCCGCCCTCGGCTGCGCTGTTGCTGTCCTTGTCCGTGCCGACCGCGTGGCCGAGCACCCGGTCGCCCACGCGGAACCGGGTCACCGCCGCGCCGATCTCGACGACCTCGCCCGCGACGTCGGAGCCCAGCACCGTCGGGTAGGCCAACCACCGGTACATCAGGTTGCCCGCGACCTGGATGATCCATTCGAGCGGGTTGACGGCGACCGCGTGGTTGCGGACGACGATCTGGTCCGCCCCGGGGCCGGTGTACGGCGCGGGGCCGACATCGAGCTGCGCGTTCCGGGTCGTGATCCACGCGCTGGTGTTGGTCGGCATGCGACGAGCTCCTCTGGATGGTCAGTGATTGCACTATGTGCAGTCACCACTGTGGCATGTGATGACACCAAGTGCAATCGCGTACTACGGTGGTCGCATGGCGCGGTGGCAACCGGATGCGCAGGAGCGACTGCAGCACGCGGCGATGACGCTGTTCCTCGAGCGCGGGTACGACGAGGTGACCGTCGCCGAGATCGCCGACCGCGCCGGGCTGACCCGGCGGACGTACTTCAACTACTTCGCCGACAAGCGCGAGGTGCTGTTCTCCGGTGCGGCCACGTTCGAGCGGGAGATCATCGACGCCGTGCTCGCGGCCCCGGCAGCTGTGTCGTCCGTCGACGTGGTGATGGGGGCGCTCGGCACGGTCGGCGCCGCCCTGACGGCGTGGGGCGAGCCGGTGCGTCAGCGTCAGCGAGTCGTCGAGTCCGCCACCGAGCTACGCGAGCGCGAACTGATCAAGATGGACGCGCTGGTGACGGCGCTGGCGGACGCCCTCCACCAGCGAGGGGTCGAGCGCCTGACCGCCACCCTCGTCGCCCAGGTCGGCGTGGCCGTCTACCGTACGGCGTTCCAGCAGTGGGCCGAGTCGTCCGGACCCCGTGATCTCGCCCCGATCATGGACGACGCGATCCGGCGCATCCGCGCGGCGGTCGGTCCCGCCGCTCCGCTCAGTGCCAGATGATCGCTCCGCCAGCTCCGCTCAGTGCCGGATGATCGCTCCGCCAGCTCCGTGCCGCCGGGGCCCACGCGTCGATCACCCGGAGAGTTGGGTGGCCCGGCACCGGGGCTCCGCATAATCTGGCTGTCGTGGACGCGGTGCAGGACTACATCGACGCGATCGCCCCGGAGAACCGGCTGCTGTTCGACCGCGTGCACCGGCTGGTCCTCGACGCCCATCCCGACGCCGAGATGGTGCTGTCCTACAAGATGCCGACCTACGTCGTGGGCGACCGGCGGCTGCACGTCGGCGTCTGGAAGCACGGGCTGTCGTTCTACGGCTGGCGCGCCGACCACGACGGGGGATTCACGGCGCGGCATCCGGAGCTCACCGGCGACAAGGGCACCGTCCGACTCTCACCTGCGGCCGCTGCCTCCATCACGGACGAGGATCTTCGCGGTCTTGTCGGCGGGGCCCTCGACGCCTGATCCTCCGCAGGCGCACAATCCGCTCGCATGGGGTTCATTCGGGGGTTCGAGGAGCTGGGGCGGGGCGACGTCGACGTCGCGGGGGGCAAGGGGGCGAATCTCGGGGAGCTGACCCGGGCCGGCTTCCCGGTGCCACCCGGCTTCGTGGTGACGACGGGGGCCTACCGCGAGTTCGTGACGGCCAACGGGATCGCGGACGAGGTCGCGGCCTCGGACGACCCCCTCGGGCTGTTCGCCGAAGGGAAGATCCCCGACGCCATGGCCGCCGAGTTGCTCGCTGCCCACGCCGCCCTGGGCGCGGACGCGGTGGCCGTGCGCTCGTCCGCCACCGCCGAGGACCTCGCCGAGGCCAGCTTCGCCGGCCAGCAGGACACGTTCCTGCACGTCGTCGGCGTGGACGCACTGCTCGTCGCGGTGCGGGACTGCTGGGCGTCGCTCTGGACGGACCGGGCCGTGGTGTACCGCGCGCGGCAGGGGATCGACCCGGCGACCGTCGCGCTCGCGGTGGTGGTGCAGCGGATGGTCGACGCCGACGCCGCGGGCGTGCTGTTCACGGCGAACCCCACGAACGGCCGCCGCGACGAGTCGGTGGTCTCCGCGGCGTGGGGGCTCGGGGAGTCGGTGGTGAGCGGGTCGGTCACCACCGACGACGTGGTGGTGGACCGGGCCGGGCGCGTGCGCAGCCGGGCCACGGCCGACAAGGCCGTCATGACGGTGACCCTGGTCAGCGGCACCGAGGAACGCCCGGTGCCGGCGTCGCGCCGGACGGCGGCCGTGCTCGACGACGCCGCGGCCGTGGAGCTCGCCGCGCTGGGCACGCGGATCGAGGCGCACTTCGGTGCGCCGCAGGACATCGAATGGGCGCGGGCCGGTTCCGAGTTCTGGATCGTGCAGTCGCGGCCGATCACGGCGCTTCCCGAGCCCGAGGCCGAGCCGCCCACCGACTGGACCGTGCCCGACCCGACGGCCATGTACGTGCGCGCGAGCATCGTCGAGCAGCTGCCCGACCCGCTCACTCCGCTGTTCGCGGATCTCATCGACGGCGCCGTCACCCGCTCGGTGCAGAAGCTGATGGCCGAGTTCATCTCCGAGGGCGTCATCCGGGACGGCGACATCGGGCTGCCGACGATCAACGGCTACGCCTACTACTGCTACACCCGCGCGGGCATGATCCGGATCACGCTGCGCAGCCCGGCGGCGTTCAAGGTCCTCACCACCACCGGCGAGCACAGTGGACTGCTGCGCTGGAAGGAGCGCTCGCACCCGCTCTACGTCGGGATCGTCGACGCCTGGAAGGACCGCCCGCTCGACGGGCTCACCGACGCCGAGCTGCTGGCCGGCGTCGTCGAGCTGCTGGACGCGGGCGCCGAGTACTACACGGCGGTGCAGGCGATCATCCCGCTCGCGGCGTCGAGCGAGGTGGCGTTCACCCAGTTCTACGAGCGGCTGGTGCGCCGGGCCGGTGACCCGCCCGCGGCCACGTTCCTGCTCGGGTTCGACAGCATGCCGATCCTGGCGGAGAAGTCGCTCTACGACCTGGCGACCTGGGTGCGGACCCGGCCGGAGCTGACGGCGGCGCTGCTCGACGGGGCGGACGCCGCGGCGTGGCCGGAGTGGGAGCAGCGGTTCCGCGCCCACCTCGACCGCTTCGGGCACACCATCTACAACCTCGACTTCGCCAACGCCGTGCCGGCCGACGACCCGGCGCCCCTCCTCGACACCCTGCGGTTCTACCTGCGCGGCGGCGGCGCCGACCCGTACGAGCGGCAGCGCCGGTCGGTGCAGCGCCGTGAGGACGCGACCGCTGAGGTGCTCGGGCGGCTGGATCCGTTGCGCCGCAATGGGTTCCTACGACTTCTGCGGTGGGCTCAGGGCGTCGCACCGGTGCGCGAGGACGCGCTGGGTGACATCGGGCTCGCCTGGCCGCAGCTGCGTCGGATGTTGCGCGAGCTGGGTTCGAGGCTCGCGACGGCGGGGGTGATCGCCGCTCCGGACGAGGTGTTCTGGCTGCGTCGCGACGAGATCCTGAACCACACGGCGGGAGACCTCGAGGGGCGCCGGATGCTCTGGCGCGGGCAGCGACGCGTCACCCCGCCGCAGCTGCTACCCAAGGGGTCGGTCTGGCGGGTTCTGGAGAGCTTCCTGCCGGCGGAGACGCAGGAGCAGACCGGTTCGGTCCTGAAGGGCACCGGCGCCAGTGCGGGCCAGGTCACGGCCACCGCCCGCGTGCTCGCGGGCCCGGAGGACTTCGGCCGCATGCAGCCCGGTGACGTCCTCGTCGCGAGCATCACCACCCCGGCGTGGACCACGCTCTTCGCGATGGCGTCGGCGGTGGTCACCGACATCGGTGGGCCGCTGAGCCACAGCTCGATCGTGGCCCGCGAGTACGGCATCCCCGCGGTGCTGGGCACGGCCGTGGCCACGCGTCGGATCACCGACGGCGAGCGCATCCACGTCGACGGGGACGCCGGGACGGTGACGCTGCTGGAGAGCGAGGCGGTGGACGTGGAGCCGATGTCGCCGTCGCAGCGTGGCCGGTGGGTGGCCGCCGCGGCGGCCGGGCTCGGCGTCGCGTGGTGGGTGCGGCGCCGGCTGCGCTGACCGCACAAGCACGGCCGCGACCGCGCCCCTGTTGTGACGCCGGTGCGGTCGCCACTGCGCGTGTGCGGTCGCTGTTGACCGATGGTCAAGACACGTGGCATCGTGTTGACCGTTGGTCAGTACGCGACGAGGCGGGGGATCACCGTGGCCGAGCAGAAACGTGCGCTCCGGGGAGCCGACGTCGGCATTCCGGCCCGTCAGCTGGACTTCCGGCTCAACCAGGAGATGCCGCGCTGGCTCTACGCCGGGAACGCCACGGCCACGCTGTTCCTGGTGGTCCTCTCCGGCGCGTTCCCGCCGGGCGAGAACTTCTTCGTGCAGTCGGTCAACCGGTTCACGCACAAGGTCACCGACCCGACGCTCCGCGCGCAGGTCGCCGGGTTCACGGGCCAGGAGGTGATCCACAGTCGCGAGCACGACCGCCTCAACGACGTGTTCCGCTCCCGTGACATCGACGTCGACGTGCCGGAGAAGGCGATCGCGCTGGCCTTGCGCGTCCTCGACCTGCTCCCCGCGCGGCAACGGCTGGCCTGCACCGCCCAGATGGAGCACCTGACGGCGCTGCTGGCCGAGGAACTGCTGTCCCACGAGGACTTCCGCACCCGCATCCACGACGACCTCACCGAGCTGTGGCTCTGGCACGCGCTGGAGGAGCTGGAGCACAAGTCCGTCAGCTACGAGGTGTACGAGACCATCGGCAACAGCCGCCGTGAACGCGTGCTCGCCGAGGTGCTGGTGGACGCCACGGTCATCCCGGCTGCGCTGGTGAGCTGGGTCTGGCTGCTGCTCGCCGAGGGGGTCTGGCGCCGACCCCTTGACGTCCGCGACGGCGTACGGATGCTGTTCGGCCCCGCTGGTTTCGTCGGGCAGATCATCCCGCGCGTCGGGGTGTTCCGGAAGCTGGACTTCCACCCGGCCCGCCACGACACCACCGCGCTGGAGGCCGAGTGGCGCGAGCGTCTCTTCGGGCCCGACGGCACGCTGCGCGACCAGCTCCGCCGACGCGCCTAGGCTTTCCCGTGTGGCGGGTGGAGAGCGGCGGCTGAGTGCGACGGCGCGGCGCGCGCAGCTCGTCGACGTCGCGTACGCGTGGATGCGCGAGCACCCCCTCGTCGCGCTCTCCCCCGACGCCGTCGCGGCCGGAGCAGGCGTGTCGAAACCGCTGGTCTTCCACTACTTCCCCACCATCGGCGACCTGCAGCTGGCCGTGTTCGACCAGGTCGCCGACAGCCTGGTCGGGCGGTTGGACGCCACCAGCGACGTCGCTCTGCCCGACCGACTCCGGGCCGGCATCGAGGCGTTCATCGACGCCGCCGACAAGCACGCGGAGATGTACCTGCACGTCATGCGCGGCGGGGCGACCGACGAGAAGCTGCGGCGCGCCATGCACGCCACCCGCGACCGGCTGGCCCGCATCTTCGGCGCGTGGGTGGGTGTGGAGTCGCCGCCACCCGCCCTGCTCGTGGTGCTCCGGGGCTACCTCGGGCTCATCGAGGAGGCCGTACTGGAGTGGCTGCCCCAGCGGCCGGTACCTCGCGCGGCGCTCGTCGACTTCCTGGTCGGCTCGATGGAGCAGCTGCCCGCGCACGCAGCCGCCCTCCTGCGGTCGGCGCAGACCGACCCGCGCTGAGGCCCTCTCACCCCGGGCCCGCGCCGTCTCGGCGCACTCGTGGACACAGTGGCGACCGCGAGCCACGTGGCGACCGAGCCCGCCGCCAGCAGCGCCGCCGCCAGGTCGCGGCGACGCGGCCCGTCACCCATCGCGGCCCACGACCAGCACGTCGTAGGCCGGGTCGCGTCCGGCCAGCCAGGACGCGGCGTCGGGGCCCCGGGCGAAGGCGGCGGTGGCGTAGACGTCCGCCCACAGCAGGCGTGGCCCGGTCACCGTGACCGAGAGCAGCTCGTCGGGGTACCCGCCGGTGTGCGGATCGACGATATGCGCGCCGCGCGCGGCGCTGCCGGAGGTGGCGATGCCGCCGCGGCGTACCTCGTGTACCGCGAGGAGGCGGCTTCGGTCGCGGGGGTCCTCGATGCCGATCCGCCACGGGGGCGCCCCGGGCCTGGCCACCCGGACCGCCATATCGCCGCCGGCGTTGACGTAGAGGTCGTGGCCGGTGGTGGCGAGCAGGTCCGCGGCGCGTTCCACGGCCCAGCCCTTGACCAGCCCCGACGGGTCGAGCCCGCCGGGCAGCCAGGCGTCGAACCAGCCGTCGGTGCGTTCCCGGGCCTCCTCGCAGAGCCCGAGCACCTCGCGCACGAGCGGGTGGCACCGCGCCGGGGTCAGCCCGCCGCGGCGCAGCCGGCTGATCTCGCTGTCCTCGCGGTAGGTGCTGAGCAGCCCGTCGACCTCCCGGAGCAGGGAGAACGTCTCGTCCACGAGGCTCGCGACGTGCGGATCGGTGCGGACGCCCGGCCCCCGCACGTGCACGCTCACCGGCATCCCCATGATCTGCTGCACCCAGGACCGGCGGTCCACGGCCACCCCGGTCGTCACAGGTGTGCCGCATCGAGGGCGGACTGCAGCGACCGCACGTAGCCGTCGGAGGTGTAGCTCGCCCCGCTCACGGAGTCGATCTGCGCGCTCTGGGCCGCCACCACCTCCTGGTCCAGGATCGGCACCGCCTGGGAGTTGATGCGGACGTCGCGGCTGCTCTCCTGGGGCACCTGCAGCACGCGCGCCGCGGTGATCTTCCCGCTGGACACGCTGATCTGCACCTGCACCGGCCCGTACGCGGTGTCGACGGCGGCGCCGTCGAACGTCCGCGTGCCGCCGGTGGCCGGCGTCGGGGCAGTGGTCGTCCCGGAGGCGGGTGCGGGCGGGGTCAGAGGGAGGGGCCCGCCACTCGCCACGAGCTTCTGGTCGGTGCTGGTCGGATAGGTGAACAGCAGCACGATGCCGGCGAGCGTGCCGCCGATCGCGAGGATGATCCGGCGCATCAGCTGTCGCCTCCGTGGGTGGGGTCCGGCGCGGTCACCAGGCGAACCGTTCGGTGTGGATCTGCTCGGGTGCCACGCCGGCCCGCTGGGCCGATCCGATGACCGCCTCGGCCCACTCGTCCGGGCCACAGACATAGACGTCGTGCTCGGCGATGTCGGGCACCAACCGGCGCAGCGCGTCACGGTCGGACACTGCCCCCCAGCTGCCCGGAAGCCAGGACTCCCGTACCGGGTTGCGCCGACCCGAGAGATAGACGATCCGGACGCCGCGCCGGGTGGCGAGGTCGTCGAGCTCGTGGCGGAACAGGAACTGCGACGGCGCGCCGGCCCGGTAGAGCAGCACGGCCTCACCAGGGCGGTAGTACATCTGCTCCAGCAGCGCCCGCAGCGGGGTGATCCCGATCCCGGACGCGATCATCGTGACCTTCGGCCCGCTGCGCACCTCCTCGGTCAGCCGGCCGTACGGGCCCTCGAACAGTGCGCGGGTGCCGCGCGGGATCGTCGCCAGGCGGCGGCTGCCCTCGCCGAGGTCCTTGGCGGTGATCCGCAGCGACCGGCCGTCGGGGGCGGCGGAGAGCGAGAACGGGTTGCCCCGGGTCCAGCCGGTGCCGTGCAGGAACCGCCACACGAAGAACTGGCCGGCGGCCACCGGCATCCGGTGCAGGTCGCGACCGCGCAGGTGGATCGACACCACCCCGCGGCCCTCCTGCACCACGCGGTCCACGACGAGCCGGTGCCGCACGTTGCGCAGGACCGGCAGACCGACGCGCCAGACCAGCACCGATCCCGCGACGACGATGTACGCGGTCCACCAGTAGGCGATCGCCCACGGCGAGCCGAGGAAGTCGGTGCCCGTCCAGATCTGGTGCGGCAGCGCGAGCCCGACGCCGAGGTAGGCGTAGAGGTGCAGCAGGTGCCACGACTCGTAGCGCAGCGTCCGGCGCGCAGCCCGCGTCGAGGTGACGGCCACGAGCACGAGCAGCAGCGAGCCCGCGGTGGCGAGCAGCATGCCCGCGTAGGTGGTGACCAGCGCCCACACCTCGGCGATGACGTCGATCCCGTCGGCCGCCGCGTAGCCGAGGCTGATCAGCGCGATATGGACGATCATGAGCGTGAACGAGGTGAAACCGACCAGGCGGTGGCGCCGGGCCAGCTCGTCCTGGCCGTAGCTGCGCTCCACCCAGGGGATGCGGGCCATCAGCAGTACCTGGACCAGGAGCAGATCCGCCGAGACCAGTCCGGTGAGCCGGCCCGCGGCGTTGAGCAGACCTCCGGGCGCACCCAGCTGCCTGATCCCGGGCCCGGCCAGCCACAGCGTGACGACGATCAGCAGGCTCGCCCACGTGGCCAGGCCCGTGGCGCGGCGCCACCACCGGGGCGGACGTGCGTACCCGGTGATGGCCGGGGCGGTCAGGGACGGGCTCACGACACAAGCTTGCGCTACGGGTATTGGAGAATCCTGGGACGAGCTGCTCAGGCGGCGAGTGCCGCGTAGCGGCCGTTGCTCTCCACCAGGGAGGTGTGCGTGCCGGCCTCCACCACACGGCCGTGGTCGATCACCACGATCTGATCGGCGTCGCGCACTGTGGACAACCTGTGGGCGATCGTGATCGTCGTGCGGCCCTGCGCCAGGGCGTCGAAGGCCTTCTGGACGGCGCGCTCGGTCTCGTTGTCCAGAGAGCTGGTGGCCTCGTCGAGGACGAGGACCCGCGGGTTGCGCAGCAGCGTACGGGCGATCGCGATGCGCTGCTTCTCGCCGCCGGAGAAGCGGTGGCCGCGCGAGCCGACCACGGTGTCGTAGCCCTCGGGGAGACCCGCGATCAGGTCGTGGACCTGGGCGGCGCGGGCCGCGGCCTCGATCTCGGCGTCGGTGGCGTCGGGCCTGGCGTAGCGCAGGTTCTCGCGCACGGTGGTGTGCAGCAGGTAGGTCTCCTGGCTGACGACGCCCACGATCTCGGCGAGATCGCCCAGGCGCATGTCGCGCAGGTCGACGCCGTCGATGGTGACGCGGCCGGCACCGGGGTCGTAGAGGCGCGCGGTCAGGGCCGCGAGCGTGCTCTTGCCGGAACCGGTCTCGCCGACCAGGGCCAGCGTGGAGCCGGCGGGTACGTCGAGGTGGATGCCCGCGACGGCGGCGTGGTCGGTGCCCGCGTAGGTGAACGTGACGTCGTCGAAGCGGACGTGCCCCCTGACCTGCGACGGGACGACCGCGACGGGGTGCTCGGGCTCGTCGACCTCGACCGGCAGGTCCAGGTACTCGAAAATCCGCGCGAACAGGGCCAGCGAGCTGACCAGCGAGACGCCGACGTTGAGCAGACCCATGATCGGCCGGAACAGCCCGGACTGCAGCGTGGTGAACGCGATCAGGGTGCCGATGGACAGCGTGGTGCCGGGCAGCCCGGCGGCGAGGTAGATGACCGCGGGGATCGCGGCGAAGATGACGCTCATGGAGGCCATCCGCCAGCGCCCGGCGAGCTGCGAGCGCAGCTCCAGATCGATCAGGCGCTCGGACGAACCGGTGAAGCGCTCGACCAGCGCCGGGCCTGCGCCCATGGTCTTGGAGAGCTGGATGCCGCTGATCGACAGGCCCTCCTCGACGGTGACGTTGAGGTCGGCCAGCTCGCGCTGCTGCTGGGTGGTGATGGAACGGCGCATCTTCGCGACACGGCGGGTCAGGTAGATCGCCGGCGGCATCACGACGAGCGAGATGAGGGAGAGCTGCCACGACAGAACGGCCATGGCGACGGCGGTGGCGACCGCCGTGGTGAGGTTCGAGGCGACGGACGTGGCCGTCGAGGTGACGACGGACTGCATGCCGCCGATGTCGTTGGTGATGCGCGACTGCACCTCACCGGTGCGGGTGCGCGTGAAGAAGGCGACGGACTGGCGCTGCAGGTGCGCGAAGACGCTGGTGCGCAGCCCGTGCATGACCTGCTGCCCGATCCGCGTGCTGATCCAGGTCTGGACCACGCCGAACGCAGAGCTGACGGCGGCGACGGCGACCATGCCGACGACGAGCCAGACGAGCAGGGTGAGGTTGCGGTCCGGCAGCGCGGTGTCGATGACGGCGCGGAGCAGGAACGGTGAGGCCAGGCCGACGATCGACGAGGCCACGATGATGAGGACGACGACCGCGAGCGGCCAGCGGTAGGGGGTGAAGAGCTGCCCGATGCGACGCAGGGAGACCTCACGGGCCTGCTTCTTCTCGGCAGCGGAGACGGGGCGGTTCTTGATGCGTGGCGGTTCCAAGTGTGGATCTCCTCTGTTCGGGTAGATGCTGAGGTTACCTCAACATGAGGGAGCAACACCAGTGGTGGGTAGGCTATTCCGTGTGGAGGAGAACGAGTCCCTGGGTGAGGCGTTCTGGGCGGTCGCGCGCACGCTGCGGCACCGCTCCAAGGAGTCGCTCGCGCCGTGGGACATCACCCCGTCGCAGTCGCGTGCGGTCATGACCCTGGCCCGGCACGGCACCGTGCGGCTCAGCGCGCTGTCGGAGCACCTGCGCATCGCGCCGCGGTCGGTCACCGAGGTGGTGGACGGCCTGCAGGAGCGCGGGCTCGTCGACCGGCTCCCCGATCCGCACGACCGGCGCGCCACCCTGGTCCAGCTGACGGACAGGGGCACCGAACTGGCCTCGGCGATCCGCGCCGCCCGCGCCGCCGACGCGGAGGGCTTCTTCGGCGCGTTGAGCGCCGCCGACCGGGCCGACCTCACCCGCATCCTCCGCACCCTGCGCGGCTGAGACGAATCCTCGCGACCCGTGTCGATCCGGGCCCGCGCCGTTCGACGCATGGGTGAGGGCAGGTCAGCAGGACCCGCCACCGCCGCGAAGGACACCCCGATGACGCAGCTCAGCACCCGCCCCGACCGCGCCCGTACCGCCGGTACCATCGTCACCGCCGTGGTCGGACTGGCGCTCGCCGCCGACGTGGTCACCCACGTCCTGAACATCGTCCCGGTGCAGCAGGCGTCGGCCGAGCTGGGCCTGCCCGGCGACCTCGCCGTCACCATCGGCGTCGTCGAGGCGCTGTGCCTGGTCCTCTACCTGGTCCCGCGCACCGCGGTGCTGGGCGCGGTCCTTCTCACCGGCTACCTCGGTGGGGCCGTCCTGGCGAACCTCCGGGTGGACAAGCCCCTGCTCAGCACCGTGCTGTCGGGCGTCTACGTCGGCATCGCGCTGTGGGCGGGCCTGTACCTGCGCGACGAGCGGGTCCGCGCGCTCCTCCCCCTCCGCGCATCCCGCTGATCGCGGCGTCCCTCGCGCTGCAGCAGCTATTCGGCCCTCGACTGCCGGGCGCCGAACGTACGGAGCGCGCGCAGGAAGTCGATCTCGCGGAACGCGGGCCAGTAGGCGTCGCAGAAGTGCAGCTCGGCGTGGGCGCTCTGCCAGGGCAGGAAGTTCGACAGCCGTCGCTCACCGCTCGTGCGGATCACGAGATCGGGGTCCGGCTGCCCGGCTGTGTAGAGGTGCCCGCTGATGTCGTCCACGGTGAGCGACGCGGCCACCTCGGCGGCGGTCTCACCGCGGGCCGCCCGCTCCAGCAGCAGGCCCGCGATCGCGTCGACCACCTCCTGGCGTCCGCCGTAGCCGATGGCCAGGGTGACGTGGGCGCCGGTGGTGCACCCGCGGGTGGCGTCGACGGCACGCTTGAGAGCGTGCGCGGTGGTGTCGGGCAGCAGGTCGAGCACTCCGCCGACGTGCACCTGCCAGTGGCTGTCGGGCCGGGCCAGCCGCTCGGTCACCACCTGCTCGACCACGTCCATCAGGAACGCGACCTCGGCGTCGCCGCGGCGGAGCAGGTTGTCGGTGGAGCAGACGTAGACGGTGACGTGGTCGATACCCACGGACTCGCACCACGTCAGGACGTGATCCATGTGCTCGGCGCCGGCGCGGTGGCCCAGGCTCGGGTTGGCCATGCCCCGCTCCCGGGCCCAGCGCCGGTTGCCGTCCATGATCAGCCCGACGTGTCGTGGCACGGTCCCGGCGCGGACCTGGCGGCGCAGCCGGCGGGCGTAGAGCGCGTGCAGCGGGTCGACCATCAATTCACGGTACCGGCGGAGTGGCCGTCGATGGCGGTACAGCAGCTGATCGGCTCTCGGACGGCCCGTTTCCTGCTGTGGCGCCATCGCCGACGCGGGGGCGGGTCAGCCAGCAGTCGGCGTGGTACCAGCCCGCCGCCTCCCGCCCCGCCGGGTCCAGGCCTCTCCGCTCCACGTCCTTGATCGCCGCGTCCTGTTCGTCGCGGTCGGCGAAGCGGCGCTGGGGGAACGTGCCGGGCAGCTTCTCGGTGACCAGGCCGTAGGGCTCGTAGACCGCCGCGATCTCCGCGTAGTCGAAGACGCGGAGCACGAACACCGCCAGCCAGAGGTTCTCGGGCTCGCCGACGGCCCCGAGGATGCGGGCGAACGTGTCGCGGCCGACGTAGCCCACCCCTCCCGTACAGACGACGAGCCCGACGTCGCTCAGGCCCGTGACCAGCGACGGGGACGGGTCGGCGGACTCCAGGTCCTCGGCCCACCCGGCCGCGAGCAGGCCGGTGCGCACGCCGTAGTCGATCGCGGGCGCGGAGGCGTCGAGGCCCAGGACGCTCACCTCGGGGCGGCGCAGATGCGCCGCGTGGAACGCCGTGTCGGACGCGATCACCTCCTCCGGGGCCAGTCCGGCTCGGGTCGGGTCGGCCGCACGGGTGCCGAGCGTGTCCAGGTCGACGTCGAGGCGCAGGAGCGCGGCGTTGATGCCGTAGGAGCAGCAGACGTCGAGCACCGTCCGACTCCCGGACGCGTCCAGCGCCGCCTCGATCACCGGCTTCGCGTGCCGGGGCACCTGGTACTCCAGCGGATGCAGGGTGCGGAAGTACGCGCGGGGATCGGAACGGCCGTAGATCGTGGTGAAGTCCGCCTTGCTCTCCACGCTCAGCGGCTCAGGCATCGGTGAGCAGCTCCTCCAGCTCCTGGACGGCATCGGTGAGGGCGGAGGCGAAGATGCCCATCTGCTCGCTCACCGCGCGCGGCGTGCTCAGGTAGAGGTCGAAGCGGCCCGGCATCATCGCGTAGCCCACTCCGATGCACTTCTCGCTGGTGGACCCGAACCCCCAGTAGCGCACGTGCGGCGACGGCACGGCGCTGGTGGACAGGTAGTCGTCGCGCATGACGGTCCAGCCGGGCGAGCTGTACAGCGGGTCGACGGCGTCGCCGCGGCGCGTCGCGATCAGCTGCAGTTCCCAGAGGTGCTGCTCGGGGGCGAGCCCGGCCTGACACTCCTTCGCACGGACGACGTGTTTGTCGGCGGCGGCCCGGAAGGCCGCGCGCCGGGCGTCCGGCTCAGCAGAATCCATCGCCGCCGTGAACGCCAGTACCTCCGGCGTCACCACGCGCATCGCCTCCGTGCGCCCGTGCTTGAACGCGCGGGTGGCGATCGACTCGTAGGTGGCCCCGACGTGCCCTTTCGCGCGGACGTGGGCGAGCTGGAACGCCATCTGCGCGAACGCGTCCGGCGAGCACTTCAGGGCCTTGGCGCGCTCGGCGCTGAAGTCCACCGACAGCGTGGAGGTGGCCGTGTCGGCGGCGTAGTCGGCGAACGCCTTCCCCGCGGCCTCGACGTCGGCGCGCTGCGCGTCGTCGAGCACGAACTCGATCCGGGTGACGGCGGGCGTCTCGCCCAGCCCCGCCGCGTCCGCGGGCTCGGGGGTCTCCAGGACGGAGTCCAGGTAGGCGATCACCGTGGTGCCGTCGAGGTTGCAGTGCTCCCCGTTGTAGCCGGCGGTGCCGTCGGCGAACACGATCAGCGACACCGACTTGTCGAACCACCGGTTGCCGCTGTCGCCGTGCAGCAACTGGTCGGAGGCTTCGACCGGGCTCGACGGCGTCAGGTCCTCCAGACAGACGCAGAACAGCGCCGTCTCGAGGGTATCGAGCGCTTCGGCGTTGACCGTGAGCAGCGTGGCCCGGCTCGCCGCCCACTCCGCGCGGGCCTTGGTCGTGAGGTGTCCGACGCCCGGGCCGCGGGTCGGGCTCGCGGCCACCGCGGCGCGCAGCCCGGCCGCGATCTCGTCGACGGCGTAGGGGCGGCCCTCGGGGGAGACGACGTCGACGGCCAGCGGGTTGCCGTCGTGCAGAACCAGGACGTGCCGCGCCTGCGACGGGCCCGGCCAGGCGTCGGACCAGGGGTTCCGGGAGCTGTCCTGGGGGTCGCCCGGGATGCGGGTGGCGGAGAACAGGTACTTGTTCTGCTCCATCGACAGGGCCTGCCCGCGTTGCACGATCGGCGGCAGTGTCTCGTCGTCGATGCTGAGCTTGTACGCCACCGACGCGGCGACGAGCCGGGCCGCGCGCTCGATCTGTCCCAATGAGATCTGGCCGAGCGGGGAGTCCTCGAACAGGAAGAAGAAATTGGCGTTGAGCGCGATGCGGTCGCGGCGGCCCAGGTAGCGCTGCCGCCAGAACGCGTCGAGCCAGCTCGCGGTGTCCGGGCGGGCGTCGTAGGCCTCGAGCTCGGTGTGCAGGTACGGGCCCGGGCCGCTGCGGAACGCCGCGACGGCCTTCTCGGTGTCGGCCAGCTCGTCGGCGGTCAGCAGCGGCGTGCACCAGTCGAGGAACCGCGCGCAGGTGTCGTCGAGGGCGGGGAGCGGCACGCGCGGGAGGTGGTCCTCGTTGCCGAAGGTGCAGGGTGAGAGCGCCACGTTCGTTTCCTAGTCCATGAGCTGGTCGACCCGGGCCGTAGCGCCCAGGTGTGCGGGGGTGACGCGGCCGAACAACTGCCGCGTGCGGGCGGGCGAACCGATCACGTCGGGCCGCTCGCTGTAGGCGAAGATCGCCGAGAGCCGGCCGACGATGCCCTCGACCGGGCTGACGCGGTGCAGGGAGTAGCGGCCTGCGAACAGCTGGAGGTCGCCTGGCCGCAGGGTCAGGCGACGGACCAGGTGCTCCCCACGCCCGTCCAGTACGGCGCGCACGTCGTCGACGTTCTCGGAGCCCGCGGACCGGATGTTCGGGCAGTACTCGAACACCCCACCACCCTCGGGTTCCTGCGTCAGCATGCTGACGGTGAACTCGTTGGTGTCGAAGTGCCACGGGTGCGAGCGGCCGGGTGTCACGACGTTGAGCGTGAGGCCGGAGAGCGGGTCGGCCAGCGCGTGGACCTGCGGCAGTCCGAAACAGGCCGCGACGAACCTCTGGAACTCCGCGCTGGTGTAGAGCCGGTGGATCAGCGCGTCGGCGGGGATCGTGTCCCGGGCGACGAACGCGTTGCCGCGCTGCATCGGGATGCGGGCGGGGTGGTCGGCGGGCAGCGTCTCGTCGGGGTCGGTGTTGTAGACGTTCACCGTCTCGACGTCGTAGTAGGCGAGCGGCGCCACGGCGGCGCACTCCTGCCGCAGGGTCTCGCACAGGTCGGGGCGGACGAAGTCGGGGAGCACGCAGCAGCCGGTGGCGCTCAGCTGCTCACGGACACGTGCCACCAGGGCCGGGTCGGACAGATCGGCGGCGATCACGGGCCCGAGTCAACAACACCGGTGGGTGGTGGCGCTACGTGTGGGTGACGTACCTGTCCGAAACCGCGGCGTTGTAGCGGCCGAACATGACGCCGAGCGTCTCCACGTCCTCCGGCGACCAGTCCTCCAGGAGGCCCCGGAGGTTGTCGCGACGGCGGTTGCGGACGATCTCGGTGCGGCGCAACCCCTCGGCCGTGACGCTGATGATCGTGCGGCGGCGGTCCTCGGCGGCGGGTTCGCGGTCGACGAGCCCGGCCGAGTGCATGGCGCCGATCTGCCGGCCCGCGGTGGACGGGTCGACCCCGACCGCGCAGGCCAGCGTGCGGATGTCCATGGCGCCGAGGTCGTCGAGCGTGCGGAGCAGCAGGTACTCGGCCGGGTCGAGCTCGATGTAGACCTCCCCGCGGCGGCGGAACATCTCGACGTTGCGCCCGATCACGGCCGTCTGCAGCTCGATCACGTCGATCGGCTGTGTGGTGCTGGTCCTCACAGGAGCCCTCCTCCTGTCGATTACCGGCACGATACCGGCTATTGTCGGTACCATACATGTTTCTGGAATTCGGGGTTGCGGCTGATGGAACGACGTGAGTGGGTACGGCGGGTCAAGGACCGGGTGGTCGCGTCCGACCCGGGGCTGGGGCGCCTGCAGATGGCGGGCAACGCGGTCGTCGCGATGGCCACGGCGCTGGGTGTGGAGTACCTGGTCGCCACGGCGATCCATGCGGGAGCCCAGGGCACGTTGATCGCGATGCTGCTGGGCGCGGTCATGGCGATGATGGGTTCGATGGGGCTCGCGAGCGGGACGGTGCCGGAGAAGATCCGCACGGCCGTGTTCTTCCCGGTGGCGATCGGCGTGGGCATGCTCGCGGGCGTCGCCGTGGCCGGCAGCCACGTCCTGATGCTCGTCGTGTTCGTCGTCGTGATGTTCGCCGCGGTGTTCGTGCGACGCTTCGGCCCGTCCTTCTTCTTCTACGGCTTCATGGGCTGGATGGGGTACTTCTTCGCGTCCTTCCTCAAGGCGACCCCGGCCATGCTGCCCGGGCTGCTGCTGTTCGTCGTCGTCGCGACGGCGTGGATCCTGCTGCTGTCGACGACCGTCCTGAAGGTGCACCCGCGCCGGACCGTCATGCGGATGCGGCGCTCGTTCGGTGCGCGCACCCGCGAGGTGGTCGGCCTGGCCGCCGAACTGCTCGAGACGGCCCCCGTCGAGGTCCGTCGCCGTCGCCGGCTCCGGGCCCGGCTGCACGACCGGCAACTCCGGCTGGCGGAGTGCGCATTGATGGTCGACAGCACGCTGGCCGACGTCGCCGCCACGCCGGAGGGCTGGTCGGCGCCCGCGCTGCGCCGCCACCTCGTCGACGCCCAGCTCGCGATCGACGCCGTCGCGCACTCGGCCCTCGTCCTCGACGCGGGCGCCGGCCCGCGCGCCGCGTCGGCGCAGGTGGCGCACGTCGCCCGCCGGCTCGCCGCCGGCGACCACGCAGCCGCGGAGCGGGAAGCGCGGCTGCTGCAGGGGCGTGGGGTGGGTGGGGACGGGCAGGGCGATGGAGCGGTGGCCGTGCGCCGCGCCGCCACCGCCGTCCTGGAGTACTGCGAGCTGTGGCGCAACAGCCGCGTGCCCGCGACCAGCCCCGACGCGGCCGAGACGTTCGAGCCCTCCGTCGTGATGATGATGGGCAACCTGCCGGGCTCGCCGGCCGTCGCCCGTGACGTCGCACCGCGCGCGGGGCGCTGGAACCCGCTGGGCAAGCTCGACCTCGTCACCCGGCAGGCCGTGCAGTGCGCACTGGCCGGCGGCCTGGCGATCGTGCTCGGCAGCCTGCTCTCGCAGCAGCGCTACTACTGGGCCGTGCTCGCGGCGTTCCTCGCCTTCACCGGCACGGCCACGCGTTCGGAGACCGCCATCAAGGCCTTGAACCGCGTCCTCGGCACGCTGGTGGGGCTGTTAGCGTCCATCTGGGTGGCCAGCCTGACGGTGGGCAGCACACCGCTGGTGCTGGTCACGATCCTGTTGTGCGTGTTGTTCGGCTTCTACCTGATCAAGGTCTCGTACGCGTTCATGATCTTCTTCATCACGATCATGGTGGGGCAGCTCTACAGCGTTCTGAACGAGTTCAGCGACGGACTGCTCGTGCTGCGGCTGGAGGAGACCGCGATCGGCGCGGCCGTCGGCATCGCGGTGGCGCTTCTGGTGGCGCCGGTGAGCACCCGGGACACCGCCCGGGTGGCCCGGGCGTCCCTGCTCACCGCGCTGGCCGACATGCTGGCCGCGCTGACCCGCCGGATCGACCCGGCCGTCGAGGTCCCCGACGACGAGGCCGAGACCACCGACCTCGACGGGCTCGCCCGCACCGTCGAGAACGCGCTGCGGCAGCTGAACCTCGTGGCGGCGCCGATGACCCGGCCGATGCTGTTCGACAACGACCCCACGAAGGTGCGCCGCGCTCTGACGCTCTACGCGGCGGCGGCCACCCACTCCCGGGCACTCGCATCCCAGGTGCGGCGGGACCCGGACGTGCCCGTGCACCTGGCGCAGGCGACTGCGGCGCTGACCGTGGCCGCGCGGGACCTGGCCGGCCTGACCTCGGCCAGCGCCGACCCCGAGGTGCTCGACGCGCTCGCGCGGGCCGACACCGTCCTGTTCGCGACGGACGAGTGCGGCCATGTCGGCCGCACCCTGATCCATCTACAGCAACTGCTGCACCAGCTCACCACCAGCGACTTCGGCTCCGACTCCGTCCTCGACGCCGCGCTCGTGGTGCCGCGCCGGGAGATCCCCTCCCCGGAGAAGGGGCTGGCCGGCGTCGTCACCGGCCCGTCGGGTGGCCCGGTCGTCGAGGGCGCCGTCACGCTCGTGGACGAGCGGGGCAGCCAGGTGGGCGGCGTGCGGCTCGACCGCGCCGGCCGCTACCACCTCGACGTCCCCCGCCAGGGCACCTACATCGTGGTGGTGGGCGCGCCGCGGCACGACTCGGCCGTGGCGCGGGTGGCCGCGGATCCCGACCAGCTGCGCCGCCACGACGTCACGCTGGACGAGATCGGGGTCGGCGCGGGAGTGTGATCGTCATGCGACCGTTCCGGTTCGGGATCAACATGTTCGCGCTGGGCGACGCCGACGCGTGGGCCGACAAGTGCCGGCTCGCTGAGAAGCTGGGCTACCACACGATTCACGTGCCCGACCACCTCGGCATGCCCGCGCCGCTGCCGGCCCTGGTGCGGGCCGCCGAGGTCACGGAGAGCCCTCGCGTGGGCACCTTCGTGCTCAACGCGGGGTTCTGGAAACCCGCGCTGCTCGCCCGTGAGGTGGCCACCGTCGACACGCTCACCGGCGGGCGCCTGGAGCTCGGGCTGGGCACCGGATACGTCAAGGCCGAGTTCGACGCGGCCGGGCTGCCGTTCGAGTCGGCCGGGAAGCGCGTCACCTGGCTGTCCCGCATGGTCGAGGAGCTCCGTCCGCTTCCCGGCGGCACCACGCTGCTGCTCGGCGGGCACGGCGACAGGATGCTGACCCTGGCCGCGCGGCACGCCGACGTCGTCGCCTACACCGGGGCGGTCGCGCCCCCGGACGGCATGTTGCAGCTGGTCGGCGCCGAGGCGATGGACGAGCGGGTGGCGTTCTTCCGCGCGGTGGCGGGCGACCGGGCCGACGGGATCGAGTCCAACATCCTGGTCCAGTTCGTCGAGGTCACCGACGACCGGCGGGGCTACGTGGACGGCCTGCGGGCCGCGCACGGGGTCGACTACCTGACCGCCGACGAGCTGCTCGAGGTGCCCACGCTGCTCGTCGGCACCGTCGAGCAGATCGTCGAGCAGCTGCGTGCGCGCCGCGAGCGCTTCGGGTTCTCCTACGTCACCGTCCACGAGCCGGCCATGGCGACGATGGCGCCGGTGATCGAGGCACTCAGCGGAGGTTGACGCGCAGCACCGGCTTGCCCGGAGCGCGGTCCGGCGAGTCGATGTAGGCGTGCGCGGCGGCGACGTCGTCGAAGTCGAAGACCCGGTCGACGGTGGGGGTGAAGCCGCCGGTCGCGAGCCCGGCCCGGACGAAGTGCTCGGCCCGGCGCAACGCCTCGGGATCGCCGGTGATCGCGAAGACGTGGAAGCGGCGCAGCCAGACCGCGGCGTAGTTCCCGGCGGGCAGCGGCGTCGACTGCCCGGACAGGCCGCCGTGCACGATCACCGTGGCGTCGTCGGCGCAGGCCCGTACGAGCTGTTCCACCTGCGGCCCGCCCTCGGCGTCGAGGACCAGCGTGGCGCCCCGGCCGCCGGTGGCGTCGCGGATCGCGGTCACGAGGTCGTCCTCGCCGGTCACGATCACGGCCTCCGCCCCGCCGTCGAGCAACGCCTGGCGCTGGGCCGCGGCCGGGGTGGTGGCGATCGGGATCGCGCCGAGGTGGCGCACCACCTGGATCGCGGCCAGCCCGATGCTGTTGCTGGCCGCGGTGATCACCACGTGGTCGCCGGGCCGGACGCGCACGGTCTCGCAGACCATCCCGTAGACCGTGACGTACGGCATCCAGATCGCCGCACCCGTCACCGCGTCCATCCCCGGCGGCCGCGCCACCAGCGCCGACGCCGGCACCACGGCCTCCTCGGCGTAGACCGGGTAGTCGTTCTGGGAGAACGCGGGCACGACGCTGACGGCATCGCCCGGGACCCAGCGCCCGACACCCGGGCCGGCCTCCAGGACCTCGCCGGCGCACTCGCTGCCCAGGCCGGCCGGGAGCACGGGCTGCTCGATGTAGGTGCCGCGGCGGAAGTTGACCTCGGCCCGGTTGAGCCCGATCGCGTCGACGCGGATCCGGACCTCGCCCTCGCCCGGCGGCCGCACCGGCAGGTCCTCGATGCGCAACACCTCGGGCCCGCCCAGCTCGTGGAACCTGATCGTCCGTGCCATGCGGGGAACCTACGGCGTAACGGACGTCGCACCGGCAGCGACTGACGGGCCGGACGCTCCCCGGCTCCCCTGATCGACGAACTCCGGAGTACCCGTGTCGTGTCGTCTCCTCGCCCTGGCGGTCTCCGGTCTGGCCGCGGTCGTCGCCGTGGCCCTCACCGCGAACGCCCCGCTCCTCACCGCCCCGGGCGCCTACTTCATGTAGCTCCCCGCGTCCCGTCAGACAGGATGTCCCCATGACGGTGCGGTGGGGTGTGGTGGGTCCGGGTCGGATCGCGTCGGCGGTGGTGAAGGACTTCCCGCACGTGCCCGGCGCCGAGCTGGTGGCCGTGGCGTCGCGGTCGGCGGAGCGGGCGAAGGCCTTCGCCGCCGAGCACGGCGCCTCGCGCGTCCACGACTCGTACCGCGCCATCGTCGACGACCCCGAGGTCGACGTCCTCTACATCGCCACGCCGCACCCGCAGCACCGCGCCGTCACGCTCGCGGCGCTGCGGGCGGGCAAGGCGGTGCTGGTGGAGAAGGCCTTCACGGTCACCCCCGCGGCGACCCGCGAGATCGTCGACCTGGCCCGTTCCTCCGGCGTGTTCGCGATGGAGGCCATGTGGACGCGCTTCCAGCCCGCCGTCGTACGGCTGCGCGAGCTGGTCGACGACGGCGCCATCGGTGAGGTGCGCGCCGTGCAGGGCGAGCTGGGTGTCAACGCCCCCACCGACCCGGGCGACCGTTTCTACAATCCCGCGATCGGCGGTGGCGCCCTGTTCGACCTGAGCGTCTACCCGATCTCCTTCGCGCAGATGGTGCTCGGCACGCCCGACACCGTCACCGCCCACGGCCTGCTCGACGCCAGCGGTGTGGACGTCGAGGAGGCCGTGCAGCTGGGCTGGTCGGACGGGCGCACGGCGTCGCTGTTCACGTCGCTGCGCTGCGCCACGCCCGGCCAGATGCGCGTGTTCGGCACGGCCGGCTGGATCGACGTGCCCCCGCGCTTCCACCACCCCGACGCGATCGTGCTGCACCGGGCGGGCGCCGACCCGGAGGAGATCCGGACCGGGCACGTGGGCGGCGGGTACGCCCACGAGCTGATCGAGGTGACGGAGTGCGTGGCCGCCGGCCGGCCCGAGAGCGCGGTGATGCCGCTGGCCGACACCGTGACGGTGCAGGACGTGATGGGTGAGGTGGCGGCCCAGCTCGGCATGGTCCCCCAGGAGGGCCCGGCCGAACTCTGACCACGGTCGGTGGGAATCAGCCGCCGAGCCCGAACGTGCTGCAGCTGACCGACGATCCCTGGGACGGCGGCACGCTGTTCTTCACCACGCTCTTGCCAGTGTCCTTGTCGATGATCTCGCAGGTCAGACCGTTGGTGGCGTTCGGGTTCTGGACGTCGACGCTGCTGCTCGCCGTGAGAACCGCGCCGCTGCCGGTCACGGTCGTGTCGACACTCCACGGGGAGGGGACGCTCACCGCGCTGCCTGATCCGGATCCTGCGGTGCCCTGCGAGTAGCTGACGATGATCGTGCCACCCTTGGTGGTGGTGACCTTGTAGGTCACGTGGTGGAGGCCGTTGACGGACTTGTCCACGCTCGCCACCCCGGCGCCGATCGCGCTGACGTAGATCACGGTGGACACGATGACCAGCACCAGGCCGACGAAGGAAGCGATGAGCCCGGCCAACGTGATGCCACGGCTGGCCCGGCCCTTCCGCACCCGGCCGAGCCCCACCAGTCCGAGGATGGTGCCGACGATCGCCAGCGGGTAGGCCACGAATCCCGGAATCGGGATGAACGCCAGCAGGATCGCGAGAATCCCCAGCACGAGTGCGGCCACACCACATGTCGGCAACAGGACTAGTGCCGATACGGCGTTCGCCGTATCGGGTGACGGTCAGACGACCATCCAGCTCAGCACCGGCGTCGACTGCAGGTACACCAGCACGCACATGAAGAGCAGGAACACCAGGCTCCACACCAACACCCGGCGGAAGATCTCGCCCTCCTTGCCCTCGAGCCCGACCGCACCGGCCGCGATCGCAAGGTTCTGGGGGGAGATCATCTTGCCGAGCACGCCCCCGGAGGAGTTCGCGGCGGCCAGCAGCACGGGCGGCAGGTGCACCGACTGCGCGGCGCTGATCTGCAGGGCTCCGAACAGCGAGTTCGACGACGTGTCGGACCCGGTGACGGCCACGCCCAGCCAGCCGAGGATCGGTGAGAGCAGGGCGAAGACCCCACCGGCCCCCGCCAGCCACAGGCCCAGCGTCGTGGTCTGGCCCGACTCGTTCATGACGAACCCGAGGGCGAGCACCGCCATCACGGTCAGGATCGCGAACTTCAGCTGCGCCAGGCTGCGGCCGTAGGTGCGCAGTGCGGCGCCGACGCCGACCTTGAGCACCGGCAGCGTGAGCAGCCCGGAGATCAGCAGCAGGGTGCCGGCCGCGGACAGGATGTTGAGCTTGAACGTCGTGGCGACCGCCTTTCCGGTGTCGCTGACGATGTGCAGCCCGGGCCAGTTGTAGATCCAGGTGGCTGCCTCCAGGCCGGTGCCGTTCGGGCCCGGCTTGGTCGGGGCCACTCCGGTGATCGCGGGGATGCGCGTGGCCAGCACGAACACCACGATGATGATCAGGTACGGAGCGTAGGCGCGGAGCACCTCGGTGCGGGTGTCCGCCACGGGGCGGGTGCGGACGGTGCCCGCGTCGCCGTCCCCTTCGGCCTCCTCGTAGTGCTCCGCCGGGTGCCAGACGCGGGTGAACAGGAGCACGGCCGCGGCCGCCGCGAGCGACGCGATGATGTCGGCGAGCGGGATGGACCAGAAGTTCGACGACAGGTACTGGAAGACCCCGAACACCACGCCGCACAGCAGGGCGGGTGGCCACACCTGCTTCAGCCCCCGCTTGCCGTCGATGATGAACACCAGCGCGAGCGGGACGAACACCGACAGGATCGGGGTCTGCCGCCCCACCATCGCGCCGAGGTCCTCGACCGGCAGCTTCGTCACGGTGGCCAGCGTCGTGATGGGCACGGCGAGCGCGCCGAACGCGACCGGTGCGGTGTTCGCCACCAGCGCCACCGTGGCCGCCTTGAGCGGACGGAAGCCGAGCGCGATCAGCATGACCGAGCTGATCGCCACCGGAGTGCCGAACCCTGCGAGCGCCTCCATCAGCGCGCCGAAACAGAACGCGATGATGATCGCCTGGATCCGCTGATCGTCGCTGACGGAGGCGAACGAGCGGCGCAGGACGTCGAAGTGGCCGGTCTCGACGGTGAGGTTGTAGACCCAGATCGCGTTGATGACGATCCACATGATCGGGAAGAACCCGAACGCGGCCCCGAGCAGACCGCTGTTGAGTGCGTCGCCGACGGGCATCGAGTAGAACGCGATCGCCACCACCAGCGCGACGACCAGCCCGATCACGGACGCGAGCCACGCCCGCATCCGGACGACGCCGATCAGGACGAACAGGACCACAAGGGGCAGGACCGCGACGATCGACGACAGGCCCAGAGAGCCGCCGAGGGGGTCGTAGACCTGCCGGAAATCGGCCAGCAGCAGTGCGGGCATCTGGTCCTCCACGGTGGGTGATGGCTGCGGCGAAAGGGTGCCCGCGTCCCGGCCGCGCCGCTCGGTGAACGTGCTCGACTCACCCGATCAGCCCAAGCTGCGCGCCCGTCGCAGGGACAGCTCGCGCTCGCGGGTGTTGCGGGTCAGCTCCGCTGCCCGTTCGAACTCGGCGCGGGCCTCGTCGGTGCGGCCGAGCTTGGCCAGCAGGTCGCCGCGCACGCTGGAGAACAGGTGGTAGCCGCGCAGGGCCGGCGCGTCGGTGAGGGTGTCGAGCAGGTCCAGCCCGGCCTGCGGCCCCGACGCCATCGACACGGCCACCGCGCGGTTCAGCTCGACGACGGGGGAGCCGGTCATCGCCGCGAGCACCGCGTAGATCGCGGCGATGCGGTCCCAGTCGGTGTCCTCGGGGTGGGCGGCGCGGGCGTGGCAGGCGGCGATCGCCGCCTGCAGCGCGTAGCGGCCGTCCGCCCCGCCGAGCTTCTCGGCGCGGGCGAGCGCGGCCAGGCCGCGGTCGATCATCGGTCGGTCCCAGCGGGTGCGGTCCTGGTCGAGCAACAGGACAGGCGCCCCGGACGGGTCGGTGCGCGCGGCCGCCCGCGACGCCTGGATCTCCATCAGCGCCAGCAGGCCGTGCACCTCGGGCTCGTCCGGGGTCAGGCCGGCCAGCACCCGGCCGAGCCGGATGGCGTCGTCGCACAGCGCGGGGCGCAGCCAGTCGTCGCCCGCGGTGGCCGAGTAGCCCTCGTTGAAGATCAGATAGATGACCTCGAGCACCGACCCGAGGCGCTCCCCGCGCTCGGCCGCGGGCGGCACCTCGAACGGCACGCCCGCGTCGGCGAGCGCCTTCTTGGCGCGGATGATGCGCGCGGCCACTGTCGCCTCGGACGTCAGGTAGGCCCGCGCGATCTCGGCCGTCGTCAGCCCGCCGAGCAGCCGCAGGGTCAGCGCGACCCGGGCCTGGACCGCCAGCACCGGGTGGCAGGAGACGAAGACGAGGCGGAGCAGGTCGTCGTCGATGTGGTCGGCGTCGGGGAGTTCCATGTCGGTTCCCTCCCCGTCGATCTCCAGGTCACGGCCGAGCTCGGCGTACTTGCGCTGCTGGTTCTCGTTGCGTCGGAACGTGTCCACGGCACGGCGCTTGGCCACGGTCGTGAGCCAGGCGCCCGCGTTGCGGGGCACGCCCGACTCGGGCCACTGCTCGAGCGCGGCCACCACGGCGTCCTGCGCGAGCTCCTCGGCCAGGCCGACGTCACCGGTGAACCGGGCGAGGCCGGCCACCAGCCGGGCCCACTCCGCGCGGACGACGTCCTCCACAGCATCCCGGGCCAGCACGCCGCGATCCCACCACCCACCCGATCACCGGGGCAACCCGGCGGGTGGTGGGACGTCCGGCGGCATCAGAGATCGAAACCCGGTTCGCCCTCCTCCGGCCCGAAGACCGGGCGGAAGCGGGACTCCCCGTCGCCGGCGAGGGCGAGGAAACGCTTGGCGATGTCGACGGCGGCCGCGTGGTCGGGCAACTCCATCAGCGCCCAGCCGCCGATCAGCTCCTTGGCCTCGGCGAACGGCCCGTCGGTGACGGTGTACTCGTCGCCGTGGCGCCGGACCTTCGCGCCCATCGCCGTCGGGCCCATCCCGCCGGTGGCCACCAGCGTGCCGTTCTTGACGGCCTCCTCGATGAACCGGCCCATCTCCTCCATGAGCTCGGGCGTGGGCGGCGCGACGGGCACGGACTCGTCACCGAGGGTGTAGAAGAAGTAGCGCATGATCGGCTCCCCTGTTTCGCGAGCCGCCCTCGTGGCGGCCTCACCGATGCGTCGAACGGGACTCCCCGGAAATCGACACCGGTCGCGAAGATCTTTCTCTCAGTCGTGGAGACGGTCCAGCGGTCCCGCGCGCGTGGGGCCGGGGTCGGGGGGCGGTGTCCGGATGTCGTCGGCCGGGACGAGCAGCGCGAGCGCACCCCGGCAGCGGATGCGCAGGTACTCGGTCCCGTCGGCGCCGCCGAGGGTGAACCGACTCGTCACCTCGGCCGGTCGGCCGCAGTCGGGACAGGAAACGGTGCTGGTCATGGACCTCGTCCTGGGAAGCGGTGGGTGGCGCGCGCCCCGCACCGTCGAAGGGTGCACGCTGTGTGTGCGGTGATGCACAGAACGTCAACGCATGACGATGGGCGGTGATCCGCTCCGCGCCGTTTCGGCTCCGTAAACGTCCTGTGGCGGGCCCTGAGCGGTGGGCCGGACGGTCCACGCGCGTACCGTCCGCGACGATGATGCGCCGACATGCCGCCACCGTCCTGCTGGCCGGGACCGTGCTCGCCGGGTGCGGTGCGCCCGCCGTCGCGCCGGTCGCCGCTCCCACCCCGATGACCACCGTGCCGGCGACCACGGCCGTCGCGCCGACCTCCGCCGCGCCCACGTCCGCTCCACCGGCCTGCCCCGCCACCGCCTGGAACTGCGAGCAGCAGGCGCGGTTCGCCGCCGTCGAGTCCTACGCCCGCCGGACGGTGGGCGCCCACGGCTATCTCTCCGTCGCGTTCACCGACCGCCGGACGGGGGCGGTGTGGCGTACCGGCGACACCACCCACGAGGGCTGGACGGCGTCCACGATCAAGCTGGCCATCGCGTCCGATCTGCTGCAGCGCAACCGCACCGGCGACATCGCGCTCACCGCGGCCGACCGGCACGACATGGACACGATGCTGAACTTCTCCGACGAGGCGGCGTCGGACCGGTTGTGGAAGGCCTACGGCGGCGACGCCATGCTCGCGCGGTTCCGCAGCGACTTCGGGATGACCGGTCTGCACTTCGTCCCGGGCTTCACGACGTCGACGTACTGGGGCTTCGTCAAGTGCACCACCGACGACCTCGCGGCGCTGGTGGCTCACGTGCTGAAGGGCCCCGACCGGGACTACCTCGTGGCCGCGATGCGGGGTGTGGCACCCAACCAGCAGTGGGGCGTCTGGGGGGCTGGCGCGGCGCAGCAGCCGGGCAACAAGGACGGCTGGTCGTTCGAGTCCGACTCCTACGGCAAGCACTGGGTGACCGACACCGTCGGCTTCGCCGGGCCGGACGAGCGCTACACGCTGGCGATCATGTACCAGGTGGGCCCGGCCGGCTCGCTCGCCGGCGGCGTGCACGCCGTGAGCGACGTGGCGGCGCTGCTGTTCGGCCGCCCCGTGCCGGCGTCGATCACGGTGCCCGCCCCCGACGGCTAGGTGGTCATCCCGTAGAGGTCGAGCACGCCGTCGCCGCGGGGTGTGCGGCCGACCAGGTGGTGGCGGCCGTCGCGACGGCGCGCCACCAGGCCCGCGGCCACCAGCGCGTCGACGTGGTGGGTGGCGGCGCTCGCGGTCATGCCCAGTGCCCCGGCGATGCGGCCCATCGGCCACTCGCCGTCGAGCCGTTGCAGCAGGTGCGCCCGCATCGGGGTGAGCAGGGCGGCCAACCCCGTGGGGTCGTCGGGCGGGGCGCCGGCGGCCACCGGGTAGGCCAGCCAGATCAGGTCGGGGCGGTCGAGGTTGGAGATCGAGACGTCCAGCCGGCTCAGCACCGGCGCCAGCACCACGGTGCGGCCCGACGCGTCCAGCTCGGTGCCCTCGGGATCGGGGAAGACCAGGCATCCGTCCTCGGCGCGCCCGCGGGGATGGGCCTGCGCCAGCACGATGTCGAGCGCCTCCCGTGCTGCGGCCGCCCCGACACGCTCGGCCTCGCGCCCGCGCAGCGCGTCCTCGCGCCGCCACACCGGCTCGACGACGGACCACAGCGCGTCGAGGACGTCGGCGACGTCGTGCGCCCAGCGCTGCGGTGCGGCCGCGATCTGCTCCCACTGCGGCGGTGGCCGGTCGTCGAACGTCTCGCGCAGGTCGTCGAGGAGGTCGGCCGTCGACAGGTCCCGCAGCCGCCCGATCTCCGCGCGCACGTCGGTGTCGTGGGCCGGGTCGTGCGGGCTCAGGCAGTCGGGCGCCACCGAACTGCCGGGTGCGACGATCCGCGCGACCGCGGCCAGGCCCTGTGCGGGTAACCGGCCGGCGATCCGCGCGGGTGCGGTGCCGAGCCCCCGTTGACGGTCGCGGGCCCCGGCGCAGGCCAGGGCGAGCACACTCGAGTAGGGATCGAACGTGACGCGTACCGCGGCGCGCGGATCGATGCGTATCCGGCTGACGACCTGGTCCATGAATCCCCCATGGGCCCCGCGTGTTCCCCCCGAGCACGACGGCCCCGCGTCGAGAGTACAAAACACGGACCTCACACGCCCGAGCGGGCGGCTGCGGCGAGCGTCCGGCTGACCTCGACGGCGCCGGCGGCGACCTCGTCCACGTCGGTGGGGCGCCGTCGTCCGAAGCCGCTCAGGTACAGCGTGGCGTAGCCGTGCGCCGCGGAGACGTGCTGTTCGAGCAGTGCGAGCGCAGCCGCGGGATCACCGCCCACCACGTCCAGCGCGAGGGGCAGGAGAAGATCCATCACGGCCCGGCCCGCCGCTGCCAGGGCCGGGTCGGCGAGGGACTGCAACTGCTCGGCGAAGATCAGGTCCAGGCCGGCGCGGTGCCGTACGACGAACCGCACGTAGACGTCGGCGGTGGCGGCGAGGTTCTCGGCCGGGTCGCCGGCGGCGGGAGCAGCGCGCAACTCGGCAGCGAGCAGCTCGGCGGCGCGGATGGCGACGGCCACCAGCAGGGCCTGGCGGGTGGGGAAGTGTCGGTACGGGGCGGCGGGGCTCACCCCGGTGCGACGGGCGGCCTCGGCCACGGACAGCGCGTCGACACCGTGCTCGGCGACCAGGGCGAGGCCCGCGTCGACGAGCGCGGCCCGCAGGGCGCCGTGGTGGTAGCTCCCGCGTGCGGCCACGTCGCTCCTCCCGCCTTGCCCGAATGTAAGAGGGACCTTACAGTGATTAATGTAAGAGACCTCTAACACCGAAGGGCAGTCCATGTCGGGCATCGCAGGCAAGGTCGTCGTCATCACCGGAGCCAGCAGCGGGATCGGCGAGGCCACCGCGCTCCTGCTGGCGGAACGCGGGGCGAAGGTCGTTCTCGGTGCGCGCGGCACCGAGCGTCTCGAGGCGCTGGCGGCCCGCATCGCCACCGCGGGCGGTGAGGTGGCCTGGACGCGCACGGATGTCCGGAGGCGGGCCGACGTCGTGAACCTCGTGGACCTCGCGGGCCGGAGGTTCGGCCGGCTCGACGTCATCGTCAACAACGCCGGTGTCGGCCTGATCTCCCCGATGGACGACCTGCGTGTCGACGACTGGGAGGAGATGATCGACGTGAACGTGAAGGGGGTGCTGTACGGGATCGCCGCGGCCCTGCCGGTCTTCCGGCGCCAGGGGTCCGGGCACGTCGTCAACACGCTCTCCACGGCCGGGCTGCGCATCGTGCCGACGATGGCGGTCTACGCCGGCACGAAGAACGCCGTGCGCGCGATCTCCGAGGGCCTGCGCCAGGAGGCGGGGGACACCCTGCGGGTGACCTCGGTGTCGCCGGGCTTCGTCCACACGGACTTCGGGGCATCGGTGACCGATCCGCAGTCGAGGGCCCGGACCCTCGAGATGCGGGACCGCATCGCGATCCCGCCGGACGCGATCGCCCGGGCCATCGCGTACGCGATCGAGCAGCCGGACACCGTCGACGTGGGCGACATCGTGGTGCGGCCGACCGCGCAGTCCTAGACGGTATGGAGGTTCGGGCTGGGGCCTCTCACATGTGAACGTGGGTTGCCGTCAGGAGTGGGTCCTGGCCGGTAGAGCCACAGATGTGGAGGCCCCAGTGAGCGCGAATGCTACGAGTGTCGGCCTGGATGTGC